>JAFGWL010000004.1 GCA_016937175.1 Candidatus Mcinerneyibacteriota bacterium | reverse complement strand
ATTTCCTAGTGGGCCATGCTCATATCGGCCATGATTGTCAGGTGGGGGACCATGTAGTCATGGTAAACTTTACTGCCCTGGGGGGGTATGTCACTGTGGAAGACCGGGCATTTATCTCGGCTTCCTGTCTGGTCCACCAGTTTTGCAAGATCGGTACCCTTGCCATGCTGGGCGGGGCTTCCCGTATTACCCAGGATGTGATTCCCTATACCCTTGTCAGCGGGTATCCTCCAAGGATATTCGGGTTGAATATCGTAGGCTTGCGTCGTGCCGGTTTTGACCGGGAGACCAGGAGTACCCTGAAAGAAGCCCTTTCAGTCATCCGCAAAAGCAGCAGCCGGGAAGAGATGCTCAAGACCCTTGAAGGGCTGGGTCCCGAAAAATGTCCGGAATTGGCTCATGTGATCGCTTTTATCAACAAATCGGAAAGGGGCTTGCTGCTGAAAGAGAATGGGTAAGATATTTCTGTCTGCCGGTGAGATTTCGGGAGACCTCCACGGAGCGTTTCTCGCCAGAGCCCTGTACGAGGAGATCCCGGGGATCCAACTGTGCGGGATAGGGGGGGAGAGGATGAAGGCGGCCGGCGTCACTCTCATCGATGACCTTACCGAAAAGAGCAGTGTGGGGATCCTTGAAGGGCTTCCTCACCTGAGGGAGAACCTCTCTTCATTAAAAAAGGCCCGTCGCTTTGTCCGGGAGTGGAAGCCCGATTGTGTCGTCTTTATCGACAATCAAGGGTTTAACCTGAATCTGGCCGGGACAGTGAAGAAGGAAGGGATCACTTCCTTCTATTATTTTGCTCCCCAGTATTGGCTCTGGGGGCTGAAAAAAGCCTCCTCTTTGGAAAACAAACTGGACCATATCCTGGCCGTCTTCCGACAAGAGGATGCCTTCTACAAGGGGACTAGCCTGTCTGTGGACTATATCGGCCACCCGATCCTGGACGAGATGCCTCTTCTAGACAAGGGTGAAGCGAGACGGCTTCTCGGCCTTTCCTCTTCCTATGACAAACCTCTCATCGGGCTTCTCCCCGGATCACGCCCCCAGGAGTTCAGGACTCTCTTTCCTCTTTTTCTTAAGACCGCCGAAGCCCTGAAGGGGGAATTTGATTTTATCATGCCCTTTGCTTCGAGCAGTTTTTATGAGCGGTTTGCCCCTGAGACGCCTTCCTTCATCAAGACTGTGAAAAAGGAGGGGACGGTGGTGATGCAAGCAGCCGACCTCCTGATCCTTTCGTCAGGGACAGCGACTCTGGAAGCAGCCGTGGCCGGGACGCCAATGGTCATCACCTACAAAGTCTCACTTCTCACGGAGATCGTCGCCCGGCTTCTTGTGAAAGTCTCCTATGTGGGAATGCCCAATATCATCGCCGGGAAAGGGATAGTCCCGGAACTGCTCCAGAGGGATTTGACACAACCCAAACTCACCGCTATGGTAAAAAAGATCCTGGAAGATAAAACAGAATATCAGAGGATCAAAAAAGAGCTTTCGCAGGTGAAAGCATCCCTGGAGCCGGCCGGTGCTGTCCGGAGGGCGGCCCGACTGATAAAAGAAAGGTGCTGTCATGAGTAAATTGCGTGTGGGTGTCATCGGTGTGGGACATATGGGAAACTACCATGCCCGGATCTACGACCAATTGAAGAAATATATCGATTTTGTCGGAGTCTGTGATATCCGTAAAAGCCGGGCCAATGAGATCGCAGAGCTCTACGGGACAAAAGCCTTTTACAATTACCAGGACCTTCTCCCCCACGTGGATGCGGTAAATATCGCCGTCCCCACATCAGAGCACTACAAGGTGGCCAAGGGATGCCTGGAGACCGGGAAGCATATTCTTCTGGAAAAGCCCATGACCAGGATCTATGAAGATGCCGTGGAGCTTATCGATATAGCAGAAGAGAGAAACCTCGTCTTTCATGTGGGCCATGTGGAGCGGTTCAACGCCGCTGTCCTGGAGCTGATGGATGTGGTGAAGGGCGAGACGCCGATCTTTCTCGAGGCCAAAAGGTTTGGGCCTGCCGGGGAAAGAGAGCGTACTTCCGGGGTCATCCTGGACCTGATGATCCATGATATCGATATTATCCTCGGCCTGGTCCGGAGCGGAGTCGCCGGGATCGCAGCTGTGGGAAAACAAGTCTACAGCAGATTTGAAGACATAGCCAATGTCCAACTCTATTTTGAAAACGGTACCTTTGCAACCATTTCTGCCAGCCGTGTGAGCCAGACAAAGATAAGGACCCTCTCCATAACCATGCCCGATTATGATATTTTCCTCGATTATGCTTCGGAAGATGTCTCCATCCACAGAAAAGCCACGACCAGTGACAATGTCGTGGGGGGGAAGATGAAGCAGGTCCAGGATTCCTATGTAGAACGCCTTACGGTGAACAGGGACAATCCCCTGCGCCTGGAGATCGAGCATTTTGTCAACTGTATCCAGGACCATGAAAAGCCCATCTACAGTGCCATGGACAATCTCCGTTCTTTGAAGATCGCTCTCAAGGCTCTGGAGATCACCGAAAAGAATATAAAGGGGTAGGGCATGGCCCTCATCTTTTTCCTCTATAATCTGATTTTTATCCCGGTTTTGCTCCTTCTTTTTCCCTATTATCTGATCCGGGCTCTTGTGACAGGCAAAGACCGTCACGGCCTTTTTCAGCGGGTGGGATTCGTCCCGTCGCGCCTGTTCCCCGCAAAAGGATATGTCTGGTTTCATACCGTCTCGGCAGGAGAGGTCAAAGCAGCCGTCCCGGTGATCCGGGAGTTTACGGGGAAAGAGCCTGTGGCTGTCTCTGTGGGGACTTATACAGGATACAAGATGGTGAGGGAGCATTTCGGCCGGGATGTCACCCTTTTTTACCTTCCCGTGGACTTCTTCCCCTTTGTGGCTTCGCTCTTCAGTAAGATGAGGCCCCGGGCTCTGATCATCGTGGAGACGGAGATCTGGCCCCAGCTTATACGCAGGGCCTGGCAGAAAAAGGTGCCCGTGCTTCTTGTCAACGGCCGGATCCCTCCCAAAGATTACAAAAGCTACCGCCTTTTCAGAAGCTTATGGAGACATATCTTCGCCCTCTACCGGGCTTTGCTCGTGCAATCTGATGTGGAGAAGAAGAGGTTTATGGATTGCGGAGCGCCGGAAGAGCTTATCGAAGTGTGCGGGAATACGAAATATGACGTCTACGGTAAAAAGAGTGACCCCCGCCGGGAATCACGCCTGGCAGCGCTTTTCGAAGGGCGCCCCGACAAGCCGCTCACGGTGATCGGTTCCACCCATAAGGGGGAAGAGGAGATCCTCTTTTCCCGTTTTCAGGAGCTCAAGGGAAAGACGGTTTTTATCCTGGCTCCCCGCCATCTTGAACGGATACAGGAAGTGGAGATCCTCCTCACGGAAAAGGGGTTCAGCGTGGAGCGTCGGACATCCCGGCTCTCCTGGAAGGCGGACGTGGCCCTCTGGGATACCATGGGAGAGCTGGATATGGTCTATAAGTTTGCCGACCTGGTCCTGGTGGGGGGAAGTTGGATCCCCCAGGGCGGGCATAATATCATCGAGCCTGCTCTCTGGGAAAAGTGCGTCATCGTCGGCCCCTATATGCATAACTTTCAGGAGATCTACGACTATTTTACGGATGAAAGTGCTCTCATAACAGCTTCTGCAGATGAGGTTGCTCCCGTTGTGAAGCGTCTCCTGGGAAACCCCGGAGAAGCAGAAGCTGTAGCGGCTCGGGCCGGAGCGTGTGTCCGGGCCAACAGCGGAGCGGCAGGACGTTACGTGGAAGCGATTAAAAAGGCCCTTTCCTCATGATGATTGTCAAAAGCCTTCAATACGGGATCGAATATCTTTTTGTCAAAGCCGTGGTATTTTTTGTTTCTCTTTTCCCGTGGCGTTGTAACCGTAAGCTAGCTGCAGCCCTTCTTCCCCTTTTCGCCCTTATGGGGTATAAAAGGTTGGCTGTCGACAATATCAAAAAGGCTCACCTGGACCTTCCCAAAGAAGGAAAGCCTCTCAAAGCTTTTGTCCGGGAAGTCTTCATTCAGAATATCCTCACCTATATTGAAATGATCCATCTTATGACCATGGGAAAAGAAGATGTCCTCAAAGTCATCAGCATCGAAAACGAAGAGGTGCTCAAAAGGATATACAACGAGTATCCCGGGGTCATCTTTGTTCTGGGCCATCTGGGGAACTGGGAACTCATGGGACAGGCGGTGGCCTATAAAGGCTATCCCCTGGCAGTGATCGCCCGGAGACAGAACAACCCACTCACCGACCGCCTGGTCAACCGAATGAGGGAAAAGAGTGGTGTCAAAATCATCTACAGAGACAGGCGCGCGGTGCCGGAGACTCTGCGTCTCCTACGGGAGGGGTACGGCGTGGCGATCCTCAACGACCAGGATGGGGGGATCGCCGGGGTGACCACGACCTTTATGGGGCGGCGATGCTCTACTCCGCACGGGCCTGTCATTTTTGCCCTGAAGACCGGCTGCCCCGTCAGTTTCGTCACCGTCCGGCGGCTGGAAGACGGGACCTCTGTGGGGCATATCGGAGAGCCTTTCCTCCTTACGCGCCAACATGAGGACCTGGATGACGATATCCGCTTCCATTTACAGGGATTGGTTGATAGATTGGAAGAGGCCGTGAAAGAGAATCCGGCCCAATGGAACTGGCTGGCCAACCGCTGGCGGACACAACGAAAATAAGGAGGCTTCAGTGGAAAAGATCACCATCAAGACACAAGTCATTACCGGACAGGATGATATTATACAGGTGGCTACCAAGGCCCTGGAGAAAGAAGCCAGAGACGGAGATGTCATCGTGATCTCCTCCAAAGTCGTCTCCATCTCGCAGGGTATGGTGAAACCCTTCGATGATTTGAAGATATCACGACTGGCTCGTTTCCTCTCAAAATTTGTGACAAAACCCCTTTCGGGGGAAGGCCTGGGCCGAGTGGAAAAGATGCAGGGAGCCATCGATGAAGCCGGCGCGCTGAGGATCCTTTTTGCCGCCGTTATCGGCGGCATAGGGAAGATGATGGGGATTCACGGATGGTTCTACCAGGTGGCGGGCCGGCGTGCCGGGGCCATTGACGGTGCCGATGGTGTTCGGGCCAAGACAGTGGGCCCCTACAACCGTGTTTTGATCTTTGCCCCGGTCAAGGGAGACGAAGTCTGCGAAAAGATCAAGGCTGAGCTGGGCCGAGAGGTGGAGATCGCCATTATCGACGCCAATGATTATGGCGATGTGGATGTCTGGGGAAAGACTTCGGGGCTGGATCCTGAATTTGTGGAAAGCAATTGCGCCGACAATTTCCTGGGCCAGCGCCTGGAGCAGACTCCCATCGGGATCATCAGGCCCTAAGGCCGTTTCTTTTTTTAATTTTGGATTGACACCTTTTCCCCCTTCTGGTATTCTCGACTATAACTGTAAAAAAACGAAGTTTTTTTCAGAAGGAGGAATATGAAGAAGATCATCGCCGCCATGGTTCTTTTGCTCATGGCCATCGGGGCCTTTATCGCCCTCACTCAGGAAGCTGAGGCGATCAAAGTCCCTCCCAGTAAGAACGGAACGGTAAGAACAGAGAACGGGAGCTCGTCTTGTGTACTCGGGGGAAGTCAATGCTATTGGTCGGCGCCTCCCCAGTCTCCGACGAGGGCGTAAAAGTGCCTTCGAAGAGAGTCCATATCACCGGTAATGTCAAAAAGATGCTTTTTTAAGGAGAAGTATGAAAAAGATCGCTGTTGTCTTGTTTCTTGTTGTGATGATCGCTGCTGGCTTCTTCCTGGCCCAAAGGGCTGAAGCGATTAAGAAGCCACCCGCCAAAAACGGGACATTGACCACCGAAAACGGCGCTTTGCCCTGTTCACCAGGCGGGACACAATGTGTCGTGACGATGCCTCCTCCCTCATCTCAACGATGAGCTTTGCCTAAGGCCCGGCCCGGATAAAACGGAAACAGTGATTCTGATATTATCTGGCCGGGTTTTGCGGCCATGACATCATTAGTCTGATACCGGGCCCGCGCCGGGAGCAGGCTCCTCACGGGATCATCCGGGTGTTACAGGCATTTCTTTCAAAGATTTGATTTGACATCTTTTTCCCTTCTGTTATTCTCAATCATAACTGTAAAAAAACGAAGTTGTTTTCAAAAGGAGGAAAATGAAAAAGATCTGCGCAGTATTGTTTGTAGGGCTGATGATCGCCGGGACGATTCTAATGACGAGTCAAAAAGCAGTGGCCGCCCCGCTTCCACTCCAAAAAGGGACTAAATCGACTGCTAACGGTCAAATCAATTGTTTCCCCGGAGGTACGAGTTGTATTGTGTCTGGAGGAACGACCATTACCTTGCCTACACGCAGGTAAGATATAAGGATAAGATTTCCGATTCAATAAAGCGAAATGGTGACTGAAAGACTTCTCAACAACAAGGAAGCTCAAAAGCTTCTCCCGTTTTTCAGTTCAGGGAGAATAAGTGAAAACGAGATTATTACTGACTGTGGGGATATTTTTCCTTCTGATCTCTTGTAGAGGTTCTGTTCCCTCTGACATCTTAACAAGAAATGAGATTGCCTTGATCCGAAGAGTAGGATCTCTTGAAGATATCTATGTTCAGAAAGAAATAATCCTTTTGCAAAAGGTTCCTGATAAAGGATATTTCAGTGATTTTAAAATCAACGAAAATTTGATTTTAGGACTCAGGTATTATAGAGGGGAACACCAGGTCATTGCCTGGGATAGAGAGGGATCTTATCTCGGACAGGCCGGGCAGGCGGGGAAAGCTCCCGGCGAATACATCTCTGTGGGAGGTTTTGATTTTACAGGGCCGGATTCCTTCATCATCTATGACCGGGTCCGGGATTTTATCAATTCTTACCGAGTTGAAAAAGGCGGTGTCGTTTTTGTGGATCAGGCCGCACCCGGCCTGGCTGAGCAGACCTATATGGACACGCTTTTCCGTGTGGACAGTGCTCTTTATCTTCTCTCCTGTTCCGGGCCCGAAGGGATGCATACCCTTTTCCGCCTTGATGAGAAGATGCAGATCGCATACCGGTTTCACAAGAGAAGACACTCTTCTCTCATCGCCAATCCCACCTACGCTGTCTCAAAAAATGAGATCTACGTGCTGGGAGCATTCGATGACCGCTTGAAGATGCTCGAGCCCTTTATCTATGTCTACTCTCTTCAGGGGAAGTTACTCAGAAAGATCAGGACAAAGTACAGGGATATCTTTGATGTCAATTTCGACCGCAGCGGGAAGTTCATGCTTCTCACGAGTATGAAGAACATCTTCGACCTGTCCAAATCCGACGAATACCGGATCCTGGACAGAGATGGACATGAGATCCATACCTTCACAAGCCTTCCGCCTCTTGATCCGGTTACGATCCTGGGAATCTCCCGGACATGTCTCGACTATGAAAATGTCATGTACCTCACCCGGCCCGATGAAGCGGGGAGGGCCAAACTCTACATTTATGATATCGATGCGGGCCTGGAGCCTGAAGGAGGAGACGATGGAGAATAAAAAGAAGAATATCCTGTTCTGGAGCGTCTTGACTGTCCTGCTCCTGGCCACAGCCTTTAATTTCATCCGCTCACAGAAGGTCAT
>JAFGWL010000029.1 GCA_016937175.1 Candidatus Mcinerneyibacteriota bacterium | reverse complement strand
TCAGGCGTGTTATCCACGATGTAGCGTTTCAGCCAGCGGATGGAGATGGCCTCGCCCCGGTGGGCGATGGAGCAGACGTCTTCGCACTTATGGGTGCAGACCCGTCCGCAGACTGCCGGGAGGGGGTTGGTCTTGTAGAGGTATTCCGAGGCCTCTTTCAGGTCGTCTTCAAATACGGCGTTGATATACTCGGGGATGTTCATGTGAGCCGGGCAGGTGTTGGTGCAGATCCCGCACTCCACACATCGGGCCGCTTCTCGCATGGCCTCTTCTTTGCTGAACCCTTTCACATATTCCATGAAGGAGCCCTTCCGTTCTTCTGCCGGGGCCTGCTCCATGGGGCGGCGCTCCAGCTCCAGAAGGTCAGTGTCTTCATTTCTCCGGTAGCCCTCTTCAGGCTGATTATGATTGATTCCCTCTTCATCAGGGATGTAGATGAACTTATCAGGGTTGGGGTCGATGAAGACATAGTCCTTGCTCATCTTCAGGGATCCGGTGGTGCAGATGTCCACGCAGAAGGCGCACCAGCAGCAGCGGCCGTAATCGATCACCGGACGCTCGTCGGTCTTCCCCTCTACGGGATCGATCTCCAGCCCTGGGATCTTTTCCATGCTGATGGCCCCGGTTGGGCAGATCTCCGAACAGCTTCCGCAACCGATACACGTCTCCCAGTCGTTGGTATGAAATCCCCTGTACCGGTCCGCGGCTTCCCGCTCCTCTTTGGGGACGTTGAGGGTCACCGGTTTTTTAAAGAGGTATTTGACCCCCTTTAAAGGGGAGAGAAGGTTTATTTTAGGCTCTTTCATCATATCCGCTCCTTTACCTGTCGAATTCGGGGGCGCAGACCCCCATGGTGTCCAGCCAGACAGCCACATCTTCCAGACGTGTTCCCGGAAGGCCTGCTTCCACCCCGTACAAACCCTGAGGATAGGAAGCTCCGCGCACATGGACCCGGTAGGGGGTCAGACCTCCGTTGGAGACCATATAGTAGCCGTATTCGCCGCGGGACGATTCCAGGCGGGAGTAGACAGCTCCTTTGGGGACCTTCCACTTGAGGGCGTTTCCGGGGAGTTTGATCCGCACCTTGCCGGCGGGCATATCCGCGATGGCCTGGCGGATTATGCGCATGCTCTGGGGGATCTCCCTGAATTTCAGCAAAAGGCGCGAATAGGCGTCGCTCTTGTCACACACCGGGACGTCGAAGGAGAGCTTGTCGTAGACCAGGTAGGGATCGTATTTTCTGATATCGTAGTCGAACCCGTTGGAGCGGATCCCGATGCCGGTGATCCCCCAGTCCAGGGCCAGTTCTTTGGGAAGAGGGGCCATCCCCTTGAGGCGTTTGTGGAGGATAGGGTGGTCGAAGATGAGCTCTCTGTATTCCACGAGTCGTTTTTCCAGGTCATCCAGCTTCTCTTCGATCTCTTTGAGGAGATCGGCGGGGATGTCCTGACGGACGCCTCCCGGGACGATATACATATGATAGACGCGGTGCCCGGTAAGTTTTTCAAAGATGTCCAGGAAGAGATCCCGGTCGGCGATGCCCCAGTTGGGGGCTGTATAGAGCCCTGTGGGCCCGCCGATACCTCCGATGGACATGAGATGGATCATGATGCGGGCGATCTCCAGAACGATGACGCGGATGTATTTGGCCCGCTCGGGGATCTCTATGCCCGCCAGGGCTTCCACACCCATGGAGTAGACCGCTTCGTTGATGTCAGGTTCGGGGACGCAGATCCGGGGGATGAGGGCGATGTTCTGGATCCAGGAGCGCCGTTCCATGAGCTTTTCAAACCCCCTGTGAAGCATTCCCGGATTGGGGCGGGCGGAGACTACGGTGTCCCCGTCCACCGTCAGGTGTACCGAGAAGTTTCCGTGCATCCCGGGGTGGTTCGGGCCGTGGAAAAGCTTGACTTCTTTCATTCTATCACCTTCCCCTTGTTTTCGACCTTGTAATCGTACTTTCGCGAGGGAAAGCGTTCATAGGAGTAGGCCTGTGGATCGAAATCTTTGCGCATGGGCGGTTTTTCACTCCACCCTTCCAAAAAGAGGGGGTTTCCCATCTCTGGATGGCCGGAAAAGATGATCCCGAAAAATTCGTTGATATCCCACTCGTAATATTTGGCTGTAGGCCAGATATGGCGGACTGAGACCATTACAGGGTTATCCCGGGGAATAAAGGTGCTTACCGAGACCGTGAGGTTCTTTTCCCAGGAGACCAGGGTGTAGACCAGTTCAAACCGGTTCTCATCGATCCAGTCCACGGCGGTGATGAGGGACAGCTGGATAAAATCATTGTTTTTCAGATAAATGAGAAAGGAGAGGGCCTCTCCGCTGTCCACGTTAATGGCGAGCTTTTTTTCGGCTACGGCTATGATGTGTGCGGGATCAAGCCCGAACTCCTGTTCGATCTTTGCAATGAAATCTTTCTGTAACATTCTGATCCTCCCTTACCGTGTCGTATAGAGAAGGTCGCCGAGGGCCTTTTTCTGGTTCTTGCGATACCATTCTCTGTTGTCCTGATACTGTTTCCAGCCGTCGGCTTCTCCGGTTTTGATCATTTCCATAAGCTGTTTGAATCCCTTGATGATGACTTCCGGACGGGGCATGCACCCGGCCAGATAGAGGTCCACGGGGAGATACTGGTCAAGCTGGTTGATGGTGGCGTAAGAGTCGTGATAGATCCCTCCGTTCAGGGTACAGGAGCCGAATCCCACAAGCCATTTGGGGGACTGCATCTGTTCATAGGTATAGATGACACGGCGGAGTGTCTTGGTGCTCAGATAACCGGTTACCAGAAGGATATCCGCCTGCCGGGGAGTGGCCATGGGGCCGATGCCGAATCGCTCCATATCAAACCGCGAGGTCATGGTCGGCGGCAGCTCGATGGCGCCGCACCCTGTGCAGTAGTAGAGCATCCAGAGGGAATGCCCCCGTGTAATATCTTTCACCTTTTCCCACATGGTACGTGAGTCCATAGAATCACCTTATCCCTATTCCGATTATGATCAAAGCCTGGATAAAGACCAGGACCAGGGGCCACTTCCAGAAAAAAGCCACCGTCTGCTCCACCCGGAATCGGGCCATGAGCGCTGAAATGATCACGGTGAGGAGATAGACGATGATATATTTGACAAGATAGATGAGAAGGGTGCTGCCCCCTCCGAGGAAGAGGTTGACAAAGAGGCCCACTTCCACAAAGGTGGCAAATTCGTGCTGGACCATGAGCATGCCCAGGTATTTCCCGCTGTATTCCACCAGAGGGCCTGACGCGATCTCGGCGGGAGCGATGGGGGTGTCAAAGGGCTTTTTCCCCAACATGGCCATGAGGGCGATAAAGGCCACAAGGGCGCTCAGGGGCATCACCCACAGGTGCCAGCCGATGTCCGACTGGACCGCCGCCAGTTTTGCCACCTGGGATGTCCTGTGGACATAGATCATGATGACTACAGTAAGCGCAAAGGGGACATCATAACCGAACATCTGCGTCAACGCCCGGGAGATGCCTATAGAGGCGAAAGGATTTGCCGAACCGACAGCGCTCATGGCCATCCCCAATGACCCGATGGCCAGTAGATAGATGATGACGATGAAATTGGTCTGTCCGGGAAAGACCGAATAGGGGCCCACCGGGACGAAGAGAAGGGTGGCTACCGTCCCGCCGAAGGCCATCCAGACGCCGAAATCAAAGATAAAACCGTGGGAGATGGAGGTCTTTTTGAAGAAGAGTTTGCCGATATCGTAGAAATTCTGCCAGAAGACAGGGCCTCTCCGCTTTTGGATCCGGGCGATGACCTTGCGGGAAAACCCGCTCAGGGCCACCTGGAACACAAAAGCACCCACAATAAACAAGACGATTTTTCCGATCAATGCCATATCAGAACCACCTTACTGCCATCAAAACGGCCATGACGACAACGGCCAGCCAGATAAACCCGTTGATGGACTGTTTGAAGAGTGACTGTTCGATGATCTCAAAGAACTGGGAGATGTAGGCCGCTCCCTTATGGTACCAGGCTTCCACCGAGGGCCACCGTGAAAAGAGGCGACCGAAAGAGCGGTAGTAGCCTTTGGAGAAGTGGTAGATCTCCGGAGTCGTGCTGATCTCGGGTGCGATCTCTCCCGAGGTGTAGACCTCATGCTGCTCCACTTTTGTGGGCTTTGAGAAAAGAAGAAAGATGACCAGTGCCAGAAGGAACCCGCCGCCGAAGACCAAAAAGATCAGCATCATGTCCAGCTGGGTCAGAGCCGAGTAGACCGTGGAGAACCCGATCTTCACAGGCACCATTCCGATGAACTCCTGGATCCGGGTGAAGGGTTTCAGGAGGTAATAGGGCATGATACCCAGGAGGATCGTGAGTAGTGTGACGATGAGCATGGCAAGCTGCATGAAGAAGGGGACTTCCCTGACATCTTTAAACTTATGAGGGCGCTGACCTAGAAAGATCGTAGCTAGGGGCCGAAAGACATACATAAAGGAACCGATGGATCCGAAGAAGGCCATGAAGGCCAGGATGTAGCTTCCGTTGGCGGCCAGGGCCTGGATGATCATCCATTTGGAGACAAACCCCGCCAGAGGGGGGATCCCCGCTACCGAGATGATGGCGATGAGATAGACGGTAAAGGTCACGGGCATATTTTTGATGAGCCCGCCCATCTCGTCCATATCGGTGGTCCCTGTCCGGTAGGCGACAGCCCCCATGGAGAGGAACATCCCCAGCGCTGTGAGGACATGGACCCAGATATGGGCCAGGCCGCCGGCCACGGCCATATTCGTGCCGTAGGCCAGGGCCAGGATAACATATCCCCCGTGGCTCACCGACGAGAATGCCACCAGTTTTTTAGCGTCACTCTGGAGGATCGCCGCCACGGTGCCCGCCATGATGCTCAACCCTCCGATAAAGGCCAGGATGAAATTGGGCCCGTCTGTAGAGGTCACCTGTGTGATCCCGGCTTTTGTGGCTACCATCACCGGGAAAAAGAGGAGGAAGAGAAAGGCGGAATAGTAGCCGTATTTCACCAGTAGCCCCGAGAGGACAGGGGAAAAGACATGAGGGGCATCTCCGTGCGCCGAACGCAGCCAGAAGTGGACCGGATAGATCCCTCCCTTGATGAGAGCAGCCGCGAGGAAAAAGATGACCACCGTGGTCCTGATCCCCGAAGGCATAGCTTCGTACATCCCCATAAAGTCAGAATAAGAGAAGCTTCCCGTATATTGAGCGATCATCATGATGGCGCTGATCATCAGGTAGGCTGCGATCATACTCATAAAGGCATAGATGAGAGCCGCCTTTTTGGCCCCCGTTTTTCCCATGGAGACAAGGAAAAAGGAGGTCCAGGTCATGAGTTCGAAAAAGATGAAAAGCGTCAGAAAATCATAAGCTCCAAAGACGCCCATAACACTCACCCCGATGAGAGTGAGAAGCGCAAGGAAAGAGGCTCCGTGCTCCATCTCTTTCAGGGCGTTGACAGCAAAGAGGGAGACGATGAAGAGCACAAAAGCGCCCAGGAGTAAAAAGGGCCAATTGAATGTGGAGAGGCTGAAGGTCAGTTCAAGCCCATTTCCCAGAGGCAGGGTCTCTGTAAATCCCTTTCCCCAGGAGAGGATCAAAGCAGCTACCCCCGCTCCGCTCAGAAGCATAAGCAGAAGCGCTCCCAGCGGGCGGCTGAGGCGGGCGGCTGCATAGATGAGAAGGGATGCAGCAAGCCCGATGAAAATCAAAGTACTCATAGGACACCTCCCAGGCTGAGGCCGGAAACGGCCCGGATTATAACATCAGGGGCGAAACCGATCAGGATGATGAGCGCGGCCAGGACGAAAAGCAGGATATAGGTCACCCATGAGGTTTTGGGCAGAGAAGCTGCAGTTGTGCTTTTCCCTAAAAAGAGGGACTGCAGGAACCTCAGATAATAATAGGCTTCGAAGAGAGCAGCCAAGAGAAAGACCAGGGTGAAGACGAACATCCTGTTTCCCACAAGCTCCCTGACGAGGAAGAGTTTGCT
The DNA here is from genome assembly GCA_016937175.1 of Candidatus Mcinerneyibacteriota bacterium. Taxonomy (GTDB): domain Bacteria; phylum Macinerneyibacteriota; class Macinerneyibacteria; order Macinerneyibacteriales; family DSCS01; genus DSCS01. The sequence goes on along the minus strand of JAFGWL010000029.1, from coordinate 14,756 downwards.
CCAGAATCCCGCAAAGCCGGGCATCCCGATGAGGGAGAGGACTCCCGCCGAGATGAACACCCCGAGCCACTTTTTCCTTGTCCCTGCTCCGCCGATCTCTTTTAATGTGGCCTGTCCCAGCAGGGCGATCCCCAGGAGAACGAGGGCTTTGGCCAGGATGTTGTTGATGAGTTGGAAAAGAGCTGCGTTGAACAATCCGTTGTGAAGCACTCCTGAACGCATGGCGGCCGCCACAGCGGCAATGATGAGCCCCGATTGGGCAATGGAGGAGTAGGCCACCATTTTTTTGAGGTTGGACTGTTTGAACGCAGCTGCTTCTCCCGCAGCCAGCGTGACCAGCCCCAAAACCAACAGGCCCTGATGGACATAAGCATAATTAATGCCGAACACGATAAGCATGACCTTGATCACGGCAAAGAGGGCTGCTCCCGAAAAGACAGAGGCGAAGAAGACGCTTCCCGCTCCGCTTGATTCCCTGTAGACCGGAGCGACCCAGCCGTTCAGGGGAAGGAGTTCTGCTTCGCTGCTCAATGCCATGATGAAAAGAACGCTGATAACGGAGATAAAGGGCGTTGACAGGGCGCCAAGGTTCTTTCCCGCCATGGCCATATTCAGGAATCCCGTGGCATTGTAGAGTGAGGCTGTGGCGATGAGGAAAAAGGCCGAGCCCACCGAAGAGAGGACCACAAACCGGAATGTCCCCAAGTAGCCTTTTTTATGGACAGCGATGATATAACCGGCGATGGCGGTCATCTCCATGAAGACGAAAAGGTTGAAGAGGTCTCCGGTCATGATCATGCCGTTGGCCCCGCTGAGCGCCAGGGTAAAGGCGATGGGGTAGGCCAGGGGGCTTCCCAGGTCTCTTTCATTCAGGATATAATAGAAGATAGCCAGAAGAGCCGTGAGGTTCACCGCCAGGATCATATATCCTATCTGAGAACTGAACAGGAGGCTGATGCCGTAAGCGGACGCCCACCCCCCGATCTCCGTCACTGCCACATCTCCCGATGCCTGGGGAATAAGAAGCGCGGCGGCGATCACATTGAATCCCCCCGCCAGGACGGGAATGAAACGGACAGCTCCCTTGAAGAAGGAGGAGAAAACCGGGATGAGAAAGGCCAGAAGCAGGGGCACGGCTATGAGAAGGACAGGGTTTTGCATGATCATAATTCCATCTCCCCGAGTTTTGTCAGGTCTGTCGTTCCGTATTGACTGTGGATCTTGATGGTCAGGGCCAGAATAAATGCAGTCACGGCGACAGAGATCACGATGGCTGTGAGGACCAGGGCCTGGGGGAGCGGGTCCGCAAATACGGGAAGATAAGTTTTCACCGCGTCTGTATAGATCGGGGCCTCAGCAGAGGGCACATAGCCCAGCGAGATGATGAAGAGATTCACTCCGTAATCCATGATGTTAATGGAAATTGCCATTTTGATCAGGTTTTTTTGTGTTAACAGTCCGTAAAGGCCCACCAGGAAGATGGACAGGGGGCCGTAGAGAAAACTCCATAAGGATAACCATTCATGTCCCATATTAATCTTCTCCCATGTAATCTGATACAATACCGCTGAGTTCGGCGCTGACTTTCAGGCCTATGAGGATGTAGACCACAGGGATGACCCCTGCGCTGAAAAGGGCGCCCATCTTTCCCGAAGGTAGAAAATTGTTAAGGAAAAATCCTGTGAGAAGCAGGCCTGCAAGGCCGATAAGCAGATAACCGGCTCCTGAAAACCCTTCAAGGACCTTAAGGCCAGTGGCAGGCGCTTTGTAGGCGTTTCCCGCCATATAGAGGAGAAGAACAGCGGCGGCGATGATGGTCCCGCCCTGAAATCCTCCTCCGGGGGTGAGATGGCCATGGGTGAAGACGTAGGCGCCGAAGAGGATGATGAGAGGCAGCAAAAAACCTGAGGAGACCGACAGTATAAAATTGGGTTTGGCCAGGGCGAGGCGTTTCTTTTTTCCGGATGCAAAAAAGAGGGCCATGACCCCTGTGGCTGCGAGGAAGAGGACAGTGACTTCACCCAGGGTATCAAAAGACCTGTATCCCACAACGACGGCAGTCAATGTGTTGGCGGCATTCTCTTCGATGTCAGTTTCGCTGCCGTATTCCACCTGGCTGGGTGATGCAGAGGGATCGGCTGAGTTCACCGTCCGTTTCAGATAAGCCTCTCCGGCTTTGCCGGCTAACGTGTTCCGGTCGCCGAGCTTTAATCCCTGCTCAAGGCCTGTCCCCAGAAAAAAGAGCAGACCCAGGAAAAGAAGGAGCGCGATAACTTTTTTCATCCTATTTCTCCTTTCCCCTGATCCTATTCAGAGCCATGAGGAAGAGGAATGTGGTAAATCCGGCTCCGATGGCTGCTTCAGTCATGGCCACATCCGGGGCTTTCCAGAGGACAAAGATCACGGCGGTGAGGAGCCCGGCCAGAGACATGAAGAGGACGGCGCGGAAGGCTTTTTTGGCCTCCACAGCCAGGAGGGAAGCCACAAAGACCAGAAAGATGAAAAGTGAGGAGAGTCCCGGATTAATCATGTCTGGTCACCTTCCTTGCGGGGATGCCGCGTTTCATGGCCGCCCTGGCCAAGACAGAGCTGCTCACCGGGTTTGTAAAGGCGATAAAAGCGATAAGGACCAGGGCTTTGAGAAGCCACTGGGGTTGACTTAATCCGACGCCAAGGGCGATACTCATAAAGCCAAGCGTCGTTGCCTTTGTCCCTGCCTGGAGTCTGTTATAGACATCGGGCATCCTGAAGACACCCAACCCTCCCAGGAACATGAAAAAGGTCCCGATAAGTATGAAGATCTGACCTGCTGTGTGCATTAGAGCTCCTTACTGTTTTCCATTATTCTGGCGATCACGACTGTCTCCATAAAGCCCAGAACGGCATAGACGAGAGCGACATCCAGATATAAGGGCGAGTGAAACTGTAAAGCCAACAAGAGAATGATCCCCGTTCCGATGATATTAGCCGTATCCAGGGCGGCGACCCGGTCTTCTTTTCCCGGGCCCAGGATGATGCGGAGGATGGAGAGCATGAGTCCCGCTGCAATCAGCAGCCAAAAAATATAGGTGGTCATTCGAATACTCCTTTGACAGCTTTTTCAAAAGGGGTTGTGGCTGTCTTATCTCCTTTGTAAGCTGCACGGTTCACCGTGTGGATGACAACGGTGTCTTCAAGGACATCCAGTGTCAGGGTCCCCGGGGTCAATGTAATGGAATTGGCCAGGACAAGGCGGCTGATATCTCCTGTAAGAGAGGTCCTGTTTTCAATGATGTCTGCATCCAGGGGAAGCTTCGGATTCAGGACGATGGATGCCATATGGATATTGGCTTTCACCATCTCGAAGACAAGCCTGGGGAGGTAGGCGAATACAAACTTGAAGATACGGACAGGGAGATCAGGCAGCAGGATATTGAAGCGATAGTAGTTTTTCGTCGCTAAAGCGATGAGGAGAGAAAGCACCACGCCTGCGATGATCTCGTCACGGTGAAAGGAGCCTGTAAACAAAAACCAGAAGAGAAGTACTACAAGAAAAAGAGAGAGGAAACGTTTCACTTGACCTCCTTTGCGTAGAAGAGAGCCTATCTACCTTTACATTATAAAACATATCCGGGAAGTGTCAATTTTTTTAATTGACACTAGCCTTGTCACATAAGGGCGCTTATTACTCTTTCCAAAAAAATTATAACCCGGAAAAATCATCAAGGGAAGTATAAATCGATATATCCCGATATATCGATATACCAAAAAAGAAAGATGAGGGAGAGGGGAGGGGCCCCTCTCTCCTAAAAAGACAGGATCAAAACGGTATTGGTGTATTCAGGAGGCGACTCGGGATAGAGTTGAGAAACCCACTCTCCGGTTCCAGAGGCCAGAACGATGAGCCTGCTGTCATCAGCATACAGGACAGAGAACTCCCCTTTCATGGATTTCAGGCCCTGAATGGTGAAATGCTGGTCCGCACGGGAGATCTCTTTGTTGAAGCGGAGGATCTCCGGAGAAAAATTGAGGGCTTTGGGGCGGTTGTCCTTCATCTGATAGCGGGCGCTGATATGAGGAGCATAGAGATACTCCCTGGTGACAGCCATAGACAGGACGGTGAAATCGCCTGCGGGACGGGGCCCGGGATAGACACGGATAGGCTTGAACTCTTTTTCGAGGGGATAGGTCAAGCGGCCCAGGGGGTTCAGATCTTTATCAAAGCGTAGAATAGTATAAGGCTTACCCGCAAGTCCCATGTAGATCTCCCCGTTAAAGGGGTCATATTTCACCGGCCCTCCGGTAAAAGTTCCTCCGATTTTCGTCTCAGTAGGGCCTTCGCGTCTGATGAAAGCCGTTTGTCTGCCGCTTGCTTTATCGATCTTCCCCAGAAAAACGGAATCCATAGTCGTGGTATAGATGAAGGACTCGGTGAGGGCAAAATAGAGGATGATTCCCGATTCCGGCCCGAAGTCCATACAATCCTGATATCGTCCCTCAAAATCAAAACGGGAGATCCGTTTGAGGTGAAGATCACAAAAATAGATGCCGCTCTGATCTATAGCCAGGCCCATGCTGTGCAGAGCTTCTCCGGGGCCCTTCCCCAGGGGAATAGCGAATTCAGAAAGAAGAGTTCCCTCCAGGCCCATACGGCGCACAAGAAACCCCTCAGGGGTTTCCCGGACATAATAGATCGTGTTGTCATAAACGGTGACGCAGTTGGGAGAATTGCTGTTAGTGAGTCCTTCGAGCTCCCAGATGTGGAGGGGTTTTAACGTCACGTGTCCGGCCGGAGGCCTCCGGATGCATGATGACCCGAGGAAAACAGTGAGAAGGATGGGGATGACAAGGGAAAGGACATGTTTCATATAGACTCCTTTTGTTTTATATCAGACAACGAAAGAAAGCGAAGAGTTTCCTGATAAAAAAAGCAACATTTATCAAGACAGGGGTTTCTCATATGGTAAGATGAATCCGGTTGGCTGTTAAAACTTCCCGCGAGGAGGAAAAGCGTGGATTATTCTGATATGATCGAAAGAAGCCTGCTCTTTATCGAGGAAAACCTTTCCCTCACCCTTTCCTATAAAGACGTGGCCAGGGAAGCGGGCTGTTCTCCTTATCATTTTCATCGGATCTTCCACGGCTTGACAGGCATGACAGCTGATATGTATATTCGGGGAAGGCGGCTCACAACGGCAGCCGAAAAGATCGTCGGGACCAGTGAGAGCATCCTGAGTATCGCCCTCGATGTGGGGTATGATTCCCATGAAGCCTTTACACGGGCCTTTAAAAAACAGTTTGAATCTTCTCCAAGCATGGTCAGAAAAAGAGGGGTGGTTCCTCTTTCCGGCCGGGTCGCAAGAATGGAAACCGGGCCGGGAATACCGGAAAAAGGAGGTCAAAAAATGATGGAGCCGAAAATCGTCTATATGGAGCCTTTTAAAGTGGTGGGTATCGAAAAAGAGACGACATTGAAGAACAATACCATTCCGCAGATGTGGGCTGATTTTAATCCCCGGGCCCGTGAAGTCAGTCATCAGAAAACACCCTCTGTCTGTTACGGGATCTGCGAATATAAAGACCTGGACGAATTTACCGATGAGACACCTTTCAATGTCCTGGTGAGTGTCGAAGTGACTGAGTTTGATCATATTCCCCATGGAATGGTCAGCAGGGAGATGCCCGCTCAGAAATATGCTGTCTTTACTCACAAAGGCCCTGTGGCCACTCTTGGAGAGACATATGATGAGATCTACAAGAGATGGTTTCCCCGTAGTGATTTCGTCTTTGCTGAAAAAGATGATTTTGAGCGTTACGATCATCGCTTCAGACATGATGATCCCGAACACTCTGAGCTTGATATCTATATTCCCGTTGAATAACTCCCTTTTGACAGCCCGCTGTTTTACACGGCGGGCTGAAATAGCTGAGATGGAATTTTAAACAGAAGAATATTTTTCCCTTTACAAGAAGTCCATTATCCGTATAATCTTTTTCGCAGGGGGCTATAGCTCAGCTGGGAGAGCGCTTGACTGGCAGTCAAGAGGTCACGAGTTCGAGTCTCGTTAGCTCCATCGGTTTTGGCAAAACCGTACCGGAACCCATCTTTCCTTTCTTTCCATGGGATGAGAATCTCAAAGAAAAAAAAAGCGCTTCGTAAAGAAGCGCTTTTTTTTGTTCCTATTTATTGAAAGATCACAGGATGTATTTTAATGAAAACTCTTCCCCTGCAATCTTCTTGAAGAGTTCAGGATATGGGTAGAGCCCCGAAGGCGAGATGACCTCGTCATAGAGGAAACGGGCGAATTCTTCGGGCTTCTCTTCGATCTGTTCCACACCGCTTCTCTTTTTGAAAGTCTCTTCCAGCATGGCGCAGGTGACGTCCCCCATAAAGTAGTTGTGCAGGTAGATGGGATGAGTCGTATGATGGATGCGATAGGCCCAGACCGGCTCGTCTCCGTAGGGCTCTACGGCGTTCAGATTTTGATCCAGGCTCCATTTAAGGGCATGGATGTCTTCTGCATTTTCAATAGAAGCGGTGTAAAGCCGCTGGTCGAAGAGGATTCCCGCTACAGGTTGGAGGATGTGGGCCTCCTGCCACTCTTTCAAGGCAGCGAACTGCTCTTTGACCTCTTTGAGGTTATCGCTGAAAAATTGACTGTAGAAGAGAGGTTTGGTCAGAAAGCCGCCGAACAGGTTGGCGATCCCCTCTGAAATGATCCCGGAGATCCCCATGTTGAGGACGATCTTTTCCGGGTCGTTCAGGTAGGAATGCAGGGCGTGTCCCGTTTCATGGAGCAGAACGCGGAACTCGTGGAAGCGGTCCTTGATATTGGCCAGGATCCTTGAATCTTTGGCTGTTTCAATAGGGAAGTTGTACCCCCACTCAGACTTGTTCCGGCGGGAGAAGAGGTCGTAAGTGATGTTGTAGTCATCCAGGTTGTATCCGAAATGGGCGAAAAAGGTGCGGATATAGTCGTAGAAGTTTGTCATGTTGACCTGAGTGTTCAACGCCGGGGCCAGCTGCCCGCGGATATAGTCTTCATCCCAGGGCCGGACGGTATTGTCTTTAAGGTATTTTTGGGCATATTTTTCCCGCACTTTCTTCATCTCGGGGAGTTTCTGTTGAACGGACTCTTCCCATCCTTTGAAGATATCTGTGTTGAGGTCCTGCTTCTCCAGGGACATGGAGACATAATCATCGGCGCCGTAGGCTCTGGCATACTCCTTGCGCAGCTTGATAAGGTCGATGAATCCTCCCTCAAGCATGGGGCGGTTGACCTGGGCCCGGGCTAGAAACGCTTTTTTGCGCAGTTCTCTGTCGGGGCTTTCCGAAAGGATCTGCTGGATCTCCAGGGAGGTCACTTCTTTTCCGTCAATATGGCTGCGGTGGGTATTCAGGATCCCGGACAGTTTGTTGGTGAGGACCTGGATCTCTTTAGTGATCCGGGTGACTTCGTCAGAGAGGTGAAACCGCTCAAAGGAATCGAAAAGAAGGTCAGCCATGCGCTTTTCTTCAGTGTCTGTTGTCTTGTCCCGGATAGCGCATACTGTCTCAAACCGTTTTTTATCTTTGAGGTAATCTGTGATCTTGTCATAGGATTCCTGGATACCGAAATCATAGCCTGTGGTGTAGTAAGCCCAGCCCAGCCGGCCTGATTTTACAGAGAGTTCTTTAAGCTCTTTTCCTATTTCCAAAAGTTTTTTGCTTTGATCCGACATAAAGCCTCCTTGTTTGCTTAAGTATAGGAAAAGAAAGAGGTTTGTCAAGAAAATTTCGTTAAACGAAACTCTTTTGCGATGATTTTGATTCTCACACGGACTTGTCAGGAGGGGCTTTCCCCTGTAAGATGAAAAGAGAATCAGGAGGGAAAAGATGTCCTTTTTCGATGAAAAGGCGGCTTCAAGTTATGACAGCTGGTTTGAGACCCCTTTGGGAGCTCTGGTCGATAAGGCTGAGAAGGATCTTTTTCTCAAGTGTACCGCCCCGAAAAGGGGGGAGAAGGTGCTGGATCTGGGATGCGGGACAGGACATTATTCGCTTTTCCTGGCTCAAAGGGGTTGTGATGTCACTGGAGTGGATATCTCCGAGCCCATGCTGAAGTTCGCCCGGAAGAAAAGTGAAATGTCGGGATTATCCGTCAGGTGGGTCAATACATCTCTGAAGGAGCTTCCTTTTGATGAGGAGTCCTTCGACCTTGTCTGTTCCGTGACAGCCTTTGAGTTTTTGGACGATCCGCGAAAAGCAGCGCTTAAAGCGTGGAGTCTTGTGAAAAAAGGGGGGCGTCTTGTCATAGCCGTGATCGCAAAAGAAAGCCCCTGGGCCCGCCTTTATGAAAAAAGTGCTCAAACGGATAAGAGCAGCGTTTTCGCGGGAGCGCATTTTTTCACTGTGGAAGAGCTCATGGGGCTTCTTCCCGGAGTTAAGGGTGAATATCAGATCGGCCTCCATTTCGGGCCCGGTTTTGACCCGGAAAAGCGTGAAGAGGCTTTGATACGGGAAAAGGAAGGAGTGGAAGCAAAGAAAAAAGAAGGAGGTTTTCTCTGTGGGATCTGGAAAAAAATGTGAAGGGAAGCTCTCCTGTCAGGCAGCTCTCTACCCTCTGGGCGATAATGATTATAATGCAATTATCATCAAGGCCATCAATGCTCTTTCCGAAATATCCGGGCTGAAAGTGGAATATGGCCCCATGAGCACGTGTTTTTCCGGGGAGGAAGAAGCGGTCTTCGAGGGGATCAGGGCCTTGACACGGACGGCACGCCGGGAGGGGGCCTTTTCTTTGAGCTTTACTCTTTCCAATGTGTGCGGGCTTTAGGACTCAAGAAGAGGGGGGCGGATGATGAGCCGTTTCTATGTGGGAGTCACTGATAATCGATGGTATGATTTTCTTTCCGAAAAAAGACCTGATGAAGTCAATTTCTGGCGGCCCGGGAAATTCCAGCAAGTCCACAATATTAAACCTTATGACCTTTTTCTTTTTAAACTTCACAGCCCTTTGGATTATATCGCGGGAGGAGGTTTTTTTGCCCGCCATACAGCTCTTCCCTTGAGCCTCGCCTGGGAAAGCTTCGGGGAGAAGAACGGGGTAACATCATTGGATGAACTCCGGAAAGCTATTCACAAAAAAAGAAAAACAAAGGAGAGAGATCCTGTTATTGGCTGCACGATACTTGTGGAGCCATTCTTTTTTCCCAAGGAACTTTGGATTCCGGTTCGGGGCATATGGAACAAAAGCATTGTTTCAGGAAAAGGTTATGAGAGTCAAGAAGAGGAGGGTCAGTTGATATGGAGAGCTGTCTTTGACCGTTTAGGATCATCCATGATTCCCGAAAAAGAAAATATCGGGGCTGATGTTGCTTTTGTGTCCTACGAGGCCAAACGGCGGTTGGGACAGGGGGCTTTCCGGATTTTAGTAACGGATGCTTATAATAGACGATGTGCCATGACCGGGGAGAAGACTCTGCCGGTTTTGGAAGCGGCTCATATTAAACCCGTCTCTCTGGCGGGACAGCATGAAGTCAAAAACGGATTACTGTTACGTTCTGATCTTCATATCCTTTTTGACAAGGGGTATCTGACAGTAGATCGGTCCCATACGATCAATGTGAGCCGCAGGATCAAAGAGGAGTATGAAAACGGCAGAGATTATTATGCTCTGCACGGCAGAAAATTATCAGTTCTGCCTGAGCACCGTGAAGAATACCCTTCAGAAGAGTTTTTAAATTGGCATAATGAAAACATCTATTGCGGATAAGGAGGAAAAATATGGCAGATATCACTGTGGAGATTGTGAAAGAGATCGGAATCCTGTCGGAATCCAACAAGGGCTGGACCAAGGAGCTGAACCTGGTGAGCTGGAACGGGCGGGAGCCGAAATATGATTTGAGAGAGTGGGACCCGGACCATGAGAAGATGAGCAAGGGCATTACCCTCACCAAAGAGGAGGCTGCGAAACTCCGCGATTACCTTAACGGGCTGGATCTTTAATATCGGTCATGAAATAGGGCTTTTTTGATTCGGACTGCATTTTAGTCGCGAATATTTGGCATTTCAGTGCGTTTTAGTGAGGAAAATCGACAAAACGGATTTTGCTCAGCTCGTTACGGCAATATTGTCCCTGATTTTCGGACTTTAATCTTCTTTCTTTATCCGTGTTCCTCTATAATCAGTATAGAGTGACGACTGACAGGAGGATATGATGCAGCAATCCATCGTCTTTGCTACTCTGGGCCTGACCTTGTTTCTTTTCATATGGGGAAAAGTCCGCCATGACCTTGTGGCCCTCATCGCTCTGTTCATCCTGACACTGGCGGGCCTGATCGAACCGGGAGAAGCCTTCGCGGGATTCGGGCATCCGGCTGTCATCACCGTAGCGGCAGTTCTGATCATCGGAAAAGCTTTGGAACAATCAGGGCTGGTGGACCTTTTAGGAAATATAGTGATGAACCTCGGCAAGAGTTTCTTTCTCCAGATTATCGTGCTTTGTCTTATAGTGGGGATCTTGTCTGCTTTTATGAATAATGTGGCCTCCCTGGCGATTATGATGCCTATTGCTATTTTATTGGCGAAAAAGGCCGGAAGATCTCCGTCATATATTCTAATGCCCATCTCTTTTGCCTCTCTTCTGGGTGGGATGACGACTTTGATCGGGACCCCGCCGAATATCATTGTGTCGGCCTTTAGAGCCGGTGAATTGGGACGCCCTTTCGGGATGTTCGATTTTTCACCGGTCGGGGGCGTTATCGCTTTAGCAGGAATTCTTTTTGTCGCCCTCATCGGCTGGCGTTTTCTCCCCAAACGAACCTCTACACAATCTCCTGAGAATCTTTTCCGCGTGGACAATTACATCACGGAAGTCAAGGTCTTTTCCCGGTCGAAGCTCAAGGGAGTCTCCGTTAAAGAGATGGCAGCGATGACCGACGCCAAGGTTCATCTGGTCAATATTATCCGAAAGGATAAGATTCTGCACTCCCCGGGGAAGACAGAGACCTTCAAAAGCGGAGATATTGTGACATTGCGGGTGGACGCCCGTGACCTGGCTCTCTTTATCGATGATACCGGTGTGAGGCCTGAAGGCTATCGAAAGATCAGAAAGGACGCAAAAAGAGCTGATCATCTGGCGACCATGGAAGTGGTCGTGATGCCGGGATCCTCCCTTATCGGGCATTCCGCTTCCGCCCTTAAGCTTCGTTCCCGGTATGGCTTCAGCCTTTTAGCTCTGGCCCGTCCCGGAGAACAGGTTAAAACACGGCTGATGACTACGCGTTTCAAAAAGGGAGATGTCCTTCTGCTTCAGGGCCGCGAGGAGAGTCTCATGAATGCCATCAAGACTATCTCATGCCTTCCTCTGGCCCAACGGGGTTTGCGGATCGGTTATGAGAAAAAGATCCCTTTGGCATTGGGGATTTTCGGGCTTTCAGTGTTGGCTGTGGTTACGGGTTTGCTTCCCGTGCAGATGGCCTTTCCCATGGCAGCCGTTCTCATGATCTTAGCCAAAGTCTTGCCTGTCGAAGAAATGTATTCCGGCGTCGATTGGCCTATTATTATCCTGCTGGGCGCGATGATCCCTGTGGGAGCCGCTTTGGAGACCAGCGGAGGCTCAGAAACGATTGCCTCTTCCCTTCTTCATCTGCAAGGATCCTTGCCCTCCTGGGCCTTATTGGGGATTCTTCTTGTGGTGACGATGTTCCTCTCCGATATTATCAATAACGCAGCGACTGTCGTCTTAATGGCTCCTATCGCCCTCAGCGTAGCCCGGGGGCTGGGTTTTTCTCCTGATCCCTTCCTCATGGCTGTGGCCATAGGCGGGTCCAGTGCCTTCCTTTCTCCTATAGGGCATCAATCCAACACACTTGTCATGGGTCCGGGAGGTTACCGTTTTACCGATTATGCCCGGATGGGGTTTCCCCTTGAGATTATTATTGTAATTATCAGCCTTATTCTTCTTCCTGTGTTCTGGCCCTTTTAAAACAACCGACTAAGGGTTTAAGAGCTTTCCTCGGGGACGAAATCGATGATGTCCGGTATCACATAGTAGGTATCAGCCTTCTCTTCCAGGCCCAGTTTCCTGAAGAGAGTTTTCTCTTTTTCAAAATAGGCCCCTTCGTTAAAGAGGAAGAGTCCGCGGTTGGCAGGGTCCTTCTCCAGCGGCAGAAGGGATGTATTGAAATCGCAGCAGGGGTCGTTGTCCCACTGTTTCCCGTCAAAGAAGGGAAGCCCCTGGAGGCGGCAGATATAAGTGCGGTAGGGGTAGATCATGCAGGAACCCTGCTCCAGGCTGAGGAAGGGGCAGGGAATATCTTTGAACTTATTATAAAAAATATCTTCCCGGTGGTCGTCCAGCTGGTTAAAACTCTCGATACCGAAAAACTGTTTCATCTTCTGTTTGATGGACCGGGAGCGTTCCAGGACTCCTTCTTGAGTTTCAGGGGGAAGTCTTTTCCAGCCTTCCAGGAGAAGCATAAGGTCCAGATAGGTGACATAAAAGAGGCCGTGGCAGCAATGGGAGCATCCCTTGGAGCAATGGATGAGGCCTCTCAGGTGTCCTGCTGCTTTATCTTTCCAGGCGAAGGTCTCTTCCAGCAGGTTTTTGTAGAGTTCTATTCCGTTAATGTCCATATTACCAAGCGGCCACAGTCCCGTCGGCCCGATGGTCTGTGGCTCCGCACAGGCTCCCTTCTTCTGTCTTCAGGATCATCGCACCCCGCCCGAAAAAGCCATCGGGGTCCTTGACCATATCATGTCCCATCTCTTTCAGTTTTTCAAGGGTGGCAGGGTCAAAGGTTGCTTCACATGTGATCTTTTTTGCGTGATGCCATTGCCAACGGGGTTTGTCAATAGCTTCCTGGGGGTTGTGGTGTCCCTCGATGAGGGCGGAAGCAACCTGGAGATGGCCCTGAGGCTGCATAAAGCCTCCCATGACCCCGAAAGGGCCCAAAGGGGTATCGTCCGTTTCTGTGAGAAATGCGGGGATGATGGTATGATAGGGCCTTTTTCCGGGTTCAAGGGAGTTGGGGTGTCCCTCTTCAAGAGTAAAGCCATGGCCCCGGTTCTGCAGGGAGATGCCTGTCCCCGGGATAACGATTCCCGAGCCGAATCCCATATAATTGCTTTGAATATAGGAGACCATATTCCCCTCTTTGTCTGCTGTGGCCAGATAGACAGTGCCGTTCCCGGGAGGCTTTCCGGGGAAAGGGCTGAGGGCTTTGTTTCCGATCAGGCGGGCACGTTCAGCCGCATACCCTTCGGAAAGAAGGTTTTCAGGAGAAATGGGCATAGAGGCGGGATCAGCCAGATAGGCCATGCAGTCGCTGAAGGCCAGTTTCATCGCTTCGATGGAATAGTGGATATATTCAGCCGAGTCATAAGAAGTCTCAGGGAGTTCCTTCAATATATTGAGAGCCATGAGCGCGGCCATTCCCTGGCCGTTGGGGGGAAGTTCCCAGATCTTTTTCCCCTTATACTCCACAGAAAGGGGGTCCACCCATTGCGGAGTGAAGGCAGCCAGATCCGAAAGGCGCAAAACCCCTCCTGTTTTTATGGCGTAATCCTCTATGGCTTCGCCGAGGGGCCCTTCATAAAATGCTCTGGCGTCAGTCTCTCCGATGAGTGTCAGTGTTTCAGCCATATCGGGTGACGACCAGATCTCGCCGGGGTAAGGGCCTCTTCCCAGGGGAGCAAAATGGGAAAACCAGGGAGAGAACTCTTCTCCCTTCAGAATCTCTCTATAGCGTTTTACCGCTCTTTCCCAGAAACGGGATGTGACAGGAGAGACGGGATATCCTTCCCGGGCTATTTCCACAGCCGGGGCCAGGGCCTGAGAGAGGGGGAGGAGCCCGAACCGGTTCACCAGGGCTGCCCAGGATCCCGGGATTCCGGGGACGGTCACAGGAAGCCACCCGTGGGCGGGCATCTTGTCCAGGCCTTTCTCTTTTAAAAGGCAAGGGGTCAGCAGGGCCGGGGAGCAGCCGCTTCCGTTGAGGCCGTAGAGCTTTCCATTATAGCTGAACAGGGCAAAAGCATCGCCGCCGATGCCGTTGGACGTGGGCTCTGTCACCGTGAGGGCTGCTGCTGCAGCTACGGCGGCGTCGATGGCATTTCCTCCTTCCCGGAGGATCTGGAGCCCCGCCTGGGCTGCAAGGGGCGTTGAAGTAGCGACCATTCCATGCGTCCCGTAAACGAGGGTCCTTTGGGACGGGTAGCGGTAGTGAAGAGCATCGAATCGCATAGGGCCTCCTTCTCAGCTTTTTTATTTAGGATAGCGAAAAAGTTCCCTTCGTCAAGGCTTCTCCATTTGTTTTCTTGACAATGAAAAGCCCCACGAGTATTATCCAATATAAAGGGAAATGAGGGGGGCAGCTATGAAAATTGCCGTTTTTCAGCTGAATACCGCCTATAATCAGCTGAAAAGAAACAGGGAGCGTATCGAAGCTGCCATGGCATCCCGGAAAGCCTCTCTTTATATAGCTCCGGAACTTTTCAATACCGGATACGAATTGGGTTCAGTCAGGGAAAGAGCCCGGAACCGGGATGAGATGGTCAGCTGGGCTTCATCGCTGGCACGCAAATACAGCTGCACTTTTATTCCGGGTTCCTTTGCGGAACCGAAGGGGGAGAAGGTTGTCAATACCCTCACCGTCTTCGGCCCTGACGGCGAACTGGCAGCGGCTTATTCCAAGATCCATCTCTTTACCCTGACCGGGGAGGAGAAGGTCTTTGAAGCCGGGAGCAACCCTGCCCTGGTGGAGATCCGGGGGATGAAGTTCGGGCTGGCCGT
>JAFGWL010000028.1 GCA_016937175.1 Candidatus Mcinerneyibacteriota bacterium | reverse complement strand
GCCCCCCAAGACGACCCTCCGGCTCAAGAGGCCTCCGAGTTTTCGGCGCCCTGCATAGAGGTCATTGGGCCATTTGATCTTTAGTTCCCTGGCTCCCAGAGCTTGAAGGTTTCTGTGGATGAGAGCGGCACAACGCATAGGGTGAAGGAGACTCTCCCTTTCATCCGGAGCCTCGAAGACTGCTGTCATATAGAGGCCTCCGGGAGGAGAAGCCCAGAAACGCCCTCGCCTTCCCTTTCCTGCTGTCTGTTCGTCTGCGCGGAAAAAGGAGGGCAGGTCCCCTGTCCCGTGAGACTGCAGCCACTCTTCGGCCCGGTCATTGGTGGAGGTCACCTGTCTTTCTTCCAGGATCATGACAGTCCTTCTTCTGTCATAGCGCTGTACTCCTCATGTGAGAGGCGGATCACCCGTCCCGCCTTATCCACAAAGGCGTGACGCGTCGTCCCCAGCGCCATGAGCTCATCCCCCCTTAAGATCCTGTAACCGAAGAGAAGAGAGGATCGTGTGCTTTTTTGGATACCACAGGTAATCTCCAGCACATCATCATAACGTGCTCCTGATATGTAGTCACACCAGGCTTCTTTGACAGGGAGGAAGATCCCCTTTTTCTCCAGGTCACGGTAGAGGACTCCTCTCAATCGGAAATATTCGTTCCGTCCGATCTCAAAGAGGCGAAAATAATTGGCATGATACATCACACCCATCTGATCGGTATCTCCGTAGATCACTCTGTAGAGAATCTTTTGGTTCACATCTCCTCCGTTAAATTATCTTCATCTAACTTTGTTATATCCTCATCGGAGGAAAAAGTCAAGAAGAAAGCCTGAAGCTTCGCTTTTCGGTGATTACGAGGTCTACCGGCCGGTCATGGGACTCGACGGGCAGACGTTCGATGATTTGAAAATCAAAAGCCGGAGCCAGACAAAAGGCTTTCTGCTCAGTCAGGAAACGATCATAAAACCCGCCCCCGTACCCAAGCCGGTTACATTTTTTGTCATAGGCTACACCGGGGACGAGAATAAGGTCGACATGCCCTGTAAAAAGGGGATTATTCATTTTGGGCTCATGCATATGAAACCGAGTCGGCTCCAGGTCATCAAAGGAATGGACGATGTAATTGACAAGCCGTTTTTCAGTGAAATCGGTCCTTGGCATGACCACACGTTTCCCCTTAGACCAGATCCATCGGATCAGCGGTCTGATATCCACTTCATTGTTCATGGGAAAGGTGACGTGAAAGGTCTGATTATTTTGAAATAAATCCGTATGCAGAAGTTTCTCCACAACGGCTCTGCTTCTTTGGGCCCACTCCCCGGAAGTCAACCCTTTTCGCTCCTCGATCTTCTCTCTCCTGAGGTGGCTCTTGTCAGGAATCGAATCCATAAAGGACCTCCCGGCCGGTATAGGTGCGGAGAAGGTACTTCCCCTCTTTTCGGGGCAAACTGTCCGAAGGCCCCAGAAGGACTTTCCCCAGTCCACCGGGGACATCCACCGCAAGATAGGGCAAAGCCAGGCCCGAGATATAGCCCTGGAGCTCTCGCAGCAGCCCTACACTCCGTGACAGATCCACCCAGAAATGGGTGACTCCCCTGACCAGGTCACATTGATGGATATAGTAGGGCTTCACCCCGCGTTCCAACAGTCCCATGAAGAGCTCCCCCAGAACAGAAGCTTCATCATTGACTCCCTTGAGAAGAACACTCTGATTCATCAGAATCAGTCCGCAGGTTCCCATTTTACGAAGCAATTCGTCTCCCTGCGGTGTCCATTCAGCAGGATGATTGTAGTGCAGCATGATATAGATGGGAGACACGTGAGATAGTGTTTTGAGAAGTTTCCCGGAGACCCGCCCGGGATCGACCACAGGAAGCCGTGTCCCTATACGAAGGACCTTCACACCCCCTCTTTTTCTGAAAAGCGTTGCTATCTCACCCAGAAATTCCGGAGGAAGGAGAAACGGGTCGCCGCCGGAGATGATCACATCTTCTATCCCGCTGCGGCGGCAATAGTCCGCTGCCTCCCTCACCTCTTCCAGGGACGCTGAAGAAGGTTTTTCCTTCCAGATCCTTTTCCGCATACAATGACGGCAGTTCGAGGCGCAGAAATTGTTGGCCAGAAAGACAGCGCGTTGCGGATAGCGGTGGATCAGGTGCGGGACAGGCATCTTCTCCTCTTCCATGAAGGGGTCGGAGGGGTAATTTCCTGCAATCTCCTCTCCGGAAGGGACGATCTGGCGGAAAACCGGGTCATCTTCGGAACAGGAGCGTACAAGTGAAAGATAGTATTCAGTGGTCTTAAACGGGAATTCGCCGGCAGCGGCGACAGCCTCTCGGGTAAGGACAAAGGGCTCGAGAGTGTTGAGCCCGGTGACTATTCTTGACATTCCAGCATGGATTCCAGCGTATCCCTGAGGATCTCCAGCTGTTTTTTATCGATTCCCTGACTGATTTCCTTCACATATCGCACCCGGGCGTCGATGACCGAGATGACGATTTTTTTGCTCTCCTCAGTCAGATCGATGAGAATCTTACGCTTATCCTGTTCATCCTTCTTCTTGATGACCAGGCCGGCATCTTCCATGCGGACGATCATTTCTGAAATCGTACTGGGCGCCAGGGCCAAACGTTCGCAGAGATCTTTGAGGCTCTGGGGGCCCTGGAAATAGACGGTAACGATGATATTGAACTGGGAGCCTGAGATCCCGAATTTGGCCAGTTCACCTCGTCCGTAGCGGAATAATTTCACATAAAAACGCCTGAAAGCCAGCTCCAATTGCGCAAAAAGGCCTTGCTCGCTCATCAGCGTCCGTCCTTTTCTATCATATTGGGCTTGACCTCCCATACACGCTCGCAGTAGCGGCATTTTACCTTGACCTTCTCTTTATCGATGACGTCGAAAGCAGTCTTCACCTTCTCCTGGTTTGTGATGCAGTTAGGATTCATACAGGTGAGGAAACCTTCGATGGAATCGGGGACATCTATATCACGTTTCTCCACGACTTTGCCCTCTTTGATGATATTGATCGTCGCCTGGGGCGCCACCAGGGCGATCTTGTCTGTCTCCTCTTTTCTGATGACTTTATGTTCAAACTTGATCAGGTCTTTTTTGCCGACCTGACGGGAATCGAAGTTAAGGCCGATGGAAATGATCCCTTCGTTTTTATGTCCCAGGATATCCAGAACGAAAAGGCCCAGAGGAGACGGGATGTGGTCTATGACGGTACCCTCTTCTATTTTGAAGACCCGAAAACTTCTGTCGCTGCTCATGGCCGACCTCCTTATTTAATGGTTCCCAGGACAAGGCCCAGAAGAGCCTGACGGACGGGAACCCCGTTATGGGCTTGCTCAAAATAGATGGCCCGTTGATCGTCGTCCACATCTTCCGAGATCTCATCCACCCGCGGCAGAGGATGCATGATATAGGTGGAATCCCCCAAAAGAGAGATGCTTTCTCTGTCGAGGATATAGGACCCTTTAACGCGCTCATATTCCATGGGGTCGAAAAAGCGTTCTTTCTGAATACGCGTGCAATAGAGAAAATCAAGGGAAGCAGCCGTCTGGTCCAGAAGATCCCGCTCTTCGAAATCTATTTTTTTGGTTTTAAGAAAATCTGTATAATGTTCCGGCATCTTCAGCTCTTTGGGGGAGATGAAGACGAGTTTGACCTTGAAAAAGGAGAGAGCGATGAGAAGGGAATGGGTCGTTCTCCCGTATTTCAGGTCTCCCATCAGGCCGATAGTCTTCCCGTCGAGGGAGCCCTTCTTTTCCATCATGGTAAATATATCCAGGAAGGTCTGTGTGGGATGCTGGTTAGCCCCGTCTCCGGCATTGATCACCGGTACTGTGGCTGCCTGGGAAGCCCGCCGGGCAGCGCCTTCGATCTTATGCCGCATAACGATGGCATCGCAATAGCCTGTTATGGTCTTTATGGTATCAGTAAGCGACTCCCCTTTCTGAACCGAAGAGGAAGCTGAAGATGAAAACCCGAAGACGTTCCCACCCTGCTGAAGGACTGCTGTCTCAAAGGAGAGCCGTGTCCTGGTGGAAGGCTCGAAAAAGAGCGTCGCCACAGTCTTCTCTTTTAAAAACCCTTTGTGTTTGCCTGCTTTGACTTCGGCAGACTTTTCCATTAAATAGAGCAGCTCTTCTTTATCCATATCATTCAGCGAAATGAAAGAACGCCCTTTGAAATCAAGCCTCATGGATCTCCCCCTTTTTCTCATCTTTTCTGTATTCTTTAAAAAACAGGATTATACAGACAATACCTATAAAGATAAAAGCGTCAGCTGCATTGAAGACCGGCCAGCGTGTTCGGGCATTGATCCCGAAATCTAAAAAATCGCGGACACTGTTAAACCGGATCCGGTCGAGGATGTTCCCGATGGCTCCTCCGAAGATGAGGCCGTAAGCGGCCAGGACCACCGGACGCTGCTGTGTGATACCCCGGAAAGCGAATATAAGGACCACAACGACGATGAGAGAGACCCAGAGGAGAAGCGAGGAGAATCCCTGGAAGATCCCGAAGGCTATCCCCGAATTTTTCAGATAAGTCAGTCTGAACAAGTCTCCCAGGACCGGAATACTCTGGTTCAGAACCATCCGGGAGGCCACCCACTCTTTTGTGATGATATCCACCGCCAGGGCAAAGAGAAAGGCCCCTGCGATGATCATATGGCTATTTAGTCTTATTTTTCTCATATACGCTTTTACAGGTTATACAGCGGACAGCATAGGGCATGACCTCCAGGCGTTCGTCTGAGATCCTGGCGCCACAATCCTGGCAGATCCCGTAAGTCCCCTCCTCTATTCTTTTAAGGGCTGCGTCGATGGCGGCCAGGATGATCTCTTCGGAGTTTTTGAGTTTGAACCCCAGCTCCGCTTCCGTGAGAGAATCAGCAATATCGGCCAGATGGATGGGATAGGCCGAGTCGCCATACTCCTTTGCGCTGGAATGGTGTATATGCTGGTCTTCAATGGAGTCCAGGTCTTCGAGGATACTGTTTTTCAGATCCGTCAATATCATCTTATAATACTCTAGGCGTTCTTTTTTCATGGCGACTCACCTGCCTTCTTCTTCGAGAACACGGACACAGCGGCTGCACAGGTCCGGATGTTTCCCACTCTTTCCTACTGTCGGGGAATATTCCCAACAACGTGCACACTTATCGTGGGGCGACTTTACAGCCGCAATGGAGAGTCCCGGCCAATCATGACACGGGCTCATCTCCTCCCTTTGTTCCACAAATACGGAAGAGACGATATTCATCCGCCGCAGATCGTCCAGATGGCTTTTCAGAAAGAGTTCATCGTCCTTGTTTTCCGTATGGAGATAGATATAGGCATCCAGGGAATGTCCGATCTCCCCAGAATTCCTCTTGGCTTCAAGGATACGCCGGATATCGTCGCGCAGAGCGTCGAGACGCATCCACTTTTCGGCAAGCACCTTATCTTCCGGGCAATCGATTACCGGCCAGAGAGCCAGATGAACACTCTCTTCAAGAGGGGACATCTCTCTGAGATAACCCCAGACCTCTTCGGCGGTAAAGGGGATCAGCGGGGCTAGCATTCGGGTCAGGGCATAGACCGTCTCCCAGATGACCGTCAGAGTAGCCCTCCGGCTCATCCACTCTTCGCCGTCGGCATAGAGGTTGGATTTGCTTCCGTCCAGATAAGAAGAGGAGAGCTTCACGGTACAATATTGGTGTATTGTGTGAAAGACCTTGTGAAACTCAAATTCATCATAAGCCTTATCCACATAATCGGTCATGGACTTAAGCTCCAGCATCATATGCCGGTCGATTTCAGGCATATCCTCATAGGCGACCCGTCCCTTTTCCACGTCGAAGCCGTTTAAGACACCGAGCATGAAGCGCAATGTATTTCTGATCCTCCGGTAGGCTTCTGCGATCCTTTTCATGATCTCAGAAGAGAGCGGCACGTCGTTGCGGTAGTTTTCCGATGCGATCCAGAGCCTGAGGACATCGGCTCCGTACTCTTTGATGATATCCTGGGGATCCACACCGTTCCCCTGAGACTTGGACATCTTCCGCCCTTCGCCATCGACGATAAACCCATGGGTCAGGACAGTTTTGAAGGGGGCCTTCCCCTGCTCAGCGGTGCTCAAAGTGATGGCGCTGTTGAACCATCCCCGGTGCTGATCCGATCCTTCCAGGTAGAGGTCAGCAGGCAGGCCCAGAGCCTCCTCCTTTTCCACGACACTCTTATAACTGGAACCCGACTCAAACCAGACATCCAGGATATTCATATCCTTTTCAAGGCCTTGATGGCCGCAGGAGGGGCACCTGTTCAGTTCTCCCAGGATCTCATCTTCTGTCCTGGTGAACCACCCGTCGGAGCCCTCTTCCCCGATGAACTCCACGGCTCTCTTCATAATCTTCTCTTCCACGGCATATTGGGAGCATTCGGGACAATGAAACATGGTGATCGGGACACCCCAGCTTCTCTGGCGTGAGATACACCAGTCGGGCCTGTCCTGGACCATACCCCTGATACGGTTCTCGCCCCATTCGGGGATCCAGCGGGTGCGGGATATCTCATCAAGGATATGCTTTCTCAATTCTTTATGGTCTATTTTGACAAACCACTGCTCCGTGGCCCGAAAGATGACAGGTTTTTTACACCGCCAGCAATGGGGATAGGAGTGGGTGATCTTTGCTACATGGACAAGCGCATTTTTCTGACGCAGTAGTTCTATGATAGGCTCGTTGGCTTCAAAGACCGAGACTCCTTCCATGGGCTTGAACTCGGCTGTGAACCTTCCGTTGTCATCCACAGGGTTCAATATGGGCAGCCCGTATTTAAGGCCTGTGATGTAATCCTCCTGGCCATGGCCCGGAGCAGTGTGGACACAGCCGGTCCCGGTATCATCGGTAACATAGTCTGCCAGTACGACACGACTCAGGCGCCCTTCGATAAAAGGATGTTCAGCTTCCCGTCCTTCAAGTTCCCGTCCTTTGAACTTTTCCGTCACTTTATAATCTGTGACACCCGCCTCCTGCATCATCTTTTCCAAAAGAGGCTCCCCAACGATCCAGTGTTCACCGTTTACAGCTACGTCCACATAGGTGAAATCCGGATGAAGGGCAATGGCTACGTTGGCAGGCAGCGTCCAGGGAGTGGTCGTCCAGATGATGAAAAAAGTCCCCTTCTTACGGGCATCTTCAAATTTGACTGTGATAGAGGGAGAAGTATGATCCCCGTACTCTATCTCGGCTTCAGCCAGGGCTGTGGTACAGTGCGAACACCAATAGACAGGCTTTTTCTGCCTGAAGATATAGCCGTCCATCACAAGTTTTGTAAAGATCTCGACGATCCCCTTCTCATAGCCCCTGTCGATGGTCAGATAAGGGTTTTCCCATTCTCCGAAGATGCCCAGGCGTTCGAAATCCTTCCGCTGCTTCTCCACAAATTTCAAGGCGTAATTCCGACATTTCCTCCTGAACTCGGGGACGGAAAGAGCTTCGCTTCCCGGCTGTTTGGAGACTTCCAGTTCGATGGGAAGGCCGTGACAGTCCCATCCGGGAATATATGGAGTCTTATATCCCTTGAGGGACTTATATTTGAGGATAAAGTCTTTTAATGTCTTGTTCAGGGCATGCCCCATGTGGATCATGCCGTTGGCGTAGGGAGGGCCGTCGTGGAGGATATACTTTTCGCCGTTTTCCCTTTTGCTGATGATGGCCTCATAGATCCCCTTGTCTTGACTCCATTTCTCCAGGATCTCTTTTTCCCGGACAGGGAGATTGGCTCTCATGGGAAAATCGGTTTTAGGCAAGTTCAATGTCTCTTTGTAGTCCACGTCTCTCTCCTCCTCAAAAGCCCCTTAGGGGTATTCTTCTCTTTTTACCAGCTCAATCCGTAGGAGATACGGTGGGTCGCCCCCATATCGCCATACGGTGCATAGGCATAATCCAGATGCCCGTCGAGTTTTTTGATCTTTTCCCGGACTCCGAATCCGAAACTGATACGATCCAGGAGGTCATAATCCTCTTTGTGGCGGTAGCCGGCCCTCACAGAGAGCCAGTCTGTCCATAAGTATTCGACTCCTCCGGAGAGTGTGTAGGCCTGTTCCCAGTAGCCTTCTATATCGGCAGCCAGGACCAGTTTGTCTTTCATCTCTCCGTTTCGGAAGGTATAGGAGATCCCCGCATTCGCGGTGAGCGGCATGGGAAAATCCCTCGATTCAGTAAATCCGACACGTGTGGTCGACGCATTGCGTACAGACGCGGCTACTTTGATCTTATGGTCCATAAGCATAAACTTGAGTCCTCCGTTGAACCCCCAATTGAAATCGTCATAACCGTCGAGTCCCGTATGTTCATAGATCCCCGAGGCGCTTCCTCCGATGAATAAATTCTCACCGACGGGGATCCCTACGCCGAAGCTCCCGGCTATGTTATAAAAGTGAAAGCTTTCCCCCGTCTCCAGGCCTGTATTATCCCTTTCGTCCATAGTAAATGTGATTCCCCGCAAATCGATCCCGAAGACCATTCCGAAATACTTTTTGGCAAAGGCCAGATATTCAGCCCGGACATCCCCGAACATCTCATTATGGGAAAAAGAGATCTCCATATGCTCTATCTGGGCCAGTCCGGCGGGGTTCATACAGAACGCGTCCAGCCCTGTCAGGACCGCCGATCCTCCTCCGCCCAGAGCCAGGCTATGGGCTGACATGTTCATCCGGAGAAGCTGGGCGCCGGTCCGGCCGGTCCCGATGGTCTCAAAAGCCTGTGCCGCTCCTGCGAGCATCACCGCAAACAAGATAATTGCCAGAATCTTTTTCATAGCCCCCCCTAATCGATAAAGACAAATTTGCCCTTGTAGGTCTCTTCGTCAGTCCCCGTCCCCGTAGGGAACGTTACGGTGAGGGCATAAAAGTAAACTCCGCCTGCGACGACCCAGCCATTTTCATTTTGGCCGTTCCAGGTGACGGCTCCTGTGGAGAGGAGGCCCAAATCTGTGACCTTGACCAGGCGTACCCGGTCGCCGTTGAGGTTGTAAATGGACAATTCGGCCTTGACAGCGTCTGTTCTGATATTGAAATCGATCCCGCCGTTGGCGGAGTTGTTTTCTCCGAAACGCCATGGATTAGGGTGCGGAGCCGGCTCCACGGCAAAAAGAGTCCCGGCCAAGGTAAAAGCCACAAGGAAAAGCGTCAGGAATTTTGAAAAAGCTTTCAAAATCAACCTCCTTTGGTTTCAGATACTACGTTTATTTCACTTCTCTGTCAAGTTCTTTAATGACACGTGTGATGAGCCGGGCTAAAAGCTCTCCGCTCTGTGAAGCAGTGGTTACGACATCTTTGAACGAGCCTCTGTTCTCCCCCCCTCCGCCGAACTTATTGGCGATGACAGAAAAGCCTAATACACGCATTCCGCAGTGAACGGCGGCGATGACCTCTGTGACGGTAGACATCCCCACAGCATCTCCCCCCAGAAGGCCCACCATGCGGTATTCGGCGTCTGTCTCCATGGAAGGCCCGCGCAATCCTAAATAGATCCCTTCTTTCAGAGAGATCCCCTCTTTACGGGCCGCTTTCCTTGCCAGCTCCTGCAGTTCAGGGTCATAGGCCTTGTCCATTTCAGGGAAACGGGGGCCCAGGCTTTCATCATTGGGCCCGGTCAGAGGATTGACTCCTGTAAAGTTGATATGGTCTGTGATAAGCATGAGGTCGCCGGGATCCAGATGACGTCCCACGCCGCCGGCGGCATTGGAGACGATATAGGTCTTGCATCCCAGAAGACGCATGACGCGGACGGGAAAAGCGATATCCACAGGCTCATACCCTTCGTAGAGATGGAAGCGCCCCTGCATAAAGAGAACATTCCGGGTCCCGATCCGGTTCATGGAAAGGATCCCCTTATGAGTTCCCACGGTCGAAAGAGGGAATCCCGGGATCTCCTTGTAGGTGATCTCAGCCAGCTTTTCTCCGTATCCCGCCAGCCCGCTGAGGCCTGTCCCCAGGACGACACAGGCATCAGGGTCTGAAAAACCCACTTTTTTCAGGTATTCTGCTGTCTTACGGTATTGTTCCATAACATCCTTCCTTATGACGGTCTTCGCTGTCGATGTCAAAAGATAAAATCAATGATCAGGATCAGGACCCACCGGACGATGATCATCATGGCGATGGCCACCACAGGGGTAAAATCCAGTCCTATCTTATAGGGAGGAAAGAGTCGCCGCAGAGGCAAAAGAAGAGGCTCTGTGAGGAAGACCAGGTTCTCCAGGATAAAGTTGTTCTGGGGAACGGCAAACCACGAAAAGAGAGCCCTGAGGATGATCAAAATGACCCAGAGGGACATAAACATGTTGACCAGGGCTTCCAGCCCCCGTCCCAGATTTTCCATAAAAGAGACGGCATCCCCGAGCAGGCCGCTGAGAATAGTCATGATAAAGGCACTCAGGACCACGGCAAAGAAGATCCCCAGAAAAGGCGTATAGTCCCGTCTCTTTCCGGAAAGTCCCGGGAAGACCCTACGCCAGGGGGCGATGATGGTATCACTGGCAAAATGGATGATCCTGGCCAGCTCACCGTAAGCATAAGGGCCACGCATGAGGATGAAAAAGTCGGCGATAAAGATAAAGCAGAAGAGGTAGAAAAAGTAGGTCACAAAAGAGGCGGCCATATAGACAAGCCCCCCGAAAGCTGTCTTGTCCGGGTTGTCGAAGATCCAGAAAAAGGAGTAGAGGCTGACAAAGATAATGGTGACATAGAGGGCTCGCACATCGTGCTTCCGGGCTGTCACTTTCTTATGCCCGAAAAGACGCAGGACGGGTTCCGTAGCATAGTAGATCACTTTGTAGAGGCGGTTAAAGATGATCTGTTTCCTGAAGGGTACAAAAAGCCTGATAATAAAAAACATGATATAGGTGTTCAGGAGGATGACAATCAGATTCAAAGAATATGTAAACCGTACAATATGCATCAGACACCCCTCTCTCCGAATAGTGCTGTCCCGATCCTTATCAGGTTGCTTCCTTCCTCCACGGCAATGAGATAATCCTGGCTCATTCCCATGGAGAGCCATTCCACAGCAATATTCTTTCCATTGTCCCAGGACCGGAACCGCTCATAGAGCCTGTACGCTTCGGCTGCTTTTCTGTGAAGCAGGGAATCATCGTCTGTCAGAGGGAGCATGGCCATGAGCCCTGTTACTCTCACCCGTTCGCATTCCGCTGCAGCGCCCATGATCTCTTCGGCCCTCCCGGGAGGAAACCCGTACTTCGACTCTTCTCCGGCGATATTGATCTCAATAAAGAGGTCCATATCCCTGTCACGCTTCACGGCCGCCAGATCCAGCGCCCTGAGAAGTTCGATGCTGTCCACTGACTGTATGCAGGAAAAGAGGTCAAAGGTATATTTGATCTTATTCTTCTGCAAGTGTCCGATAAAATGGCGTTGCGCATCAGGGACAAAGGGGAATTTCTCCCGGGCTTCCTGGATACGGTTCTCCCCCACCATATCCGCGCCTGCCCGGAGAGCTTCTTTGACCTCTTCCAGGGAGCGGGTCTTTGTGGCGGCACACAGAGCCACTTTCCGGACAATTCCCTTTTTCGCTTTGACTGTCTCCACAGCCTCTCGGACGCGGAGGATATTATCTCTGATACTCATAACCCTGCCTTTTCAGATAATTCGTATTCCCTAGCTTTATTCTAATTCAAGACAGATAAAATTCAAGTGCATTTTTCCCCTTCTTTGCCTTCCTCTCCCTGTCCGGGGAGAAGCTCTTTCAAAGTATTTATGTAGAGAGTCAGGTCAGCTTCCCGGTAGAGGACAAACCGGATATGCCCGACAAAACGCAAACCCGGAAGAAGAGAGAGAACGGCCATCAGAGCCACATTTGCCGCTTCCCGGGGCGGGTAACCGAAAACACCCGTAGAGATAGCCGGGAAGGCGATGGATCGGATCCGATGCTTTTCAGCCAGCTTCAGCGCCTCTCTGTAACAGGAGCTCAGAATCCCCTGTTCCGGCTTATCCACTCCATAGACGGGCCCCAGGCAATGGATGACATACCTGTTGGGAAGGCGGTGAGCACCTGTGATCACAGCCTCTCCCGGTTTGATGGGCCCCAGGGGGATTGACTCCTCTTCAAGGCCGGGGCCGGCTGCCCGGTGAAGCGCTCCGGCCACTCCTCCACCGTTTCTCAAAAAAGCATTAGCGGCGTTGACCACGGCCTCTATGTCGGGTTGGAAAGCGATATCTCCGCAAAGACAGGTGATAGTTTTGCCATCAACGAAAAATTTCATACACCTCCTTGTCGACATCCCGATACTTTAGCAAAAAGAGCCCTTCTGTTCAATATTTTTTCCCTCTATCTCCCCTTTGTTGACTTTCCCTCTTTTTCTCCTATACTTATCCCATGACAACCCGGAATACTCCCTTCACTCTTATCATCAAAGGTTTCTTGATGGGGATCGCCGATATCATCCCGGGGATCTCAGGAGGGACCATCGCGCTCCTGGCGGGGATCTATACTCCCTTTATCGAGGGGCTCAGCGCCCTGACCTCTCTTTTCACTGACAGGAAAGCCTTTCAGCCCCATCGGGATTTTCTCCTGCTTCTGGGAGCCGGCATCCTCACAGCTCTGGTCACGGGCATCAAGGTTATGAGTCTCCTTCTCTCCCGGTTCCCTGCGGAGACCTATGCTTTTTTTATCGGCCTTATCCTCTTCTCTCTTCATCAGCCTCTGAAAGAGGCTTTTCCCATCAAGGGAAAACGTCTCGCCGCCCTGACTGTGGGAGCCATCGCTGCTTTCCTCGTCTCCGGACTCCCGGTGAGGGAAGCCGGCCTCCCCGGAGCCGCCGCTTTTTTCCCCGCGGGGATCTTTGCCGTAAGCGCTATGATGCTTCCCGGTATAAGCGGCTCGTTTATCCTCCTGATCACAGGTTTTTACGAACCTGTCATCTCATACGGCAACAGCTTTATCGACTATATCTTTTCTCTTTTCTCT
Organism: Candidatus Mcinerneyibacteriota bacterium; assembly: GCA_016937175.1. Lineage (GTDB taxonomy): Bacteria > Macinerneyibacteriota > Macinerneyibacteria > Macinerneyibacteriales > DSCS01 > DSCS01. The sequence continues at coordinate 18,487 of JAFGWL010000028.1, read as the reverse complement.
GTACCTCTTCCTTTTCCGGCAGAGGCGTTTCTGGCTCTCTTATGCCTTTTTGCCGGAATCGGCCTGGGGCTGATGACCGTATCCAAGGGGATCAAAGCTCTTCTTTCAAAGTATCACGGAATCACTCTCGCATTTTTGAGCGGGTTTATAGCCGGGGCCCTGAGGAAACCGGCCAGCCTGGTTCTGAGCCATGCTGAGCTCCGCATGAGCGGCCTTTTCACGGCATTGATCTTTCTTCTTCTGGGAGGGATGACCGCGGCCCTTCTTTTGGCCCTGGAGAAAAGAAGACGTCAGGGAAACAGCCGCCCCTGAAAACGGCCTGACTCAGTCATAGTTTTTTTTATATCTGCCAGGATCTCGTCTTTGGATACTTCCCACCTGGGAGCCAGGAGATGACCGCTCCTGTCTTCACCGAGGACCCGGTGTACCACAATATCACTTCGCAGGTTTTCAAGACAATCGATGAGTATCTCCTTATACCGGGAATACTCCAAAGGAGTATACTCCCCTTCTTTATAGAGACGGGACAGTTCTGTCCCGTCCAGGACATAGAGATGATGGAATTTGATCCCCTGTATGGGAAGACGGGACAAACGGCGCACGCTTTCGGCCATCATCTCTCCGGTCTCGCCGGGCAGGCCCAGGATCATGTGGACGGTACATTTGATCTTCGTCTCTTTCAGCAGATCCAGAGCCCCCAGAAAATCTTCATAGGTATGTCCCCTCCTGACCCTTTGAAGAGTCTCGTTAAAAGTGGATTGAAGCCCGAACTCCACCCAGACGTCATAGGTAGACGTATAACTTTCTATCATGCTTATGACCTTTTTGTCAACGGCATCAGGCCTTGTCCCGATGATCAGTCCGATAAAGGGGAAAAGAGAAAGTCCTTTGTCATAGAGTCTTTTAAGCTCCTCAGCGGGAGCTGCTGTATTCGTCCCTTTCTGAAAATAGAGATAGAAATCGCGGACTTTATAGCGTTGTTCATAAAACTCTTTCAACCGAATTATCTGCTCTTCAAGACTCTCTTCGGGGGAGCGGTAATAACTGTTCTCGCAATAGATACACTTTCCGTTACACCCCAGAAACCCGTCTACAGAGATCCTGAACGCCTTGGTCCTGAAATTTTCCCGGATGTACCGGGCAAAGGTAAAATACGGAGCAATCATAGCCTCATCTTAACACAGAAGGCGTAAAGCGCCAGTTTTTTGTCTTTCACTTGCGTCCCTTCCCGTTTCTTCTATAATCTTTCCATGAAGCAAAATATTTTTATGCGCCAGGCCCTGAAAGAGGCTCTGAAGGCCTATGCAAAAGGAGAAGTCCCTGTGGGAGCCGTCGTGGTCTATGCCGGAGAAATCATCGGCCGGGGCCATAATCTCAGAGAGTCCAGCCAGGACCCCACTACCCATGCAGAGATCATCGCTATCCGGGAGGCCTCCCGGAAGAGAGGATCCTGGAGGCTCGAAGAATGCGACCTCTATGTCACCCTGGAACCCTGTCTCATGTGCGCCGGCGCTATCTCGCTGGCCCGGATCCGTAAAGTCTATTTCGGGGCGGCTGACCCAAAAGCCGGGGCCCTGGTCACGTGTGTCAGAGCCTATGATTTTCAATGGCTCAATCATATCCCTGATTTTGAAGAAGGCCTCGGCAAAGGCACCTCCTCGGCTCTCCTCAGTCGTTTTTTCGAACATCTGCGCCGGAAAAAGAAAATTCTCAACGGCGGATCGATATGAGGATCCCGCCCAATATCAAAAAGATCCCTCCCCACTGAAGTGTAGCAAGACGCTCTCCCAGGATGAGAAAAGCCAGGAGTGTGGCAAAGACAGGTTCCGACAGATAGATGATCCCCGCCACTGTAGGAGAGATCCTCTTTTGTATAAAAAACTGCATGGCAAAGGGGATGAAGGTTCCAAAAAGGGTCAGGACAGCCAGTGCTCCGATGACGTCCCAACGCAGATAGTCTGTCCCCCGGACAACAGCCCCCTGGAAAAGGGCAGTCGCCAGCCCCATGACAAAAGTGACTACAAACTGCATAAAGACAAGGGTAAAGGTGTCGTAGAAACGCCCGTAATAGCTGATCAGATAGATCTGAAGGGCAAAGACCGCTCCGCAGAAGAGGGTGAGAATATCCCCCCTGTTCAGGTGGAGAAGAGCCCCCCCTGTGGAGAGGAGGTAGATCCCTCCCAGGCTCAGAAGTATGCTTACGGGTATAGTCCGGCTTATTCTTTTCTTCCACCCCAGATATTCCAGAATGGGGACGAAAACGATGTAGACGGATGTGATAAAACCGGAATTGGTGGCCGTGGTGAACTGCAGTCCTATTAGCTGAAGAAACATGGCTGCCCCGTTGGCGAGCCCGATGAAAAGCCCGGCGCGGATCACTTTTTTATCCAGCCTGATCTGTTTATGAAAGACCAGGAAAAAGAGAAGAGCAGAGACGAAAAAACGGATAAAGAGGATGAAAGCCGGAGAAAAATGGGGAAGGACTACTTTGGAAAAGATAAAGGTACTTCCCCACAGAAAGGTGATCACAAAAAGAAGCCCTGTCATCCGTTTCATTTTTCTCTCGTTCTTTGCGTTTCCGTCCGGCTCTCTTCATCCCGAAAAGCTTTGATCCGGATATAGCGCTCCCGGCCCGGCTCATTGACGCCCTCTCCTTCGCAGATACCTACAATAGCCCAGATGCGCTCTTTATCGGCGATCATGATGAGGTTGTCCCGGGCCACCCGGGGGATCTTCAAGTCGTTCAAATACTTTTTCATCTTTTTGCGTTTCCCCCCCGCAGGGATAAAAAAGTCTCCCCGGCGCCTCGTCCTGGCACAGAGGGATTCTTTATGGCAGAGGCTTTCAGGGATGAGATACTCATTCTCTCCTACCTGGTAAGGATATTCCCCGACAACGCTCATCTCAATGGTTAGGTTATAGGAAGGGATCTCGTTTCGCCCCGGTTTTATTTCAAAGGCATCCAGAGAGAAGAAACCCTCAGGAGGTTTGAAAAAGAGCCTGTCATAGTTGAGATGCACCACCCAATCCCTGGATAGGGCCAGCCTTTTCCCTGAAACACCCCGCCTCACCATCTCGTCGATGAGAGAAAGGTCTTTCCACGAGAGAGTCATCCCGAATGAATCACGGGCGATCTTTTTGACAAGCATCTTGAGAGCCGCCGGTGACAATCCCCTGATATCGATGAAATATCCCGATTCTTCTGCTTTAAACCGCTCTTTCAAGAGGATTTCCGTATATTCGTCAAGAAGGCTGCTGCTTTCTGTTGCGATGGAGCGGAAACGAAGAAGAGCTTCCCGGTAACGGGGATTGATCTTTCTCAATACAGGAAGAGCCTCATGCCGGATGAGATTCCGTTCGAAGGTGGTCATGGTATTCGTCTGGTCAGTCCTGTAGGAGATCCCGTTCTCTTCAAGCCAGGCGACAATGGCCTCTGTCTCTGTGGTAAGAAGCGGACGGATGATCTTTCCCCTCATCTCACGTATCCCGGCCACTCCCTCCAGGCCGCACCCCTTGGCAAGACGAAAGAGAAGAGTCTCTGCCTGATCGTCCAGCGTATGGGCAGTCACGATCTTGTCGTACCCTGACCTTTCGGCAATGCGGCTTAAGACAGCATATCGGACTTTCCTCCCTGTCTCTTCCAAAGAGAGCTTCCACAGGAGGGCCAGGTATTTGACATTGACCCTCTCTGAGTAAAACGGAACTCGAAGAGAGGCACAGAGACTGCGGCAGAAGGCTTCATCCCCGTCGCTCTCAGCTCCCCGGAGCTTATGGTTCACATGGACGGCCCCGATCTTTTGTAAAGCGAGCTCCCGGCTGACCTTCACAAGGGCCTGGAGAAGAAAGACAGAGTCTTTCCCGCCGGAAAGAGCGACCAGGAGAGAATCTCCGGGGTTGATAAGTCCGGAATCATCAAAGATCTTTCTGATATCCATGGTCACTGATCCAGAAAGATCTCCACGTCGTTGAACATCCTCTGACGTCCCGTCCATCGGGCTTCGGGAAACTCTTTGAGCAGGTCGGAATAGCGCTTCATCTTGGCATCGATATTGTCCAGCAGATGGACAAGGTAGGCTTCGATGGTCATGGGGAGGACTGCTGCTCCGAATTCTCGGGTCCCGTGATGGGAAAGGATAATATGCTGGAGGGGTAAGGCGACAGAAGGGTCGATACCCGCCTCTTCCGCTTTCCTCCCCACATACTCAGACCCGATGATGATGTGCCCTTTGAGTTTTCCCTGGTCTGTCACATCTATGGAGCCCATCTGATTCTCATACTCCCAGATTTTACCGATGTCGTGGACCAGGATCCCCCCGATGAGAATATCGGCATTGATGAGATGAGGAGGATAGACCTCCAGAAGCTTTCCACCCAGACGGGCGATGAAAAGGGTATGCTCCAGAAGGCCGGAGAGATAATTGTGATGATAGGTCTTGGCAGCAGGGGCATCGAAAAAGAGTTCCCGGACCTCTCCGTCAAAAACGGCCCGGAGCAGTTTCCCGGTCTCCCCGTCTTTGATATGGAGCAGAAGCTCGTCAAACTCTTTGATCATCTCTTCCCGGTTCAGGGGAGAGCGCGGCAGATAGTCCCGGTAGTCGGCATCGGCCATAATATCCATACGGTCGATACGTAATTGAAGATTACCGTTAAACTCATCCACAGTCCCGTCAGTGGAGACGACCAGCCCCTTCTTTTCCAAAAGGAGCTTATAGACCTGGGGAAAGACAGCGGCCCAGCGGGCGCTGTTCCATATTTTCCCCGAGAGGCTCTCCTCCCCCCTGGTAAGAGTCAAATCTATGTAAGTGTTCCCGTTCCGGTCCACACGCTCATTGACTCCTGTGACAAGAGCTTCCAGAGTAGCTCTCTGCCCCTTTTCAAGATCAGAAAAATCGCTTGTCATAATTACCTCCTCACAGGGTATTCTACCATACTCCGGCCCCGGGGGCAATATCAGGAGGCTGTCCCTTTTTTCGTTAAAACCAGGCTGCTGCCTGATCCGGAGTTGAGAAACAAGCGTCAGGATTTTCGGCCGTCAGTTCTTCCTCTGTGCGAAAACCCCACAAGGCTGCTCCCGCGAAGAGGCCGCAGGCTTTGGCTGTGCGGACATCGATCTCAGAATCCCCAAGAAAGACGGTCTTTTCAGGATCAGCGCCGAGAAGTCTCATAACATGAAGGGTCAGCACAGGGTCTGGCTTGACCAATCCATCTTCCCTGATACCCCTGATGACCCGGAAAGGGATGTCGGGGAAAAACCTCTTCACACATTTAACGGTAAACTCATGGGGTTTATTAGAGAGGACGCCCATGACATATTCCGCTTTCCGGGCTCTTTCCAGGAGCTCCGGGATCCCGTTATAGGGACGGGTCTTCCGGTCCCAGTTTTCCCCATATGCTTTGTTGAAGAGTCCGACCAACTCATCTTTTTCTTCAAAAGTAAGCTTTCTGCCGGCGGCCTTTTCCATCAACACTTCAAGCCCCCTTCCCACCATAGGACGCACTTCGCCTTCGGTGTAAGGTCTTTGGCCGAACCGGGCCAGGGCAGCGTTCACAGCGTCGGTGATATCTCCCATCGTATCCAGGAGAGTCCCGTCCAGATCGAAGATGACCGTTTTTTTCACTTTCTCTTCTTTTCGATAGGCTACATAGATATAGTGCGGAACATCACAGGCTCCCTGTTCTTCTTTCTGCTTTAGCGTTGCTTTATAGAGGCTTTTCCCCAGGCAGAGACTTCCGCATTTCTCCTGCATTCGGATGGATGCTTTGTTATTGATATGGGGTGTGGCTTTGACACCACGGGCCTCTGTCTGTGAAAAGATAGCCCCCAGGAGCCCTTTTTTGACTTCAGTCCCGTAACCTCGTCCCCAGTACCCGGGCAAAAGTTTTACATCTGTCTCGCTTATCCCCTCTTCATCGGGAAGAGACATGAAACACTCTCCTACAGGCGTCCCCTCTCCGGCCAGGCGGATCAGCAGAGGACGCCCGAAGACTTTGCCCTCCTTGTTCTCCCGGGCGATCCGAAGGGCCAGTTCTTCTGCATCACAAGAGAGGCCCCGTGGGAATCCCACATGGGCCATGACACGGGCATCGCGCCATAGAGATATGAAAAAAGAGGCATCGCTCACTTGCGGCGCCACCACAGACAACCTTTCTGTCACAAAGACCACTTTGTTCAATAAGTCTCCTCTCTTCTACTTACCGGGACACTGGGCGGCTACATCAGGATCGATATTCTGCCCGCCATAGGCTTTGTCGAAATAGGCCTTGAATTTCCCGGCCAGAAGAGCCGCTGTCTCCTCGTATCTCTTTTTATCACTCCACGTGTTTTTTGGATCCAGGATAGTCTCGGGGACTCCGGGACAGCTGCAGGGAAGACTCAGATGGAACAAGGGGTCTTCCTTATATTCAACGTGGTCCAGAGCCCCGGTAAGAGCGGCATTGACCATGGCCCGTGTCATCTTCAGATCTATGCGTTTCCCCGTCCCGAAGGATCCCCCTGTCCATCCGGTGTTGACAAGATAGACACTTGTATCGTGTTCATCCATCTTTTCGCCAAGCATAGAGGCATAGACTTGGGGTTTGGCAGGCATAAAGGGCTGCCCGAAAAAGCGGGAAAAGGTAGCCTCGGGCTCTACGACTCCGGTCTCTGTCCCAGCCAGCTTGCTCGTATATCCCATGAGAAACCACAGCATGGCCTGTTGTTTGTTCAGGCGGGAGACCGGGGGAAGAACCCCGTAGGCATCGGCTGTCAAAAAGAGGATGGTGGAAGGATGCCCCCCCACTGAGGAGTCTTTTATATTGGTCAGATAGCGTAGAGGATAGGAGGCTCTGGAATTGGGCGTCAGACGTTCATCATCATAATCGAAGAGTCCGTCGGGATAGATCATGGCATTTTCCACGATGGCCCCGTGTCTCAGATAATCGTCCTTGTGATTGACCGCCTGATAGATCTCAGGTTCCTTCTCTTTGTTGATGTTTATCATTTTTGCGTAGCAACCATATTCGAAATTAGCGATCCCTTCCCGGCTCCAGCCATGTTCGTCATCCCCGAGAAGAGCACGCGAGGGATCGGCAGACAGCGTCGTCTTCCCTGTGCCGGAAAGTCCCAGGAGAAGGGCGGTCTCCCCTCCCTCTCCTTCATTGGCCGAGCAGTGGAGAGGAAGGATCCCTTCCAGGGGAAGATAGTAATTCATAACGGTAAAGATCATCTTTTTGATGCTTCCCATATAAGCCGAACCGATGATGATCCCCAGCCTTCGCTCAAAATCCATAGCCACGATCATCCGCGAAGGAGATCCGTCGGGTAAAGCCCTCAGCTTTCCGACATACTTATGGGCTTCCAGCTTGTCATAGGGAAGGGCCAGAAGGGTGTATCCTTTTTTGTAAAAGAGGCTCTTTTCCAGGTCGGAGGGAACCGGGCGGAACATATTATCGGTAAAAAGAGCCGAGAGGGCATTATCGGTGACAGTACGGACTGGAAGAGCATACCGGCTGTCAGCGCCTACGACCCTGTCGGTGATATATAACTCTTTTTTGTCTCTGAGAGCAGCACAGGTATCCTGGAAGATCAATTCAAAAGTCTCCGGGTCCAGAGGGAGATTATTGGGAGATGTCCAGTCGATATTCTCCTCCACAGAAGGATGCCGGACGATCACGGTATCCTTGGGGCTCCGTCCTGTAGATTCCGGAGGAGTCCAGGTAGCCAGACAGCCTGAAGCTGCTATGACTGCTTCCCCCTTTTCCACCGCACGTCTGATCATGACCTCTCTGGCCGGATTCACAAGAGTATTATTCTGTTCTTCGATCACAGTCGCCAACCGGGCTTTCCAATCCATGGCAATGGCCTCCTTAATAATGATGAAAGATGAATGACACCTGCACAGCACGATTGTGGCATAAAGAAAGGAAAAATCAAGAGACAATCACTTGCGGGAAGAGCCTTTTGAAAAAATCAGATGCTCTCCCAGGAGAAAATTGACCCCGCCCGAGACTGTCAGGGCGATGAGGTTACAATAGACAACATGAAGGTGAAAAAGACGCTCGGCCAGGATCAGAAAAAGCATCTTTACCCCGAAAGCAGCCAGGCAGGAGAGATTATAGGGAATCAGGCGGCGGAAAAAATCTTCCGCAGTCTTGAGGACTCTCTTTTTCCATACCCAGTGATAAGAGATGATATAGTTATTGAGCATGGCCACTTCAAAGGAGAGGGCAGGAGCGATGAGATAGACCCCTGTATAGGAGGAAAAGAGGAACCGGCTTAAAAGCCAGAGGACAGCGGTATCCACCATTGTCCCGCTTATTCCCGTGAGTATGAATTTCCCTGCACGCCGGATCATGAGCGCGGCCGGGGGTCCCTTTTATGATATAAGCAGAGCCCCCTGATGAAATAAAAGAGAAAGAGTCCGTAAAGGAAGACTGCTATCCCCACCCCCAGCACATCAAAGACAGTCCCGGTAAAATTTTTAAATGTGACGACGGCTCTGTTATGGAAGAAATAGAGGCCGCTGTTAAAGAGGATCATGATCACTCTGAACTCCGAGGGTCCCAGCATCCCGTAAGAGATCTTAAAGACCCCTGTGAGATAGGTGTTGATATAGGTCAGGATACTCATCATGAAATACCCGGTGACGATGAGAAGAGAGGTGGAAAGTTTTAAGTAGGGAGACAGCCCTGCTCCGATTCCGATAAGAAAGACAGTGACCGTATCGATATTATGGTCTATGAAAAACCCGAAAAGTGGACGCTCCTCATGCCTGTAACGGGCCAGCGTCCCGTCCAGGCTGTCTCCGAGCCAGTTGACGGCGTATCCGACAGAGGCCATGGCCAAAAAGGCACGGTCCACGCGTGTCAGGGCATATCCCAAAGCCACCAGTAAGGCTCCCGCCAGCCCTGTCACAGTCATCATGTCGGGCGTAACCCAGCGAGGCAGACGGCCTAAGAGCCATTTTAAAGCGGCCTGCTCCGGCTTTGTCAGAATAGTCTTTGTGTCGCGGGTCTCCTTTTCTTTTTCCATAACACGACCACCCTTGAAAATGCCATAAAAAAGAGTCTTTTTCAAGGGAAAAACGAATTTTTACAGGGAGCGGGCCAAAAGGGCCAAGACTGCGGCGCCGGGCTGAAGGAGCTCCGGGGGAAAGAGATAATCAGGATGATGAAGCGGCGGCTGTTCTTCTCCGCTTCCAAGACCCACCATAAGAGAAGGCACTTCTCTGGAAAACCAACCGAAGTCTTCCGACCAGGGGAAGGGGTCATGGAGGGGCAGAAAAGGCAAACCTGAAGACGAGAGGGCTTTTTCTGCTTTAACAGCCAGAGATTCTCTGTTGGCTACAGCGGGAAAGAACTCCTGCCATCGGACAGAAGGAAAAAACCCCTCTCTACGGGCCTGTTCACAGCAAAAAGAGCTCACCTTCTCCTTCAGCTCTTCCAGGAGAGCATCGGAAGGAGAACGCAGAGTCGCATAAATGCATGCTTCTCCCGGAGTCACCCCGAAAGCCTCTTCTCCCAGGCGGGCGTGGACCACTGTGGCCATAGAAGGCAGGATCCCGGAGTGGGCCGGAAGTCCGGGGATCTCACGGATCAGCTCTGCCATGAGAAGAGCAGGGTTTTTAGCCTTTTGGGGTTCTGAGGCATGAGAGGACTCTCCTTTGAGATGAAGTGAGAACCCCACAGAGGCCTGGGTGAAACTCCCCCCCTTCACAAGGGCGGTCCCTAAAGGATATCCGGGGATATTATGAAACCCCAGGGCCGCGGCAAAGGAGACCCCTTTTTCAGATAGAGTTTGGAGAGCTCTGCGTCCCCCTTTCCCGGTCTCTTCCTCTCCCTGAAAGAGAAAGACATAACCGCGTCCTTCTCTGCTCAGAAGAGAAGCCGCCCGGGCCAGGAGCGCTGCATGGCCGTCATGGCCGCAGAGATGGGAAGGCCTCCCCCCGGGGCCCGATACCGCATCCATATCGCTTCTGATAAGAAGGCGGTTGTCCTGCGGGCCGGCTACACAGGCGAAGCTGTGTCCCGACAAGGAGACGATAGCCCCGTCGGGTCGGACACGGGCCATAACCTCTCTGAGAAGAGCCGAAGTCCTTTTTTCTTTCCCGGAATGCTCCGGAAGGCTGTGCAACTGCCGCCAGAGGACAAGGGGGTCAAGACTCAAAAGTCACCTCTTTTTCAAGTTTCAGAGCTGCTGTCCCATGAGTGGACAGCAGCTCTTTGCATCATACACTGAAGGGATAAGTCACTTTAAAAGAAAATTTTATGAAACGTTCCGGGTCGATGGGTTCCAGGGGCCAGTCTCCTGAAAGAGGCTCGGGGGCTTTATCTAGGGCCCATCCGCTGTAGAGAGGGATTTCCAGCTTCCCGGTCAGAGAGAGATTGTACTTCCAGTGCCAGGTCGCGTAGGGGATCAAGTCAAGGGCTTTGACCCCGGCGAAATAATAGGGAAGGCCCCCGTCATTATCCTGGACTTCGGTCTCTCCGAAGGAGACATATCTCATAGCTACATGGCCGTAGAGATTGTCTGCGAGTCTTTTTGACCCTTTCACTTTGAAGAGAAAGACATTGCCGTAATCATAGGTCACATTCAGGGCGTCGCTGTCGTAGGATCCCCGCAGAACGTAACCCAGGTCGCCGGAAAGGGTCATAAAGGAGAGCTTCTTGCGGCCCCAGAGATGAAGCCCCACATCAAAACTGCCGCTTCCCAGAGGAAGCTCTTCATTCTCCACTTCCATCTTCCCGGTAGGCAGCTTGAAATAGAGGCCGGCCACCGTAAGCACACTTCCCATCTTTCTCAGATAGTCAGCCCCGACTGTGATATCGCCCAATCCTGTCTTTTTGAACCTGGTCCCGTCCAGCAACTCCACCGATCTGCTGGTAATAGGCAGGACGAGTTTCCCGGTCAGGTATTGAGGGCTGCGCCCGAAGAAGTATACCGGTTTTCCGTAAGAGAGGGGAATATTGAAATTCTTCTGATACTTGCTGAACTTCATCTCTCCCGACACGTCGGCAGCGGGCATGTCCGGCACTTCTTCTGTTTCAGCTTCCTCTTCCAGAGTGTCCATCTCCATGGCATCGATAAAAGAGAGGTCGAAAAGGACATCTTCATCTCCATGGGTATGCCCCGGTTCAATATACTGAGCCAAGGCTGAGGATAAAAAAACTAATGCTGTGAGCAGCGTCAGCAACAAGACTTTTTTCATGGTTGTCCCCCTTTTTTTTCCTAGTATAGCATGAACTTTTTTTTTGCCAGTAAAAAAAAACAACCTTCATCCGCAGATTGCATTTTTTTAAAAAAAGAGTCTGCAGGGCACAACAAAACGATTCCCTCTTCCCAAATCCATTACACGGGCTATAATATCCCTAACAAGGAGGACTCATGAGAACCCGGGTACGCGCTTTACGCATCACAATTCTCTCCGCCCTCTCGTTTATCCTTATGCTCATCGAATTTCCCATCCCTCTTTTTCCCCTCTTTTTAAAAATGGATTTTTCAGACCTGCCCGCTCTCATCGCTGCCCTCTCCATGGGGCCCCTCAGCGGTATTACCGTGGAGCTCATCAAGAATATCCTCCACGGGTTCCTGGCAGGGCATACGGCTTTTATCGGGGAAAGCGCCAATTTCCTCGTCGGCATCTTTTTTGTGGTGACAGCTTCTCTTGTCCACAGCGCTTCCCGGTCCAGGGCGCAAGCCCTCTATTCAGGGCTTGCGGGAACGCTGGCCATGACAACCGCTGCGGCATTTTTAAACTTTTTTCTTTTTCTCCCTCTCTACGAGAGTGTCCTGGGGATCCCGGTGGAAGCCGTTATCAGCATGGCATCGGCTGTCAACCGTTTTGTCACAGACAAGTGGTCTCTCATCCTCTGGAGCATGGTACCGTTCAACCTGCTCAAGGGCATGATCCTGACTTTGATGTTATCGGTTTTATACAGAAAACTCGGAGGATTGATAAAGAGGGCCGGGTGATTCCGGCCCTCTCTATGTGAACCTGTTATTGATTCAGCTTTTCATTGAGGCGTTTAAGATGTTCCTGGTCGCGGTAGATCCTCATAAACCCGGCTTTGCGGTCGACCTCGATCATCTTTTCCCTGTAGTCGATGGCTTTGGGATAGTCTTTCTTCTTCTCATAGAGGAAAGAAAGATTCTCATAGTTCTGCAGGATCTTGGAAAAGACACCGATCTTGAGGTTGATGTCCAATGACTTCAGATAATTCTCCTTGGCACGTTCATAGTCTCCCATGGTCTCGTAGATGATGCCGAGGTTCTGATAATCATCGGCCAGGTTCCCTTTGTAGGGAAGCTGAGCATCATACTTGATGGCATAGTTCAGATACTCGATGGCCTTGGTGTAGTTATCATCGTTGTAGTGGTAAGAGGCCAGGTTGTTGTAAGCGATGCCTAACCCTTCGATATGATTGATCTCCTGGTTGGCCCAGAGAGCCTTTCGATAGAAGAGTTGGGCAAACTTCTTATTCCCGAGGATATAGTAGATATTGGCAATATTATTATATTCCCGGGCCATGCCATACTTCAGGTTAAAAGCTTCATCAATAATCAGGGCTTTTTGGTAATAATCCAGGGCCTTCTGATAGTTCCCCTTCATCTTGTAGATGACGCCGATGTTGTTATAGGCCCAGGCGATGTTGACCGTGTCTCTCGTCTTGTCGGCAGCCTGGATCCCCTTATCATAATACTCGATGGCCTTATCGTAGTTTTCAAGGGCCATATAGACACGTCCCATGAGGATATTGGCCTTGGAGCCAAGGTCAGCATCCTGGAGGACTTTCCCGGCCAGTTCTGCGGCTTCCATGTAGTTTCCGTTATAGAAGAGTTCTTCCGCTTTCTTATAGATGTTCTCAGAATTCATCTCCTGGGAAAGAGCCGGCAGGATCATTACCAGGGCAAGCAGCGCAAAGGCAACTGTCTTTCTCATAATCCACCTCCTGTGGTTGATGCTTCATTATCCGTCCCCTATGAGAAGGGTTCAATAAAACTTAAGTTTGCTTTTGGCTTCAGAACGTGATACTTCCGTTCATCTGCCGAAGTGATACTTAAGTATCACCTCCCCTTTCTTGACACCCTTCTCAGAGGAGAGTAAAATTTTATCATATGGAACACATTGTGATTTTTCTCAAGTTCATCAGTATCATCTTCGGGTTCGGCCTGCTGATATCTATCACCCAGCTGCGCACCCGTTATAAACAGACCTTCCTGGATTACTACTTTTCCTTTTACCTTTTTTCACTCCTTTCCCTTCTCTTCCAGCTTGCAACGAAATATGCAGCCACAAACCTTCTCATGGGCGGGGACTTCAGTTCTTTTCTGGCTCTTAACCTGGTCTACGTCGTCTCTCTCCTTGGATTTACACTTCTTTCCGCTTACAGTTATGTCCTCATGACGCTTCGTTTCCTCCATGAGGAGTCTGAAAAAACCGTTGGGATCATATTTACCGTCATCTCCGGAGCTTTGATCCTGGTCTTTCTCTTCTTTACACGGATCTACCTTCTTACCAAGAGCTCCCTGATGATCTCCTCGTTCAGCGTGGTCTCCGTAAAAGTGCTTCTCTTTATCATGATCCTCTCCAATATCCGCCTTCTCCTCTCACTGGGACGGATCAGGTCAAAACAACGGACCTTTCTCATCCTTATCCTGGCAGCTTTCTACACCCTGCTCTTTGCTTTCCACCTCTTTACTTTCCAGATGGTCATCACGCGCCAGGCGGGTATTCCAGGCGCCCTCTACTATCTCCTTCTCAACGGCCTTCCCCTTCTTTTGATCAGACGCCTCTCTGACAACTACTTCGGACAGCTTATCCATGACGATAAGAAGGAAGAGCGTCTTCAGGCTCTCTTCGGGGAAAAGAACATCTCAAAGAGGGAAAGCGAGATCATCCGTTACGTCTGCGAGGGGATGAGTAATAAACAGATCGCCTGGGACCTCTCTTTATCAGAACAGACGGTAAAGCATCATATCTATAACATTTATCAGAAATTCGGCATCAATAGCCGGGTGGAACTCATCAATATCATTCATGCAGCTTAGGCCCCTCTAACAAAAGGGGCCCTGCGCTGCTCCCGATACGGTCCGCCCCGGCTTTGAGCATGGAAAGAGCCTCATGGCGGCTCCGGATCCCTCCTGCTGCTTTGACTCCGCACATCTTTCCGGCCAGGTCTCGGAGAAGACGGACATCCTCCTCGACGGCTTTCCCGTTGACCCCTGTGGAGGTCTTGAGAAAATCGGCTCCCGAAACAAAGGCGATAAGTGCGGCATCTTTCTTCCGGAGGGGGCTTAATCTCGACATCTCCAAAATCACTTTGACGATTCCCGGGGCAGCCTCTCTCACAGACAAAAGGTCTTCCAGGACAGCCGTATAATTCCCGGACAGGAAAAGGCTCAGAGGGATGACGATATCCACTTCGTCACATCCTCTTTTAAAGGCATTTTCAACAGCTTTTACCCGCGTAACGGTAAGCTCTCCTCCTCCCGGGAAATCGATGACGACACAGATGTGAAATGCCCCTTTGAGCTCGTCTCTCATTTGTTTTGCCAGAAGCATCCAGCAGGGAAAAAGGCAGACAGTCCCGATCCCGAAATGCGCAGCTTCAGCACAGACACGGCTGATATCCTCCTCCCGGGCGAAAGGGTCCAGAAGTGTATGGTCGATGGCCTGAGCCAGATCGGAAACCTCCAGAGGCTCAGCGACCTCTCTCATCTCCGTCTCTGCCAGGGATTCCCAGCGCTCAACTGAACCTCTTGTTAAAAGTTCCTGTAATTCGATGACACGCTCCTGCCACAACTCTTTTTTCACAGGGCCCCTCTCTTTCTTCTTACGACAAGAATAAACTTCTGCTATACTTTATCAAGGAGTTTATATGAATATTCTTCAAGACAAATCACTTTTAACGCTGCTTAACCGGATCAATGACGGCCTCTATATCGTAGACCGCAACAGGACGATTCTTTTCTGGAACCATCAGGCCGAGCTGATCACGGGATATGAGGCGGCCGAAGTCCTCCACTCCCACTGTTATGACAATATCCTCATGCATGTGGACCAGGAAGGGAGGCTTCTCTGCCACGGGGGCTGTCCTCTTCACGCGTCGATCAGTGACGGACAGGAGAGAAGCGCCGTTGTCTACCTTCACCACAAAGAGGGCCATCGGGTTCCCGTGGCTGTCACTGTCATCCCCCTTTATGACAAAAAAGGCCGGATCGAAGGAGCTGCAGAATTTTTCACCGACAAATCCCAGCGCCAGCACCTGGAAGAAGAGATCAGTTTTCTTAAAAGCCAGGTCCTCTACGATACCTTGACGGCTCTCCCTAACAGACGTTTCCTGGATACAGCCATCAGCAACCTCCTTAACGAGACCCGCCATTACCAGATGACCTTCGGGCTTGTCTTTTTTGATATTGACGATTTCAAACATATCAACGACACCTATAGCCACCTTTTCGGGGATAAGGTTTTGAAGATACTTTCGGCTACTCTGAACAAGAACATCCGCTCATCAGACATCGCAGGCCGATGGGGCGGAGAAGAGTTCCTCATTCTTTTGAAATATGTCAATGCCGACTCTCTCATGGAAAAGGCGGAGAAATTGAGAATGCTTGTCTCCCGTTCCCGGTACAAGACAAGCGAAGGGGAATATGTCAAGGTGACCATCTCCGGGGGCGCTACCCTGGCCAGGAGAGATGACGACTCTACGACTCTTTTGAAACGGGCAGACACTCTTTTGTACCAGAGCAAAAGCTCCGGTAAAAACAAAGTCACATTAGGATAGATACTATGCCCTGGGGATCTCTCATCAATGCCGCCGCTGTTATTGCCGGAAGTCTTTTCGGCCTCTTTATCGGGAAGAAATATCCTGAAAATATCCGCCTTATCGTCATGGACGGCGTAGGGCTGGCCAGTCTTTTTCTGGGTCTTTCCATGGCTCTGAAATCCCATGATGCTCTCATCGTCATCTTCAGCCTCCTCATCGGAGGGGTCCTGGGAGAGCTTCTCAGCCTTCAAAAACGCCTGGAACGCCTGACCCGCCGTATGGGGCGTAATACGGAAGATGCCGGCCTCTTTTCCCAGGGGCTGCTCACAGCTTTTCTCATCTTCTGTATGGGGTCTATGACCATTGTCGGCGCCATCGAAGAGGGAATCAATGGCGAACGCAGCCTGCTTCTGACAAAATCCATTCTTGACGCTTTCACCTCTGTGGCCCTGGCCTCTACCTTCGGAATCGGGGTCCTTTTCTCGTTTGTCCCTCTTCTCCTCTTCCAGGGGGGTATCACCCTGACGGCATCCCTCTCCCGCGGTCTGTTTTCAGATGTTCTCGTCGCCAATCTCACCGGAACGGGAGGGTTGATGATCATCGGCCTGGGACTCAACATCTTAAACATCAGACAGATCAAAGTCCTCAACTACATTCCCGCCCTTCTTATCGCCGCAGCAGCCTCTCTTCTTTAGGCCTCCTTGCAAGACAAGGCTCCGGGACGTATAATAAGAGAAACAAAGGAGGTTTTATGAATCGTACACTCTCTTTCACAAGTCATGCCAGAATTTTTTTCCCCGAATTAAGAGAACGGTTAAACCAGACTGAGCGGCCCCACGAAGCCCTCAATGAATTTACGGTGGCTGCGACCTCTTTTTTAAAAAGGGCATGCGACGAGAAAGGAGTGAACCTTCCGGGAGAGGCTGTCACCCTCACCCCGGGAGAAGAGGACCTCTTCACTCTCCACAGCGACCTTCTGAATCAGGAAGCTTTCCAAAAACTGTGGAACGAATCCGACCTCCCCCATATCATCTCCCAGATGGCGGAACAGGCCACCAACCGATGGATCCATCTTTCCAAACATCAGGAGAAGACCAATAAAAAGATCAGGGGATGAGACCTCTTCCCTAAGGTGCTAATTTTCAGCTAAAAAGCGGTGTGCCCTTTCATTCTTCGCTTTGAGCATACCCAGAAAAATATCCCTGGCCAAAGTGGCATCGTAGAGGCCGCTGTGGGCCTTGCTTTCCTCATAATCCAGCCCATAGTAGAGAGCCGCCTCTTTCAAGGTGGGATATTTATATCCTCCATGGGAGCGCCGGGGAAGCTTTAAGACAGAGGTGTTTTCTTTCATAGTACAAAACTGTTTTTCCGGCCGGAAAGGAAGAAACGCCGTGTCAAAATCGATATTATGGGCGACCCAATGGCTGCATCCGAATGAAAACGCAAAAAGGTCTTCGTCCCGGACAAAATAACGTGCATATTCTGCCATCTGATTCATCCTGTTTTCCTCGATGATATCGGGAGAGAGGCCGTGGATTTCAAAGGCCCTCATGTTGAAAGACTCTTCGGCATGATAGTACCTGTGAAAAATATGGATAGGGATCGCCTCTCCTTCAGCGTTGACTCTGCATTTGATCAAAGCAGCTTCCAGGACGCTACTGCCGGGGAAACCGTTCGTCTCGAAATCAAAAAAAATAACCAGTCGGGAGTTCATAGACAAAGATTTTACCAAAAAAAGGAACACGGAGCAACAGAGAAAGGCTCTTGCAAGGAAAGATGAAAGCATCTATTGTATAGGACAGACAGGAGGAAAGAATATGGATAAAAAACGTCTTCAACGTGTGATGGACCAGATGAACCAAAGGGGAGTGAACCAGATGCTTCTCACTTCCTCATCCAATATTTTTTACATGACCCGCCTCTCCTTTGACCCGGGAGAACGTTTTGCCGGGCTGCTTATAAAACAAGGAGAAGAGCCCCTCTTTTTCTGCAACCGTCTTTTCCCCCAGGGGGAAGAGTCTCCCTATGAGACGATCTGGCATGAAGACGGAGAAGACCCCCTTTCTCTCCTGGTGCGACACCTTTCTCCTTCAGCGGGGCTTGCTGTGGACAAGGAGTGTCCGGCCAGGTTCCTCTTTCCCCTGCTGGAACTCTCTCTCCCCCTGTCTGACGCCTCTTCAGTCATCGACCAGGTACGGATGGTCAAAGACGAAGAAGAGATCTGGCTTATGAAGGAATCCTCCCTGCTGAATGACAAGGCCCTTGCTTTTCTCGCCGAAGCCTTTCATCCGGAAGTGACAGAAAAGGAACTCGTCAGGAAACTGGATGACTTTTACACCCGTAACAGTTCTTCTTTCTCTTTTACTCCTCTCATCGCCTTCGGAAGCCACGCCGCAGTCCCCCATCATGAGAGCGGCACAGGGACTCCTTTAGCCGGCAGTAGCGTTTTGTTTGATATCGGGGGCAGGACAAAGGGATACTGCTCTGACATGACCCGGACCTTTTCATTCGGGCCGCCCGCCCCAAAACTGAAAGAGATCTATGCGGTCGTCCTTGAAGCCAATCAGGCTGCAGAATCTGTGGTCAAACCCGGGATCCCCTTCTCTGAGATCGACCGGGCCGCCCGGAAAATTATCACCCAAAAGGGTTACGGAGATTTTTTCACCCACAGGACGGGACATAATATCGGGATCGATGTCCATGAGTATCCCGATGTCAGTTCAGTCAACTCCATGGCCGT
>JAFGWL010000027.1 GCA_016937175.1 Candidatus Mcinerneyibacteriota bacterium | reverse complement strand
TCTTTTTGCCCAGGCCGGCATCGATATTCAGGTTGAAGAAGCCCATTCCTTCCACAGCACGGGCCACAGCCTTGGGAAAATAGAGAGTCCCCTGGGTGGACTGTCCCGGGTTGAGAGTGGTCTTTTTCAAAGCCAGTTTTGTGATGTCGGCTTTTTTGTTCTGCCCCGCCAGGACTTCCGGAGAGAGGGGAGCATGCATGGCTGTCCCGACAGAGATGTAGATCTTCCCGGGATCCAGGGAGATGGGTTCTGTGCTCTCATTGCGGATGACCACTTTCAAGGTAAGAATATCCGGAACGGCTCCCTCTTCCAGAGTCGAGGGGAATGTGGGGATGACCACGACCTCTTTGGGGGTGTCGGGAGTCCCGTAATAATCTTTAAGCAGCCTGTAATCAGCACAAGAGACGGCGACGAAAGCTGTCAGCAGCAAGACAAAGAAAAGTTTTTTCATCTTATCCTCCTTTTTTCATTGTTTCCAGTGTGCTTTCAAGTATAGCGTGGATTTCCTTAATGTCTACCTGGCCGGGGATAAATCCTCCGGCCATATAGCTATGCCCGCCTCCCGAGCCGCGCCCTTCGGTGAGGGACCGTACCAGGCGGGCTGCATTGAAGGAGCTGTCCAGACTGCGGCAGGAGAGGTGAGTCCCTTCTTCTGTGATATTGATCATCAGATTGGCGGTGATCTCCATGAGGGAAAGAAAGAAATCGGCCATGATCCCCAGTAGGTTCCTGTCGCTGATGCCGGCAACGGTGACCACCGCCATATTGTCTAGGACCACGAGAGAATCGATGGCTCGTTTGTAGAATTCTAGGTCGTCTATCGTGAGTTTGTTGATCACCGAGAGTTTCATCAGTTCAGCATCCATGCGGGGAAAAAGAAAGGCATAGGCTTGGAGGTCTTCTTCCGAGACGCCACGGATCAGGTTGAAGGTGTCGGTAAAGAGTCCCACAGCCAGTGCTGTCGCCGGAAGGGCGGCCAGGGGGACGCCGAACTCATTGAACATGGAGGCGATGATGGATGACGTGGCTCCGATCTTGCGGACATCTCTGTAGAAATAGTCCCGGGCGGGGTCATAATTGTTGATATGGTGGTCGATGAATCCCCAGTAGGGGTTTTTCAAAGGCGTGAGGTTCCCCGCGTAGGGGTTTGTGTCCACGACCAGAACCGGCCTTGTCTGATCCAAAACAGCGTTGACAGGATAGAGGTCCAGTTCGAGGGATTTGAGAAATCCGTCCCGGACGAAGAGAGGGATCTTTCCGGCATAACAGACGTCGCTTTTGAGCCCGTAATGGCTTAAAAAGATCTTCAGGCCGTAAGCAGAAGCTATGGCGTCATAATCGGGGTAGTCGTGGGTCTGGATGAGCAAGCCCGTTTTTTCTTTTTTCAGTTTTCTGATCAGCGATTCCATTTTTTCATTCTACGTGTTTCCCTTTTTCTTTTCAAGGAAAGAGTTGACAGGAAATAAGCCGGGGCTATCATTTGAACGGAGAGATGAAAGAATTGCTAAAGGAGGCACTATGGATAATGGCGAGATGAATCGTGAACTGGGTGAGATCCACCAGAAAGAGAACCTTTCCCGTATCGGCAAGAAGATCCTTGTCATGAGCGGCAAGGGGGGTGTAGGGAAAAGTACTGTCGCTGTCAATCTGGTCTTCGGGTTGGCCCTTCAGGGCAAAAAAGTGGGGATCCTTGATGTGGATGTCCACGGGCCCTCTGTGGGGAAACTCATGGGAATAGAAGGAAGGAAACTGGGAGGCCCTTTGTCAGACCACCGGCCCACTCCGGTCAAGGTCATAGACAATGTCTATGCCCTGACCATGGCCTCTCTCATAGAGACTCCGGATACTCCGGTGATCTGGCGGGGGCCCCTCAAGACTGGGGCGATCAAGCAGTTTCTTCAGGACATCGAATGGCCTGAACTGGATTACCTCATCGTGGACTGCCCTCCCGGGACAGGGGATGAGCCGCTCACAGTGGTTCAGCTCATGGGCGGGATGGACGGGTCGGTCATCGTGACTACCCCACAGGATGTGGCTCTTCTGGATGCCCGCAAGACCATTAACTTTTCCAGACAGATGAATGTCCCTGTCTTGGGGATCGTAGAGAATATGTCAGGACTTATCTGTCCCCATTGCGGAGAGATGATCCCCCTCTTCAAAGAAGGGGGCGGGGAAAAGGCCGCGTCTGACTTTAATGTGGACCTTCTGGGCAAGATCCCTCTGGATCCCGCCGTCGTCATCTCCGGAGACGAAGGCCGTCCCTTTATTTATGACTATAACAAACTGCCCGCGGCGCAACGGTATGAGGAGATCGTCGTTAAGATCATGGAGAAACTGGATTAGACACGTTCTGCCCGGATGAATTGATCCGGCGTCTCAAGATAAGGCCCGAGGGGAAGTTTTTCACTCTCCTGACGGAGGATCGCTTCCCCCGGCCGCGTGGCCGGGTGCTCGGGGACGAAAAGAGAACAGCAGTCCTCGAAGGGGCGGTTGGAGATCTCCATGGTCCCCAGGCTTTCGGCCAGAGCCATGATCTCCGTCTTGTCGTAGCCGATCAGGGGCCTGAGAGTAAAGGCCTGCGCCACAGCATCCACGGCTGCTAAAGAGTGGATGGTCTGGCTGGCTACCTGCCCCAGTGAATCTCCTGTGACCAAGGCGTCATAACCCTGTTGCCGGGCCCAGGCTCCGGCCATTTTCAGCATGGCCACTCGCAGAAGAAGGGTGGCATAATCATTTTTGCCTTGCGAGATGATCTCTTTTTGAAGGCCTGCGATATCGGCGATATAGAGGTTTCCCCGGCTCCGGGATCCCCGACGGCGCAGGGTTTCAGCCAAAGACCGGACTTTGTTCAGAGCCCCTTCTCCGGTAAAGGGAGGGGTATGGAAATAGATAAAATCTAAAGTCAAGCCCCTCTTCATAGCCAGATATCCGGCTACCGGGCTGTCTATCCCCCCCGAAAGGAGGAGAAGCGCCCGCCCCTGGGACCCTTCAGGAAATCCCCCGATACCCTTGACCTTTTCCAGGGAGACGAAAAAACCTTCGCTCCGGATGTCCACGGTGATCTCCAAATCCGGCCGGGTGAGATCCACTTGAAGCTCCGGAAAGTGATCCAGCACAAGGCGGCCCAGCTCCCGGGCCACGGCCATGGAGTCGACAGGAAAGTGCTTGAAGGCTCTTTTGGCTGTGATCCGGAAGGTCCGGGGAGACCCGGCTTCCACAGCCGGCCGGAGGACGGGGATGAGTTCTTCCTTGAGCCTCTCGTAATCATAGGGAAAGGAGTAGACGGGGCGCAGGGCTGCCACCCCGAAGACGCTTTTAAGGACTTCTTCAGAAATCCTGTGTTCTTCTCTGCTTTTGACGAGGATCTTTCCGTATAGAAAAGAGGCTTCCATGGATAGTTTTTCCCGTTTAAAGATATTTTTCAAAGACTGGAGGAGTTTTCTTTCGAAAAAACGGCGGTTTTTCCCCTTGAGAGCAAGTTCTCCGTAACTGACCAGATAATCCATGCGCTACCGTACCTTTCTGTAGAGAGGCCCTATGGTTTTGGAGATCTCATCCAGGGCTGACAGGATAAAAGTGATATCCTCTTCGCTGTTGAGCGGGGAAAGGCTTACGCGGATGGTGTTGAGGGCCTGTTGGCCCGTGTAGCCGGAATTAACCAGGACGCGGTGGTTTTTTTTGTCTCTGTCACTGCAGGCCGATCCCGTAGAGACGCAGATCTCCCTTTCCGATAAGGCATTCTGAAGGACGGCTCCGGGGATATAGTCATGAGCGAGGGAAAGGATATGGGGCGAATAGGAGAGGCCCTTTTCCCGGTTCAGGATATAGCCGTCCAGAGAATCGATCCCGGAGATGAAGGACTCTTCCAGGTGGCGGATCTTTCTCAGAAAGGAATCCCGTTTTTTGGCAAGCTGCCTCAGGACCATACCCAGAGCGATGATCCCCGGCATGTTTTCGGTGCCGGGCCGGAACGAATGCTCCTGCTCTCCGCCGGTGAGGAGAGGGTGAAGGTGGCGCCCCTTGCGGATGAGAAGGAGTCCTGTCCCTTTGAGGGCATGGATCTTATGAGCGCTCAGGGTGAGAAAATCCCAGTCCAGGGCGGACCACTCCTGCCAAAGAGGGCTCCAGAAACTCTGGACCGCATCCACATGAACGAGGATGTCAGGGTGAAGAGCCCGGGCTTGCCGGATCAGGCCCTGAATGGGCTGGATCAGGCCCGTCTCATTATTCACAGCCGTGACCGAAAGGAGGGCGCATGAGGAGTCGATTAAGCCTTCAAGGTGTTCTGTGTCGATAAGGCCCCCTTTAATCAGGGGGAGACGCACCAGGGGAGTCCCTTCGCGTTCCAAAGCCCGCGCGGTGTTTTCCACAGAGGCATGCCCGATGGCGGTCAGGGCGATCTTTTTCCCCCGTTTCAGAAGAGAGCCGATCCCCCGGAGGACTGTGTTGTTCCCTTCTGTAGCGCCTGAATTGAAGATGACTTCTCCCGGTGAGACTCCCAGAAGGTCGGCGGCCCGCTGTCGGGCCTCTTCGCGCAGGGCTGCTGTCCTGAATCCCGCCTGATGGAGAGAAGAGGGGTTGGCGTAATAGTCTGCAAGAGCCTCCTGAAGGGAGAGAAGTGCTTCCTTCAGAGGGGGTGTGGTCGCGGCATTATCCAAATAGGTCATATGATCCTCCTGTGACACTATACGGAAGAAGCTCTTCTCTTTCAAGGGCTTTCACGCCTTTCTCCTTTACAAGGGGAGCCCCTCTCCCTAAAATCGAAGAGGAGGAGATCAGATGGAAAAAAGAGTCTCAGTGGGGATGAGCGGCGGGGTAGACAGTGCCGTAGCAGCTCTCCTGCTTAAAAAAGAAGGATTCGACGTCAGGGGTTATACTCTGGTCTTCGGCCCCTGGGGGCGGGCTGTGGACGATGTAAAGAGTGTGGCTGCCCACCTGGATATCCCCCTGAGCGTGATCCCTGCAGATATCCTCTTCCGGAAAGAGATAATCACTCCCTTTATCGAAGAGTACCGACTGGGCAGGACTCCCAGCCCCTGTCCTCTTTGCAACCCGTTGAAGTTTGCTCTGGGGCTGGAGGCTGCAGGCGGGGAAGGATATGTGGCCAGCGGGCACTATGCCCGGATTGAAAAGGGGGCTCTTTTCGCTGCCCCCCATGACAAAGACCAGTCCTATTTTCTGGCCCGGCTCTCTGAATCCCTTCTCGGGCGCATGATCCTCCCTCTGGGAGAGATGACCAAAGAAGAGGTCCGGGAGGAAGCGGTGAGGGCGGGATTGTCGGTAGCTGAGAAGGCAGAAAGCCAGGATGTCTGTTTCATCCCCGATGGGGATTACCGCGCTTTTCTGAAAAGAGAGGGGCTTTTCCCGTGTCAGGGAGAAGCTTTGAGCGAAGAGGGGGAAAAGATCGGAGAGCATGACGGGTATTTTCACTATACGCGGGGGCAGCGTTTCAGGCTCGGAGGGACCCCGGGGCGCCTTTATGTCACCGGAAGCGACCCTGCAGGGAACACCTTGACCATCGGCCCTGATGATTCCCTCTGGAGCAGGGAGCTGAAAGGAACAGGGTTCCATGCCCTGGCTTCTCCGGAGGAGCTTGCCGGCCCCCTGATGGCCAAGATCAGGTCCCGGGACTCCCTTCATCCCTGCCGGCTTGAGAGGCGGGAAGAGGAGTTCGGGCTCCTTTTTGAAGAGGAGGTCCGTGCTGTGACTCCCGGACAGCTGGCAGTCCTGTACAAGGATTCAGAGGCGGGGCTGCGTGTGGTGGGAAGCGGGTGGATCCTGTGATACTGAGCCGGGAGATCGACGCCGTTATTTTTGACTGGGGAAATACCCTGATGGTCGATTTCGGACTGGAAGGGCCCATGTGTGACTGGCCCCGTGTGGAAGCCGTAGAAGGGGCCCGGGAAGCCCTTGAAGCCTTGTCAAAGCGATATCCGCTTTTTGTAGCGACCAACGGAGGATCTTCCGGAGCCCGTGAGGTCATGGCAGCCCTGGACCGTGTGGGACTGGGAGGCTTCTTTAAAGCTGTCTATGCCCAGAAGGACCTCGGATTCGGAAAGCCCGACAATCGCTTTTTTACCGCCATCTGCAGCCGGGAAGGCCTTGCTCCCTCCCGCTGCCTCATGGTGGGGGACCATATCGAAAAAGATGTCCGGGGAGCCCTGGCATTCGGGATGCAGGCTGTGCTTTTCGACCCCCGGGAGTCTCATCCCGGTTTTGAAGGAAAACGTATCGCGTCTCTCAGGGAACTGGCAGCTTTAGTGTAAGACGGAAATTTCATAACTTCTTTATATTATGAAACTTCTTGACAGTTAAGGGATTACTCTCTATATTCGTATGTGAAATTTATCAAGGAGGCAACGACCCATGGATGAGATGAATATTTTAATGGAACAAAGGATGGAAAAGGCGCAGCAGATGAAAGAGGAAGGGCTGGAGCTTTTCCAGTATAAATATGACAAACAGTTTGCTGTGGCTGATATCCTGAAGACCTTTGCAGAGGCCGCCGAGGAGGAGACGGGAGACGTCCGTACAGCCGGCCGCCTGATGATCAAACGTGTCCATGGAAAGACCGGATTTGCCGACCTTAAGGATGATTCGGGCCATATCCAGCTCTATTTCCGCCGTGATGTCGTAGGGGAAGAGGCCTATAAGATCTTCAAAAAACTGGACATCGGGGACATCATCGGGGTCCACGGGTCGATATTCCGGACCCACAGCGGAGAGCTGACTCTTTTTGTGAAGGATTTTATGCTTTTGACCAAGTCCTTTCGTCCCCTCCCCGAAAAGTTCCACGGGCTTCAGGACAAAGAACTCCGCTACCGGCAGCGCTATGTGGATATGATCGTCAACGACGAGGTCCGCGAGCGGTTCCGTAACCGAAGCCGCCTGATCTCCCTTATCCGGCGGACCATGGAAAATGCGGGGTATATCGAAGTGGAGACCCCTGTCCTTGTCCAGATGTACGGCGGGGCGGATGCCCGGCCCTTTACAACACATCACAACGCTCTGAGCCGCGATCTCTACCTGCGGATCTCTCTGGAGACCTATCTGAAAAGGCTTGTGGTCGGGGGGCTGGAAAAAGTCTTCGAGATCGGGCGTGTCTTCAGGAACGAAGGCCTTTCCAAACGCCATAATCCCGAGTTTACCCTCATGGAGTTTTATGCGGCCTACCACGACCTTTATGATATGATGGACTTTACCCGGGAACTGATCCTGGCTTGTGTAGACGGAATGGGGGCAGAGGGGCGGAAAGTCGCCTACGGAGATAAGACCATCGATTTCAACCTTCCGTGGAAGTCCGTAAGCATGGTGGAGGCCATCAGGGAGTATACCGGCCTGGATGTCCTCTCCATGGAGACAGATGAGCTGCGCAAAAAACTCAAAGAATTCAACCCTGAGCTGGACACGAAGAAGATGGGACAGGGGAAATTGATCCAGGAGATCTTTGAAGCTACGGTAGAGGAGCACCTGGTCGATCCCACTTTTATCACGGACCATCCCCTGGAGGTCTCTCCCCTGGCAAAAAAGAAGAGGGGCGACGAGACGGGGCTCTTTGTTGAACGCTTTGAGCTCTTTATCAACGGCTGGGAGATGGCCAATGCCTTTTCCGAGCTCAATGACCCTATGGACCAGGAAGCGAGGTTCCGCAGCCAGGAAGCTAATTTTGAAGCGGGGGATGAAGAGGCTCAGCGCCTTGATGAAGATTTTATCCGCGCCCTCCAATACGGGCTGCCTCCCGCAGGCGGTGTCGGGATCGGCGTGGACAGGCTCGTGATGCTTCTTACCGATGCCGAGACCATCAAGGATGTGATCCCCTTTCCCCTGCTCAAGGATGAGGGGAAATAATGTCACTTTCTTTCTGGATCGCCAAAAAATATCTCAAAGGCCGCAAGACCAATAAACTCTTGTCGGGGATCACCCTGATCTCCATGGCGGGGATCGCCGTGGGAGTCATGACCCTGACCACGGTGCTGGCTGTCATGCAGGGATTTGAAAATGACCTGAAAGACAAAGTCCTGGGGGTCAATGCCCACATCCTGATCCAGAACAGGTTCGGATATGACATTCCCGACCCCGAACCTCTGGAAAAGACCGCTCTTGATGTCCGGGGTGTCAAGGCCGCTGCTCCGTTCATCTTCGGAGAGGGGCTGGTCATGTACCGGGGGCGCAATTACAGCGCCGGGATCCGGGGCGTGGACCCCGAACGGGAAGGGTCTGTGACCAAGTTCGGCGGTTTTATCAAAGAGGGGTCTCTGAAAAAAGGCGGGATCGCCCTGGGGACCGAGATGGCAAGGCTTCTGAACGTCTCTGTGGGAGACACCGTCCGGCTTCTCTCTCCCGACGGGAAAGTCACTCCCATGGGGATCTTTCCCCGTGTGAGGGATTACGAGGTCACCGCCCTCTTCGAGAGCGGGATGTATGAGTATGACACCTCCCTGGTCTATATGGTCTATGAAGATGCCCGCTCCTTTCTCTCACGCCAGGGGGCTTCCGGTATCAGCCTGCGGATAGAAAATATCGATAAGGCTGAAAGCATAGCCCGCGAGGTCACATCCCTTCTTCCCGATGAGTATGCGGCGCGGGACTGGTTCCGTATGAACAGAAACCTCTATTCAGCCATGGAACTGGAAAAGAAGACCATGTTCATCATCCTGACACTTATCATCCTGGTGGCTTCTTTTAACATCGTGGCGACCCTGATCACCCTGGTCAGGGAAAAGACCCGGGAGATCGGCATATTGAAATCACTGGGGTTTACCGCCGCAGAAGTGAAACGGATCTTTCTCTACAACGGGCTGATCATCGGAGGGGCGGGAATCACCCTGGGGGAACTTTTAGGACTTCTTCTCTGTTTCATTATCAGGATTTCGCATATTAACGCGTTGCCTGCAGAAGTCTATTACTCCACGGAACTCAAAGTGAGTTTTTCCTTCTGGAATTTCTTTTTTGTGGGAGCCGTGGCTTTTTTTATTACCTATCTGGCGGCGGTTTTTCCGGCCCGGCAGGCAGCGAAGATGGATGTGATCGAGGCGATAAAGTATGAATGACATTAAAGTAGAGGTCCGCGGATTATCCAAGATCTACCGCTCCCCGGGAGAGGATATCGAGGTCTTTTCCGATGTGGTATGGCAGGCCTCCGGGGAGAGGACTGTGGCCATCGTCGGAGAGTCGGGAGTGGGGAAATCGACCTTCCTCCATGTTTTGGGGCAGCTGACCCTCCCCACGGCTGGAGAGGTCTTCCTCAACGGGAAAAACCTCACAGCCCTGGACGATAACAGCCGGGCGCGTGTCCTGAAAAACGACATTGCCTTTATCTTTCAGTTTTTCCAGTTGTTCAACGACCTGACCCTCAGGGAAAACATTTACATAGCTGCGCGCATGACCTATAATGAGAAAGAAGCCATGGAGCGCACAGAGGCCGTCATCGAAGACCTGGGTCTTACGCACAGACGGGACCATATCGTCAGCCTTCTTTCCGGAGGAGAGAAGCAGCGGACAGCCATCGGGCGCGCTCTGGTCAAGGACCCTGTCCTCATCCTGGCCGATGAGCCCACGGGAAATCTGGATGAGCGCCATTCCGCGGAGATCATGGATCTTCTCATGGCCTTGCAGAACAAACGAAATTGCGCTTTTGTCATGGTGACCCACAACCGGGCCATGGCGGAGCGATGTGACGAGATATTTCAGTTGGAGCATAGAAAGCTTCATCCTTTGGAGGAGGATTAGGCATGTACGACCGGTTCAGTGAACGGGCCCGTAAAGTGGTCCTTTATGCGCGGGAAGAAGCCGCCCGTCTCAACTACGATTTTATCGGGACGGAACATCTTCTGCTGGGGCTGCTCAGGGAGGGCGCCAGTATCGGCGTCATCGTTCTGCGCCGTCTGGAAGTGGATATCAATCTGCTCCGTGATGAGATCAAGAAGTTTATCATACAGGACGGGGACCGGGCCCGTGTCGACCACGATATTCAGCTTACTCCCAGGGCCAAACGGGTCCTGGAACTGGCCATGGATGAGGCCGGCCGCATGGGCCACAATTTTGTGGGGACAGAGCATATCCTTCTGGGCCTTCTCCGGGAGGGAGAGGGGATCGCTTCCCGGGTCTTGAAGAATTTCGGGGTGACTCCCGACAGGGTCCGCACTGAAGTCGTGCGTCTTCTCAGCGGAGACCTGGAAGGTGACATCGCCAGCGCCCGGGGGAAGACAGGGCAGAAGAGTTCACCTCTTGATGACTTCAGCCGTGACCTGACCAGGCTGGCCATTGAAGATAAGCTGGACCCGGTCATCGGCCGTGAGCATGAGATCGAGCGTGTGATCCAGATCCTCGCCCGGCGCAAGAAAAACAACCCTGTCCTCATCGGAGAAGCCGGCGTGGGCAAGACCGCTATCGTCGAAGGGCTGGCCCAGCGTATCGTCACCAATGAAGTCCCTGATATCCTAATCGGGACACGCCTTCTCTCCCTGGACCTGGCGGCTGTCATCGCCGGGACAAAATACCGGGGGCAGTTTGAAGAGCGCCTGAAAGCCCTTCTAAAGGAGATCGAACAGTCAGAGAACATCATCGTCTTTATCGATGAGATCCATACCCTTGTAGGGGCGGGAGCTGCCGAAGGGGCCATCGACGCCTCCAATATCCTGAAACCTTCACTGGCCAGAGGCGAGATCCAGTGTATCGGAGCGACGACTCTGGACGAATACCGGAAATATATTGAAAAAGACGCAGCCCTGGAACGGCGTTTCCAGAAGATCATTGTGGAGCCGCCTACCGTGGAGGAGACTATCGAGATCATCTCAGGCCTGCGCGACAGGTATGAAGCCCATCACGGCGTAAAGATCACAGATGAGGCCATCGTCGCTGCCGCAAGGCTTTCTGACCGATACCTCTCTGACCGTTTTCTCCCTGACAAGGCCGTGGATATCATCGATGAGGCTGCTTCCATGGTACGCCTGACCCTCTCTCAGATGCCCAAGGATATCGCCGACCTGGAAAAGAAGGTCGAGCAGATCTCCCTGGACAAGAGGACGGCCATTATGATGCAGGAGTTTGAAAAAGCAGCCAGTTACAGAGACAAAGAGAGCAAGCTCAAAGACCGGATCCGCGAGATGAAAAAGGAGTGGGCCAGCTCCCAGGCCAACAATGTCAAAAGCGTCATGGCCGACGATATCAAGCTTCTTATCTCCAAGCTGACAGGGATCCCCCTCTCCAAGATCGAGGAGAAGGAGAGCGAGCGCCTGCTGAAGATCGAAGAGGAGCTGAAAAGGCACATCATCGGACAGGATCAGGCCATTACCGTCATCGCCAATGCCCTCCGCCGTGCCCGCGCGGGGCTGAAAGACCCCAACCGTCCCATCGGGACCTTTATGTTCCTGGGGCCGACGGGAGTGGGGAAGACCGAGCTGGCCAGGGTCCTGGCCGCTTTCATGTTTGACGATCCCGATGCCATGATCCGTGTGGATATGTCAGAATACATGGAGAAGTTCTCTGTCTCCCGCCTGACAGGAGCTCCTCCCGGATATGTGGGATACGAAGAGGGAGGGCAGTTTACCGAGAAGGTACGGCGGAAGCCCTATTCGGTCATCCTTCTGGATGAGATCGAAAAAGCCCATCCCGATGTCTTTAACGTGCTTCTTCAGGTCTTTGAGGACGGACGGCTCACAGACAACGTGGGGCGGATGGTGGATTTCAAGAACACCATCATCATCATGACATCAAACATCGGTGCGAAATATATCTGGCAGCAGAAGACCCTGGGTTTTTCCAAGACAGGCATCGAGATCGACTACGACAAGATGAAATCCATGGTCATCAGCGAAGTGAAAAAGCTCTTCAACCCGGAGTTTATCAACCGTGTGGATGAGCTAGTCGTCTTTAACCCCCTGGGACGGGAGGAGATCAGCCTGATCATCGACCTGATCCTGGCCGAAGTCCGGGCCCGTCTGCAGGAGCGTAATATTCAGTTGGAAGTAACCGGGGAGGTCAAGAACTTCCTCATCGAAGTCGGGTACAGCCCTGAATTCGGCGCCCGCCCCCTCAAAAGGGCGATTCAGCGCCATATCGAAGATACCCTGGCACTGGAGATCCTGTCCAGGAAGTTTATCGAGGGCGATACCGTAAAAGTAAACTTGATTGATGGGAATATCGTAACCGAGCGTACGGGCGATTCCATCCTCAGAGATCTGGCGTCGGAGGAGTCGAATGAAAAAATGGATTAGCATTATTATCTTATTGGCCGCGGCCGCAGTCACGCTATGGGGTATCCCCATAAAAGAGGTCCGTATCGACGGACTCAAAAATATCGACAAAGAGTTTATCCTCTCTGTCTGTTACAGTGTGGAAGGAGCGGAGTTTTCCGTCATCAAGCTCCGCCAGGACATCGAAAACATGTATGACCTGGGGTACTTTGACAGGATCGATGTCCAGGCCCTGGAGACGGAAGGCGGGATCACGGTTATCTATACAGTCAAAGAGCGTCCCTTTATAAGGAACATAACTATCCGGGGAAACAAAAAATACGATGATACCAAAATCCTTTATGAAGCCCCTTTTCTGGTGGAGGATGTGCCCTTTGATACCAAATATCTCCACCAGGCGAAATACAACATCGAAAAGAAGTATAAAGAAGACGGCTATTTTTTGGTGGATGTCACCGCTACCGCCGAAGAGGCCGAAGACGGAGTGAGCCTGGTCATTGATATCGATGAGGGCAGCAAGCTCAGTATAGGGACTATCCGGTTCAAAGGGCTCAAAGAGCTGGAGCCGAAGAAGCTCAAAAAGGCCATGGAGTCCAAAGAGTCATCCTGGTGGCGCCACCCCAAGCTGGATACGGAGAAGCTTGACGGCGACATGAAGCTCATCGAAGAGAAGCTCTGGGAGATGGGCTATTTCAATGCATCGGTGGAAGGCTACGAGATCATCCCCTCAAAGGAGCCCGGCCGCCGGGATATCGTCATCACCCTGAACGAAGGGAAGCGTTACCGCCTGGGAGATATATCCTTTGAAGGGAACGAGCTCTTCACGGCTGAAGAGCTGAGGGATATGGTCTCTATCGGCTCAGGAGAGTATTTTACCGGTGATGACTGGGAGAAGACCAAAGTCAAGCTGCTGGAAGCCTACGGAAACCGCTCCCATATCTTTGCCGATATCACCCCCCGCTATACATTTCACGAAGAGACAGTCGATGTGACTCTCCTGATCTCCGAAGGTTCGGCCATCCGTGTGGGGACCATCGAAGTCCGGGGGAACACCAAGACCTATGACAAGATCATCCTGAGGAATATTCTTCTGCGCCCCGGCGACGAGTTCAAGAGGAACCTTCTCGTCCTCTCCCAGGAGCAGATCTATAATCTGGGGTACTTTGAAGATGTCCGGGTTATTCCCAGGCCTGATGATAAAGACCCCAATATTTTGAATATCATCATCGAAGTGGATGAAAAACTCACAGGGTCCATCAATCTCGGCGGCAGTTATTCGGAATACTCCGGCTTCTCCATGTTTCTGAAATATGAGGAGCAGAACATCCTGGGCCGGGGTTATAAAGGAAGCATTCAGTTCGAGATCGGTAAGAAAGTCGAGACCTACCAGCTGGGCTTCACCAACCCCAATCTCTTCGACACCCCGACCTATGTCTCCGCAAACCTCTACAAGAAGGACCAGGACTATACAGATTACACCATCATGCGGAACGGAGGCTCTCTCACCGTGGGGCGGAAGCTCGACCTCTTTACATCGGGATACCTCTCCTACTCTCTGGAGAGTGTGGAAGTGAGCGATGTCTCCGAAGAGGCCTCTCAGGAGATCGACGAGACAAAAGAGTTCCGCAGCAGCGCCAGCCTCACCTTTGCGCGTGACTCAAGAGACAACCGCTTTGAGCCCACGCGGGGGACCCATAATACTATCAGCGGAGAGTTAGGCGGGAAATTCCTCGGGGGGGACGTCAACTACTACAAAATGGAAGCCACCAGCAACTGGTTTTTCCGCTCCTTCTGGAAATTTGTCTTTTCCGTCTATATGCAGACCGGCTTTGTGGAAAAACTGGATCCCTCCACAGAAGTCCCCATCTATGAGCGCTTTTTTGTCGGCGGGAACATCTACGGCGTGCGAGGGTATGAAGACAAGGCCCTCTCTCCCTTGGATGACGACGGATACTATAAAGGCGGCAATTTTTACTTTACCACTTCATTTTCATATAAGTTTCCCATTGTCGAACGGATGATTACGGGATATCTTTTCTGGGATGTCGGCCGTGCCTGGGAGACATTGGGCGACTTTAATTTCCGCGACATGAGGGATGGCGCGGGAATAGGCGTGAAAGTAACGACTCCCATGGGCCCGCTTACCCTGGATTATGCCTACGGATTTGACACGGAACAGTGGAAATTCCACTTCGGCATATCCCAGGGGACATTTTAGCCTGTGGATAAAAGGAGGTTAGACCATGAAAAAAGGAATCATTCTTTGTGCTGTTCTGGCCCTGGCTGCAGGGTTTGCCTTTTCAGCTGAACTGAAATTTGCTTTTGTGGATACAGAGCGTGTCTACAATGCATCCAAAGAGAAGCAGACAGCGGAGAGCGTCTTTGAAAAAGAGGCCACTGAGATGCAGAAACAGCTTGAGACAAAATACAACGAACTTGTGAGCCTGAACCAGAAACTGAAAGAGCAGGCAGCTTTCCTGAGCCAGGAAGAGGGACAGAAAAAACAGCAGGAACTTATGGACAAACAGGATGCGTTCAACAAACTTCGCAGCGAAATGGCTCAGAAACTGGAACGCCGTAAAGCCGAACTGATGAAACCAATCTTTGAGAAGATCCGTTCCATTGTCACAAATATCCGTAAAGAGAAGGGGCTTGATGTCGTCTTCGATAAAAGCGTCACCATCTCTTCCGCGGATGAACTGGATCTTACTGATCTCGTCATCGAGAGAATCAATAAGTAATGTTGATCTCGCTTCTCTTTGAGGAGATATCGATACCCGGGAGCCGGATCGTCCATCCGGCTCCGGGACGGATGCTGAGACGGTTCGCTTCAGCTTCCATTGCCGATGAAGAATCACTTTGTTTTATCGAAACGGAAGAGGCTGCGCTTCAGCTGGGTTGTCGCCCGGTAGGGGCAGTCGTCACATTCCGGGAACTGGACAACCCCTCTCCGCAATTTATCTGTGACGATCCCCGCACTCAGTTTTTCCGTCTTGTCGCCAGGCAGGCATTTGCCCCCGTCTCTCAAGGCATTCATCCCGCAGCGGTAATCGGGGATAAGTGTTCCATCCATGACACAGCTTCGGTCGGGCCGGGATCTGTTCTCGGAGACCATGTTACACTGGGCGAAGGAGTCTCCCTGGGAGCCGGTGTCATTGTGGGAAAAGACAGTATCATCGGGGCACGGACCAGGATCTATCCCGGGGTGGTCCTTTATGAAGACACCCGGGTGGGCGAGGATTGTATCATCCATTCCGGGACGGTAGTCGGCTCCGACGGGTTCGGCTATATGGAGGCCGGGGAGACTCTGGTCAAGATCCCCCAGGTCGGCCGGGTACGGATCGGTAACAGAGTGGAGATCGGTGCCAACTGCACTATCGATCGGGCGACCCTGGATGAGACGGTCATCGACGACGATGTCAAGATCGATAATCTGGTTCAGATCGCCCATAATGTCACTATCAAAAAATGTGCACGGATAGCTGCCCAGAGCGGCGTGGCCGGAAGCAGCTCCATTGGAAACTGGGCTGTCCTGGCTGGGCAGGCCGGTGTAGGTGACCATTGCCGTATAGGGGACCGGGTCATTCTGACAGCCCAGGCCGGAATCGCCGGCTCTCTGGAAAAAGCGGGTGTTTATAGCGGGTCTCCGGCCCGTCCCATGAGCGAACAATACAGGATTTTAGCCTACCAGAACCGTCTGGAAGCCATGTGGAAAAAGATCAAAGAGCTGGAGAAGAAGCTGGACACTTATGAGAAGGACCATTAAAAGGACAATCGATTTTCAAGGCCCCGGGATCCATTCCGGGGAAGAGGCCCATATACGGCTTCATCCTGCCGAATCAGGAGGGATCCGGTTCCGCCTGGGAGAGACTCTTATCCCCGCTCATATCTCCTATAAGACAGGGGACCGCAGGGGGACCACCCTGGGCCGTGACGGAAAGGCTGTCCAGACCGTAGAACATCTCCTGGCCGCCTGCTACGGGATGGGGGTCACGGACTGCCTGGTGGAATTTATTTCGGGGACGGAGCTTCCCATCCTTGACGGGAGCGCTCTGGATTTTGCCCGGGCTCTTGAAAAGGAGAGCATGATAACGGACAGCGGGCTCTCCCCCCGCTTGCTTCCCGAACTGCGTTACGAAAAGGATGAGGCCCTCATAGAAAGTCTTCCTGCAAAAGGCCTTGAGATCTCTTTTCTCTACGACGGGTCCCGTTTCGGTTTGGCCCCTGAGGAGTACAGCCTCACCGTGACCCCGGAAAGTTTTCTCAAAGAGATCGCTCCCGCGCGGACCTTCGGATTTTATGAGGAGCTGCAGATGCTTAAAAAAGCGGGGCTGGCCAGAGGGGGGACGACCGACAACGCCCTGGTGATCAAAGAGGGGCGCCCCCTGAAGAATGAGTATCGCATGGAAGGGGAGCTCGTCCGCCACAAGATATTGGATTTTCTGGGTGACCTCTCCCTGTGCGGATACCGGGTTGAAGGCCGGATCCGGGCTGAGCGGAGCGGTCATTATCACAATACGGAATATGTCAAAAAAATGCTGGAGGTTAGCTTATGGCAGTGATGGATACGAAAAAGATCATGGAGATCCTTCCTCACCGGTTCCCGTTTTTACTTATCGACACTATCGAAGAGATCGACGAGAACCACTGTATAGCCAAAAAGAATGTTACCGTGAACGAACCCATGTTTACCGGCCATTTCCCGGATAATCCCATTTTCCCCGGGGTCCTTATCATCGAGGCCATGGCCCAGACAGGGGGAGTCCTTCTGGCCGAGCGGACAGGATTTGACAAAGAGAAACAGAACACTCTCTTTATGGGGATGGACTCTGTAAAATTCAGGAAACCTGTCCTGCCCGGGGATACGATGATGATCAAAGTCCGTGTAGAGCAGAGCAAGAAGCTCAAAAACGGTTATTTTGTAAAATTGAAAGGCGAAGCTTTTGTGGACGGTGAACTCAGGGCTTCGGGACTTGTCACAGCGGGGATCTTCGACAAAGAGGAGGCCTGATATGGCATCTATTCATCCCACGGCTATTATCGGAGAGGATGTTCAGCTGGGCGAAGGGGTCTCTGTCGGCCCGTATGCCGTAATCGAAGATCATGTGAAGATCGGTGACGGGAGCTCTGTGGGAGCTCATGCGCTGATCCACAGTTATGTCTCCATGGGACGTGAAAACAAGATCTACCCCTTTTGTGACATCGGCGGTGAGCCCCAGGACATCAAGTTTGAGAATAAAGAATCCTGGGTGGTGATGGGAGACCGGAACCTCATCCGCGAATATGCCACTATCCACCGCTCTTCCAATGCCGGCGGGAAAACAGTCCTGGGAAATGACAATTTCCTCATGGGCC
>JAFGWL010000026.1 GCA_016937175.1 Candidatus Mcinerneyibacteriota bacterium | reverse complement strand
GGAGGGGCTGGGAAATAGCCCGGCGGGTCGGGCCCCTGGTCCTCCTCCTCTATCCCCCGGCCTTTGTCGTTATGGCCTTGGTCTTTCTGGAAAGCTGGAGAAAAAAGAGTTTGGAACGGAAACTTGAAGACGAAAAGGAAAAATACAAACTGGTGGCAGAAAATGCCTCGGATGTGGTCTGGACCTATGATTTAAAAGAGAAGCGTTATACCTATGTTTCTCCTGCTGCTCTGCGGATGTTCGGATATACTTCAGAAGAGGCCCTGAATGTAAAAGTAGAAGACCATATACCCGGGGATATGCTCAAATCCTCCATGGAAAAGATCTATAGAGCTGCCGAAGCCGGCGGGTTCGAATCAGGACAGTATGTCTTCACGTGCCCCCAGAAAAGGAAAGACGGTTCTTTGATCTGGACGGAGATCTCCGCTTCCTTTGCAAAAGACAAAAAAGGAGTTCCTGCTACGCTAATCGGTGTCACACGGGATATAACAAAACGAAAAGAAGAGGAGAATAAACACGCGCTGCTCCTCAGGGCCATAGAACAAGCCGGGGAAAGCATTATGATCACCGACCGGGAGGGATTCATCCAGTATGTGAATCCCGCCTTTGAAACAGTCACCGGGTATACAGCCCGCGAGGCCCTGGGGAGAAAACCCTCCTTCTTAAAGGGAGGAACCCGAGACCGCGAATTTTATGAGGCCATGTGGGATGCCCTGACCCACGGAAAGACCTGGCAGGGGATGATGGTGAATAAGAAAAGAGACGGGACACTTTTCACGGAAAAGAGCGTCATCTCTCCTATCATAGGGGAAGACGGTGCCATTACCAGTTACGTGGCGGTGAAACAGGATGTGACACGGGAGCTGGCTTTGGAAGAAGAGTACAGACAGGCTCATAAGATGGAGGCTGTAGGGCACCTGGCCGGAGGGATCGCCCACGACTTCAACAATATCCTCCAGGTGGTTCTGGGCTATGCTCAGCTTCTGGCAGGGCGTTCTCACGAAGGGGATAAGTCAGCTGAATATATAAAAGAGATCATAAAGGGAGCCGAACGGGCTTCGGCCCTGACAAAACAGCTTCTGGCCTTCAGCCGCCGGCAAGTCATGGAGCCCCGGGTCCTTCAACTCAACGAACTGGTAAAGAACCTTCTCAACATGCTGCAAAGGATCATCGGAGAGCATATCCGTTTGGAGTGGATCCCCGGAGCTCACCTGGGATCTGTCTATGCCGACAGTGCCATGCTGGAACAGGTCCTGATGAACCTGGTGGTCAATGCCCGGGATGCCATGCCCGACGGAGGGACGCTGACCCTGGAGACCCAGAATGTCCTTATCGACACCGAATACTGTTCCCATCATCTCTGGGCCACCCCTGGACGATTTGTCCTTCTCAGTGTAACGGATACAGGAGTGGGAATGGACAAGGAGACTTTGGAGATGGTCTTTGAACCCTTTTTTACCACAAAAAGTGAGGGAAAGGGAACGGGGCTGGGGCTTTCGACTGTCTTCGGGATCGTCAAACAGCATCAGGGGATGATCACAGCCTACAGCGAGCCCGGACGTGGCTCTACCTTCAAAGTCTACCTGCCACTGACGGAGAGAAAAGCCGCTTCTGTGGGTCCGCTCATCCAGGGGCTTGTCACAGGAGGTGACGAGACTCTTCTTGTAGCTGAAGACGACTCGGCCGTCCGGAAAATGGCCGTGAACGTTCTGACAGAGGCCGGTTATAAAGTCCTGAGTGCTCAGAACGGGGAAGAGGCATTGGAGATATTCAATAAACACAGCGAAGCTGTCTCGCTCCTTCTCCTCGATGTGGTCATGCCACAAAAAAACGGGTATGAAGTCTGGGAAGAAGTCAGAAAAAAGAATCCCGACATCCCAGTCCTCTTTACCAGCGGTTACAGCAAGAATGCTATCCATACTGATTTCATCCTTCACAAAGGATTGAGCCTGATCCAGAAACCTTACGGCCCCGAAGAGTTATTGAGAAGCGTCCGCCGGCTGCTGGATGAGAAGAAGATGGATTAATCTTTATGATCTTTCATTGACAGGGAATCAAAATAATTTTTAATTAGCAGTAAATAGAATATTAAAAGATGAAAGGAAATCCAGCCGATTATGAATCCCTGGAAAAATGAGAGATTTGCCTCTGAAAGCCTGGAAGCCATCGATCGACAATTTCTGCCGGGAACCGGACAGGAGGTTGAATTCATTATCAAGGAACTTGGGATCTCGATTGGTTCATCGATCCTTGATATCGGTTGCGGAGCGGGGAGACACTCAATCGTATTAGCCAAATCAGGAATCGCCGTTACCGGTGTTGATATCTCATCAAAGATGCTTGATGAAGCAAGAAAAAGGGCTGAGGAGAACAATATCAAGCTCACTCTCGTTGAAGGAGACATTCTCAGGTTATCAGAATTGCTGAACGGTCGTGTTGAAGCATTCGATGGAGCGATCTGTATCTGTGAATCCGGATTGGGGACGCTTGGCTGGCAAAAGGATTTAAGCGTACTCAAGGCGATTTATGGGTACTTGGCTTTTGGAGCGAAGCTGATTCTGACAACATACAACGGCTTAAAAAAATATAGAGGAGAAATGATAAAAGCAAAAAGTTTTGATTACCTTCAGGGATCGGTTCACTGGCGATTACCGGATGACTGGTATGAGGAGCACTATGATGGGGAAAGGTTTAAAGATATCCAAAGAGTCTATATCCCGTCTGAGATAAAAATGTTATGCGAAATAGCAGGATTCGGGGATGTAGAGATTTGCGGATGCAGGCCGGGGGAGTTCAACAGGCAGCCACTTGAACCGGATGATATCGAGATGATGGTTTTGTGTAGGAAAAAGAGGACTGGCAAGTAAATGTTGTGAAGAAGCCAGCCTTGTAATCTATGCAATATGATGATGTAAAGATAAGATGTGTGAAACAGCTGGTCAGGGGCAAAAAAAAAGCCCTGCTTTCAGCAGGGCTTTAAGCTCCCCCGGCCGGACTCGAACCAGCAACAAACCGGTTAACAGCCGGTTGCTCTACCGTTGAGCTACGGAGGAGTAAGAACGCCTGTCTATCTTAGGCACAAACTCTTTTTTGTCAAGGGGAAATAAAGAAAATGTTTTAAATTGTCAGACAATTTTCTCTGTGTTATAATGAGAATGTTGTCGAAAAGGTGGGGAAAATGGAGACGACAGGACGACAGATGGTGATCTCAGGACGGGTTCAGGGAGTGGGTTTCCGCTACTTTTGTGTCCGCCATGCCCAAAGACTGGGAATCCGGGGATTTGTGAAAAATCTCCCTGACGGTTCTCTCCTGGTCAGGGCCTACGGAACGCCCGGGGCCATCGAGGAGTTTACCCGTCTCGTCATAAAAGGCCCCTCATTTGCCCTGGTCACTAAGGCCGAGACAGATATCATCCCCGATAATCCGGAGTCGGGCTCCTTTGAGGTAAGATATTAGGATTATGGATTGTAAAGCGTATATGAAGCTCCTTCAGCAGGAGTACCGTAATTATTCCGTGGATGAGATCCCGGATATCATCAATGAGATGGGAGTGCCTCCGGAATGCTTTCAGGCAGTCTTCAATGCCGCC
Source organism: Candidatus Mcinerneyibacteriota bacterium (assembly GCA_016937175.1). Classification (GTDB taxonomy): domain Bacteria; phylum Macinerneyibacteriota; class Macinerneyibacteria; order Macinerneyibacteriales; family DSCS01; genus DSCS01. The sequence continues at coordinate 56,656 of JAFGWL010000026.1, read as the reverse complement.
TATGATACGGCAAAAACAGGGCTCACAAGGGCTGGACTGGATGCGCTGGATCATTATATGGCCGAAGTGAACAATTATCCTCTCCTGGGAGAAGAAGAGGAGAAAAAGGCCTTTACCCAATACCACAGGCACCCCGACAGGGGGATGAGGAACCTTCTCATCAAAACGAATCTGCGCCTGGTCATCAATATCGCCCGGAAATATATCAACAGGGATAATAAGTCCATGCTTCTGGACCTTATCGAAGAGGGGAATATAGGCCTGATGATCGCCATCGAAAAGTTCGACCCAAGCCGTGAAAACCGCTTTGCCACTTATGCCGCCTATTGGATCAAACACTATATCCAGGAGTACCTTTACAAGAACACATCGATCTTGAAATTCTCCGACCGGGTTTTCCATAAGTACTTAAGATATAAAAAGATCGTAAACCACAAAAACTCGACCAATTCCCAGGTCAGTGAAGAGGAGCTGAAAAAAGAGCTCAATGTGGATTCCTATTCCCTCATGGTGCTCTCATCGCTCTTCTACCGTCCTCTTCAGTTGGAAGAAGAGGCGGATTCACCGGGGAACGGGACGGAGAATGTCTCTGTAGAGGACGAGTCAGAAGAAATGCTGATGAAAAACGCTGTCCATCAGCGCCTTCTCCAGGCATTGACAGAACTCAATGAACGGGAACGGGCCATTTTGGATTATCGATACGGGATCTACGGAGAAGAGGTCATCTCTCTCAGGGAGATAGGAGATATTCTGGGGATCTCCAAACAGCGCGTCTCCCAGATCGAAAAGAACGCACTCAAGAAGCTGGCCAACAAACTGAAAAAGGAGTAGAGTATGAAGCATGTCATTATCACCGGAGCTTCCCGCGGTGTGGGCCGGGCCCTTGTCCACTCTCTGGCCTACGGGAACTTTGTCCTCCACTGTATCGCCAGGACACGTCTGGACGACCTGGCTGAAGAGATCGAGGAGAAAGTGGGGGGGATCGTCACTTATCCATACGACCTCTCGAGGCTCGAGGGACTCCCGGGATTGATGGAGACGATTTTTTCCCATATTGAAGAGCCGGAGTTTGTGGGATTGATCAACAATGCTGCGGTTCTCTCTCCTGTGGGCCCTCTTGGAAAGATCGAGTCGGAGAAGATCGGAAACGCCGTCAATGTCAACCTTTCAGCACCCCTCATCCTGATGAATGAATTTGTCCGGCAATCTCAGATCCTGGATTGTGAAAAAAGGATCCTGAATATCTCATCGGGAGCGGGGAAACATCCCTATTACGGTTGGTCTTCCTACTGTTCCTCCAAAGCCGGGCTTGATATGGCCAGCCGCGTCTTTGCCGAAGAGCAGAAAGAGCGTAAAGAAGCAGAGCGGGTCAAGATACTGAGCCTTTCTCCGGGAATCGTCGATACGGATATGCAGCAGCATATCAGAAAACAACCCCGTGAGAATTTCATCTATGTGGGAAAGTTCATCGAATTTCATAAGTCAGGGGCTCTCAAAAAACCTGAGGAAGTAGCTGAAAAGATCAAGGAGATCCTCTTCCTCGATTTTTTCCCTGACGGGGAAATACTGGATATCAGGGAATTGTAGATTTTTTTCTCTTTGCCACACTCCCTTGCCGTCCCCCTTCTTATCCTCTATAATACAGGGCGAAAGGAAGGGATATGAAAAAACCATATATGCTTATTATCAGGGATGGGTGGGGACACAACCCTTCGGCAAAAGACAATGCCATAGCCCAATGCCATCCCCGTTTCCATGAACGCTTTATTAAGGAGTATCCTGCTGCCCTGATCGATACTTCGGGGAACGCGGTGGGCCTCCCTGAAGGTTATCAAGGCTCTTCAGAAGTAGGGCATCTGAATATGGGGGCCGGCCGGGTGGTTTATCAGAATCTTGTCCGTATCAATAAATCGATCAGGGAAGGAAACTTCCCGGAGAACCCTGCTCTTGACCGTTTGGGCGCCCATGTGGCTGCGTCCGGCGGGAAGGTACACATCTTCGGATTGGTCCAGGACCAGGGGGTCCATGCTCATTCGGATCATCTCCTCGCCTACCTTCGCGCGTTCCGACAGAAGGGGATCGAAGCCTCCCGGATCGCTGTCCATGTAATCACTGACGGGCGAGACACCCCGCCGCAGTCGGCCATGGATTATATCACTCCTCTGGAAGAGTCCATAGACAGGGAGCAGCTGGGATTCATCGCTTCAGTCACCGGCCGCTACTATGCCATGGACCGGGATAACCGTTGGGAACGGGTCAGGCTGTTTTATGACCTTCTTGCCCGCGGGGAAAGCCGCAAAGGGCCCTATGACTCAGCGGCAGCTGCCATAGCCGACGCTTATGAGGAGGGGGAGACCGATGAATTCATCACACCCCGTATATTAAAGGATTTTATCCCCGTAGGGGATGGAGACGGGATTGTCTTTTTCAATTATCGTTTTGACCGGGCCAGGGAGATCACAAAAGCATTTATTGAGGACACCTTTGATGCTTTTCCTGTTCTTGATTTCAAAAAGCTTTTTTTTCTGGCCACGACAGAATACTATGAGGGGATGACAAATTCTGAACGGGCCGGGGTAGCTGTGGCGTTTCCTCTCATTAAGATGGACCATCTCCTGGGGGAGGTCCTTTCTCAGGCAGGAAAGACACAACTTCGTATTGCTGAGACAGAAAAATATGCTCATGTGACCTTTTTCTTTAACGGACAGCAGGATATCGTCTTTCCCGGGGAAAAGCGGATCCTTGTGGACTCGCCGAAAGTGTCTACTTATGACCTTCAGCCGGAGATGTCAGCTCCAGAAGTGACCCGAAAAGTCCTGGAAGCTCTGGAAAGGGAGGCTTTCGATGTGATCATCCTCAATTATGCCAATCCCGATATGGTGGGACACACCGGGGTCTTCGAAGCTGCTGTGAAAGCCTGTCATGTGGTGGATGAGGCTGTGGGGCAGGTGGTTCAAAAAGCTCTGGAAAAAGACGGTGTGGTCCTTCTGACTGCGGATCACGGAAATGCTGAACAGATGGTCGACCCCGAGACTGGAGAAGCCCAGACCGCCCATACGACAAATCCCGTCTGGCTCAGTCTCATCTCACGGCGTGAAGGTCTTCAGAAAGGGAAGATACGTCTGAAAGAGGGAGGAAAGCTTGCCGACCTGGCTCCGACACTTCTGACGATAATGGGACTTGAAATCCCGCCGGAGATGAACGGTCAAAACCTTATTGAAAAGAGTTGAGAGAGGGGCACTCCCCTCTCTCAAGTCAAAGATTTTCTACAGGGCGAAAGAGAGCCCGACCCAAAGGCCCATATCGGAGCCCCAGCCCATGAAACGGATCTTCAGATCGGTAAAAAGATGCATGCGGGGATTGCCGATATCAAAATCGGCACCGCCCAGGGCACACAGGACAAAATCGGTATCTGAACCGTCCAGCCCGTTGCCGAAATCCCAGCTGACCGTCCGGAAACCCAATCCGCCCCCCGCGTAGGGACGAATAGTGCCCGTCGTAGGGAAATAGTACTGAAGGGTCCCGTCGATGGAAAAGACACTGTAGTCGCCGCCGAGAGAGAACTCAAGCTGGGGGACGAGGTAGAGGTCTCTGGCCAGGGTCCCCATATTTAAATCGGCACCGATGACGAGCTGCTCGAAATCGAAATTATACCCGGCTTTGACTGAGGCGCGGGAAAGAGCCAGATTAGACGCTCCCCGGGCCATGCCGGCCCCGCAAAGTAGAATGACTGCCACAATAAACCACTTTTTCATAACAACCTCCTTGGCTTTACCAATTCTAGTTATTATAAAGCGAAATTATAAAAAATCAAGTAAATTACGCTTTTCTTTCTCCTTGCTCAAAGGGGGTTTTTATGATAAAAGAACAGGAGGAGGATTAATATTATGATTGATATCAAAAGAATTGTCAAAGAGCCCGAGGCAGTCATAGACGGGCTTAAAAGGAAAAACGAAGACTTTACTCCTCAGATCCGTAAACTGATCGAGCTGGATAGAGAAAGGCGCGACGCCATCACCGCCACAGAAGAGCTTAAACGTGAGCGTAATGAAGCATCCAGGAAGATCGGCCAACTCAAAAAAGAGGGAAAAGAGACAGACGCGATCATGAGTCAGGTCAGCGGGATCGGTGACACCATAAAGGAAAAGGATGCTCTCATCGCCCGAATGGAAGAGGAGATGAATACCATACTCCTTTCTTTGCCCAATATCCCCGACCCCTCTGTCCCCGACGGAAAAGGGGAAGAGGAGAACCTGGTAGTAAGGGACCGGGGCGAGGTGCGGAAATTCGATTTTCCTGTTCAGGACCATGTCTCTCTCGGAGAAAAGGATTCAAGCCTTGACCTTGAGAGAGGGGCCAAAGTCGCCCAGGCCCGTTTTCACTACAAACGCCATGAACTGGCTTTGCTGGAGAGGGCGCTGATTAATTTCATGCTTGATCTTCACACCCGGCAGCACGGGTATGTGGAATACAGTGTCCCTTTTATGGTCAACCGTGATGCCATGACAGGGACCGGACAGCTGCCTAAATTCGAAGAGGACCTCTACCGGCTCGAAGAAGACGACCTCTTCCTCATCCCTACGGCAGAAGTCCCTCTGACTAACCTTTTTGCCGGGGAGATCCTTCCTCTTGATTCTCTGCCGGTCAAAGTGACCTCGCATACACCATGTTTCCGAAGGGAGAAATTTTCTCACGGCAAGGACGTCCGGGGAATCCTGCGGCAGCATCAGTTCCACAAAGTCGAGCTGGTCAAATTCGTCCGTCCTGAGAATTCCTACCGGGAGCTTGAGTCTCTGGTCAGTGACGCCGAAGCTGTCCTGGAAGCTTTGAAGATCCCCTACCAGGTCCTTCTTCTCTGCACCGGAGATATGAGCTTTTCCTCAGCCAAGACCTATGATATTGAAGCATGGATCCCGTCCCAGGGGCGTTACAGGGAAGTCTCCTCCTGCACGAATTTTGAAGATTTCCAGGCCCGGCGTGCCGGGATCCGTTTTAAGAATGAATCGGGGAAAAATGAATTTGTCCATACCCTCAACGGATCAGCTCTGGCTGTGGGCCGCCTTCTAATAGCCCTTGTAGAGAACTATCAGGAAGCCGATGGGTCTGTGAGTATACCTGAAGTCCTGCAGCCTTATATGAACGGAACCAAAAGCATTCTCAAAGGAAAGGAATGAATCATGATCGTCACCGATAAAAAAATAAAAAAACCCCAACGCTCTTATTTCAGCGAAACCCTGGACATCTCTTCCTGGGATGAAGTGAAGCCTTTGCTCGAGGCGATGAAGGAGGAGTCTCTGAACTCTGAGAAGGAGCTCCTGGGATTTATCGAAAAATACGGAGAACTGGAGAATATCGTCCATGAAGAGGCAGCCCGGCGCTATATAGATATGACGCGCTTTGCCGACAATGAAGAGAAGGGGAAGGCTTTTCATACTTTCTACGCCTCTGTCGTCTCGCAGATGAAGCCTTATGATTTTGAGTTTAAAAAGAAGATCTACGACAACAAGCATTTCAGAAGCCTTCCTCAGGAAAAGTTCGGACATCTTCAAAGGATCATCGCCAATGATATGGAGCTCTACCGTGAAGAGAACATTCCCCTTCAGGTGAAGGAATCGGGACTCTCCACCAAATACGGAGCAATCAACTCCAGGCTTACCGCTTCCTTCGACGGCGAAGAGAAGACCCTCTCCCAGCTGGGTGTCTATCTTAAGGACCCAGACAGGAAGACCCGTGAAAAAGCCTGGCGGCTGAGGATGGAGACTCTGGGTTCGGCAAAGGAGGAATTAGACAACCTCTTCGACCAGCTCAAAGAAGTCCGGATCAGGCAGGCTCATAACGCCGGTTTTGAAAACTACCGGGATTATAAACATCGTGAGCTGGGGCGTTTTTCCTATACACCTGAAGATATCATGGCGTTTCACGATGCTGTGGAACACGAGGTCATCCCTTTTTTAAGGGAACTCAACCAAGAACGCCGCGAGGCTCTGGAAGTGGAATCTGTCCGTCCCTGGGATACAGCAGTCGACCTGGACGGCAAGACTCTGAAACCCTTCGGGGATTCGGAAGAGCTCATCAACGGAGCCATCCGCATTCTGAAAGATGTGAAAGAAGGGTATGCTGCTCAACTGGAGATGATGAAAAACAGCGGCCTTCTCGACCTGGAGAACAGAAAAGGTAAAGCTCCGGGAGGGTATAATTATCCTCTGGCTGAGACAAAGGCCCCCTTTATCTTTATGAACGCCGTGGGGCTTCACAGGGATGTAGTGACCCTTCTTCATGAATCGGGCCATGCCATGCACACGTTTGCCACAAGGGATATTACTATTACCCCCTATCTTCATACACCCAGCGAAGTGGCAGAACTGGCCTCCATGGGAATGGAATTTTTGACCATGGATTATTGGGGACATTTCTATAGTGATCCCTCTGACTTGAACAAAGCCAGGCGCGATCAGCTGGAAGGAGCATTGAAGTTTCTCCCCTGGTGTATGATCGTGGATGCCTTCCAGCAATGGATCTACACTCATCCGGGCCATACAGCAGAGGAGAGGGACGCCTATTTCGCCGGCCTTATGGAGCGCTTCAACCCCGGGGTCGACTGGAGCGGGTTGGAAAAGGAGAAGATCGTCAGCTGGATGTATCAGCTTCATATCTTTGAGGCTCCCTTTTATTATATCGAATACGGAATGGCCCAGCTGGGAGCCCTGGCGCTCTACAGGAATTATAAGACAAAGGGAAAAGAAGCGACGCTTAAAGAGTATGACGCTTTTCTCGCCCTGGGGTATTCCTGTCCGGTGGAAAAACTTTATGAGACGGCCGGACTTCAGTTCCATTTCAACCGAGACTATGTCCGGGAGATCGTGGGCTTTACCCGGCAGGCCCTGAACGAACTGCAGGCATATTAAAAAAAAACAGAAAGGGAGCCTTATGGTCGCGAAAAGAGTCCTCTCCTTCATGGTCATCCTCTTGACGGCAGGAGGCGCGGCCTTCAGCTTGGGTACGTTTTCGTTGTTTAACCAGCGGAACCATCCCGAACTCACCTGGCGTATCTATGAGACGGCGAACTTTAAGATCGTCTACAGCAACGGCCTTGAAGAGGCGGCCCGTCAGGCGGGCCGGATCAGCGAGCAGGTCTATGCTATGCATCAGAAGAATCTGGGGCTCTCTTTTAAGAAGAAGTACCCCATCTTCATCTCCGATGTGGATGATATCGCCAACGGGGCTACCCTGCCCTATGGATATTTTTTCGTCTGGGTAACACCGTCCCGTTACCTGGACCATTTCACAGGAGCCCAGCCATGGCTGGAAAAGGTCATCGCTCATGAGATGGTCCATGCCCTCATCTTTGAGAACACACGGTCCTGGACAAATATTTTCGGCCCTTCCCTGGATGTCCCCCTGACGGTCCATGAGGGGTATGCCCAGTTCTTCGCTTTGGAACCCTGGGGACTTATGAGGGGGGAGAGGTGGCTGGAAAATGCCGCTCTGCACGGCTCCTGGAAGACATGGGGGATCACGCCTGATGACGGGCCCCTTCTCTATGCCAAGGGTTTTTCTCAGATCCGCTACCTCTACGCCGAACACCCTGAGAAGGCTTCTGAATTCGGGGTGTTGTTCAAAAGAAGAGATTTTTTCAAGACTTTCATATTCAAAAAAGCGTTTGAGGAGACTTTTGGTGAATCCTACAAGGATTATACGAAAAGGTGGCGAAAGGCCATGGAAAAGTATTACCGGGAGAAGAGTGAACAGCTCGAAAGCCTTCCGTCGATCTCAAAGCCTATGGCTCTTCCCGCTTTCGATGTCCTGGCAGCGGTCAGCAGAGAGGAGGACGGTTCCTTTATCATCGACGGGATACGGAAAAGCAAAGAACCCGTCCGGGCCCTGTATCTGGTCGACCCGGAGGCCATGAAGGTGAAGACGATTACAGAGAAATCCTTTTTCGGGAAGACTTTTCCGGCAGATCAGGGATATTACTACGGAAAGACCATCCGTGGAAAACACGGCTCTCTCTACAGCGACATCTATTTTTTACCGAAGAAGGGACATAAAGAAGAGCCTCTTACACGTCATGAGCGGGCTTTTGACCCGGTTTTTCTGAGTGGGACGCTATACTATCTCCGGAATACCGGAGAGGGCACCGCTCTGATCGCCCGCAAAGAGGGGAGAGGCGAAGCACAGACTCTCTTTTCGCCTCTTTCAGGAGAAGAGCTCTATGACCTTTCAGGGTCGGGCAAGACCCTGGCGGCGGCCCTCTTTCATCCTGCAGAAAAGAGGTTTTACCTCTTTCTGTACGATATAGCCTCAGAGACAGCGGAGCTCTTCCCCTTGTCAGGGCGTCCTTTTTCTCCGGTGATATCCCCGGATGAGAATTCTGTCATCTTCGGCATGGATGACAGAGAGAGGGGATCGCTCTTCCGACTGGAGAAAAAAGAACCCTCTCTCCGGCAAGTCACAAGGCAGAGAGGATACCTCAAGCCTGTCCAGTGGGCAGAGGAGGGCCTGATCTGTATTACATCCCAGGAGCGCTCTTCCATGAGCGCTTGTCTTATCGACCCCAACAGAGATCCCGATTTGACCCGGGATGTGACCCGACCGGCCTGGATGAAGATCAAGCCCCGGGCTTCTCTGACGCAGGAAGCCGACGGCGAAGGTGTCTATAACGGGGCTTATCGCCCTTTCAGCAACCTTCGCCTGATCAGCCTGCTTCCCTTCTATATGGACGAAGAGATCTATCCGGGTTTTATGACAGTCCTCTCAGAACCCATGGGGTGGCATAGTCTCCAGGCATTTGCGGGGATAGATGATTCCAACTGGGAAGATGTCTTCTATAATATCGCCTACTCCAACAAGAGAAACGTTTTCAATATCGATATTGCAGCCTGGTCTCACGGAGACAGCACCGAAGACTATCTGTCCGAAGAACTCCGCCAGCGCATCAGCGGAGGCCGGTTATCACTTTCCCTTCCTTTGGATCATCCCCACAACCGGTATATAACGCATATCTTTGAAGCGGGGGGAGGCTACAGGAAGTCAGATATCCTCAACGGGGACTCTTTTGCCGGGGATGAGGATCAGATCCCCCGGGATTACAGTGACCCCTATCTCTATTTTTCCTATATCTATCACAACAGCCATCCACGCCTGATCTTTCCCTATCATGAAACGGGGATCCACGGAGGAATCGCCTTTTCCGCTCCCTTTGCCGGGAAAAGGGACCTCTCCACTTACTTGAATTGTGATGCCTATCTTGTACGCCGACTTTCACCCTTTGTCTTGTTTCTTTACGGAGAAGTGCACAAACAATGGGGTGAGCCGGCCCCTCAGGACCTTCCCCGTATCCGAAGTGAAAACCACTCTTTTCAGGAGCCTTTTACGGGGTTCCGGTACGATAAGAGGGTAAGTATCCGGGGGCTGGAAGCTGATATCCCCAGCCGGCTTATCGGAGCCCTGAGCGCAGAAGTCCGCTACAATTACAGCTTCGTGGAAGGGGCTCTCTTTATCGATACGGCTTTTTTCGATCAGGGACGACTTGAAGCTGACGGATCTGTGGCCACTGCGGGTATCCTGGGACGGGTCAATACCGGTTTTATGACCCTGGGCGGCGGATATGCCTGGGACCTGGAAGATCCGGACAACCAGGGAACTTTCTTCGAGATCGGGACTTCTCTTCCTTTTTAGGAACCGGAGCGCTTTCTTTTTGTTCATAATGTGAAAGGGGGCGTTATGATGAATATATTCGATACCTTCAGTGACCGGGCCCGTGAAGCGGTCTATCAGGCCGGTTCGTACGCCCGGCAATATAACAACAATTTTATCGGGGCAGAACACCTTCTCCTGGCGCTCCTGGATCATAAAGGAAAAGTCCTGGAAAAGGTTCTGGCTGCTCTTAATATCTCCGATGAAGCGGTATCCGGAGAGCTGGAGCGCTTTCTTCAGCCGGGACGGCAGCAGCCGGGGACAGAGGGGGACAACCTCACTCCCGGCGTCAAGATGATCCTTCGTTTGGCTTTTGAAGAGGCCAATGAGATGGGACATCAGTATGTAGGCCCGGAACATCTCTTTCTGGGGATCTTGCGTGAATCTGAAAATGTCTCCTACCGGGTCTTGAAAAGCCTGGGGGCAGACCTTGAGCTGGCGCGCCAGAAAGTCCGGGAATATACACGCATGAGCCAGAAGGAGGGAGCTCAGATCAGTGAACAGGATGAGTATCTGAACCGCTACTCTATCGACCTCATCTCCAGAGCGCGGCAGAATAAACTGGATCCGGTCATCGGAAGGGAGAAGGAGATCGAAAGACTTATCCATATCCTCTCCAGAAGGATGAAAAACAATCCTGTCCTTATCGGTGATGCCGGAGTTGGAAAGACCGCTATTGTCGAGGGGTTGGCCCTTCGTGTGGTGGAAAACGATGTTCCGGAAGTCCTCCGGGAAAAAAAGATCCTCTCTTTGGATATGGCTGCTCTTCTGGCCGGAGCCAAATATATGGGTGAGTTCGAAGAGCGCTTGAAAAAGGTCCTTGAGATCATAAAAGAACGCCGGGAGATCATCCTCTTCATCGATGAGATCCATACCATTATCGGGGCCGGGCGGAGCGGAGGCGCCATGGATGCCGCCAATATCCTCAAACCCGTTCTCGCCCGGGGTGATATACAGTGTATCGGAGCTACCACCGTGGAGGAGTACCGCACTTATATTGAAAAAGACCCGGCCCTGGAGCGCCGGTTTCAGCCTATCTTTGTAGAAGAGCCGGATCTGGAAGATGCTGTCCGGATCCTTAAAGGGATCAAGGAGAAGTATGAGACATTTCACCGGGTCCATATCACAGACGATGCGCTTGAGTCAGCTGTCTTTCTCTCGGCCCGCTATATCTCAGACAGACATCTTCCCGACAAGGCTGTCGATCTCATCGATGAAGCTGCTGCCATGGTGCGGCTTAATGCGTTTAAGACTCCCGAGGAGCTCCATCAGCTTGAGCGGAAACTTGATTCCATCCGGCGAGAGAAGGAGTCGGCTTTCAACGACGGGGATTATGAGAAAGTAGCCCATCTCGGGGTAGAAGAGAAACAGCTGGAACAAAAGCTGAAAGAAGTGAAAGAGGAGTGGGAAGACAAGCGGGCCAGGGAACAGAGGGATAATGTGGTTCGCCAGGATGATGTGGCCCGTATCATCTCCCGCTGGACGGGGATCCCCGTGAACCGTCTGACGGCTGAAGAATCTGCCCGGTTCCTGGAGATGGAATCATGGCTTCATAAACGTGTGGTGGGACAACAGGAGGCCATCAGGAAAGTGAGCGAAGTCGTCAGGACATCGCGGGCAGGGCTCTCCGACCCCGACAAACCCGCCGGTGTCTTCCTCTTTTTGGGCCCCACAGGGGTAGGGAAGACAGAAGTCTCTAAAGCCCTCACCGAGTTTCTCTACGGAGATGAATCCCTGCTTATCCGCATAGATATGTCTGAATATATGGAAAAGCATGCAGTTGCCAGGCTTATAGGATCCCCTCCGGGATATGTGGGCAATGCAGAAGGGGGGCAGCTGACAGAGCTCGTCAGACGGAAACCTTTTTCTGTCATCCTTCTGGATGAGATAGAAAAGGCTCATCCGGATGTAATGAATATCCTCCTCCAGCTTTTCGATGAAGGCCGTCTTACCGACGGAAAAGGGAGGAATGTCAATTTCCGCAACACCATCATCATCATGACGTCGAATATAGGAGCCCAGCATATCTCTGACCGGCTTACAGCAGAGGAAAACGGATCAGCCGAAGCGGCCATGGAGGACCTGAACGGGATCATCCGGGGCCTTCTTCACCAGTACTTTAAGCCGGAGTTTTTAAACCGTGTCGATGAGATGGTCCTCTTTACTCCTCTCTCCAGAGAGGAGATCAGAGAGATCGTCATCCTTCAGTTGCAACGGATCGCTGAAAGGTTGAAAAACCAGGGGATCACACTTGAGTATACAGATGAATTTCTCAGTCTTATGGTGGATAAAGGGTATGACCCTACCATGGGAGCCAGGCCGCTCAAGCGCCTTTTGCAACAGGACGTGACAGCAGCCCTCTCAAGAGAGGTCCTCTCAGGGCGTTTCCAAAAAGGAGACCATATCGCGCTGGATGAAGAAAAGGGGCTTGTCTCTCTCAAGAAAGCCCCTCAAAAGAAAGATTAAGCTGAAGCCTTTACGGTGTTGCGCACAATATTATAGAGGCCGACACTGATAAAGATGGATCCCGCTGCCTGGATGATATTGCCGGGGACTTCAGCGAAAGCAGCCGGGGCCCCGAACATAAAGTATTCCACCCAGAAATAACCGGCTACCATCCAGAGCATGGCGAAAGTGGCTCCGTAAAGGAGGCGGGGGATGGAATAATCTCTCTTCTGTCCCGCACGGATCAGCAGTGCAAAGATAAGGGGCTCGATCCCCTTGATGATAAAGGTAAAGATGGCGAAGTTGGGATATCCGCCGATCACGTCAGCTAAAGCTGATCCGAAAGAGCCTATGACCGCTCCGAAGACTCCCCCGAAAAAGAGTGTTCCCAAAAGGATCATGGAATCCCCGAGGTTGATATATCCCTTGATCTGCGGCATTGGGATGCGTGCAAAAAGTGTCATGATGATGACAAGGCTGGTAAAGATCCCGAGGGATGTAAAACGCCGGATTTTCTGCCGTTGAGTAACCATAGTCTTCCTTTCTTTTTACAGAGCGAAGGGGTCGTCTTCGTTTTCGTCTACTTCATCCCAGAGGTCCAGGTCCGAATCATCCGTGACATCGCTCATCTGCTCTTCCTCTTCCTGGTCGTCCAGCCCGGCGAAGGGGTCTGACTCGTCATCTTCGAAAGAGGCCTCTTCGTTGGCCAGAGGCGTCTCTTCTTCCTCGCTGGAGAGCTGGATTTCTTCTCCGCTCACAGGTTCTTCTTCAACATCCGGGATAGTTTCAGGCTCTGTCCCTGAGAGGCGCTCCTCGCCGGGGAGAAGATCTGAGGGTTCTTCATCTTCTGCCTGAACAGGCTTTACTCCTTCACCCTCTTCAGGAAGGAACTCAGGGATGTCGTCTTCAGGCCTGTGTTCGATCCCTTCGGCGAGAGGTTCTTTCCCGTCCTGGGTCTCTGAGGGGTAGGAAGCCTCTTCATCGAACTCCTCGGCAAAAGGCCCTTCTTCTTCTATGTTCGTCTCCTCCTCTTTAGTGAAAGATCCTTCATGTTCCGGCAGGATAGTCTCCTGGGGGGGAGAGGGGGGCGTCATCTGGCGGATCTCTTCATAGGAGAGGGAAGAGGAGGTCAACTCGCGTACCAGCTCATAGCTGATGCTTTCATGGTAAGTCTTGGCATAGAGATGAAGCGTCTCGAGAAGTCCGAAAGCCTTTCTGATATCTCCGGGTGCCATCTGGGCCAGATAGCGGGGGACTCCTTTTTCAGAGTCGATCTTGAGCTCCGACATACGCTTTTCCAGGATCTGCGTAAGAGTCAGCTCGTCGGGAGGTGCCATGGTCAGGTGGATAGCGCTTTTGAGGCGGGACTGAAGGTCTTTGCTCACGAACCTGAAGTCATCAGCCTTAAGGACCGATGCCATGATGAGCAGTTTGGACTGCCGGGCCAGGGAATCCATGAGAAAACGAAACTCATGGGCTGCCGGAGAGGCATCCTCAAGGAGATGAACATCATCGAAAAGAAGGACCTCGCAGGACATGTAGCGTTTTCTGAAGAGGTGAAGACGTCCCTGCTCCCGCATGTTTTCCAGTTCCACGATAAAACTGTTGGCCGGGATATAGTTGACAGAGCGTGAAGTCTGAAGGCGGATGGTATTTCCTATGGCATTAAGAATATGAGTCTTTCCCGTTCCGTTGGAACCATGGATGAGAAGAGGCCTGTCGTAGGAATCCAGGTGGTGGACAAGATGGCGGACCATCTCGACGGTATCCTTGTTGTTTCCTTTGATGAAATTATCGAACTGATAATCGGCCAGGGGCAGGAAAGCATCATGGTCCAGTTGCTCGGCTTCTTTGAGGAGCCCAGAAAAGGATTCCCGGGCCTTGTCTATCTCCATGGGTTTTTTCAAAAGGGATTTTGTTAGAAGAAGGCTCTTTTTTAAAGCAGGGTTTTCGATCATGTCAGCGGCCGCTTCCATTTCGCGGCAATCGGCTAGATTTTTCGAGTAGAGAGCAAAGGCTTTTTTCGCTTCGTCCAGGTTTTTATCCAGATAGCCGTCCAGATAAGAAGTGTCATAACCCAGGCTTTTCCACTCGTAGATCTTGTTTTCAAATAAAGAACGCAGTTTTCCGCGGATGGCGATCATCTTTTCGGGGATGGTTTCTGTCTCAAAAGTACGGGAAGGGAGGGCCTCTTCGATATCCTCTTCGGGGAGTTCCGGTATCTCCGTCTCTTCGAAGACTTCACGGCTCTCGTTCAGGGGAAAGCGCTCCTGCAGGACAGTGGAAGAGGGTTCATCGATGAGCTCCTCTTCAGCCTCTCCGTAAGGCTCTTCGGAGATGACCTCTTCTGTCTCTTCATGGGAGAAAGGGGTCGGAGTCTCTGCCTCCGGCTGTTCTTTCTCATCAGGGGCAGGCTCTTCTTCCCTGGAAAGGCCGGCTTGCTCTTCAGAGGAAGCTTCTTCGCCTTTTCTCCCTCGGGAGACCATAAAGCGGTCCAGGTCTCCGAAAGCACGGAAATGCCTGAGTAGATCGTCGTACCCCTGGGCGTGGAACTGTTCAAAGAGAGTAGGAGGCATCCTGAGAAGGAGGATGTCCTCTTCGGGGCGCGCAAGGTTTTCCTTGTGCTGTCTGATCAGAGCCCATGCTTCTTCGCAGAAGGAGGATACTTTGCTGAAATCGATGACTGTTATGGAGATATTGAAGGTCTTGATCTTTTTCAGGGCTGCTTCAAAACTTTGGATATTGTTCGGGGAAACGGAACCTTCTATGGTGAGGAAACCGGTCCGGCCCAGAGAATCAGAAGATTGGGCTGTAAGATGTATCCCGATTCCATTGATTTCAAATAGTTTTTGCATCTAAACCTCCCTTTCTCTTAATTTTAAGAGCAAGGGGGTTTTTGTCAAGATTCTTTTCCCTTCCGGGTATCTTGACCTTTGACTAAATTGCTCTATAATGGGTTAAAGTTTCAAAAAAAGGGAGAGGGTATGGAAATAAGAAAAGTGGAGCTTCAAAAAGAAGAAGATGAGAATATTATCCTGGGGCAGGCGCATTTTATCAAGACAGTAGAAGACCTTTATGAAGCCCTTGTCCAGTCTGCTCCGGGGATCCGCTTCGGACTGGCCTTCAACGAGGCCAGCGGGCCCTGTCTGGTCCGCCATGACGGGAATGATCCCGGTTTGCGCCGAAAGGCGGCGGAAAACCTGGAACGGATCGGGGCAGGCCACGCCTTTCTTATCATCATCAAAGAAGCTTTTCCCATCAACTGCCTTACCGCTGTCAAACAAGTCCCTGAAGTCTGTTCGATCTTTGCCGCCACAGCCAACCCTCTGACTGTCCTTGTAGCTGAGCACGGTGAAGGGCGGGGGATCATCGGCGTGATCGACGGGAAAAAGCCCGCCGGGAGGGAAACTGATAAGGATATCGAGATAAGGCATGCTTTTTTGCGAAAAATCGGTTATAAAAGGTAAGATTTGTGCTGAAAAGAAATATCCGCTGGGATAGAGACAAGATCTGTGAAGAGATCAGGATTTTGAAAGATAACGGAGCCTCTCTTGCCCCGGCGGCGGTCCGCAGGGTCAACCCCAGGCTTTTCAATGCCGCCGTCAGAAAAAAGCACTTCGGGCACTGGAAAAACGCTCTGGAACAGTGCGGCCTGAACCCGGACGAAGAGTACCGAAACGGGCGGAAAGGGCGAAAACGGAGTGAAACGTGGACTTCCGAAGGGATCATTGAGGCCCTTCAGTCCAAAAGCCCCGGAGAGCTGAGTCTTGTCTACAAAGAGGATCCCCGTTTCTATGCAGCGGCCCGGAGGTTGTTCGGCTCCTGGAAAGGGGCTCTGCGGGCAGCGGGATGCGGGGAGGCCGTCAGCCGGTTAAACGACGAGAAGCTTCTGGATGCTGTCCGGCATTATCTTGAAAACCCTCTTCGGAGAGCAGTCTACAAAGACGACCCGACTCTCTATACCCGAGCTTACCGGCGCTACGGGAGCTGGAAAAGGGCTGTGGAAGAGGCCCTCAGGGAGGATCCCCGATGAAGCAGGAATGTTTTTTTCTGATCGATGGAAATGCTCTGGCCTATCAGGCCTTTTATGCTTTTCAGCGCCAGAACCTGACCAATCCACGGGGTGAACCCGTGGGGGCCCTGTACGGCTTTCTGCGTAAACTTTTCGGCCTTCTTGAAACGCATCGTCCCGATTTTCTCTATGTAGTCTTCGATTCCAGGGGGAAGACGGACAACCATGAACTCTTCGCAGATTATAAAGCCAACCGCAAGCCTATGCCTGACGAACTGAGCCTTCAGATCAAAAATATCAAATCTTTTCTTGACCTGGCCCGGATCAAACGTATGGAGATCCCCGGCCATGAAGCGGATGATATCATCGGAACCATTGCTGAAAAGGTGAAAGCACAGGGCGGATGTGAAGTCGTAGTCTATACCCCGGATAAAGACCTTCTCCAGCTCATTGACACCCACGTCACTGTGGTGAGAAGCGGGCCGCGGGAAGACAAACGTTATGACAAAAAGGTGTTTGAAGAGGAGTTTGGGTTTCCCCTGCGCCACTTTACGGACTATCTGGCTCTCATGGGAGACAGCGCCGACAATATCCCCGGCGTAAAAGGGATCGGGCCCAAGGGGGCCAAAAATCTTATCAGGGCTTTGGGTGATGTCGAGACCATTATCAGAAAGTCAGGCGATATCGCCAATCCCAGGGCCAGAGAACAGGTCACCGAACAGGAGGAGATGCTCCTTTTATCAAAAAAGCTTGTGGTGATCAACCGGCATATCCCTGTGGAGCTTGATTTTGAAGAGGCGCGGTTTCCGGCTTACGACCCGGAAGTTGTCAGAGACTATTTTAACCAGCAGAGATTTCTTTCCCTGATGAAATACATCGGGGAAAAGCCTGTCTCCGCCCCGGCCCCCCTCCGGGAAGCTGTCTACGAAGAGGGTCCCTTTGACGCGGAGTCGGGAGAATATCTTCTGATGGAGCAGGAGGATGGCTACCATCTGACAACTCCGGAGGGAGAGTCCTGCTACCGGGTCACCGGTGATCCCTGTTTTTTGAACCGGCCCGGGCTTCTTCTCTGGGTCTATGATGCCCACTCATTTCTCAAAGAACATGAGACGGCCTGCGAAATCAGAGACCTCCGTCTTGTGGACTATTGGGCCCATGATTCTGAGACATTCTCAACAGCTGATGATTTTTATGCCAAGCGCTCCATCAGGAATGTCAGAGAGCTGCGTGATTACTTCACCCGGGCCCGGTCCCTGCTTGAAGAGAGAGGGGTCTGGAGTTATCTGGAGAAAAACGAACTACGGCTTCCCGCTGTCATCAGCTCCATGGAAGAACACGGTGTCAGAATCGACCTGGATCTTCTGGAGGCCTATAGAAAGGAGCTGGAAGAGGCAACGGCTGCTAAAGAGAAGGAGATCTACCGCGAATGCGGTGAAGAGTTCAATATCAGGTCGCCTAAACAGCTGGGAGAAGTCCTTTTTGAAAAGATGGCTCTTAAAATACCGGGGCGCCTGAAAAAGACAAAAACGGGCTATGCCACAGACGAGTCAGTCCTCCAGAAAGTCGCCTCTGTCCACCCTGTGGGGGAGATGCTCCTGGAATACCGGAAGATCCAAAAGATCCTTTCTACCTATATCCTTCCCTACCTGGAAGCGGTGGATGGGAAAGGGCGTCTTCATTCCACATTGGACTATTGCGGGACAGCCACAGGACGGCTCTCTTCGAAAAATCCCAACCTTCAGAATATTCCCATCTACGGGGAATGGGGCAAGCGTATGAGACAGCTTTTTATCGCCGATTCCGGATATCAGCTGGTCTCTGCGGACTATTCCCAGATGGAGCTCCGTATCATGGCCCACTACTCCGGGGATGAGAACCTCATTTCCATTTTCAGAGAAGGGGGCGATATTCACAGTGAGACGGCACGGCGTCTCTTCGGAACAGCCGATCCCGAGATGCGTCACCGGGCCAAAGCTGTGAACTTCGGCATTATCTACGGCCAGTCAGCCTTCAGCCTTGCCTCTCAGCTTGGTATTCCCCTCGGGGAGGCTGAAGAGCTCATCGGGCGCTATTTTGAACGTTTCTCCGGAGTCAGAGCATTTATTGACAGGACCGTTGAGGGAGCCAGACAGAACGGCTGGGTCGAAGTCCTTTCGGGACGGAGGAGACGTGTGCCCGGCCTCCAGGGGAAAAACCGCATGATGCGGGAAGCAGCTGAACGTATCGCCGTGAATACGCCCATTCAGGGAAGTGCTGCCGATATCATCAAGGAGGTGATGATCCGTGTCCATGACAGGTGGATCCGTGATGACCGGGTGCGCCTACTTCTTCAGATCCATGATGAACTGCTCTTTGAAGTGAAAGAGAAGGCTTTAGAGAGAATGATCCCCTTGATCAAAGAGATCATGGAATCCTCTCCGTTCAGGCTCTCTGTCCCCATGAAGGTGGAGATCTCTTCGGGTAAGGATTGGGAGGAAGCCCACTGATATGAGGGTCATCATCAGTCATGAAGGGATGGATTTCGACTCTTTGGCCGGGATGGCAGCAGCCAGAAAGCTCTATGGAGACGGAATCATGCTTAGCCTGGGGAAAAAAAGAGATAATGTAGCCCTTTTTCTGAAAATGCACTATAAATATTTCACCATAGAGAAATTCTCTCGTTTCAGGGACCTCAATGAGATCACCGAGATCGTCATGGTGGATACCAGGCGCCGGCAGAGGCTGGGACGTTTTGCTGATTTCCTCGACAAGACAAGGGCCCGGATCGTGATCTTTGACCATCACCCGGGAGGGGATATCTCCGGCGACGAGTCCTGGGTAGAGTCCACAGGTGCCGTGACGACCCTCCTTGTGGAAAGACTCCTGGAAAAAGAAATTCATATCAATCCGGTGGAAGCTTCCCTTTTTCTCCTGGGGATCTATGAAGATACCGGAGCGCTCACCTATTCCACCACCACAGACAGAGATGTAGCAGTGGCGGCGGAACTCATGAAAAGGGGCGCCCGCCCTGAAAATATCCTTGCGTTTCTAAACAGGGAGTTCAATCCCCTTCAGCAGAGACTGCAGGTGATGCTCAAATCCTCCATGGAATCCTACACCATCAACGGATTGCCCATCCACATCGCTACAGCGGACCTGGACGAGATAGTAGGGGGAATTTCAGACATCCTCCAGCGCCTTCATGTAAGAGAGGAGCTTCAGACCTCTTTTGCCATCGTGGGGATGGGCAGAAAAACACATATGGTGGGAAAGACTTCCGGTGAGGACCTCAATATGAATGAGATAATGGCCTTTTTCGGAGGAGGCGGACATATCAAATCGGCTTCAGCCACACTGATAAACATATCTGTCCGTGAGGCCAAAGAGAAGCTGGTCTCGATTCTTGAAGAGAAAGCCGTCCCGGGAGTCAGGGCTTTTGATATCATGTCCCGTCCGGTCTTTACCCTGAAAGAGGATGAGAAGCTTGGGGAGGTCATCGAAAAGATCATCTACAGCCATTACCGTAATGTTCCTGTTGAAGACGGAGAAGGCCGGATCACAGGCTGGGTCTCCAAAGAGAAGATCATGCAGATGCGGAGTAAAAAACAGCTCCATATCCCTGTCAAAGGCATTATGGATAAAAGGCTCCTCTTTTTGGATCAGAACACTCCTGCAGACCAGGTGAGAGAAACATTTTTCAGAGAGAATGTGTCTCTTATCATAGTGACAGAAGGGGATAAAATGGTAGGTGTGATCACGCCTTCAGACGTAGTTCACTACCTTCACGCCCGGTAAAGGAGGCTTAGAATGAGACGAAATCTCATTTTTCTTGTGATAGCGTTGGCTTTATTCGCCGTTGTCGGTTCAGCTGAAGAATCGATTTTAGGCAAGGCAGAAGAATCGGCTGCTCTTGTCTCAGGTTTGGAAGGGGGCGAGCAGGTTACCGGTGAATATGCCGGAGACCTGATTATTCAAGAAAGCAACTGTATCATGAATGCTTCTGTCAGGGGCAATCTCTTTCTGGTGGATTCCACTGTTTCCATGGGTGAAAAGGGACGGGTGGAAGGCAGTGTATTTATCAAAGACTCTACCCTTCTGACGGCAGAAAATGAGATCTCTGCAGCTTATGCCCAGCTTCCCGGTTCATCACTTGCCCGAGCTCAGTATGAGGAAGGGGAGAGGGTCAACGGAAGGACCCTGGTGGAAAAGTATCGCTATGCCTCCCTTGTCGACAAAGTCTTCTTTTATATCATCCTTTTTATCATGGTCCTGATCGTGAATTTTCTCGTTGGGTCACGGATAAAAATCTTTGTGGAAGACATGAGCTCCTATGCGCTGAAATACTTTTTCATCGGATTGGGTTTTTACATCCTGCTTCCTGTGGCCATGATCCTCCTGGTGGTCACCATCATCGGCATCCCGGTCCTGATCTTCCTCATGATCCTTTTTGTCTTTGCCCTTCTTGTGGGTTTTATCGTCCTCCTCCATTGGACCGGAGCCCGCTTGTTCCCTTCACATAAAAACGCCCTTTTTCTGGGATTTCTCTTTTATGCCGTCATCGACCTGATCCTTACGGTGTTCGGGATCCAGTTCTCCCATTCGGTCTTCAGCACCATTCAATGGCTCTATTTTTCGGGGATTATTCTCCTTTCCACCGGGTTGGCTTTACGCTATATTAAAAACCTGATAAAAAAGAAGAATTAGATCCGATTGCACCAAGCCAAGGAGGAGCCATGCTTTTACAACTGGAGCGTGTCAATAAGTATTACGGATCATTCCATGCAGTGAAAGACCTCTCTTTCTTGCTGGAAGAGGGGAAGATCTACGGGATCCTGGGCCGTAACGGAGCCGGGAAGACCACCACCCTCAGAATGATCATGGAGATCTATTATCCCGAACAGGGGGAGATCAAACGTTTTTTCAAGAACAGTGAAGTCTCCTATCTTCCCGAGGAACGGGGGCTTTACCCCAAGATGACGGTCGCTGAGACCATAGACTTTTTCGGACAGATCAAGGGGATGTCCAGAAAAGAGATCAGGGCCAATGCCGGGGAGTGGCTTGAACACTTCGATTTGGGAGAGTGGAAAGACAAAAAGGTGGAAGCCCTCTCCAAGGGAATGCAGCAAAAAGTCCAGTTTATTATCACAGCGATGAATACTCCCCGCTTTCTGATTTTAGATGAACCCTTCTCCGGGCTGGACCCCCTCAATATCCAGCTTTTCAAAGATGAGATCGTCTCGCTTATGCGTCGCGGCACCACTGTCCTCTTCTCCACTCATATTATGGAACATGCGGAAAATATCTGCAATCATGTGATCATCATAGACAAGGGGAAGAAGGTCGTCGACGGAGAGATGAGCCGTGTGAAGGAAGAGTACGGGAAGATGAACATATTTATCCGCTATTCAGGCGACGGGCGTTTCCTGCGCAACGGGATGGAGGAGTCTGTGGATGATTACGGGACCTATGCCGAAGTAGTCCTGAAAAAACGTGAAGACTATCCCGACTACCTGAGGACTGTGGCGGCCAGACTCGACCTCTCGGAATTTCGTGTTGACCTGCCGAGCCTGAAATCGATCTTTCTGGAAGCTGTGGGAGCAAAAGGGGACGAAAATGAAAAATAAATGGTTTATTGTCTTTAAAAAAGAGTTCTGGCATATGGTCAAGTCGAAATCCTTCATCCTGGGGACTATCCTGACACCGCTGATCATCATCCTCTTTTTCGGGATCGTTTTTATCACCCAGAAGAAAAATATGGAAAAAGTAAGGGAATATCACTATATCGACGAGACCGCACAAGTCATCCCGCTTCTGGAAAGCCGTCTCCCCGCCACTATGAAGATGACTCCTTGGACAGGGGATAAGGAGGAGGCCATTACAGCCCTAAGGCAGAAAGAGATCAAAAACTTCCTCTATTTTCCGGAAGACCTGTTCGACGAGTATACATTCGAGTATTATTCAGAGACCATCAGCGATTCCCAGAGGATCTCTCTTATCGAGAATGTGATCTCCCGGATCATCCAGATCAGGAAATTTTCAGACCGCGGCCTGTCAGAGGAGGAGATAAGTAGCCTTCTGGCCTCGGCCAACGCCAAGACCTTCGAGGTAACCAAAGAAGAAGGGGCCAGAAAGAAGAGCGCGGAGATCTCCTTTGGTATTGCCTATTTGCTTGTCTTTCTCATCTATATGTCAGTCCTTTCCTGGGCTCCCCAGATGCTCAGGTCCACGATTGAAGACAAAAACAACCGGGTGGCCGAAGTGTTGGTCTCCCATGTGAAACCCTCGGGGATCATGGCGGGAAAACTCAGCGGTACAGCTGTCGCCGGTGTCTTCCAGTATCTCATTTGGACAGTGATGGCCCTCATGGGGATTGCCTTGCTCAAGCAGGCTGTCCCGGGGTCTCAAGTGGTGGTCAAGGCACTTCTGGGTTCTCTTAATCCCTCTCTTTTCATCTTTTTCATCCTCTACTTCCTCATGGGTTTCCTTGTCTTCGCCCTGATCTTCGGGATCATCGGAGCCATGTTTTCCAATATGCAGGATGCTCAGAACGCCATGACCCCGGCGATCCTCGTCTGTGTCCTCCCCATGATCTTCCTTATGGGCGTAAGCCAGGATCCCTCGTCTTCGTTTTCAGTGGGGATCTCCCTGGTTCCCTTCCTCTCCTCACTCATGCTTATGAGGATCGGGATCAGCGAAGTGCCGCCTCTTCAAATCGGACTCTCCATAGGGCTGCTCCTGGTGACTATCTTCATCGAAATATGGCTTGCCGGACGCATCTACCGGATCGGGCTTCTCAGTTACGGGAAAAAGCCCACATGGAAAGAGCTGGTCTCCTGGGTAAAAAACGGGTAGAAACGATTTCATTTGACAAAAATTTTAACCTCAGTAGTATGAAGAAAATCGAGGAAACAAGGAGGTTTATATGGATAAAAAGCAGAAGTTGTTCATCCCGGGGCCGGTAGATGTCGCTGATGAAGTCCTTCAGGCCATGTCCCGCCCTATGATCTCCCACAGGGCTGCTGACTGTGTGGAACTTCAGGGGGGATGCGCCGAAAAGATGCAGAAACTCATGTTCACCGACAATCCCATTATCTTCTCCACATCATCGGGGACCGGCCTTATGGAGGGCTCCATCAGAAGCTGTACAAAGAAGAGAGCTATTGTCTTCTCCGTAGGCGCCTTCGGGAACCGTTGGTATGAGATCGCAGAGGGGAACAATGTCCCCGCCGATAAGCATGAAGTGGAATGGGGAAACCCCATAACCCCTGAGCTTGTCGATGAGTATCTTTCCACAGGCAAATATGATGTCATGGCTTTGACGCATAATGAGACATCCACAGGGATCATGAACCCGGTCTATGAGATCGCTGAAGTGATGAAAAAGTACCCTGAAGTGGTCTGGCTTGTAGATGCCGTCTCCTCTCTGGGCGGGGCGAAGATCGAAGCAGACAAGCTGGGGATCGATATCCTGATCTCTTCCTCACAGAAGGCTCTGGGTGTGCCTCCGGGACTTTCCGTCTGTTCTGTCTCCCAAAAGGCTATTGACAGAGCCCGTACAGTGGAAAACAGGGGTTATTATTTCGACCTTGTCCAGCTCTACAAATACGCCGTAGACAAACCTCATCAGTATCCATCGACACCCAGCATCTCACATCTCTATGCTCTGAATGTCTCTTTGGACAGGATCTTTAAGACAGGGCTGGAGAATGTCTTCAAACGCCATGAGGAGAACATGCGTTTTGTCAGGTCCTGGGCTGAAAAGCATTTTGAACTCTTCATCAAAGATGAGAAGATCGCATCACGGACAGTTACCACCATCAAGAACACCAAAGAAGCCGACCTGGGCGCCTTGTCCAAGGAACTCAGAAAACGCGGCTATGTCTTCTCCAACGGGTATGGAAAGATGAAGAACAACTCTTTCCGTGTGGCCCATATGGCCGAGAGGACTCAGGAAGATATCAAGACCTATCTGGACAACATCGAAGAAATCCTGGGACTTTGAAACCCTTCTGTCAAATTGATCGAAAGGGCGCTTCAGGCGCCCTTTTTTTATTGTTTTAAAAAGTCGAAGATCAGATTGTCCACATTGCGGATGGCATTACGGGTCAGGTTGAGGTTTTTCCGGGCAAAGCTGTACGTGGGATCCGATGTCAGGGAGTCTTTGAAATAATCCCTGGCCCGGGCCAGCTCTTCCTGTCCGGCAAGGAACCGGAGGATCCCCACCTTGTTCAGAAGGATCTTGTTGGAAGGGTCGTTTTTCAGCATCTCTGAAAAGGTATCCAGAGTCTCTTTGAGAAGCGCAGGGTCCTTCTCTTTTTTATACTTCATAAGAAAAATATGAAAATGGTCGATCTCTTTATTGAAATAGGTGTTTTTACACTCTTCGATGAGCTCTTTAATGCTTTTATAAGCAGATTCGTACTGCCTTGCGTTGATATCGATGTAGGCCTTTTCAAAGAGCTCTTTGTCGATGAATTCGCCCGCCAGTTCATGCCCCTTTTTCATCCATTCGATGATCTTTTCCAGAAGCTTGATATCCTCGTTGTCTTTATACTGGCCTGAAAGGAGCTTCTTCAGATTGATCAGGACAAAATACCAATAGACGTAATGGTAATCGGGCTGACGTTTGTAAAGGCGTGTCAGCTCTTCTTCGACCTTTTTGAGATTGTCCAGTTCGATGTAAGCGTCGATGAGTTTGATCTTTGTCTCAGGGATGTCGGGGGCCATGGCCGCGGCTTTTTTTAAGTAATCGATAGCCTGGGGGACGTTTCCCGATTTCAAATAGATGACCCCGAGGTAATTGTAGGCTTCGACACAGTTGCTGTCCCATTTCAACGCTTTTTTGAAGATCTCCCTGGCCTCCTCGAGAAGGCCCTTGGTAAAATAGACAGCTCCGAGAAAGAGGATGAACTTGATGTTTTGCTTGTTTTCTTCTTCCTCATTGATATTGTTGAGAATGGAGAGTTCATGGATAAAATCGCGATGGAGTTTTTCGATATAGGGGATAAGGCTCTTCTCGTCTTTTGAGTTTTCCAGTTTAAGAGTCTTTTCGGAGATGATCTTCCCCTTATGGATGATCTTGGAGCGCATGGTGTTATAGCGGTCTACTACGGTCTTGATCTGATATTCCTTGCCGGAAATAATGACGGTGTTTAAAAATTCACTGTTTTTTTTAGCCATATTCTTACTCCACTTAGAGAATAGCATAGAAGAGGGGGAAAATCAATAAATATTGATGACGGAAGGGTTATGAGATCGAGAGCTGATGAAGAAAACTCCTGTACTGGATGTGAGCATAGAGGAAAAAGAGGATAAGAGCCCAGGCCGCCAGTGTGAACAGGAGGATGAAGAGGGCTTTGCCTTTTGAGAACTCACGAAAAGCAGCCCGAACCGTGCCGAAGGGAAGGAGAGTCAAGAAAAGTTGCCGGAGAGGGGTGGCTCCGGTCTCGCCGGCGACATGAAGCTTCAGCACAAGAAGCCCGAAAACCGTCAGGATGAGAAAAAGAAGAGAATTCTTTCCGAAGGTAGCCACGATGATATCATTCATAAATCGATTATACTCCGTTCATTGACTTCAATCAAGTTGAAGTTGACTTTTTGCGGGGATGATTTATCATCAGGCTATGATTAAAAAAAGCTTGCTGGGGGCTGCGGAAAATGTAGGAAGGTTCTCTCTCTTCGTGGACCGTTCCTATCGCTCTTTTTTTCCGTTTCCCCCATTTCCCCACATGTTCAAGGACCTCTATGAGATCAGCGTCCGTTCTCTGCCTATTATCATCCTCGTTTCGGCGTTCATGGGGATCATTATGTCCTATCAGCTTATCTATGAACTCCGCACGTTTGGAGCAGAGATGTATGTGGGAGGGATCGTAGCCGTGGCTGTCTGCCGTGAACTGGGGCCTGTCTTTGCGGCCATGATCCTGGCAGGACGGCTCAGCTCGGGAATCGCCGCGGAAGTGGGGACCATGCGTATCTCCGAACAGATCGATGCCCTGGAAGTCATGTCTGTCAACCCTCTCAATTATCTTGTGGCGCCACGTCTTTTGGCTGCGCTGGTCATGATCCCCATGCTCACCGTCTTTGCAGACGCCATCGCCATCGCGGGCTCTTATCTTGTGGCGGGGAAGATCCTGCATATACATATACTCAAATATATTGACAATATCAGGTTTTATCTTGACTCTGTGGATATCCTTTCAGGCCTTATCAAAAGCATGGCCTTTTCACAGATCATTGTCGTTGTAGGAAGTTATTTCGGTTACTTTACGCAGGGCGGAGCCGAAGGTGTGGGAAAGGCGACGACCAATGCTGTTGTGGTCGCCTCTATCCTCATCCTTGTGGCGGATTATTTTCTCACCGCCCTCTTCTTCGGGTGAGAGACGATGATAGAGATCAGGAATCTTTACAAAAGTTTTAACGGGAAAGCCGTCCTCAAAGGGGTTTCCCTGACGATAGAAGAGGGGAAGGTCACTACGATCATCGGCCAGAGCGGATGCGGGAAAAGTGTCCTGCTGAAGCATGTTGTGGGGCTTCACAAGCCGGATGAGGGGGAGGTATCTGTGGATGGAGAGGTGCTGGGGGACCTGGATGACGAGGCCATGCGCCTTTGCCGGTCGAAGTTCAGCTATCTTTTCCAGGGCGGGGCTCTCTTCGACTCACTGACTGTCTGGGAAAATGTCGTTTTCCCCCTGGTCTGGGAAGGAGGCCGGCATCATCATTATGATAAAAGAATTTTGCAGAAAAAAGCCGCCGAGACCCTTGAGCTCGTGGGGATGGCCCATGTGGAGTCGCTTAAGCCGTCGGAGCTGAGCGGCGGGATGAAAAAGCGGGTGGCCCTGGCCAGGGCTATTGTCCATAATCCAAGGTATATCCTCTATGATGAACCCACCACAGGGCTGGATCCCGTCATGTCTGCCGTCATCGATGATTTGATCCTGACCCTGAACAGAGAACTGGGACTGACCTCCGTGGTAGTCACCCATGATATGCAGTCGGTGGCGCATATTTCGGATGAGGTCTGCATGCTTTATGACGGAAAGATCATTTTTAACGGGAGTGTTGCCCGGATGAATCAGGAGAAAAACCCTGTCCTGCAACAGTTTATTCAAAGGGAGAACAAAGGCCCGATACAGTTCGGGCAGTGAGAGGAAAGGAGGGCGGATGGCAGGCAAAGAAGTCAAATGGGGGATATTCGTCGCCAGCGGGGTCATTGTCTTATTCGCCATTTTTTTGCTTTTCGGAGAGTTCAAATTTTTCAGCAAAGGGTATAATATCTTCGTAAGCTTTAATTTCACCAACGGGCTGGAGGAGAACGCTCCCGTCCGCCTGGCAGGAGTCAATGTAGGAACTGTGGACGATGTCCAAATGGTCTATGACCAAAAGGGGACTCTCCATGTGATGGTCCGGTTGTGGATCCGGGAGGATATCCGTCTCAGGGAAGATTCCCGTTTTTATATCAATACCCTGGGACTTCTGGGGGAAAAGTATGTGGAGATCTCCCCGGGGACCATTTCAGAACCCATGCTTCCGGATAACAGCACTGTGGTCGGAATCGATCCCATGAGCACAGAAGAGCTTTTTGTCAAGGGAAATGAGATCGCTAATAATCTGGATCAGATCATGTCACAACTGAGCCGGCTGATCAGCACGGACAGTATCGACATCTTTATGGGAGCCCTGGAAAGCGTGACCGCTGCCATGAACACTGCCGACACGATTCTCAGGGAGAACAGGAAAAATATCCTTGAAGCGACTACTGCGGTGAACCAGTCAGCCCGGTCTCTTCCCCGGGTGGCCGCCCATATGGAGAAGGTATCAGGAGAACTCGAGCAGGGATTTGCAGGCAAGGGAGAGAAGATCGACGCCATTATCACCAACCTGGAAGATTTCAGCAGAAGCCTTGACGAACTCTCCACTCTCATGGCAGAGATCAACCGGAAAATTCAGGAAAAAGAGGGTAGTGTGGGACGGCTTATGGGCGAAGAAGAGCTCTATGAGAATATCAACGAAGCATCGGAAGAATTGAAACTTCTCCTTGAAGATATCAAGAAAAACCCGAGAAAATATTTTAAGTTTTCGGTATTTTGATCATGGCTTCGAAGGAAAAACATATTTTTGTCTGCAGTCAATGCGGAAAATCCTCACCCCGGTGGATGGGACGTTGTCCCGAATGCGGCGCCTGGGACTCTTTTGAGGAAGAGATCCAGGCCAAAAACAGGCCCTCTGTGAGGAAAGGGCCTGCCCCGCAGACAGCGGTCTCTCTGGGGGATCTGGAAGCCGGAAGCCGGGCCTCGCGTCTTTTGACGGGAATCGGTGAGTTCGACCGGGTCACCGGGGGAGGGATCTTCCAAAAAAGCATTCTACTCCTGTCGGGAGGCCCGGGAATCGGCAAATCCACCCTGACGCTTCAGATCTGTCACGGTCTTCAGGAGAGAGGAGGCCGGGTCCTCTATTTCAGCGCAGAAGAGAGCAGCATCCAGATCAAGGACCGGGCCGACAGGCTGGGCATCCATGAGGGGATCCTCGTCTCCAATGAAGAGAGGCTGGATGAGATCCTGACGATGATCATTTCAGAGGAAACCGACCTTGTTGTCATAGATTCGATCCAGACAGTCTATGATACAGACCTTGATGCCGTACCCGGGACGGTCTCTCAGATCAGGAATGCCATGTTCCGCCTCCGGGAAGCAGCACAGCGGCACGGCAAGACTATCCTGGTCATAGGCCATGTGACCAAGTCGGGGAATGTAGCCGGCCCCATGTTCATGGAGCATATGGTCGATGTGGTCCTTCTTCTCGAAGGAGATGACAAGAATTTCTGGCGGGTCCTCAGAGCCAAAAAGAACCGTTACGGTTCCACCCAGGAGATCGGGGTCTTTACCATGGAAAAAGAGGGACTCCGGGAAGTGCTCAATCCCTCATCCTTTTTCATAGAAGAAAGCCCCTTTTTGTCCGGCAGTGTCATGGGATCGGTCATGGAGGGGATCCGGCCCATTTTCCTTGAGATCCAGGCCCTAACGTCACGTTCTGTCTATGCCATGCCCCAGAGAGTCGCCAACGGGATAGATACACGTTTGATGAACATCATCCTGGCAGTACTGGAAAAACGGCTCAATTTCCATCTTGGCCAGCAGGATGTCTTTCTCAATATCGTAGGCGGGTTTCGGGCTCAGGAACCCTCCATCGGGCTGGCTGTGGCCATGGCCGTCCTCTCTTCTCTTAAGAACAAGGAACTCGACCGGCGGGACCTTTTCATGGGTGAAGTAGGCCTTTCCGGAGAGATCAGGAATATCCCCTTTCTGGAGAAGAGGATCGAGGAGGCGGCCAAACTGGGGTTCAGGCGCGCCTTTGTCCCCGGTAAAGCCGAAAGCCTGAACAAAAAAGAGTTGGAGATCATTCCCTGCACGACCATTCATGAATTGGCCGGAAAGGCGTTCCCCTGATGGAAAAAGGGCGCATCGCAGCCCTTGTGGTGGCCGGGGGGCGGGGAGAGCGTTACGGCGGAACAGTAAAAAAGCAATTCCTCCCTCTCAGGGGAATCCCTCTCCTGATCCGTTCCCTCCTCCTCTTCCGGGACAGAGATTGGTGTGATGCCCTCTATGCAGGGATTCCTGAAGAAGATTGGGGTTACGCAGTCTCCCTTTTCAGAGAATGGGGACTGGAGTCGGAAGTCAGGATGACTCCGGCAGGAGAGACAAGGCAGGAGACTGTCTACAGAGCCTTGGAGTCCATGCCGGAGCCTGACTTTATTATCATTCACGACGCTGTGCGTCCTCTGGCCGGGGCGTCTCTTCTGGAGAGGGGGCTAAAGGCCCTTGAGGCTCATGAAGCTGTGATCCCGGTGATTCCCGTGACAGATACAGTCAAAGAAGTCGAGAACGGCTATGTCATCCGGACCCCGGAACGGGGCCGTTTGAGAAGGGCCCAGACTCCCCAGTTTTTTCATTTTCCTCTCTTAAAAGCACTTCACCGAGAGTATAGAGGCAGGGGTGTCACAGACGATTCTCTCCTTTTTGAATTGAAAAATCTCGCCGTCTTTACTATACTCGGAGAAGAGGACAATATCAAGATCACCACACCTGCAGACCTCATGTGGGCGGAAAAATTATGCGAAGCGAAGGGATTATGATAAGGACCGGGCTCGGTTACGATTCACACCGCTTTACAGAAGGGGACGGGGTCTTTTTGGGAGGGGTCTTCATCCCTTTTCATAAAGCCCTGGAGGGACATTCAGATGCCGATGCCGTCCTCCATGCTTTGATCGACGCGCTTCTGGGAGCTGCGGGAAGAGGGGATATCGGGGGAAATTTCCCCGATACCGATCCTGAATATGCAGGGATAAGGAGCACCATCCTCCTGGAGAAGGCCATGGAGATGATCGCTCCGCCCTGGACTGTGGAGAACATCGACCTCGTGATCTTGGCTGAGGAGCCGAAGATCGCTTCTTATGTCCAGGAGATGAGGGGAAGGATCGCTTCCCTGTGCGGTGTAAGCTCTTCTCAGGTCTCGGTCAAAGGGAAGACCAACGAAGGGATGGGATTTATCGGACGGGGAGAGGGGATCGCTGTTCTGGCTACAGTACTTATCACAAAGGGGGGACTATGAGAGTTCTGATCGTCGATGATGAAGCCTTCATCGGAGACCTGTTCAGGGATATCTGTGAAATGGGCGGAGCCGGCTGTGATGTGGCAAGTTCTGTCCGGGAAGCCAGAGAACTGCTCCGCGGCGGGGGATATGACATGATCTTTGTCGATTACTCCCTGAAAGAGGAGGACGGCATCGCTTTTATGAAAGAGGTCCGCGAAGAGGGAAAGGGTCCGGAGGCCTATCTGATGTCCGGATGGCCCGAATCACACTTTGATCCCCAAGACCTGGCGCTTTTCAAAAAAGTCCTTCATAAGCCCTTCAATGTCGGGGATATTCTGGAAATACTGAAAAACAATGGATAAACTGAATATCAAACTTGAGGTCTTTGAAGGCCCCCTGGACCTCCTGCTTTACCTGATCAAAGAGAATAAAATGGATATTTACGACATCAAGATATCCGTTATCACCGCTCAATATATCACCTATCTGGATATGATGTCCAAGATGGATATGGATATCGCCACAGAATTTATGGTCATGGCGGCGACTCTTATGTATATCAAATCGAAAATGCTGCTCCCTGCCGAAACGGTCTCCGAGGATGAAATAGATGTGGAAGACCCCAGGAGGGATCTTGTAAGCCAGCTTATCGAATACAAGACCTTTAAGGCCATTGCCGGGATCCTGGAAGAGAAGGAAGCCGCCATGGCCGAGACCTACCGTAGGGATGTGAGCAAAGAGATGGCCATGTATGTCAGCCGGGAGCTCCTCTTTGACACGTCCTTTTATGAACTTCTGGATGCCTTTCATGACCTGATGGAGCGAGTGAACAATGTAACGTTTCATGAAGTGGTCAAAGAAGATTATAAAGTCGAGGACAAGATCCGTTCCATACAGGAATGGATCCTGGGCGGGGAGCCTCTTCGTGTGAGTGAACTGCTGCAGATGTCACGGAATAAACTGGAGATGGTCGTCTACGTGCTGGCGGTTCTGGAGCTGGCCCGTTTGAAAGAGATTAAGATCATGCAGAATGAGGTGTTTGGAGAAATATGGATATACAAGACGCAAAACCAGTTATCGAAGCTTTGATATTTTCGGCCCGGGAACCCTTGACGGCGAAGCGCATAAGGGAGATCCTCGGAGAAGAGGCTGTCAAAGAGAAGGATATTGAAGAGGCGGTCCGTTTCCTGAATGAGGAGTATGAACGGGATCAAAGAGGATTTCGTATCTTTTACCTCAACGGAGGTTTCGAGTTCCGGACATCTCCCGAATTCGGACGTTTCATCGAGGAACTCTACAATATGAAAAAGACCTTCCGCCTTTCAAAATCTGTCCTTGAGACTTTGGCTATCATCGCTTACAATCAACCTGTCACCAGGGTGGAGATCGAAATGATCCGCAGTGTCAACGTCTCTTACATCCTTAACAAGCTCCTGGAGCTTGAACTGATCAAGGTTGTAGGACAGAAGGAGACGCCGGGGCGGCCGCTGCTCTACGGGACCACCGGGAAATTCCTGGAATATTTCGGGATGAACTCCCTGGAGGAACTCCCCGAGATCAGCGACGTAAAAAAGATGATAGAATGAAAAGATTGTCCAAATATATTGCCGAAACAGGATACTGTTCACGCCGGAAGGCAGACGACCTCATCGCCGAAGGCAAGGTGACGGTAAACGGGGCCCGTGTAACAGAACATCCCTGCCTGGTCAGAGGCGATGAAGATATCCGCGTGGAGGGAAAAGAGATTGCCCCTTTACGTAAAGCCTATTACAAGTTCTACAAACCGACGGGTTTCGTCTGTTCTCACAGCGACAAGCACAATAAAACCATCTATGACTACCTGGGAGAAGAATATTCCTACCTCCGGTATATCGGACGCCTGGACAAAGAGAGCGAGGGGCTTCTTATCCTCACCAATGACGGCGGCCTGGTGCAGCGCTACAGCCATCCCAGTTTTGAAGTCTCCCGAAGCTACGAAGTCACCCTCGACCGGGATCTGACCATTCCCGAGACAGCCCTGCTCTGCCGGGGGGTCGTCGATGAAGGGGAGACGCTCCTATGCGATGCCGTGGAGATCCTCAGGGACAAAAAATATCTGTTTCACCTTCATACGGGACGGAAAAGGGAGATCCGGAGAATGGTCAGGAGGATCGGCGGCAAAGTGTTGAAACTGAAAAGGACCCGTTACGGTGATGTAAAGTTGGGAGAACTGAAAACAGGGGAGCTGGCTCCCCTGAGTGAGAGTGAGATGAAGGCGCTTTCCCGGGAGGGGGGGCGATGAAGGTCTCTTCCTTTCTTCTGGGGCCGATTCAGACCTCAGGTTATCTTCTCTCATCGGGCGATACTCTTCTTATCGTCGATCCCGGTTTTCCGGATTCTTCATTGGAAAAAGAATTGGACTCGCAGCATTTTTCCAAATGCCTCATTGTGAACACCCACGGCCATGCCGATCATATCGGCGGAAACAGGGGAATCAAAGAGAGATATAAGGGATCCATCCACATTCACAGAGAAGACGCCTCCATGCTTACCGACGCGGAGAAGAACCTCTCCTTTTTTATGGGAGCTCCCCTTGTCTCTCCCGAAGCCGATGTGATCCTCGAAGAGGGGAGCCGGATCGAATTCGGGGAAGCCTCGTTTATCGTCCTCCATACCCCCGGCCACACACCGGGGTCTCTTTCTCTGCTGGATGAGAAACAGGGGATCCTTTTTACCGGGGACACCCTCTTTGACGGCGGATGGGGAAGGACAGACCTGCCGGGAGGGGATGAAAAGATGCTTGCCCGTTCTCTGAAAAGGTTGAGGGGGCTTGATCCGCGGCTTCGCTGCTACCCCGGGCACGGCTCTGCTTTTGTTCTGAAAGACCAGTTCGAGATGTTGGATAGATTATTAGGGAATTAACAAGGAGGTTTTCATGGGAATCAGAGTGGCTGTCAATGGTTTCGGCCGTATCGGAAGGCTTGTTTTCAGACGTATCATGGAGCAATTCCCTGATATCGAAGTCGTCGCAGTCAATGATCTTACAGAGCCCGAAGTCCTGGCCTATCTGTTGAAATATGATTCTGTCCATGGGCGCTATCAGGGAACCGTTTCGGTAGAAGATGAGTTTTTAGTCGTGGATGGAAAGAGGATAAAAGTCTTCTCACAGAAAGATGCATCCCTTCTTCCCTGGAAATCCCTTGAAATCGATACCGTTCTGGAATGCTCCGGACATTACCGGGAAAGGGAAAAAGCTGAACTTCATCTGAAAGCGGGAGCCCGAAAGGTGATCATCTCCGCTCCGGCGAAAAATCCCGATATCACGGTGGTCATGGGCGTCAACCATAAAGAGATCAAACCCGAACATAGGATTCTCTCCAATGCCTCTTGCACGACTAACTGCCTGGCTCCTGTGGCCAAGATCCTGGATGACCAATTCGGGATCGTCAAAGGGCTGATGACCACTATCCATGCCTATACGGCTGATCAGAGGCTTCAGGATGCCCCTCACAAGGATTTCCGCAGGGCGCGGGCAGCTGCTGTCTCCATGATCCCCACCACCACAGGAGCTGCCAAGGCCATAGCCGAGGTCATCCCCCGTCTGAAAGGGAAGCTGGACGGCATGGCGATCCGTATTCCTGTTCCCAATGTCTCTCTTGTAGACCTGACCGTGGAGACCGCCGAAAAGGCGACTGTGGAGGAGATCAACGAAAAGATGAGAGAAGCGTCACTGAAGAGTTTGAAAGGGATCCTTTCCTATACGGAAGACCCTGTTGTCTCCGTTGATTTCAATCACGCTGATTACTCTTCCAATTTTGATGCCCTGAGCACTTCCGTTATAGACGGGACCCTGGTGAAAGTACTCTCGTGGTATGATAATGAGTGGGGATACTCCTCACGCGTAGTGGATCTTCTGCGCTATGTCAACGGACAGGAGATAGGATGATCAAGAGAATACTGGATCATATCAGGACGCTCCCGGATTTCGATTTCGAGGGGAAAAGGGCCTTTGTACGGGTGGACTTTAATTGTCCCATGGACAGAAGAGAGGTGGCAGACAACACCCGTATCGCATCCACCATTCCCACTATCCGCTATATCCTTGACCACGGCGGGCGGGTCATCATCGCGAGCCATCTGGGCCGTCCGGAAGGCTATGAGGAGGAGTTCAGCATCAAGCCTGTCGCCCGGGAGCTCGGCCGTCTTCTGAGTGAGGAGGTCCGGGTGCTCCCCTTCGACCTCGGTGGGGAAGACCCCGGCTCCTGGAAAGATTCCGAAAACCGGGTTCTCATGACGGAGAACCTGAGGTTCTATTCAGGCGAGACCAGGGGAGATGAGGATCTGGCCGCTTTTCTCTCCGAAACAGCCGACATCTACATCAACGATGCCTTCGGAGCCTCTCACCGTAAACATCTTTCAGTCTATGCCCTCCCGGGCTATTTTACCGAAAAAGGCATCGGCTTTCTTGTCGAAAAGGAGCTGAAGGCTTTTTGCAAAGTTTTAAAAGACCCGGAAAAGCCCTATACGGTGATCATGGGTGGCTCAAAGGTCAGCGACAAGATCAAAGTCCTGGAACATCTGCTTCCCGTGGCCGATCAGTTTCTTATCGGAGGCGCCATGGCCTACACTTTGCTCAAGGCAAAAGGGTGCGACGTGGGGGCCTCCCGTGTGGAAAAGGACAGGCTGGATACAGCGCGACGGATCCTGGAGGAAGCGGAACACCTGAAGAAGGATTTTATCCTGCCAGTGGACCATTGCCTCGTTAAAACGGTTGACAGGCCCGGGGAAAAAATATATAGTAGGCAAATCGAAACGGGATATATGGGCGTGGATATCGGACCGGAGACTGTCCGGCTCTTTTCGGCATTTATCCGTAAAGCGAAAACCATTGTCTGGAACGGGCCCATGGGGATCTTCGAGATACCCGATTACGCTGTTGGGACGAACCGGGTCGCTGAGGAAGTGAGCCGAAGCGGAGCCTACACAGTCGTCGGGGGCGGAGACTCCGTACGCGCTTTAAGGGCGCTGGGCGTGGGCGATGAAGTCGGCCATATGTCCACAGGCGGCGGCGCATCGTTGAAATTATTGGAAGGGAACGGATTGCCCGGCATCAATATTCTGCTGGAGAGTCCGTGATGGAGGTGTAACATGCTTACTGTTTTAATTGTCTTTCATATCATCATCGCAATCCTGCTGACGCTGATCATCCTTCTTCAGGAAGGGGAAAGCGGAGGCCTGGGCGGTATGTTCGGCGGCGGCGGCGGAGACTCCATGTTTTCAGCCACAGGCGGCCAGAGTTTTCTGACGAAAACCACGACGATCCTTGCGATTATTTTCGTGATCACATCATTGTCTATTGCTAAAATCACATCGGCAAAAAAGAGCAAGTCACTTTTAAAGGAAGATGTGAAACAGGAAGAGGTCCAGCCTGCGCCTCAAACCGGAGAAGAAGCGTTGCCTGAAGCACCCCAGGGCGATGAGCAAAAACAGCAATAAGGACTTATACCGCGGAGAGGCCGAGATCTTCCTCTCTGCCGAGATGTCATATGTGGCCCCTCTGAAAGCTTATCTGGAAGCCGAAGAGGGGCTTTTTTTTATGCGGGTCGATGAAAACGACAAACGCGTCCGGCTCCTGATCCCCCGTGAAGAAGAGGCCAAAGCCAGACGTTTTCTCAGAGACCTTCAAAAAACCATCCCTTTTCAAATAATTCCATAAAAAAAGTAATCTCCTTGAATTGAGATTTCACCCTTGTTATAATTAACAGAATGGGTGTTAAGTCAGATTGGGGAGAAAGATGATGTCACATGGAGTTTGAAGGGTTGATTGCCGTTGTTGATGATCTCCTTGAAAACAGACGTCTCCTGGCTAACATTATCAGAAGCCATACCTCTTACCAGGTGATTACCTCCAATGACGGAGTTGCATTACTGGAGCTGCTGAACAAATCAGACAGGCAGAAACCCGACCTGATCCTTCTGGATGTCATGATGCCGGTGATGAACGGGTTTGAGACAGCCCGTCACATCAAAGAGAATCATGCAGATATACCCATTATCTTCCTTACTGCCCTCAACGATATCGAGAGCAAGATGAAGGCCTTCGAGATGGGCGGGGTGGATTATATTTCCAAACCTTTCAATAAAAATGAGCTTCTTTCCCGCATCAAGGCACAGATCACCCTGAAAAAGATGTCTGATGACCTGAAGATGAAAAACCAGATGCTTGAGGATGAAGAGAAACATCTTCACTATCTGGTAGACCAGAAGACGGAAAAACTGGAGAAGCTGACTCTGGCCATGGTCACGGCTCTGGAAAATGTCAACCTTTTCAATGATATCGATACAGGGAACCATATCCGGAGAGTGAGCCGTTATGCGGAGTTTTTCGCAGAAGAATACGGGTGCAGCCACGATTTTGTCAAAAGGATCAAGATCTACTCTTCCCTCCACGATATCGGGAAAGTAGGGATTCCCCAGGAATTGCTGAAAAAGCCGGGGGATTATACTAACGAAGAGTTCGAGCAGATAAAAAAACACGTCCTCATCGGGGCCAAGATGCTAGAAGGAGAGGGAATAGATCCCATGGCCAGAAACATCGTCCTCTATCATCATGAACGGTGGGACGGGAAGGGCTACCTGGAAGGGCTGAAAGGCGAGGAGATCCCTCTGGAGGCCCGTATTGTAGCCCTGGCCGATGTCTATGACGCCCTGACCACAAAACGGGTCTACAAAGATATCTACGGGGATAATCAGGCGGATGCCATGATACTCTCCCAAAAAGGGAAGCAATTCGAACCGAGACTTGTAGAGATCTACGAAAATTGCAGGGAACGGCTTCTGGAAGTAAAAAAAGAATCCTATGAAGCAGGAGAACCCTTTACCGGGGCCTGAGAAAGATAGAGGACAAAATGAATCCCTTTGCGATTCCCTCGTTGCTCTCTTTTCTGGTGGCGCTCTTTCTCGGAGGGTTTGTCTACAGTAAAAATTCTCACGGCCGGGCCAACAGGATCTTTCTGGTCTTCTGTCTCATGGCGGCCTATGCCGGATTTACCGAATTTATGCTGCGCAACTCCGAAACGGCCGCAGAAGCGCTTCTTTGGCGCAGGACCGGAGGGGCCTGGCCTTTCCTCATTGCTGTCATCGTCCACTTTGTCCTGATCATCACGGAGCACTTTTCCTGGATACAGAGGAAGTCGTTCCTTTTTTCCCTCTATGTGCCGGCTCTCTTTTTTACAGCTATCAATATCGTCGATCTCCGTGAAGGGAGCATTCCCATCCGGCGATATTGGGGATGGACCTACGGGATCCCCAATCGCTTTCTTCTCTTCTGGGCCTTCATCCTTCTTACCGTGACTATCCTTATCTGTCTTCGTTTCTATCTCAGGGTGAGGGACAGGCGCAAGAAGAAACAGGCCAAATTCATCCTCATCAGTTTCAGTATTCCTGTTTTGTTTGCCTATATCACCAATCTTGTCTATATGGCCGGGGTGCGGATACCTGAGCTGTTCACCGCCTCTTTTATCCTGGGGACTGTTTTTATCGCTTACGGGATCTGGAAATATGACCTGTTCCTCCTGACTCCCCGGACCACGGGAGAGAGTATCGTCGATGCCATGACCGACGGCCTTTTTCTTCTTCTGCCCGACGGGACGATCGCCAATACCAACAAAGCCGCCACAGAACTTCTCCGGACGGCTGAAGAGAATATACTGGGTACGTCTGTCTTCACCCTTATCCCTGAAGGCAAAGAGCGTGAGTCTTTTTTCGAGCTATGGAAGATGATCCTTCACACCCAGACTCCGGTGAAGGACCATGAGACTTCGTTTTATATCGAAAATACAATGGTCCCGGTCTCGCTCTCCATGTCCAAGATCATCAAAGCGGGACAGACAGAAGGCATCGTCTTTATAGCCAGGGATATCTCCGAAAGGACCAGGGCCAGAATCGAGCTTATGAAAGCCAGGGATTCAGCTGAAGCAGCCAACAGGGCTAAAAGCGTATTCCTGGCCAATATGAGCCACGAGATCCGCACCCCTATGAATTCCATCCTCGGGTTCACAGGGATCCTTCTGGAGATGGAGCAGAATCATGAAAAGAGGGAGATGCTGGAGATCATCAGCCGATCAGGGAAAAACCTTTTGAACCTCATCAACGATATCCTCGACTTTTCAAAGATAGAAGCGGGGAAAGTGGAGCTGGAGAAGATCAACTTTTCGCTGACTTACCTTCTCCAGGAGATCCGCAACCTCTTTCTTGTCAAAGCCAATGAGAAGAATATTTCACTTCATCTGGATATAGACCCTTCTCTGCCCGAATATGTCTTCGGCGACGAGCATAAGATCAATCAGGTCATCATGAACCTGGTAAGCAATGCCGTGAAATTCACCCGAAAAGGGACTATCATCATGACATGCCGTTATGAAAGCGGGATCGCGGTGATCAGCGTCAAAGATACAGGCATAGGGATCTCCCGTGAAAAGCAGAAGATCATTTTCAGCGCTTTTAAACAAGGAGATGTCTCGACCACCCGGGAATTCGGGGGAACCGGCCTGGGGCTTGCTATCACCAAAAAACTTGTGGAAAAGATGGGCGGGGAGATCGCCGTGAGAAGCGAGCCGGAGAAGGGAACGGAGTTTATCGTCCGCCTGAACCTTCCTGAAGTCAAAGAGCCGGAGAGACACCTTTCAGACGAATCATACGCTCTCTACCGCTATGATCCTGCCAGGACGAAGATCGCTCTCATCGATAATGACGAAAACGATATCACTATCATTAAAAATCTGTTGAACAGGACGGGTTTTACCCCGGTTGTTCTGGCCAACACCCCTGACGTGGCCCGTCTTGTGGCCGAATCGGAAGCGGAGATCGTCCTCCTCGACTTGAAGATGGAGGGGCTGAACGGATATCAGATCAATGATATCCTCAAGTCTGATGCCAGGACATCACACATACCCGTCGTCGTCTGCTCTATCATGGACGGACTGGAAGAGACGATCAACTACGGTGTTTTCGATTATATCCGAAAACCTGTAGAAGAACGGACCTTCATGAAGAGGATCAAGTCAGCTCTATATATCAACGGAGATGTCAAGAACATCTTTGTCATCGATGACGACAAGGACCTTTTGGCCCTCTACAAGAACCTGCTCCACGCCCAGCAGTACAATGTCTTTATTTTCGACAATGCCCAGGCGGCCCTTCAGGACCTGAAGAAAGGGATCATCCCGGACCTTATCCTCCTGGATCTGATGATGCCCGGGCTGGACGGTTTTGAATTCCTGGGACTCCTGAGAGATAAGTTGAAACGGGAGGATATCCCGGTGATCATCATGACAGCCAAAGACCTCACCGATGAGGATAT
Organism: Candidatus Mcinerneyibacteriota bacterium; assembly: GCA_016937175.1. GTDB lineage: Bacteria > Macinerneyibacteriota > Macinerneyibacteria > Macinerneyibacteriales > DSCS01 > DSCS01. Next base: position 16,598 of record JAFGWL010000026.1, on the reverse strand, counting down.
GAAAAGGCTGAATGAGAAGTGTCTGAATATTTTCAGAAAGACTCCCGAGACAGGCAAAAGCCTGGTGGATTTCATCAACCAATATTTTAAAAGACGGAACATCCGGGGGAAAAGTATGGTCCGGGAGTGGTTTGATGCAAACGACGGAGACCCCGAGATGCAAAAGCTTCTTCAGGACGGGATCAGCAAATTGCCCGAGAAGATGGAGCGGGTCAATGCTGTTTTCAATGAAAGCGGGACGGGAGAGGAGTTCTGCAAGCTGATCCATGATATGAAAGGTTTCACGGGTAATTACGGGATGACAGAGCTTTACGAAGTCTACAAAGAGACGGACCGGCTTCTCCATGGGCCTGAAATAGACAGGGATAAAATCAGAGAGATGCTGCATAAAGCCGACCTTCTCCTTGAAGCTATACCGGCTGAATATGTGAAGACAGGGGGGGAGGGTTCTCTTTCTGTCCTCGTCGCTGAAGACAATATCATGAACCAGAAGCTGATCAGCGTCCTCCTGAAAAGGATGGGGCATGAGTTTACCATCGTTTCCAACGGAGTGGAGGTCTTAAAAGCACTGGAAAAGAAAAAGTATGATGTCCTTCTTCTGGATATCCAGATGCCGGTGATGGACGGGATGGAGACCATCAGGCAGATACGCAAAGATCCGGCCTTTAACAGCTTGTGGGTGATCGCCCTGACAGCCTACGCCATCAAAGGAGATGAAGAACGTTTCCTGGCCGCCGGATGTGACGACTATATTTCAAAACCCATCGATAAGGAGAGTTTTTACAGGAAGATCAACCAGGTGGCACGCGACAGAGGGATATCGCCGAAAGGGGATACTCCGGTCCGATGGGCTCTCTTTGATGCGGCCAGGATAAAACAGGAAGAAAAAGAGCGCCTGATCCTTATTCTGGGCCGGATGGAAGAGGAACTTCATGCTTTTTATCCGGAAAAGATCCACGAATTGGCTGATGAGATAGACTCTTTAAAAAAGGGGGGGGGCTTTCTGAAAGACCTGGTGTGTGAACTGAAACGTCTGGCTGATGACTATAACGATGAAGAGATCCGGCGCTTGATCGATAACATGAAAAAGGCTTTGCATGATCAATGACGAATATAAGATAAAGACCAAGATCCCTAATCTTGTCCATTCGGTTCTCCTCAGGGATGTGAGTCTTTTTGGTATCTCCCTCAACAGACTGTGCAATGACGTTTTCCTGGGACTCTATGACCAGTTTCAGGAGGGGTGGGGCCTCCCCGGGGGAGAGGGGAAGACTCTCCAGTTCAAATTGAACAGGGAGGGACAGAACCTTTTTGAGTTTCTCATGGAAAATCATACGGGTCTCTTTTCCAACAAAGCGGGCTATTTCCGGAATCTGATCATGTCCTATTCCAATATGGCTTCTTTCAAAAGAGAGCGTGTGGTCTTCGCTGAAAGACTCTCTCTCGTGGAGAAAGCGGTCAAAAAGAAGGTCAAGATGGCCTTCCGGTACAGAGACGGGATACGTATTATGGAACCTTATACGGTAGTGACAGACCGGGAGCAGGAGTTCAATTACATCTTCGGGTGGTGTGTGACCCACAAAGACTACCGGAACTACCGCTTATCCAATATCATCCCGACCCGTCTTCTAAAAGAGAAACAGGAACACTTTGACAAGGCCAAAGCCGATGAAGTCAAAAAACATTTTGACCCCTTCCTTTCCTACGGGGAGACGGTTACCGTCCGCTTTACCAATAACGGGCTCTATCTCTTTGACAATGTCAAATTCCTCAACCAGCCCCGTGTTTTGAAACGTGATGGGAATGTCCTGGTTCTGGAATCTTCGATCAAGAAGGCTAAAGTCTATCTTGCTTCCTTTTTAGACGAAGCCTGTGTTCTGGCTCCCCCTGAGCTGAGGAGCTATTTCCTGGAAAAAGCCAGGACGATGCAGAAAATATACCAGGAGGAGGCTCCTTATGATCAGTGAGATGATCAGAGTCACCGTCATGTCTGTCTCGACCTTTGCTCAACTCTGCGCCGTATTTACTATCCTGGCCGGGATCACGAAGGCCTTTATCCTCTACTTTAAAGTCCTTCTGAAGAAATCATTGAGGATGATCAACATTATCGGCATGGTCCGGATGGAGATGGGCAACTCCTTCTCTCTGGCTCTTAGTTTTCTCATCGGAGCCAGCATCGTCCGGACGATATTGGCTCCTTCCTGGAACGATATCGGGAAATTGGCGGCGATCATCGCCCTGAGGACTGTACTTAACTACTTTCTCCTTAAAGATGTGGAGAAGATCAGCCAGATCGAAAGCGCCGGTAACAAGGAGACATAGGCTCTATTTGTCTTCTCTGAAATAGGGGCGTCCCAGTTCCGCCGGGGGAGAACTCTCTTTAGAATCTTTTACAGACATCATGATGAGGATGAGGACTGTAACGATATAGGGCAGCATATCAAAAAAGTATTGAGAGATATGGATATTGAGGCCCTGGAGGCGGAAGCCGATGATGTCCAATCCTCCGAACAGAAACGCTCCGATAAAGATCCGGATGGGGTTCCATTTGCAGAAGATGACCAGCGCCACGGCGATCCATCCCCGGCCGGTGGTGATGTTATCCTGCCAGGTAGGCACGTAGACGAGTGAGAGGAAAGCCCCTCCCAGGCCGGCCAGGATTCCTCCCGCCAGAATATGGACAAACTTGTATTTGGTAATATTGATCCCCGCGGCGTCAGCGGCGGCTGTATTTTCTCCCACCGCACGCAGATTCAGGCCGAAACGCGTCTTATAGAGATAGAAGTAAGCTGCGATGACGACAAGGTACCCCGCGTAGACAAAGATACTGTGATCGAAGAGGACTTCTCCCAGAAAGGGGATGCGGCTCAGCAGGGGAAGGGGAAGCGGGTGAAAAAAGGATTTGACCTGTTCGGGGGTCACAAAACCAGCCAGTCCTTGCCCGACAAAACTTGCAAAGCCTGTCCCGAAGATGGTGAGGGCCAGGCCTGTGACCACCTGGTTGGACCGCAGAGTCACAGTTAAAAAGGCAAAGATCAGGGCGCCGGCAGCCCCCGCCAGGGCGGCTCCGCACAAGGCGAGAAAGGGATTAGAGGTAAGCAGTGCGGTCTTGAATCCGATGACGGCTCCCATAAGCATCAGGCCTTCCACCCCGAGGTTGAGTTTGCCCGCCCGTTCAGTAAGGATCTCTCCCAGGATTGCAAAGGAGAGCGGGGTTCCGGCTATGACAGCGGCATGAAGGAATGAAGCAAGCATCAGGATACTCCTTTGACAGGGTTGCGCCGTATATGGATCCGATAGCGGATGAAAAACTCGCTGCCGAGGACAAAAAAGAGGATGAGCCCCTGGAGTATCTCGGCGGCTGACTGGGGGATCTGAAATGCCATCTGGATGTAAGAGCTGCCCTGTATCATGGCGGCGAAAAGGAAAGAGACGACGATGATGAGGGGCTCTTTAAGGTTGGCCAGCCAGGCTGTGATGATTGCCGTATAACCCACCCCGCCGGTGATCTCCACTGAAAGGGTCTTATTGATGGCAGAGGCTTCGATCATCCCTGTGAGCCCGCAGAGAGCACCGCTTAAGAATATGGTGGTCAGAATGGTGCCCGGGACGTTGATTCCCGCATAACGGGCGGTGTTTTCGCTTTCTCCGATGACCTGGATCTCATAGCCTTTTTTAGTCCTGTTGATAAAGAGGGCAGAGAGGGCCACAAGGATCAGAGCGATGAGCCATCCGATATGGATCCCGAAAAGACGGGGGAGGACAGCATGCTCGTGAAAGTTGGGTATTTTCGGGAACCCGAGGGCTCCCGGGTCTTTCCAGGGGCCGTTTTGAAGATAGGTGATCCATTTCAGGGCGATGTAGTTCAGCATAAGGGTGAAGATCGTCTCATTCGTCCTGAAGCGGGCCCGGAAGAAAGCGGGGATAAGAGCCCAGAGTCCGCCACCGATAAGGCCGCCCAGAGCCATAAGGGGAAGAAGGATCCAGGAGGGCAGATGGGGGTAAGAAAGTGCGAACCAGGACGCTCCGAAGGCTCCCATGATGATCTGGCCCTCAGCCCCGATATTCCAGAATTTCATCCTGAAGGCCAGCGCGATGCCGAGCGAAGTAATGACCAGAGGGATCGTCTTGACGATGGTCTCTGATAGGCGGTAGGAGGTCCCGAAGGCTCCCTGTATCATTGAGAGATAGACCTTCAGGGGGCTGTGGCCCATGAGGAGGATAAAGAGGGAGGCGGTGAGGAGGGCGAAGAAGAGGGCGGATATATGGATCAGGATCTTTTTCTTTTTGGAGGTCTCTCCCTTTTTCACGATCTGGATCATGCATTCATCCTCTCTATGGATTCAAGGGTCTCTCCGGCCATGAGCAGTCCCAGGGTCTCTTTCGTCGTCTCGTCTGTATCCACCACTCCGGTGACTTTCCCGTCGCAGAGGACCATGATCCGGTCACAGAGCTCCAGGAGGACATCGAGGTCTTCACCCACATAGAGGATAGGGGTCCCCTTTTTCTTTTCACGATTGATATAATCGTAGATCAGGTAAGAGGAGGCTATATCCAACCCCCTGGTAGGGTAGGCTGTGATAAGAAGATGGGGGCGTGACATGATCTCCCGCCCCAGCAGGACTTTCTGGATATTCCCTCCCGACAGAAGCTTGACAGGGTGATGGGGGCCGGGGGTCTGAATATTGAAATCTTCGATGATTTTGATTGTTTTTTCCTGTGCTGATCTCCGGTCCACAAAGGGGCCGGGGGACCGGTAATAATCTTTAAGGATGACATTGTCCGTCAGGTCCATGGAAGCCACGAGGCCCATTCCCAGGCGGTCTTCCGGGATAAAACTCATGGTGATCCCTTTGTCTATGATCTCGCGTGAGGAGAGGCCGACGATATCCTCCCCTTTATAGAAGATCTCTCCCGCATGGACAGGATAGAGCCCGGCCAGAGCTTCACAGAGCTCCTTCTGGCCGCTTCCGGAGATCCCGGCGACGCCCAGGACCTCTCCGGAGAAGAGAGTGAAGGAGACAGAATCGATCTTCTTCACATGTTCATGGTCGGTCAGGGTCAGACCTCTGACTTCAAGGACAGGAGTCTTTTCTTCAATATGGACGTGCTCGATGGAAAGGTCCACGGAGCGCCCTACCATAAGATCGGCCAGTTGTTTGTAAGAGGTCTCCGATGTCTTGACGCTTCCCACATTCTGGCCTTTTCGAAGGACTGTCACCCAGTCGCTGATCTCCATGACTTCATGGAGTTTATGGGTGATGATGATGACTCCGCAACCCTCTTCCTTCATGCGGCGGAGAATGGCGAAAAGGTTTTTGATCTCCTGGGGCGTAAGAACAGCCGTGGGCTCATCCAGGATCAGGATGTCAGCGCCGCGGTAAAGGACTTTCATGATCTCCACCGTCTGTTTCTCTCCCACAGACATGTCATAGACCTTTTTGTCAGGGTCCAGAGGGAGGCCGTAGCGGCGGGCGATCTCAAGAACTCTCCTGCGGATTTTAGGCGTTGTGACAAAGAGGTTTTCCCTGTGTCCGATGATGATGTTCTCCAGGGCCGTCATGACCTCGATGAGTTTGAAATGCTGATAGATCATGCCGATCCCGCAGCGGATGGAGTCTTCCGGGGATCTGAAAAAGACCTTTTTCCCGTGGACCCGGATCTCTCCCTCATCCGGGGTATAGACGCCCGAGAGCATGTTCATAAGAGTGCTCTTCCCGGCGCCGTTCTCGCCGAGAAGAGCATAGATCTCCCCCCGTTTGACCTTGAAATTGATAGCGTCATTGGCCAGGACCCGGCCGAAACGCTTGGTCAGGTTTTTTGTCTTGATGAGAGTCTCTGACGGAGGGGAAGAGTGACTCATTTTCCTGTATCGATCTTCCCGACGACGCCCTCAACGAACCAACCCATGCTGAGCATCTCAGAGTCGGTCATGACTTCGCCTTTTTTCACACGGATGACACCTTTCTGGTCTTTTAAAGGGCCTCCAAAGACATGGAACTCGCCGGATACGATCCTGGCGCGCATCTCATCGACCTTTTCCTGGGATCCTTCAGGGGCGTTGGCTGTGAGTGGAGCCAGGTCGACGATCCCGTCTTCCAGGCCTCCCCAGTAGCTTGTAGGAGTCCATGTGCCGTCCATAGCTTTCTTGATCTGGTCGATGAAATAGGGTCCCCAGTTCCAGACAGGAGCAGTCATATAGGCGTTGGGAGCCATGGAAGCCATATCGGAGTTGTATCCGATGGAATAGGCGCCTTTGGCTTCAGCGGCCTGCTGAGGGCCGGCTGTATCCTGATGCTGAGCGATGACGTCACAATTCTCATCCAGGAGAGCCTTGGCGGCTTCTGTCTCTTTTCCGGGGTCATACCAGGTATGGGTCCAGCGGACATAGACTTTCGCTTCGGGGTTTACTGCGCGGACGCCCAGGGTGAAAGCATTGATCCCGCGGATGACTTCGGGGATCTCAAAAGCGGCGACATATCCGATCTTGCCGGTTCTGGTCTTCATACCTGCTACGAGGCCGGAAAGGAAACGGGCCTGGTACATCCGGCCGAAATAGTTTCCCATGTTGTCGGTCATCTTGTAGCCGGAGCAGTGGAGGAATTTGATGTCGGGATACTCTTTCGAGACCTCTTCCACATAATCCATGTATCCGAAACTGCCGGCGAAAATGATCTTTGCTCCCTGGTCGATCATGTTTCGGATGACATCTTTTACTTCAGGACCTTCAGGGACGGACTCTTTGTAGATGGTCCTGATCCCCAGTTTTTCTTCCACCATGACCCGTCCCTTATCCTGGGCGTAGGTCCATCCGTGGTCACCGACAGGGCCGATATAGATGAACCCCGCCACCATCTCTTTGGATACACCCGTCTTCCCGCTGCAACCGGCAAGAAGAGCCGCTGCAAGCAGGGGGACAAGTGCAAAAAGCCATAATTTACGCATGGTTATCCTCCTTTGTTACGTTCGAAATTGAATGACACCGTTGGCCAGCGACTCGATGATCGCCAGAGATTCCACATGGATCCCGGCCTCTCTTAACGAGTCGCCTCCTCCCTGAAAACCTTTTTCAACAGCAATAGCTACCCCTGCAGGCCGGCTGTCTGCTTTCCGGATGATCTCGATGAGCGCGGAAACAGCGTTCCCGCCGGCAAGGAAGTCATCGACGATCAGGACTTCTTCTCCCCGGGGCAGAAAATCCCGGGAGACAGACATGGTATAGGGGCTTTTTCTTGTAAAAGAATAGCTTTCGGCAGAATAGAGACTTGAAGTGAAAGTAGAGGGTTTCGTCTTTTTAGCAAAGACGACGGGGATGTGAAGAAAGTAGCCCATCATAAAAGCCAGAGGGATCCCTGAGGATTCAATAGTCAGGATGCGGTGGACGGGGGTTCCGGCAAAACGCCGGATGAGCTCTTCGGCCATAGAGGAGATGAGAGAGGTGTCCAGCTGGTGGTTGAGAAAACTGTCGACCTTCAGCGTATGTTCGTCGACGACGATTCCCTTCTCCAAGATTTTTTTTTTAAGAGCTTCCATACACCTTCCCGGTCTTTAAGTGGACACCCGTCCGGGGATTTGTTTCATCATATCGTATTGAGAGGCCATTGCAAGCCAAATATGACCTTTCAGGAGAGCGAAGAAAAAGGAGATGGAGCTGAGGGGGCTCGAACCCCTGGCCTGTTGATTGCGAACCAACCGCTCTCCCAGCTGAGCTACAGCCCCATGGGAAAAATAATAGGAGTTTTTAAAAAAAAATCAAGTGAGAAGAGCTTTTTTCTTCCGTTGACCCTCTCCTCATTTCTGGTATGATGAAGGAAAAACGGAGGCGTTATGGATAAGACAATTGAAAAGACAATAAAATACTTCAAAGAGATATCAGCGGTTCCCCGCTGTTCGAAAAAAGAAGAGGCCATAGGCCGGTGGATGAAGGAATGGGCTCTTCAGAACGGTTTAGAGGCCAAACGGGACAAAACGGGGAACGTCATCATCTCCGTTCCGGCGTCTTCCGGATCCGAAGGAGCTCCATTCGTTATCCTTCAGGGACATCTTGATATGGTCTGTGAAAAGACCCCAGATTCTCTTCACGATTTCTCGAAAGACCCCATCCGGGTCATCGAAGAGGAGGGATGGCTGAAAAGCTGCGGGACTACCCTGGGAGCGGACAACGGGATCGCCATGGCACTGGCCATGGATGTGGCTACCGACCCCGCTCTTGTCCGGCCTCCTCTGGAACTCCTCTTCACCGTCGACGAAGAGACCGGGCTCAATGGAGCCCGGTCCCTGGATCCCGGTTCTCTCGCCGGGAGAGTGCTCATCAACCTGGATTCTGAGACAGAGGGAGAGTTTATCATCGGCTGCGCAGGCGGAAGGGATATCCTCCTTACCTATCCCGCAGACAGAGCCCTGCGTATGGATAAAGAGAAGGAGGTTCTTCTCTCGGTCAACGTAGGGGGGCTGTCAGGGGGGCATTCAGGGATGGATATCGACAAGGGACGCGGCAACGCCAACAAGATACTTGCAGAGATCATCGAACCTCTCTTTACAGAAGGATTCCATCTTTTGAGCCTTTCAGGAGGTTCGGCACACAATGCTATTCCCCGTGAAGCGGGTTGTCTTCTTGCTGTGGAGAAGTCAAAAAAAGAGAGGGTGATAAAAGCCTTGGGCGAGGCCTGCCGCAGGCAGGAAGATAAGTGGAGGAAGGCAGAAAAGAAGATCAGCTGCCGCGTGGAAGAAGAGAGCGAAGGCCCTGAAGACACACTTCTCATGGATGACAAGGCCCGTGCTCTCTTTAAACTCCTTAAATCTCTTCCCGACGGGGTTTTTTCCCTTCATCCCGAGATGAAGGGGCTCGTGGAGACCTCGGACAATGTAGCTGTCCTCTCTTCTTCGGAAGACCGTGTAGAGATCCTTCTGAGCCTGCGTAGTTCTTCACCGGAAAAATTGGACGAACTCACAGAGAGGATCGTCACCCTGGGGACACAGTGGGGGGCCACGCCACTGACGGGGGAGGGGTATCCTCCGTGGGAGCCTGACACCGACTCGGGCCTGCTCAAGCGGTGTGTAGCGCTTTATCAGGAGCTCTTCGGGAAAGCCCCTCAAGTAAAGTCCATCCACGCCGGTTTGGAGTGCGGGATCATAGGAAGCAAATTCTCTGACATGGAGATGATATCTCTGGGTCCCGATATTGAAAACCCTCATTCTCCCGACGAAAAGATGAATATTGCCAGCCTGGCAAGGCTGAAAAAATATCTGGTTGCACTTCTCGAGTCACTGGCCCGGGAAAGTGCACGGTAAGAAAGGAGTCCCATGAAGCAGGAAGAAAGGTTCGAACTGGCTAAAAAACGCGTGGATGACCTGAAGGGGTTTTACCAACACCTTCTTTCGTTTCTCATGGTCAATGTCATCCTCCTGATCATCGATGTAGCGACTTCTCCCAGAGACTTCTGGTTCTATTGGGTGACTCTCTTCTGGGGGATCGGCCTCTTTTCACACGGGATGTCTGTCTTCGGGTTCAACGGTATCCTCGGGAAAGACTGGGAAGAGCGAAAGATCAGGGAGTTTATGGGAAAAATGGAAAAGGAGGAGAAAAAAGAGAAATAATCTCCTTTTTTCTTGACTTATTTCGTAAACCGTATAATATCCATCCGCTATGGTCCGATATCTTTTTATGCGCTATATTGCGCCTTTTAAATGGCGTTTTATCTTTGGATTTCTCCTGCTTGTAGGGAACTCCTATCTGACGTCTGTCCTTCCTGTCTTCATGATGAATGTCATCGACAACGGGATCCAGACCGGCGATACGGCGAACCTGACCGTGACCATGGTAAGTTACATCCTCATCTTTGCGCTCTATGTGGCCTCCATGTATCTGATGACTGTCGTTTTGGAAGCTTTGGGCCAGGATATCCTCATCCGCCTTAAGACAGATTCTTTTAAAAAAGTGCTGGACTGGGATTATCACCATTTTACATCGGTTTCTCCGGGGAAACTGGTGACACGGGTAGAAGGCGATGCAGAAAAGGTACGCTTTTTCTTCGTGATCGCCCTGGTGACCGTCCTCCAGAGTTTTTTCATGCTTCTTTTCATGGGTATCATCATGTTCAGGACAAATGCCTCTATGGCCATGCTTATCATCTATCCGCTTCCCCTGGTCATAGGGCTTATCTTCCTTTTGCAGAAGTTCATCTATCCCATGTTCAAAAAAGTCCGCAGGCTTATGGCAGAGATCACATCCAAGATCACCGAATACCTGACCGGGCTGGATATCATCAAATCCTACGGAAAAGAGGACCTCTTTTTCGAACGCTTTGACAAAGACAACAGAGACAAATACAGATACGAAAGAAACGCCGAGTTCGGGTGGATCACCTTTTTTAATTTCCTCTTCATGCTCCAGGAGATCATCATTGCGATGATCTTAAAAAGCGGGGCTCCCATGATCCTCAAAGGGGTGCTCACCTACGGGGCTTTGATCATGTTTATCGAATATGTGAGGATGTTCTTTTTCCCTCTGATAGGTATCTCCGAACAGGTCTCCCAGATCCAGCGTTCCTTCGCTGCGTTTTCCCGTGTCTATGAACTTCACAATACTCCTGTCCATATCCGGAGCGGTAGACAGGAGCTGGCTGCTATGACCCGGGGGGTCACCTTTTCCCATGTCTCTTTTGCTTATAAAGAGGGAGAGCCGGTTTTGGAGGATGTATCCTTCGAGATCCCAGCAGGAGAGAAGTGGGCTCTTGTGGGAGAGACAGGAGGGGGGAAAAGCACCATCATCAAGCTCCTATTGCGCTTTTATGATATCGAGAGAGGGGAGATCTCCATCGACGGAGTCAACATCAAAGACCTTGAAATCCGCTCTCTGCGACAGGATATCGCGCTCATCGAACAGGACTTCTATCTCTTCCCGGCCACCGTCCTGGACAACCTTCGTCTTTTCGACAAAGCCATCTCCAAAGAAGAAGTCTCCTCGATCTGTAAGAAGATAGGGATAGACCGCTTTATCTCCCGTTTGCCTCAAGGCTATGAGACGGACCTCCATGAAGAAGGGGGTAATCTCTCTGTAGGGGAGCGTCAGCTCCTTTCCATCGCCCGGGCCATGGTGAAAAAAGCGGACCTCATCCTCATGGATGAAGCCACTTCTTCCATCGACCCCCATACGGAGAAGATGCTTGATAAGGCTATCCGCCTGCTCATGAAGGGCAAGACTTCCCTGGTGGTGGCCCATCGTCTGAGTACAGTCATGGACGCCGACCGTATCCTGGTGATCCACGGCGGAAAGATCGCCGAGGAGGGGACCCATGAAGAGCTTGTGGCGAAGGAGGGGGTCTACCATCGCCTCTGCCGCAATCAGCTTCTCATCGAGGAGCAGGGAGAGGTGTTCTCATGACGTTCAAAGAGAGGATGATCCTGGAATGGTCCCGTCATAAGGGGCGCTTTTTCTTCCTTTTGTTTATTACAGTGGTCTCAGCTGTCCTCCGGACGGCGATCCCCTATTACTACAAGCTCGTGGTGGATGCCCTGGAGACGAAGATGCCCGTGACGGAGATCGGGGTCTTTATTTCGGGGATCGTGATCCTCAGTGCGGCCCGTTTCATTATCTACAGCTACTTTCAGGCCAACAGAGCCATGATGAATATGCGTTTCCAATGGACTATCCGGCGGAGAGCCTTCCGGAACCTGCTTCGCACCGGACGCCTGACTTTTCAGAAGATGAACACCGGCGAGATCGTCACCCGCCTTTCCGATGATGCCGAGAAGCTTACCTGGTTTCTCTCCTCAGGGGTCTTTCGGGGCCTGGATGCTGTACTGATATTTTTCTTCACCGTGGGTATGCTGCTTCTTATGTCTCCGCTTTTGACCCTCTATACGGTGATCAGCCTGATGACCATGACGATATTCATGGCAATTTTCGACAAGACATTCCATCGGGCCTTCAACAGACTTCAGAAGGCGATTTCTGAGACCAATGACTATATCCATTCTACCATGAGCGGGATCTCGATTGTCAAATCTTTTAACCGCGAAGAGCAGATCACAGAATATTTCCATGAGTTGGTACGCCGGAGAAAAACCAGGGAACTGAAAGTAGTCCGCCTTGATGTGGGACTGCGCGGGATATACATGTCCCTTCACACCATCAGCACCATCATCGTCCTCCTGATCGGCGGCCTCATGAAGATACAGGGATCCATAACCCTTGGGACACTCGTAGCCTTTCTCGCTCTGATCAAAAACCTGACTCATCCTGTCCTTGACATCGGGAATCTCTTCGTCCGGGGGAAGAGCGCCGCCGTCTCAAGCACGCGGATCAGCGCTCTGGAGGAGATGCGTTCACCCGAAGCCGGCGGGTCCGGGAAGGCTTCCTTCGAACGTCAGATCCGCCTGGATGATGTGGGATTTACTTATGAAGGACATGACATCCTTAAAGAGATCTCACTTGAGATCCGTAAAGGTGTAAAGATCGCCCTTATGGGGAAACTCGGCAGCGGCAAAAGTTTTCTGAGCCTGATCCTGGCGGGGATCATCCGGCCTACATCAGGGAGCATGACCGTCGACGGCCGGGATATCTCCTGTTTGAAGGCGGAAGAGTACAGGCTCCTGGCTGGTTATGCTTCTCAGCAGCCTGTCATATTCACAGATACTATCCGTAATAATATCCTTATGGGAGAAGAGCCTGATAAAGAGCGCCTGGAATATTCACTCCATATCTCACAATTGGGAAAAGAGATGGAAAAGTTCGGGTTAGGCCTGGAGACAGTGGTAGGCCCCAAGGGAAAGACCTTGTCCGGCGGACAGAAACAGCGCCTGGCCCTGGCCAGGGCTCTCTACCATCAGCCTCCGCTTTTGGTCCTGGATGATATCACATCAGCCCTGGATGCTGAGACAGAGATGCATCTCTGGGAGGACCTCTTCGCAGGCATCCCCCATCAGACCCTGGTCCTGGTGACTCACCGTCCCAAGACAGCAGGCATCGTCGACAGGATCTATCTCCTCGAAGAGGGGCATATCGCTGAATCGGGGAACCATGAAGAGCTGATGTCCCGCCCCTCTCTTTACCGTGAGATCTATCACGAGAATTCCTGATCTCTTCTTCAAAGGCTGAAGGGCAGGATCGAACCGGCCGCTTTTTTCTTAAGTTCTGCGGTTATCCTGTCCAGGGCCTCGCGGGAGGCGAGGAGCTCCTTGTCTTTTTCTCCCAGAAAAGACTCTTGCCCCTGGAAGAGAGCCATCTCTTCGTCTCCTTCTCCAAGGAGGCCACTCATCTGCTTTTTGATCTCCTGTTCCACTTTTTCCTGTTCCCGGGCGAGTTCACGGGAGGCCTCTTCAGAGACAGCCCGGCGCAGGACATCGGCGAGGGATGTGGAAAGAGAGAGGAGCGTCTCTCCTGAAGGGCTTGCTACGGCCTGTACCGTCACCGTAAAAGGGGTGGAGCCTTTCAGGACATCGAAAAGCCGTTTTTGAGTGGTGTCGGACGATTCGTCGGCATGAAGGTCAAGACTCGTCACGGTAAAGAGAAAACGCCCCGAAAGGGTGGACTCATCGGCCAGGGCGATGGTGCCGTCAGCCCTGTATACCGCCCGGATCTTTTTGAGGGCAGGAAGGGAGGAAGAGGGGGAGTCAAGGGTGAGTGTCAGCCCTGTCCCTTGAAAAGAGAGGCGTACATCCGGCGGGGCCATATCGCGGATATCTATTTTTCCCTGTGCCCGGACTGTCCGGGCCTCCGTTGTGTCGCTGTATGTGAACGAGATGGGGTTTTTCCATTGAGCGGGGTGGGTGGAAAGTTCGTTGACGGAACCGGTGACCTTTCGGTTCCCGTCCCGGATGTCGATCCCTATATGTCGTGCCAGGATGGTGGGATAAAAGGTGACAGGGAAGAGGATATCAAGCCCTTTTCTTTCTTTCAGAGGCCTGGGCGGAGGCTCGGGATGAGTCTTTTCGCCCTTTGCGGAAGAGACCTTGTTTCTGTTCCGGAAAAGAGTGCGGGCCAGGTCCGAGAATTTTCCTGTCTTCTGCCGGATGATCTCTTCTGCCGCCCGGTTGAACAGGAGGGTGGGCCCGCCTTTGCCGGTCAGAGCCAGGACTTGCCGTGCATCGTTTCTGACCGCTGCTTCCAGATCCGATTTCATCGAGAGAAGTCTCTCTTTGTCGGTGTTGAACTCCTCTGAGGCAGACTGAAGAAGCTCACGCCCTTTTTTGAGGTTTTGTGAAGCCGACGAGGCTTTGTCCAGAAGCTCTTTGGCTTCAGAGACGCCTTTGACAGCGGAAATATCCATGGACTCCAGGGCTTTGTAATCCTCCCGAAGGGATTCCCAGGCCGTGTTTAGTTCAGAAGCCTTATCTGTCCATTTTTCATTGGCTTCTTTCAGTGAAGCCTTGTACTCCTCTGCAAGACGGGGAGCTGTAAGGTCAGGAAGAAGGGCTTTGGTGAGCGCTTCGGTGTCCATAGCTTTTTCAAGGAGCTTTTCTTTGGGGGTTTCAGACGAAGGGGCCTGGGGCAGGAGGGCAGCAGAACTCTTCCGGGGTGTTCCCCACGCCAGTGCCTTGACAGAGGCCTCCTCGAGGATGAATTTTTTTCTCAGAAGCTGCCATGTTTTGATGTCGATGATGACAGGGCCTGTTTCCACCAGATTAGTCATGGGATGGTCCTTGTCTCCGATGGCCAGGGCGTTAAAAGAGAGGGACCCTTTGAGGAGAGAAGCCCGGAGGCCTGTGATCTCCACTTTGGCTTTGAAGACCATCTCAAGGCTGTTTTCCATGACCCGTTCGATGAGCCTGTCTTTAAAGAAGATGTTAAAGAGGATAAGAGCTCCGAAGATCAGGCCGAAAAGAAGGAGCTTCCCTGTCCGGATACTCCCACGTGCACTTGTGACGGTTTTATCCAGTTTCATGACCCTTTTGAGCTCAGACGGGGAGATCTCCTTTTTCAGGGAAAAGGAGCCCTCCTCATCGCTTATGAAGAGCCCCGCGGCGAAATCCTTGTCTCCGGGAAGCTGAAGATGGCGCAGGATCTTTTTCTCCAAAGCTTCGGGGGAGTCTATGGATGCCCAGAGAGAGGGGATTTTCTTTTTCATCATGCCTCCTTAGCGGATACGGCCCGGCAGGCCTGAGACAGCCCGGGATATCTTTTGAAGTTTTGTGATAAGAGGGAGTTTTAACAGGGCCTTGTAGACCTTAGTGTTTCTGATGGCCCGCAAAAAACCTTCACGGTAACGCCGGACAAGAGAAGAGAAAAGGAAAAAAAGCGGGGCCCAGAGGAGGATGCCCGCTACCAGCCCTCCGGTTACCAGCGTGTTGTTCAGTTTTGCAAAGGGAAGGAGAGGAGCATTTTGGAGAGTCGTAAAAAAACCCTGGAGGAAAGGGAGGGTCAGGACAAAATAGCCCAGGGAATGGAGAACGGGGTCAGCCAGGGGAGCGGCGGTCTTCAGGAGGATCAGAAGCCCCATCTGTACCGCCAGATTGACTTTAAGAAAAAAGGTCAGGCCGAAGAGGAAGATCCACAGAAGATTTCCTCCGGGGATAAGAGCCAGCAGAAAAGCAAAGCTCGCAGCAGCGGCGATCTCTCCGGGGCGCTGGTTGGAGTTGAGCGCTTTAAGTATCTTAAAGAGAAAATTCATAAGGTCTCCTTTCGTCATCTTTGAGTATAGGCTCATCTTTTTTTCCGTCAAGGGCGACTTGGGAGAAACAAGTTGAGAGAAAGCGGAATTTCCCTTATAATCAGGGAAAAAGGAGGAGTATGAAAGTTGTCGGGATCAACAGCAGCCCCCGGGAAAAGGGGAATACCTACCTGATGATGAGCCGGGTCATGGGCCATATGGAAAAGAAAGGGATCTCAACCGAGATCATCCATATAGGAGGCAAAGACATAAAGGGATGCCGGGCCTGCGACACCTGCAGAAAACTCCGGAATGAGACGTGTATCCTGGATGACGGGCTCAATGCCCTTATCCCGAAACTGAAAGAGGCTGACGGGCTGATCCTGGGCGCGCCCACCTACTACGCTGATGTCCCCGCCGAGATGAAGGCCTTTATCGACAGGGCCGGGCGTGTCAGCGGCGCCAACGGACGGTTCCTCAACCGTAAGATAGGAGCGGCAGTGATCGCTGTCAGAAGGGGCGGGGGGATCCATGCCTTTGATACCATCAACCATTTTTTTCTTATCTCGGGGATAATCGTCCCGGGATCGACCTATTGGAATCTCGGGGTGGGACGCGAGATCGGGGAGGTCCTGGATGATGCCGAAGGGATGGCCACTATGGATCATCTTGCTGAGAACTTTATCTGGCTTCTGGAAAAGACAGGAGGCGGCCTTGGAGGGTGATTTCAAAGAGAAAAGCCTTTTGAAAGGCCTTCTCGGGTGTGACGGCCGCCGTTTTATAGCCATCCGTGACGGGAAGACCCTTTATGAATCGGACAAAAGGGGGATCCTGCCCCTTTACTCCTTTATGGAAAAGTTCAGGGATGAAACTGCCGGCGCCTGGATCGGCGATACTGTGGTGGGACGGGGCGGTGCCCTTCTCCTCGTCAAAGCTTGCCCCGGTTACGTTTATGCCGGCCTGATCTCGGAAGGAGCCTGCCGGGTCCTCGAATCGGCCGGGATCTCC
>JAFGWL010000025.1 GCA_016937175.1 Candidatus Mcinerneyibacteriota bacterium | reverse complement strand
GCGGGGGATCTGTGGCCAGGCTGTGGCTACTCAATCAGTATTCGTCGTCCCGGACGTTTCTCTCGCAGATAATTATCTCTCCTGCAGTCCCCATGTCAGATCAGAGATCGTAGTTCCCCTCATCGAGGGAGAAGAGGTCTGGGGGGAGATCGATGTCGATTCCCACACTCCGGACGCTTTTACGGCAGAAGACCGTCACTTTTTGGAAGAGGTCGCCGTACTTATTTCTGAACGGCGGAGAAATCGTGGCTAAGAACCTCTTTATCGCAGCGACAGATAAAGATGTAGGAAAATCGACCATTTCCCTGGCCTTTTTACACCGTCTTCATGAAATGGGTAAAAAAACGGCCTTTATGAAGCCCGTCGGCCAGCGATGGGTCGCCTCCAAATGGGGCCCTGTGGATGAAGATGTAGTGTTGATGAAAGAGGTCTTTCAGCTGGAAGCCGATCCGGTCCTCATGAACCCCGTGGTGGTTGAAAAGGGATTTACAGAAGAGTACCTGCTCCGTGCCGTAAAACCGAACCTCAGTGACAAGATCATAGATTCATACAAAAAACTGGCTAAGGATAACGACTATGTGATTATCGAAGGGACTGGCCATGCAGGAGTCGGGTCGGTTTTTGACCATTCCAATGCTCATGTGGCCCGCCTGCTTGATGCCAAGGTCGTGCTTGTCGCCAAGGGTGGGATAGGGAATACCATCGACCGGCTGGAGCTCAACCGTATATTTTTTGAACGGTTCGGTGTGGAAGTCATCGGAGTCGTAGTCAATAAGGTCGTCGAAAAAAAACTGGAAAAAGTCAAAAGAGCCCTGGAGATCTATTGCGAGAAGAACAGGCTGGCCCTGTTCGGAGCTATTCCCTACTCTTCTGTTTTGAATAACCCCACTCTGGATACGATCATCGAAGACATCAAACCCCAGATCTTACAGGAAAAGGCTCCGCGTAATTCTGTCATCGACCGCTATATCGTGGGAGCAGCCAATATTGAAGAGGCTCTCAATTATATTAAGAAGCATAAAGGAAACATCATGATCATCTTTCCGGCTGACAGGATGGATGTGATCTTCGCTCTTCCCAAAATGCAGCAGATCCTCAGGGAGTGGAACTCAAAGATATGCGCCTTACTTCTTAACGGAAGCCGTCCCCCCGGAGAGATCAGCATGAAAGTCCTTGAAGAGGAGGAGATGACGGTGCTCTGGAAAGAGGGAGACACCTTTTCCGTGGTCTCGGAACTTTCGGGGATCTCTGTCAAGACGCGGTCCCAGGATAACAGCAAGATAGAAGCTATGCACAATTTTGTTTTTAAAAATATCGATTACAAAAAGGTCTTTTCCCGGTTGGCCAATGCTACGGTGATGGAAAGTACCCTGGGTAAGATCAAAAGGTTCCTTCGCAGGGCCGTGATCTTTGTCAGGTTTTTGCTGACTCATGACATCAAAAAGTTTTTCGGAAGGAGGAACGGGGTTTGAAAGCACAAGTACGTCTCTTTGTGGAACTGTTTCTCATGATGGTGATCATCGTCATTCTCACATCTATGATCTTTACCCTGGATTACGGTTTCTCCTATTTGTGGAATGAACAGAAGTTACTCCTTGCAGCCCGGTTTATTATTGTATTTCTGGCTGCCGGGGCTCTTGCCTATTTCGAAACGGCGAATATAACAAAAGTATTCCGTCTCTTGTCAGGAGCCGTAAAAAGGATCAGACATACGAGTTTCAGGGAAAGGGTTTATGTGGGAGAAGATTACCTGTTTGCCGATCTTATCGACGACCTGAACGGATTTTTGGACGATATGAGTGACAAGCTTCATATTATACAGGAAGACCTTGTCCAGGCTGAAAACGCCCTGGACAAAGGAGACTGCGAAAAGGCCAGAGCCTATGTGAGCGAGTTGCGGTCTCTATTCAACCCTCCTCCGGAAGACCATTAAGAATTATTTCCTATCCCCCTTTTTTTTCTTGACACTATTGAATGTGCGGTTATTATATCGACCGCAGGGTCAGAATTTAAAACAGGGGGTCAATATTGAAAAAAAGAGAGTGGGAATTCAAGATGAAAAAAGATCTCATCGCCGATGCGGCGGCGGATCTTTTCCTGGAAAAAGGGGTGGAGAATGTCACACTGGCTGAAATCGCTTCTCAAGTGGGCTACAGCAAATCAAGCCTCTATTCCTACTTCAAATCCAGGGATGACATTATCTCCTATCTTGTGGAACTGGCGGATGAGGAGTTTCAGGAGATCGAAAGTTTTATTACTGAACAGCTGAAAAAAATCGAGCCGGGTGAGTCGGAATCCCTTTTCGATGTCTTGTTTGACGAAAGCTTTCGCAAGACCTACCGCAATAAAAAGGTAGCCACGCTCTTTCACAAAAATATCGGGTTGATCTATCAGAATAACGGGGAGATCTTTGAGAAAATCATGGGGATCTATGAAAAACGCATAAAATTTCTCTCAGGTGTCTTAAAAGAGTATATCAGTGACGTAAAAAAGGCCACTTTAGTGTCTTATCTGGTGATGGGGGTTTTGCACGGAATGGAACATTACAAGATGATGGAAGAGAACTCTATGGAAGATGAGAAAGCCTATCAGATTATGAAGATCTTTTTGAAAAGTGCTCTGGGAGAAAACACAGAGGAGGAAAAATGAAGCACCTGATCAATCTTTTTATTCTCACAGCTGTCCTCTTTCTCCCCGCTTCGGGAGAAGAGTGGACTTTAGACCAGACGATTTCTTTTGCCCTGGAGAACAATACCCAATTAGTGAACAAAGAAAGGGAGATCGCCCAGGCGAAAAATGAGATCCTGACTGCTTACGGGGATTTTCTCCCTACAGTGAGCGCATCAGGGCTTAAGGTCCTGAAAGAATCTGTCTCCACCTTTTCCCTTCCCGGGCCCGGGGGGACGGCCATGGATTATGAGATGGATATGCTCAGTAATTATCAGTACTCTCTTTCGGCGAACCTCCCCCTGTTTACGGGAGGGGCACGCTTCTTCAGTCTGAAGACAGCTTATGCCCGGCGGGATATCGCTAAGCAGGAGTATCGAAAAGCACGGATGGATGTCATCTACGCTGTCTCAGAAGCCTATTACAATGTCATATACGCAGGATTGATGAAGGACCTGGCCCGGGAGACCGTCGAGATCCTTGAAGAACAGAAGGCGATGGTCGAAGCCCAGTACAATAACGGAGAAGCTTCCAATCTGGAACTGCTCCAGGCCAGAGTGGAGCTCAATAATGCCCGTCCTGACGCCCTCAAAGCGGAATCGGGGTATAAAACGGCTCTCATGAGCCTGAAAAATATCGTGGGAGCCGCCGAAGAGATGGAGCTGACTGTCTCCCGTGATTTTGCCGTTGACGAAGAAAGGCTTCTTCCCGAAAAAAGCCTCCTGATGGATCTGGCCTTAAGCAACAACCCGGATATACAGATCCTGAAAATGAACAGTGCCATCGTCGATTACTCCAAAAGCATGTCCAAGGGGCAGTATCTGCCCTCCCTGGTCCTTTCAGGGACTTACGGACAACAGAAAGAAGAGTGGGGGCAGGAGTGGGAAGATTCCTATAATATCACCCTGGCTCTCCAATGGAACCTGTTCCAAGGACTCAAACGTCCTGTCGGAATCAAAAACCTCTCTTTACAGCAGGAGATCCTGGACGACACTTACCGGGATATCATAGAAAAGACAGGAATCGATCTCAGCCTGAAGCTGGAGAGTGTCCGGGAAGCCCGTGAACGCCTGGATGCCCAGAAGACGAACCTTTCTCTGGCCAGGGAAAGCCTTGAAGTCGCCCGGGCCGGATACAAAGAGGGCGTCGTCTCTCTGCTGGAGCTTATGCAGGCCCGGATCGGCTACAATAATGCCAAAGCAGGGGATATACGCGCCCGTTATGACTTGAACCTTTCTTGGCTGAAATTAAGAAAAGCTGCAGGAATACTGGAGAAAGAGGAGGCGTTATGAAACGTGATGCAGTGGTTATTATCCTTTTCGTCGTCTTAGCCCTGAGTGCAGGCGGGTGTAAAAAGGGAGGAGCAGCTCAACAGCAGGCCGCTCCTTTTGTGAGTATTCAAAAACTGGAAAAACGTGTGGTGCGGGAAGTCTACAAAGCCACCGGCACGCTCTTGGGGATTCAGGATATCTCTGTCTACTCCAAGATCAACGGGAAATTCCTCTCCTATGATGTACGAGAAGGGCAGTATGTGGAAAAAGACCAGGTCATCGCACGGATCGACCGGGATGTGACCGGCTTGAAATATGAGCCGGCTTTGATCAAGAGCCCCATAAGCGGCATCGTGGGAAACCTTAACCGGGACAAAGGGGAGATGATCATCCCGGGGCAGATACCCGTGGCCAGTGTCTCCAACATGACCACCATGGAGGCGACTATTTCGGTACCTGAGCGTTACTATCCTCATCTCAGGGGAAACAACCCCGTTGAGGTGACAACAGAGGCCTACCCCGGAGAGGTCTTCAAAGGAAAGATCGTCTCCTTTACGCCTGTCTCTGATCCGTTGACACATACCATCGACTTGAAAGTCCACGTCCCCAACCCGGGCCTCAGACTCAGGTCCGGGATGTTTGCCCGTATCAGTATCATCTTGAGCGAGCGCCACGGGTTGGCTCTCCCTGAGGAGGCGGTCATCGATAACCGGTTTGTCTTCGTGTACAATGACGGGAAAGCTCATCTGCGTGAAGTCAATACAGGACTGGAATATAATACATTCATAGAGATCCTTGACGGGCTCACTGAAGGGGAAGATGTCATTGTCGTGGGCCAGAAGTACATCCAGGACGGCATGGAAGTCCAGATCCGGTAGGGAGGCAGTATGAACTTATCCGAATTCGGGGTAAGGCGCCCGATCACGACACTTGTCATTTTTATTATCGTCCTTATTCTGGGAGCGATCTCTCTTTCTATGTTGAGCATCGACCTCTTTCCGGATATTACACCCCCGGTAGCTAGTATCCTGACTACATACGAGGGAGCCGGAGCTGAGGATGTTGAAAAAAAGGTGACCGAGATCATCGAAGGAGCTGTGTCCACTGTCCCGAATATCAAAGGAGTCACATCACAGTCCCAGGAAGGGGTTTCGGTGGTGACCCTTGAGTTCAAATGGGGGAGCAACATGGATACAGCCCTCAGTGATATCCGCGGGGCCCTTGACTTTGTCATCAGTTCTCTCCCTGACGGGGTGGAACGCCCTTCCGTCTTTAAATTTGATATTTCCATGATGCCGATCCTTTATCTTTCTATCAACGCCGAGCAGAACCTGAACCAGATGAGGACCATTGTGGAAAATGACCTGGTGGAACCATTGAAGCGTGTCCCGGGAGTGGGGAATGCCTTTGTCCGGGGCGGGCCGCAGCGTGAAATACGGGTCTATTTCGACAGGGACAAGCTCAACAATCTGGGCCTTAATGTCTACACAGTAGCCGGGATCATCGCAGCCCAGAATGTCGACACGCCTGCGGGAAACATCAAAAACGAAAGAAGGAATTACGTCCTCCGTGTCCCGGGAGAGTATACCGATGCTTCCCAGATCGAGAACATCGTCCTCTCCAATGTCAACGGACGATTCGTCCGGGTCCGGGATGTAGCAGAAGTCGTGGACAGTTATTTTGAAGAGAACAGGGAGATCCGGATCAACGGGAAACCCGGGATGCTCTGTATCCTTCAGAAACAGTCCGGTGCCAACACGGTCCGGGTGGCAGGGGAGGTCAAAGAGCGTATTGAAGAGATAAAGAAAAACCTGCCGGCTGATTTTACCCTGGATGTGGTCTTTGACGGAGCAGAGTACATCAACGACTCCATTTCCAACCTGGCCAAGACGCTTCTGGCAGGAGGTATCTTTGTCGTATTGATCGTCCTTCTTTTTCTCCGGAATATCCGGGGAAGCCTGATTATATCTCTGATGATACCTTTCTCACTCATCGTTGCCTTCATCCTCATGTATATCAATGGATATACCATCAATATCATCTCTCTTTCAGCTCTGGCTATCGCCATCGGGATGGTAGTGGACAACGGAATCGTGGTACTGGAAAATATCTACCGGCATCTGAAGAAAGGGGTCAATAAGAGAGAGGCTGCTATGTTCGGAGCGTCAGAAGTGGGGTCAGCCATCCTGGCGTCTACTTTGACCACCATCGTCATCTTTGTGCCGATCTTTTTCATCAATGATATTTCAGCTATTCTTTTCAAACAGCTGGGATTTTCCATTATGATCGTCCTTTTCGGCTCCTTTTTTACGGCTATGCTCCTTATTCCCATGCTTTCGTCTCTCTTTCTCAAGAACATCGAGTTGAAGGGGAGAGTCTCAAGCGCTACGGAAAGGGCCTTTGAAAGAATCGAAAAGAGTTACCGGTCTGTGTTGCAGTGGGCCATCTCGCACAGAAAAGCCACAGTCCTGACAGGGATTATGATCTTTTCTCTCTCAATAGCTTTTTTCGGCCTTTTCGGAGGGTCGGAGTTTATGCCGGAGAGTGATTCGGGACAGGTGGATATCACTGTCATCCTCCCCCAGGGGACAAGTCACGACAAGACAGTGGAGATCGCCAAAGAGGTGGACAAGATCATCACAGATTCTGTCCCTGAGATCAAAGACCGTTTCATCATGTCAGGGGTCTCTGAAGGAGGGTTCGCCTCTGTCTTCGGAGCTCAGGAGGGGCTCAACATAGCACGGATCGGCCTCTCTCTGGTCTCAGTCAATGAGCGGGAGAGAAGCTCTGTGGAGATCGCGGAAAACCTAAGGAAGAAGATAGAACACGTCCATGGCATCGAAAAACTCATAGTCACGTCTGAAGACCAGGGGATGCAGATGTTCGGCGGGGGAGGCTCTCCCATCAATATTGAGATCTACGGATATGACCTGGACAAGACCTATAGCCTGGCTGAAGAAGTGAAATTCACCATTTCGAAGATCGACGGAGTCCGGAATGCAGATATTTCCCGTGATATGGGGAAACCCGAAGTCACAGTCCAGCTTAACAGGGATAAGCTCTACAGAATGGGGCTTACGGTCAATGATGTGGGCCAGCAGCTCAGGGCCCAGTATTATGGTATTGTGGCCAGCCTTTTCCGCGAGGGGGGGAATGAATATAACATCTTTTTGAGGATAAAAGATGAACTACGGCGGGATATCGAGACCCTCAAGGGGACGAATATCGTCACTCCGACAGGCCTTCCCGTCCCTCTGGAAACCATAGCCGACTTCAGCATCGAACGGGGGCCGGTGGACATCGAGCGTAAATCCCAGTCAAGGGTCATCTACGTAACGGCCAGCACCTTCGGCCGGTCTTTCGGAGAAGTCGCAGCCGACGTCAATAACGCCATCCGAAAGATCGAGCATCCCGACGATGTGGACATTGTCATGAGCGGGACATTCGAAGACCAGCAGAATTCGTTTAAATATCTGGCCCTTGCAGTCCTGGGAGGGATCCTTCTCGTCTACCTGGTCATGGCGGGTCAGTTTGAATCGTTCAGAGACCCCTTTGTCATCCTCTTTTCGATTCCCTTCGCTTTCAGCGGAGTCTTTCTGGCACTGCCGATTTTGGGGCTTAACCTCAATATCATCGTCTTTGTGGGATTGATCCTGTTGGTGGGGATCGTGGTCAATAATGCCATCGTCCTCGTCGATTACACCAATCTTCTCCGTAAGCGTGAGTATCCCATCGAAGAGGCGATTCTGACAGCCGGACAGACACGTCTACGCCCCGTCCTTATGACAGCTTTGACCACGATCTTCGGCATGCTGCCTTTGGCTTTGAGTACCGGAGAAGGGGCCGAATCCTGGGTTCCTCTGGGAGTGACTGTTATCGCCGGGCTCCTCTTTTCGACATTTGTCACTCTTCTTTTTGTTCCCACAGTCTATCTAATTGCAGAACGGAAAGCCGCCAGAAGGAGAGGTGAGTTTATATGAAGATGAAAGCCCTGCATATTATCTTTGCTGACACCTTCGGCGATGAGATGATCGCCGAGATGAAACATATGGGCGTTACTGCCTATACGATCATCCCTGAGCTTTTCGGGAGGGGTTTGTCCACAGACCCCAGGTTCAATAACCATGTGTGGCCGGGGAAAAACATGATGATGATCATTCTGTGCGATGAAAAAAGCGCCGCCCGAATCATGGAGAGGCTGAACACACTCCGTGAGGAGAACCCGGTGGAGGCCATCGTCTTCTGGACGACGCCTCTTCTTGATATTTCAGTCCATGACAAGAAGATCACGCTTTAAAGAGGGCGATAACTGAAAAAAGAACCCCGGTTCGGAGTCGAGCCGGGGTTTTTTATTGTTGGAAACGGAAAGTGGCTGTAAAATGGGAGAGCCGGTTCTCCGGGGGGTGGAGAAACCGGCTCATGGATAAGAAAGGAGGTTGGTTGGATGTTCTTCTCTGTTTCTGATAATAAAACAGACGGGGAAAGAAAAGGTTCCCGGAAATCCATGAAAAAAAAATCCCTCGTCATCATAGCCGAATATAATCCCTTTCATAACGGGCATCTCTATCAGATGGAGAAAGCCAGGGAAGAGACAAAAGCTGATTACACTGTTGTCATCCTCTCAGGGAACTTTGTCCAGCGGGGGGAGCCGGCAATCCTGGACGAGCAGACAAGGGCAGGCCTGGCCGTGGAAGCCGGAGCCGATCTTGTTTTGAGAAATCCAACAGCCTTTGCCACGGCCTCCGCCGATTATTTTGCTCTGGGAGCGGTCCGGGTCCTGAAAGAGATCCCCGGCGAGCTCTTTCTCTCCTTTGGCAGTGAAGAGGGCAGGACGGCAATCATGGAAGAGGCTGCAAACCTCCTTGATGATAAAGAAGAGGAGTATTACTCTTTTATAAGAGAAAGGCTCTCACAGGGAATATCATTCCCAAGAGCGAGGGAAGAATTCCTGGTACGTCACATCCCCGGCCTCAAAGGCCTTATGCAGCAACCTAACAATATTCTCGGGATCGAATACATCAAGCATATCAATAGGCTTGTAGGAGGCCGTTGCAGGATCCATACGGTCCTGAGGAAAGGGGCCGGGTACAAGGATCCGGCCCCCGGGAATTTTATGAGCGCCACAGGGGTCAGGAGGCTTATCCTCGCCGGACGGAAGGGATGGGAAAGGGCTGTTCCTCCCTGGACTCAGAAGGCTCTTACGCATGCTTCCCTGGTGGCCCCCTCGATGATGATGCCTTATCTCCGCTATCTGATCACAAGAGAAGGGGAGTCTCTCAGCCGCTACAGGGATATGGTGGAGGGGCTGGAGAACAGGATCGTCTCATCGCTCCCGGATGAAGGCTCCTATGAAGGACTCGTCATAGCTGTGGGGACAAAGCGCTATACCGATTCCACCATAAAAAGAGCCCTGCTCGCTGCTTTTTTAGGGCTGACCAAAGAAGAGTTTGGGGACATGAACGGCTTGAATTATCCCTATATCCGTATTTTGGGGAGAACAGAGAAAGGGAACCGGCTGCTGGCAGAGATCAGAAGATCCTCTTCTGTCCCTTTTATCCACAACGATAACCGATATCCCTGGAAGAAATACTATACAAAAAAGACGAGCCTGGATCTCTTCCGGGGACTTGAGACAAAAGCTGAAAACCTTTACCGGATGCTCTCGCATGAGATGTAAAGTGACCCTCTCCGCAGGAGATTCTTATATCGATATTGAGGTAAAAAAGGGGTTCTTCCGTTACCGGAAAAGGGTGAGGAGGGGGCGAAAGGCCTCTGAAAGGAAGAGGAAGGCCGTCAGAAAGAAAGGCCACTCCCTGAGAAGAGTGTTCGCTCTGATCAGAGACATGCGTGGTATCGTAAGGGTCAGACAAATCAAGGTCACTGAAAAAAGGGCCTTCTCCCCGGAAGTCTATGCCCTTTATTACGGCCTGGTCTTCTGGTGGACTCCCGGGTTAGTAGTCCGTAAGGATCCTGATATGGACAAGGAGTTGATCATCGAAGGTGATATCGATGTCAATTTGAAAAAAGGAGGACGATTTTTGTGGAAAAGACGGCAGATGTTTTAGACAAGCTCAATGCTTTTGTTAAATCGGAGACGGTGACAGGCACTCCCATGGTCATCAGCGATGAGATCACAGTGATTCCCTTCACAAAGGTAGCCTTCGGGCTGGGAACGGGAAATGCCAGGGGACATGACCTTGTGGGGATAGGCGGCGGCATCAGCCCTGTCGGTTTTCTTGTCATCAACAAAGGGGAGGTCTCTTTTGTCACTACAGGAGGAAAAGAGAATATCTCTTCAAAAGTAATAGACCTGGCCCAGGATGTGTTGCATAAGGCATTTCATAAGGGGAAAGACGAAGACGACGGGGATCAGTGAAAGACCTCAGGCTTTAAAATCCCCACATAGGGCAGATTCCGGTAGCGGTTGGCGTAATCAAGCCCGTACCCCACGACGAATTCATCGGGGATGGAGAAACCCGTGAAATCGACGGAAATGGGCACTACACGCCGGTCGGGTTTGTCCAAAAGAGTGGCTATCCTCACGGAAGCCGGGCCCTTGGCTTTTAAAAAAGCTTTAAGATGACTCAGAGTCCTCCCTGTATCGATGATGTCTTCCACTATAAGGATCTCTTTCCCTGAGATGTCTCCGGTAATATCGTAGGTGATCCGGACGATTCCTGATGATTCGGTAGCTTCTCCGTAAGAGGAGACGGCCATAAAATCATAGGAGACTGGAAGAGATATCTTACGGATCAGGTCGGCCAGAAAGGGGACAGACCCCTTGAGTATGCCGATGGCCATCAACTCACGCCCCTCGTAGAGAGCTTCGATCTCTCTGGCCAGTTGAGAAACACGAGATCTGATCTCTTCTTCTGAAATTAGAACAGAACTGATATCAGGATGCATGGCCCCTCCTTTGTTGGATTATAGGAAAAAGAGAGCTTCCAATCAACAACAAAGAATCTCTTGATTTGCTTGTTTTGAGCTTTATAGTGACTCCATGAAAGAAAAGATCATCTATATCGAGGAAGCCCCCGTGTGCCTGATCCCCGAAAAAAGGCGTTCTATACGCCTTGCCTGGGATAGGCAAGAGCGCTTGATCCGTTGTTTTCATCCCCGTTCCCTCTCGGAAGCAGTTCTGAAAAATTTTTTAGAAAAGAGAAAAAGAAGGGTGCTGGCTCTCTTCAGCCAGGTTTTTCTACCCGGGGAGGGGGCTTCTCTTCTCTACGGCGGAGAGGAATACAGGCTCTCTTCAGAAGCCCCTGAAACCGGGGAAACATTTTTCAGAGATGACCTGGCCAAGACCATCCGGACATCCTGTCTGAACGAGGGAGACCTTTTTTTCACCAGATGGAAGGAATATCTTGATCAGGAGGCGCCTCTTTGCTTTCATGAAAAAATCGGGTTCTGGGAGGATAAGACCGGAGAGGAAGCCTCGCGCTGGCGTTTTCGGCCTATGCGCTCCCGATGGGGCAGCGCTTCACCTCAGAGAGCCATCACCCTGAACACCCTTCTTGTCATGGCACCGGGAGATGTGGTGGATTATGTTATCCTACACGAGCTGGCGCATCTGAAAGTAGCCGACCATTCTTTCCGGTTCTGGAATGAAGTGGCTCGATTCATGCCTGATTTTAACTACCGTCGGTCCTGGCTCCGGGAAAACGGAAACAAGATCCTTTCTCTTTATTGATGTTTGCCTTCTTATCCATTTTGCGTATAATAGAGCCATGAACGAGTTTTACGAGTTTGATGAGGGCCTTTCTTTCAGCGAAGAAAAAGGAGAGATAAATCTCATCCCTTTGCTGGACACGATATTCATCCTTCTTATCTTTTTCTCTCTTCTCCTGATCCATGCATCCCAGACCAGGGCCATGGATATTGAACTCCCGCAAGGGGAGGGGGTTGCCCCGGCAGGGACTTCGTGGCGGGTCTTTATCAGCCGGAACGGGGATCTGATGAGAGATGACGGTGAGATCATGACCCCCGAGACGGTGAAAGAATACCTTCAGAGCCGACGTCCCGCCCGTGTACTTCTCAGCGCTGACAGACGAGTGGTTTTTGAACGTGTTATCGAGGCCTTAAACCTTATGAAAGATGCAGGGCTGGAGAATCTCTCTGTGGAAGTCACCTCACCCTGAGACGGCAGGCCCGCATGAAACATTCCTCTTTCCTGTTTTTTATCGTGTTGTCGCTTTTTTTTCACCTTCTTCTGCTCTTCATCCCCCGAAGCAGGGAGGAGGGAAAAGAGAGCACCGCAGACCTGTTATTGAACGTTCGGCTTACAAGCAGGATCTCTTCGAAAGCCTCTACCGGCCGGAGAGAAGAAATCCCGAAGACCTTTCCACAGGGACAGGACTCTTTTTCTGAAAGAAACGTGAGCCCGGAACCTTTTTCGCAGAGAACTCCTGCTGAACAGGGATCCGGGGAAAAAGGGGAGGAGTCTTTTAACCCTGCAGAGGTCGTCGGGATAGATATCATATACCCTTACCTCTCAAGGAAACGAGGGGAAGAGGGTGATGTGTGGGCCGAAGCTGTCATAGGACGAGACGGACGGCTTATTGAAGTCGTTATCGTGAAAAGCAGCGGATATGAACGCCTTGACCATGCTGTCCTTGAAGGATTGAGAAAGAGCCGTGCCCGGCCGGCGACGGAAAACGGCCTTCCGGTCCAGAGCCGCCTGCTGCTGGGCCCTTTTCAATTCCGGCTAAAGGAGTGATTGCATGAGAGAGACTTTTTTGATAAAGTGAAGCTGAAAGGAGACCATTGTGAAGATGCACCTCTTCGATACCCTGGGCGCTCTCGCGTCGGCCCTGGATCTTGTGGAAAACGAGCTTTATGACCATCACCACAGGGTCGCATATATCTCCTATCGTCTGGGGCGGGAAGCAGGGCTGGCTCACGAAATGCTCTCACGGCTTGTCTATGCTGCCCTTATCCATGATATCGGGGTCATTACGAAAAAGGAAAAGGAGGAGCTGTTAGAGTTTAATTTCAACGGAGCCCAGCAGCATGCCGCCCGCGGGGCTTCCCTTTTGAGTTTTGTCCCCAGGCTTGCTTCTCTGGCCCCCATCGTGCATGACCATCATCGCTACTGGAACACTCTTTCCCGGGACAGCAGCGGGGGAAAGTCCTTCGAACTCAGTGACATCCTTCACCTGGCAGACCGGATCGAAGTGGTCATCGACTGGCAAAAGGACCTGTTTGAGCAGATTCCGGTCAACCGGGAGCTCATCGAGCGGCAGAGAGGGATCATGTTTGCTCCTGACCTGGTAGATCTTTTTACAGGCCTGTCTGAAGACATGGGGTTCTGGCAGGCCCTGAAATCTGCAAACATCATGGAATGGCTTTCCCGGGTCTTCCGAAAAGAGAATGAATACCTGGCTCCGGAAAGTGTCATCAATGTCGCCCGTTTCGCCGCTTATGCCGTGGATTTCAGGAGCCAGTATACATTCGCCCACTCATCCGGAGTCTCCTCCCTGGCGGAATACACCGGCCGGCAGCTGGGCTGGGATGAGAAAAAGCTTTACAAGATCAAGATCGCCGGCCTGCTCCATGATGTGGGTAAGCTCGTCCTCCCCAGAGAAGTCATCGAAAAGAACGGGCCCCTCAATGCCCGGGAGCTCTCCCTTGTCCAGACCCACCCCTTCTATACAGGAGTCCTCGTGAAGCAGATGGGCGATATGGAAGAGGTCCATGAGTATGCCTCTTACCATCATGAACGTCTGGATGGCAGTGGGTACCCCTTTCACCTGGAAGGGGCAAAGTTCACAAATGAAGCCCAGATGGTGGCTTTGGCTGATATTGTCTGCGCTCTGCTTGAGGACAGGGCCTACAGGCCGAGAAAAGGGCGTAATTATGTGGCAGGGATCCTGGAAGAGTACCGAAGGGGCGGGGTTTTCTCAGCTGACCTGGCAGACTATGCCCTGAGGAGCCTGGATGCCCTTATGGAGATCCATCAGCAGGTGGAACAGGATGCCTTGAAAGATTATATGGCTTGGAATAAGAGTTTCAGATAGGAGCAGATATGATCGATACAGCTTTAGAGAAGAGGGTAGAAGAAGCCATTTCCCGCCTTTTCGGCCGGGATTATGCGCAGGATTCCTTTCTTCAGAAGACAGCAAACAGCCGGTTTGGAGATTACCAGTCGAATTTTGCCTTGAATGCAGCCGGGAGACTCGGGAAAAAGCCGCGTGATATAGCTGCGGCACTGGCTGATGAGTTGAAGAGAGACCCGGTCTTTGAAAGAATTGAAGTCGCCGGCCCGGGATTTATCAACATGACCCTGACACGTGAATTTTTATCAGGAGCGGTTTATCAGGGGATTTCTCCCCGAGAGGAACAACCGGACGAGGGGGTGGTCATCATAGACTACTCTTCACCGAATATAGCCAAACCCATGCATGTGGGACATCTGAGAAGCACTGTCATCGGAGACAGTATAAAGAGGATCTACCGTTTCCTGGGATATAAAGTCATCGCAGACAACCACCTGGGTGATTGGGGGACACAGTTCGGAAAACTTATCGTCGCCTACCGACGCTGGCTGGATGAAAAAGAGTATGGACTCTCTCCTGTAGACGAGCTGGAGCGGATCTATGTGAAGTTTGCCCGGGAGGCGGAAAAGGATCCCGCCCTGGAGGAGGAAGCCCGCCGGGAACTTGTCAGGCTTCAGGAACATGACCCCGAGAATATTGCTCTCTGGGAGGAGTTTGTCCGGGTCTCGCTTCAGGAGTATGATAAAGTCTATCAGCGTCTGGGGATAGAGTTTGATATTATGTACGGCGAGAGTCATTATCATGACCTGATGCCCGATATCGTCCGTGAGCTGCAGGAAAAAGAGGTGGCTAGGATCAGCGAAGGAGCTGTCGTCGTCTTTTTTGACGAAAAAGAGAGCCTTCATCCCTGTATAATCCGTAAAAAAGACGGGGCCTTTCTCTACGCCACATCAGAGCTGGCCTGTATCGCCTTCCGGAAAGAGCATTATCACCTCCACAGCCTTCTTTATGTCACCGATGCCCGTCAGGAGACACATTTTAAACAGATCTTCAATATCGCAGGGAGGCTCGGCTGGAATATCGATCTTGTCCACATTCCTTTCGGACTTATGGGTTTGAAAGAGGGCCATTTTTCGACCCGGAAGGGAAATGTCATCAAATTGAAGGAGCTAATCGACGAAGCCGTCGCCAGAGCCAGAGCCGTGGTGGAAGAGAAAAATCCTGAATTGAGTGAAGAAGAGAAAGATATCATAGCCGAAGCTGTCGGGATAGGAGCCGTAAAATATGCTGATCTCAGCCAGAACCGTCTCAGCAACGTGACATTCGACTGGGATAAGATGCTCTCTTTTGAAGGGAATACGGCTCCCTATCTTCAGTATACCCATGCCAGGATCCGTTCCCTTTACCGGAAAGCAACGGAAACAGGGCTGGAGCTTCCCCCGGAGAATGTCATCCTTATCGAAAATGAGACAGAGCGAGCCCTGGCTCTGGCGCTGACCCAGCTTCCGGCTACAGTCCGGAGAGCTGCGGATAGCTACCGCCCCAACCTTATTGCAGACCAGCTATTCGACATAGCCCAAAAATACAACACCTTTTACAACTCTCTGCCGGTCTTGAAGGAAGACCGCTCTACAGCCCTGTCCCGGCTTCAGCTCTCCGTAAGGACCGGAGAGGCTCTTAAAGCCGGACTGGGGCTTTTGGGTATCACAGCAGTCGAACGCATGTAAATGAAGCATTGCAAAGAGAGGCTCCCGTGGTAAAATAGAGTTTTGCCGGATGAAAGGAGAGGTATGGAAAAGAATTCGCTTAAAAAGGCTCTGAAAGAGGGGATGTTGGGAGAAATGGACAGTGTCGTCCTCTATGAAACAGCTTCCCGGAATGCCGATGGGGAAGTGAAAAATTTTTTCGACCAGAGGGCCGAAGAAGAAAAGAAGCATTATAATTATCTCCTGGCTCTCTACAAGCAGATCGACGGGGGAGAAGCCCAACCGGAAAAGATCCTGGACAAGAGAAACGCTGAACCGTTCAGCCCCGTAATCAGCCCCGAATTTGTAAAACGTATCGGAAAAGACCAGGTCCTGTTCAGCGCCATGTCCACAGCTGCACTGCTGGAGCTGAGATCCATAGAATTTTACCGGAAGAAAAAAGAGGAGGCAGCCGATCCCGCACTGAAAAAGTTTTTTGGAGTAATGGAGGATTGGGAAAAAGAACATTATGAGACGGTCCTGAAGATCCAGGAAGAGGCTGAGCATCACTATTGGGAGATCAACCGTTTCGAGCCCTTCTAGAACCATGGCAAAAAGGATCTTTTTTTATCTCTTTTCAGGGACAGGAAACACATTCCTTCTATACAGAAGTGTCCGCAAGGCTTTTGAAGAGGCCGGGTACGTTTGTGAAGCACAATGGATCAGCCGGAAGAAGGAATACGGACACTCTTCCGGAGATATTATCGGTATCCTTGTCCCTGTTGCTGTTCAGTCTACTTTTCCCTTCATCTTTGACTTCTTAAGAGCCTTTCCCGGGGGAGACAATGAACTGTTTTTCCTTGATACTCTGGGCGCCTATTCAGGCGGGCTTCTCGGGCCGGTTAAGAAGATCTTGTCAGCAAAGGGATACTTCACTGCAGCTGCGCAGGAGATCGTCATGCCTTCGAATTTTTTCAAAAATGGGCGGAATCCTGAGGAAGAAGAGAAGACACGACGTAAAGGACTGGAGGAAGGACGCAGATTCGTGCGGGACTTTCTAAACGGAGAGAAGAAATGGCCCAGGGACTCCTTCTGGTCTCCGGTGATGCAAGCATTCTCGGGTTCTTCGCTCCTGTGGAAGATGCTCAGAAAAAAGTATCGTTTTACGGTGGATCCCGGTACATGTATCCGTTGTGGGCGCTGTCTTTCGCTCTGCCCGGTAGAAAATATCACAATGGAAGAGATACCTTGTTTTGCAGGGCGCTGTGAGTTCTGTCTGCGCTGTGTGACATTCTGCCCCACGGGCGCCATTTCTGTAAAGGGGGAGGATTTCGTCCCGTACCGGGCGGTGGAGTATGATGATTTCAGCCTTTCCTGAAATTGCTTCCATTATCTCTTTACATTTTTCAATTGCTTCGTATAATCAACGTGAAAATGGGGTGAAGTTATGAGCAATGAACTCTTATGGCTGCTTTTTATTTTTCTCGATTTCGGTATCAGTATTATTTTATTCCGTCTTTTTAAGAAAGAGGGACTTCTTGCTATTATAGTGATGAATATCATCCTTTGCAATATCCAGGTTGTGAAATTCATCGATATTTTCGGTATGACAGCCACACTGGGGAATCTTCTCTACGGAGGGATATTCTGGGCGACGGATATGCTTTCTGAGATCTACGGCAAAAAGGTAGCTCAAAAAGGGATGGTCCAGGGATTCGCGGCTCTCTTTATCATGACTGTTGTGATGAATATCGCCATTTTGTTCACTCCCTCTGCCTATGATACCATGCATCCTCATATAGCCGCCATTTTTTCAGTCATGCCCCGCATCGCCATTGCCTCCCTCATTGCCTATTTGATCAGCCAGTACCACGATATATGGGCTTTTCACTTCTGGAAAGAGAAGACGGGAGGGCGCCATCTGTGGCTCAGAAACAACCTTTCCACTTTGATCTCTCAGCTTCTGGACTCTCTTATTTTTACCTTGCTGGCTTTTGCAGGCACTCTTCCCTTTACAGAACTCATTCAGATCATTATCACTACCTATCTTTTGAAACTTGTCGTGGCCCTTATCGATACGCCCTTTATCTACCTTGGCCGGATCCTGGCCATAAAAATGGGGGAATATTTCCCTGAAAAAAGCTGACGGAGGTGCTTATGTATAAATGTTCCCGTTGCGGTTATGTCCACTGGATGAGTGACCTTCCTGAAGAGTGCCCTTTTTGTCATGCGGAACAGGAAAACCTCCTTACACTGGATGAGGCTTCCTGCCGCAAGATCGAAAACAGCCTTTCCGAAAACGAGATCCTTGTCAATGTCCTCTCAAGGCTCAACGAGATATCCTATGAGCTGGAAAATATTTTCGAAGAGGATCACAGCCTTATTTTCGACACTTTATTCAAAAATACTGTGGAAATGACCCAGATGATCAAAGCGGAACTGGAGAAAAAAGTCAAAGAGGGACGATGGGGATGATATGTTCCTGAAAGAGATCACACTTCTCGGGTTCAAATCCTTCCCTGACAAAGTCAAAATAACCTTCACCCCGGGCATGACCTGCATCGTCGGCCCCAACGGATGCGGTAAAAGCAATATCACCGACGCACTCCGATGGGTCTTCGGGGAACAAAGCGCAAAAAAGCTTCGGGGAGGGCGGATGCAGGATGTGATCTTCAGCGGCACTTCCGACA
This sequence comes from Candidatus Mcinerneyibacteriota bacterium, assembly GCA_016937175.1. GTDB lineage: Bacteria > Macinerneyibacteriota > Macinerneyibacteria > Macinerneyibacteriales > DSCS01 > DSCS01. Next base: position 45,608 of record JAFGWL010000025.1, on the reverse strand, counting down.
GAAAACCCTTAAACCTGGCAGAAGTCCATGTGGTCCTGGATAATGAAAAGCATCTCCTTCCCAGCGACTACAGCGAGGTCTCCGTCTCCCGGAAACTCTTTTCAGACGGCGATTCTGAGTATTATATCAACAGACAAAAAGTCCGGATGAAAGACGTCCAGGAGATGATCACCGACACCGGGATCGGGATGAGTGCCTACTCCTTCATCGAGCAGGGGATGATATCGCAGATCCTCTCTACCAAGGCTGAAGAGCGCCGGGCCATCTTTGAAGAGGCCGCCGGGATCATGAAGTACAGGGTGAGAAAAAAGGAGACATCCCGAAAGCTGGACACTACCCGGGAAAACCTGAACCGCTTGAAGGATATCTTCTATGAAGTGGAACGTCAGCTGAAGACTCTGGAAAAACAGGTGGAGAAAGCCAAAAAATTCAAAGAACTCTACGGCCTGTTAAGAGAGTCCGAAACAGCCCTTTACGCCTATCACGATTCCCTGGACAGAGAGACTCTTCGGGAAAAAGAGAAGAACTTAAGCAGGATCCGCGGGGAGAACTCATCATTGATGGTGGAGATGAACAGGCTCTCAGCCGAGAATGAGACACTTCAGTATCAGCTGATGCAGGAGGAAGAAGAGAGAAGCCGGATGGAATCGGCTCTTTATGAGAAAAAAATGGAACTTGAAAGGCTCAAAAACAGCATCGACGGATTGGAACGGGAGATAGAGTATCATTTAAGGCAGAACACAGAGCTGGAATCAGAGAATGCCGGGCTTGAGACGGAAAATGAGATCGCAGCGCGAAGGATGGAAGACCTTAAGCGGGAGATCAGACGGCTGGAAATGGAAAAGACCGGTATAGAAGAGCAGGTGATGCAGGATGAAGAGGCTCTGGACGGATTAAGAAGCGAGATCGCCGAAAAAGAGGAAGCTCTTCAGAACAAGGTCACCGGCCTTTTGGAAAACATGAGGGATCAGTCTAATATCAAAGGACGCATAAGCACCATAGAAGCTGATCTCAATAATATAAGGGTCCGCATTCAAAGGCTGGAGGGGAAAAACCTTCAGCTGGAAGATGAGATCGAAAAGCTCACAGATGACGGCGGACAGAAAGAAACGGATCTCAGCAAAAAAGAGGGGGAGCTGAGGGTCCTGACAGAGAAAGGAAAAGAAGAAGAGGCTGCGGTAAAGACCTTGTCAGATGATCTCTTACAGGAGGAGGAAGAATTCGAAAAACTCTCCAAAGAGATCAACCTTCTTAAAGCTAAACTCGAAGGCCTGGCCTTCCTTGAGAGGAAACGCGAAGGATATCAGGAAGGGACAAAGGCTATCCTGGAAAAAAGAGAAGATTTCGGTGTGGAAAAGATCCTGGCCGATTATATAGAAGTTGAAAAAGGGTACGAAAACTACGTGGACCGGGTCCTGTCAGAGAAGGGGCAGGCTCTGGTGGGTGAGAAGGGACATCTGGAAAAACTGAAAGAGTTTCTTCTCTCCAGAAAAAAGGGGGAAGGGTTCTATTACATAACAGAGCCCCGGGCTCAAAGAGCCCCTTTGCCGGGATCCCTCTATGAAAGATGCCGTTCGCCTCACCCTGTCGTCGATGAATTCCTTAAACAGGCCCTGGGGAGTGTATTCCCCGCGGAAGAAGACTCTTCTGGCAAAATCGGGGGGGAGACTGTCGATGTGATCTATCCCGACGGAACGATCCTGTATGCCGACGGGCTTGTCTCTTTTACAGATACGGTACACCAGGGACCGGGGCTTGTGGGACGAAAGACCCTTCAGGAGGAGTATAAGAAAGAGATCACCCGTCTTGAGAAAAAAGAAGGGATATCTTCTGAAGCCATGGCCGGGCTGAAAAAGAAAAAAGAGGAGCAGGAAAAGATCCTGGAAGAGTCCCGGGCGGCTCAAAGGGAGCTGGAAAACGAGATACGGCAGATCCGTGGGGAAATCGATTTTCTCTCAAGGGAACGGAAGCGGAATGAAACGGAGATGGCCACAAACCTGAAAGAGAAGGAATTACTTCATAGAGAGATAGAAGAACTGGAAAAAGAGAAAAAACGTCTGCAGGGCCTCTTTTCTCAATCGACACAGGAGGGGGAAGCTGAAGAGAATATAAAACTCGAACTTCAGGAATCTCTCAAAGGGCTCAGAGAGAGGCAGGAAAAAGCTCAGCAAAGCCTTACAACCCATCGCATGAAACTTTCAGAAATCAATTCAGAGATCATAAGCAAAAAGAGAGACCAGTCCAGGATCGAAGGAAATATAAGCGAAAACCGGGAAAAACAGGAGCGTAATCGCCTGAGGATCGCAGAAAACAATGAAAAAACCATCCGGGACAGAGAAGGCATCTCAGAAGCAAAGGTGACAGTCAAGAGTTTTATCACAGAGATCTCCGGGCTTGAAGAGGAGATCGTAGGAAAGAAGAATGCCATCGCCGAAGTCAAGGAAAAGGCCGGATCTGCAGTCTCCAGACTGCGGAGTTGTGAAGAGAAGTTCCGCAATGTGCAGGAGGCCCTGAGGGATGCTGAGGTGGAGGAGGCCCGGCTGAAAGACAAGATAGAGAACAACCGCCTCTATATCCTGGACAAGTATGAGGTCGAACTCTCTGAGATCCCCGCTCCGCCATCAGACGAGTACAGGGAAGAAGAGGAGAAGGAAAAGGCCGGGGAGCTCCAGAGGAGAGTCAAGGCTTTGGGGAATGTCAACCTGTCAGCTCTTGAAGAGTATACGGCTCTGAAAGAACGTTATGATTTTCTTGTCACCCAGAAGAGTGACCTGGAAGATGCAAAGGGCCAGCTGGAAGAGGCCATGGAGAGGATCGATCAGATCAGCAAGGAGAAATTCCTGGATACTTTCTACCAGATCAGTGAGAATTTCAAGCAGATATTCCCTCTTCTTTTTAACGGAGGGAAGGCTGATATCACCCTGGTAATGGAGGAGGGGGAGGATATCCTGGAAGCCGGGATCGATGTCAATGTCAAGCCTCCCGGGAAACGGCTTCAGAATATCGACCTTCTCTCCGGAGGGGAAAAGGCTCTTTCGGCAATAGCCCTTCTCTTCTCCATCTTTAAAGTGAAACCGGCTCCCTTTTGCGTCCTGGATGAGATCGACGCCCCTCTGGATGATGCCAATATTGCCAGGTTTATCCATATGCTGTCAGAATTTACCGAGACCACACAGTTTATCATCGTTTCACACAATAAGTATACCATGGAGATGGCTGATGCCCTCTACGGGGTCACCATGGATGAGCCCGGTGTCAGCAAGATCGTCTCTGTCCAGTTCAAAGAGGGGGCCTGATGAGTTCCATCTTTGAGAGATATTCCCGGGGACTGGAAAAGACGAAAAAAGGTATATTTTCGGCCTTTTTGCAAAAGATCAAAGGCCGCTCTCTTTTGGACGAAGCCTTTTTGGAAGAGATGGAAGATATTTTACTCGGAGCTGACCTCGGGGTTGAGACAGCAGAAAAAGTGATCCGTGCTGCCCAAGAGAGAGTCAGAGAGGGGCTTTCAGTGGAGAAAGCCTTTCACCAGTCTCTGCTGGGATCCTTGTCCCTTAAAGAGCGGGAGCTGAGCCTGTCCCGGCAGAAACCTGCTGTACTGCTTTTTGTCGGGGTCAACGGAGTCGGAAAAACGACTACTGTGGCAAAGGTTGCAAGCTTTCTGAAAGAGAAGGGGCACAAGATCCTCATCGCTGCCGGAGACACCTACAGAGCAGCGGGATCCGTGCAGATGGAGAAATGGGCAGAGAGGATAGGAGCCGAAGTCATTGCCAAGGGACATGGGCATGATCCTGCGGCTCTTGTCTATGAAGCTCTGGACACAGCCCGTTCGGGAGACTACGATGTTCTTCTCATCGATACTGCCGGGCGGATGCATACAAAAAAGGGACTCATGGATGAGATCGCCAAGATCAAACGGATCCTAATCAAAAAGAGCGGAGAGGAGCCGGCCGAGACTCTTCTGGTCGTAGATGCCACGTCAGGGCAAAATGTCCTGCAGCAGGTGCGGGAGTTTCATGAGGCTCTGGGTATTACCGGCCTTATCCTGACTAAGCTTGACGGCAGTTCCAAAGGGGGTATTGTCTTTTCCGTAGAATCCCTTTATAATATACCTGTGAAACTGGTCGGGATGGGTGAAGGCGTGGATCAACTGGACCGCTTTGAGCCTCTCCCCTTTGTGGAGGCGTTGTTTTCCTGATGGCACGAATACATTTTCGCTCAAAAAAGAAGATAGGACTGGCGCTGAGCGGGGGAGCCGCTCATGGACTGGCCCATATAGGGGTCCTTAAGGTTCTGGAAGAAAATGACATTCCCGTTTCTCTTGTGACAGGGACAAGTGTCGGGGCGATTATCGGAGCCCTTTGGGCTTCCGGATATAAAGCAGATGAGATCTATGACATCGCTGAAGGGATCCGGAAAAAAGATATTTTAAAGATCAACCTTCCTAAAAAAGGCATATTTTCTCTTTCGAAACTGGAAGAGATCATAAAAGGGTATATTCCCCATAACTCTTTTGAATCTCTGGAAAAGCCTTTCGGTTGTGTGGCAACACATCTGAACAGCGGACGTGCCCTCTACCTGACGCAGGGGCCTCTCGCCAGAGCTGTAGCCGCCAGCTGCGCTGTCCCCGTGGTCTTCAGCCCGGTGGAGATCGACGGAGAGTCTTATGTTGACGGGGGATTGGTGGAGAATGTCCCCGTGGGCCTGGCACGTCACATGGGAGCATCCCGTGTCATCGGTGTCTCTCTGGACCATTTCTACGATTTTGACGAAAACCCCGATACTATCTTCCGTATCATGGCCCATTCCATCTATCTTCTGGGGCGGAGGCGCAAACGAAGCAAAAGAGATGACGAAGGGGATATCGTCGTGACGCCCGCCATCGACAAGATCGACTATGACGGGCTGGATAGGTTGGAAGAGCTTTACGAAAAGGGGTATCAGGCCGCAAAAAAAGTCCTTAAGAAAATCGAGTCCCCTTTTGTAGTTACGCGGCGCTAAAGGAGAGAGATGCTTTATCTTCAATTTTCCCTGTGTGCTCTTATGATCATCTTTTCCGGCTGGTTTCTTTCCGTTTATGCCGATATCATCGCTGAAAAGACCAAGCTGGGACGGGGGTTTATCGGACTGATCCTCTTGTCGGCTGTGACTTCTCTTCCTGAGCTCATTACCAGCATCAGCGCCATTGTGATACGAAACGCTCCGGACCTCTCTCTGGGAAATATCCTGGGAAGCAACATGTTCAATATTTTCATCATCGCTTTCCTTGAGATCCTGATCGTCAGGAAACCCATACTCTATTCGATCTCCAAAGAGAATATGACCTATATCGGATTTATGATCCTGGCGACCATGTCTGCAATCATGGCTATGCTGGGATTTGATATCTCCGTCTGGGATGTCAGCCTCTTTTCTATGGTCATCGGAGGGCTTTATCTTGCTGCCATGTATACAGGTTACAAGAATATTGAAAAAGAAAACGAAGACGAGGCTCCCCGGTATGTGTCAAGCAAGCTTTCGTCGGCTCTTCTCATGTTTGTGTTGCTGGGCGGTGTCATCGTAGTCACCGGAAGCTACGCAACTGTCCTGGCCGACAAGATAGCACTGTCCACCAATCTCGGGCGGACTTTTGTCGGAGGTCTTCTCCTGGCGGCTATGACCTCTCTCCCTGAAGTCATAACCTCTGTCTCTTCAGCCCGCCTGGGGGCTTATGACATGATCGTAGGCAATATTCTGGGGTCTAACCTTTTCAACCTCGGGATCATCTTTATTGCCGACCTCCTCTACAGAGAGGGCAGTGTCTTTGCCGACCCTAAAGGCAATCAGATCATCCCCGCCCTCTTTTCCATCATCCTCGTCTCCCTGATGATCTTCGGGATCATGCGGAAAAAACCGGCGAAAGACCGGTTCAAAATACATATTGAGACATTTTTCATCCTGGGCCTCTATCTGTTGGGCCTCTGGCTCATGTATGTTAGGAGATGAAGGGGAATGGATGTTCTGCTCGTCGTTTTTCTCCTCATCTCCATAGCCTTTTCCATGAAAAAAGGTTTCTTCATGGAGATATTCCAGCTGGCAAGCCTTCTTATCGCCTATTGGGCTGCCAGAAACTTCTATACCATCCCCGCAGACATGGTCTTCGGGAGCATGCCCAATACCATGGCCAAAGAATTCCTTTCCTATGCCCTGGCCTTTTTTGTGGCCTTCGTTCTTTCTCTTCTTATCTTCTCTTTTATCAGGAAAGCCATCAGCGGGGATAACAGTGTCCGGACAGTTGATAAGACCATGGGTGCTTTTTTCGGCATTCTCAAAGGTTTGATTATTTTGGAGTTCATTCTTCTTCTTCTGCTTCATTTTCAGATCGTGACTCCCGAAAAAGTGATGAAATCATCACTCATCGGCAAGTTTCTTGTCCTGGCCTCGAGGCAACTGGGACTGATAGGGGGCTGAGATGAAAAGGCTTCCCTGTCATGATGAACCCGGGAAATTCCATTTCAGCGCCCGCCTTCTCTCAACCCGGGAAGAAAAGGGCCTTTATTACACTGTCCTGGACAGGACATGGTTTTATCCCGAATCGGGAGGGCAGCCTGCAGACAGGGGGATGTTAAACGACACTCCCGTCCTGGATGTACAAATCCAGGATGACAAAATCGTACATGTGACAGATTCACCCGTAGGCCATGGGGATGATGTCTGGGGGATCATAGACAGTGCCAGAAGAATCGACCATATGCAGCAGCATACAGGGCAGCATCTTCTTTCAGCGCTTCTTCTCAGGGACTGGAGGATCCCTACTGTGGGTTTTCATATCTCTGAAGAGGTGACGACAATAGACCTTCCCAGAGATGCCTTCACACCCCGGGAGATCGAACATCTGGAAGAGCAGGCCAATGCTCTTATCGGAGAGCATCACCCGGTGACTTCCTTCTGGATCGATGTCGAAGACCTGCATCGGTATAAGATCCGAAAAGAGGGGAAGATGGAGAAAGAGGTCCGTCTGGTCAATATCGAGGGGGTGGACCTCTCCATGTGTGCCGGAACCCATGTAGATAACACCAGTGAACTGATGCTTTTCAAGATCACCGGCCAGGAAAAGATAAGAGGGGGGCAGGTCCGTCTCTCCTTTCTGTTCGGGCATAGGGCGCTCAGACACTTTCAGAGGATCTCTCTTTACATGGAAGAGATACGCCGGGCCCTGAGCCTTCCTGAGAAAGAGTGCCCCGATGGGGTCAGGAGGCTTTTGGAGGAGAAAGCTTTCTGGAGCCGTGAAAAGAAAAAAACGGATTCTTTTCTCATAGAACTTCTGTCTGACCGCATGGCCGAAGAAAATGGATATGCCGCTGCTTCTCTCGATTGGGGCGACGAAGCTTTCCTTTGTACCCTGGGACGCAGATTACTGGATAAGAAGATGAAAGTCGTTGCTTTGTTTCAGCCCGCTTTAGGTTTTTTCTGTCTTCTTTCTGACGGTTCTCATCCAGTCCAAAGCTGGGGTGAAATCCTTCTTCAACGGTTTGGAGGTAAAGGGGGAGGAAACGAGACACTTTTCAGAATCAAAAACTGCCCGCAGGACCTGGACCCTGAGCTGCTTCTGAAGGAGATGATGGGCAGATGATGTTAAGCATAGCTCTCGCCGGAAGTTTTATACTCTCTTACCTGTTTACTCTTTTCTTCCGTTATCTGGCTCTCCGTTACGGGATCCTGGACCGTCCTGACAGCAGTGTAAAGCTTCACAAAAAAGCTACCCCTTATCTGGGCGGGCCTGCCTTCATCCTGGCTTCTTTTACAGCTACGCTTCTTTACGCCCTTTTTTCCTCCTATAACATCCCCCGTCAGGAGGGGATCCTTTTAATCGGAGGGGGGATCATGATGATCACCGGGGTCGTCGATGATGTGAAAAAGATCAGGCCCCGAACGAAATTTATCATCCAGACGGTTACAGCTGCGGGGATTGTCCTTCTCGGAATACGTCTGGATATCTTCTTCCTTCCGCTGTGGGCCAACATAGCTTTGACCCTGCTTTGGATCGTCGGGGTGACCAATGCCTTCAACCTTATCGATATCATGGACGGCCTATGCGGAGGGATCGCCGCCATAGCCGCCTTTTTTCTTTTTTTCAGTAACGGAGACGGAAATCTCTTTCTTCTTTTTCTCGCTGCCTCCCTGGCGGCTTTTCTCATATTCAATTTTCCGCCGGCCCGCATCTTTATGGGGGATGCCGGGAGCCTGGCTTTGGGTTTTCTCCTGGCGGGGTATTCCATTACCGGCTCCTTCACCGTAACGAATAAACTGGCCCTTATCTCTCCGGTCCTGATCCTGTGGCTTCCCATTTATGAGACTATCCTGGTCTCTGTCCTGCGCCTCTCTAAAGGGAAATCGCCTTTTTACGGCAGCAAAGACCATTTTGCGTTCCGTCTCAAGGCCGCCGGGTTTCCCCATAGCGCGATTTTGCTCGTGAGTTATTTTTTATCTATTATCATGGGAGAATCGGCCCTTATCGCTGTCTCTCTTGAAGCCAACGAAGCATTTCTGGTCTACATGCTGCTCTTTTTTGTTTTTTCCCTCTTTTTCTTTCTTCTGTCGAAGATAGATATCGATTCTCTCGGGTGATAAGATGATGAGCCGACGGCAGAAAGAGATTGTCAGGGCGACACTGAACCTCATGGCAGAAAAGGGTCTGGGTGCTGTCACCATGAAAGATATTGCAGGGCAGTTCAAGATCTCTGATGCAGCCCTATATAAACATTTCAGGTCTAAAAATGAGATCCTGGCCGGTGTGGCCGGCCTTTTTGAAGAAGATGCCGCGAGAGCCCTCGAAGAAGCCGGGAATGCTGAATCGCCGTTGGAAGCTGTCAGGGCCTTTTTTCTGGACCGTTGTGATACCTTTGCCCGGTTTCCGGCCCTGTCAGCTGTCCTTTTGAATAATGAGCTTTTGTCGGACCCCTCTTTCGGCCTTCAAGTCAAAGGGATGATGGAAAGACATCAGAAAGCTATCCTGTCTTATCTCCGAAAGGGGATGGATCAGGGGAAAATCCGGCTTGATGTCAAAGAGGAGCACCTCTTCATCCTTTTGATGGGCTCACTGAGGCTTCTTGTACAGAAATGGAAGTTCAGTGGTTATAAAAATGATCTTTCGGCAGAGGGCCGGGAGCTGTGGAAGAGCCTGGAGGCTATGATCCGCCCCATGTAAAAGGATCCTTTTCCAAAAGCCGAAAATTTGTGTCGTTAATGTTGACGCATCTAATACAATGAAAGACGTCAGGAGGAAAATGATACTGGAAGAATTGAATGAACAGCAGAAAGAGGCGGTCCTCTGTGACCAGTCTCCGCTGCTTATCTTGGCAGGAGCCGGATCAGGGAAGACAAGGGTGATCACCCATAAGATCGCCTGGCTGATTTCCCGGGGGGTTTTTCCTTCCAAGAGCCTGGCGGTTACTTTCACCAATAAAGCGGCCGGAGAGATGAAAGAAAGGATCTCACGACTGGTTCCCTCCATCGATATCAGAAATGCCTGGGTAGGGACATTTCATTCGATTTCACTGAGGATACTCAGGCGTTACCCTGAAAAGGCCGGTCTTGAGAATAATTTCATTATCTATGACAGAGATGATCAACTCTCTCTGGTCAAAGATCTGGCCAAAGAAGAGGAGGCTTCTCTCACACGATCTGAAGTGGCCCGGACCCTCAATGCCATATCCCGGGCTAAACAGGACGGTGAATCCCTGGCCCTGGAATGTGAGGATCCCTTCCTTAAACGGATCGCAGCTCGATACGAAGAGAGGCTTCTGGAAGCCAACGCCGTTGATTTCGATAATATCCTTTGCTTTACTGTTGATATCCTCAAGAATAATAAAGAGATAAGAGAATATTATAACAATTACTTTAACTATATCCTGGTAGACGAATATCAGGATACAAACCGGATCCAATTTGACTTTATAGAACTCCTGGGGCAGGGAAAAACTGGGATCTGCGCTGTGGGGGATGAAGACCAATCCATCTACAGCTGGAGAGGGGCCTCTGCAGATAATATCTTCCGCTTTGAAGAGTCTTTTCCGCAGGCCAGGATCATCAAACTTGAACAGAATTACCGCTCTACACCTCTTATCCTCCAGGCTGCAAACAGTGTGATACGAAACAATACCTTCCGTAAAGACAAAGCCCTTTGGACGACAAAAGTGGGAGGGGAGAAGATCAGGGTGATCCCGAACCCCGACAGGGAGTCGGAGGGACTGGCCGTGGCCCGTGAGATCATGGGATTGAAACAGAAGGGGGAGAAGCTTTCCGAGATCGCCGTCTTTGTCCGTACAAACGCCTTTACAAGGGATATCGAGAAGGGGCTGAGAAGCAGCAAGATCCCTTATAAGATCATCGGAGCCCTCCGTTTTTTCGACAGGAAAGAAGTCCGGGATATACTTGCCTATCTCAAAGTCTTGAATAATGAGCGTGACCTGGTCAGCCTGGGGAGGATCGTCAATACACCAAAAAGGGGGCTCGGCAAACAGAGCCTTGACCTGATCCTCACAAAGATCACAAGAGAAGGGGCTTCGCTCAGAGACCTGGCCGCTGACGACACTCTCTCTCCGAGGGTCCTCAAAGCCTTGATACCCTTTGTGTCCCTGATCGACCGGGTCAAAGCCGTTTTTGACGAAGAGGGGCTTGGAAAAGGGCTGGAACAGCTTTTGAAAGAGCTTGGGTATCAGCAATATCTGAATGATGAGTATGAGGATGCCGGTGAAAGGTGGGAAAACGTCATCGAGCTGATGAATGATATCTACGAATATGAATCTTCTGCAGAACACCCGGATCTGGCCCATTACCTGAGTGAAGTGACTCTTATTCAGGATATCGACTTGCTGGGCCGGGAAGAGGCTGAGGCTGTTAGTGTTATGACACTGCATAAAGCCAAAGGACTGGAGTATGATTCCGTGATTATTTCAGGGCTGGAAGACAATATCCTTCCTCATGCCAACTCGCAGGGAAGTTATGAAGAACTGGAAGAGGAGCGTCGTCTTTTCTATGTAGGTCTCACAAGGGCCAGGAAGCGAGTGATCCTTACCTATGCCCAGGCACCCTCCACATTCAATCGTGCCTCGTCTTTTATCTTTTCCGGAGATGGATCTTTTTCTAAGCCTTCCCGCTTTCTCGACGAGATCCCCCCGGAGCATAAGGAGGAGGCCGGAAAAATCCTGGTTCCTGCCGGGCGAAAGGAAGAGAGGGGAAACAGAACTGCCTTTCAGCGTGTCAAATTGAAGACCGGGATGAAAGTCTACCACGACAAGTGGGGGGAGGGATTTGTACTTGCTTCGAAAATGAGGAATTATGTCATCGATTTTTCCGGAAAACTAAGAGAGGTGGATCCCTCAGTGGAAAAAATCGAGATTATCACATAAAGGGTTGAAATGTTAGTAGAAGACTATATAATAAGAGCCGTTAAAGCGTTCTTCAGGAAGGAGAGGCATGGCACGTAATATTTTTTTGACACAGGATGAATTGAAAAAGAGAAGGCACCATTTCGCGAGGACCTTTTTAGGTGACCGGGACCTCCTTTTGCTTTTTGCCGGTAGTGAACAGAGACTGCGAAACGGCCTGGATAACGTCTATCCCTTTCGGCAGGACAGCAATTTCTACTATTTGACGGGGATCAAAGAGAGTGAAGCGGTCTTCATCTTAACCAAAACTGAAAAAGGGGGGATAAGAGAGATACTTTTTGTCCAGGAAAAAGACCCTCTGAAAGAGAAGTGGACCGGATACAGGCTGGGGAAAGAGGCTGCCAAAGAGATCTCAGGGATCTCCGATGTCTACTATCTGAATCAGTCAGAGGGGATCATCAGCCAACTGTTCAATAAGAGCCAGCGTGTGTGGATCCCGTATCCCTATAAAGGCACTCTCAACGAAGAACCTTCACAGGAGGTTTTGAGGATCAACCGCTTCAAAGAAGGCTTTCCGCATCTCAGATTTCTCAATGCCCTGGATCTCCTCAAAGTAATGCGGACCAGGAAAAGCCCCCTCGAGATCAAATTTTTAAAAGAAGCAGTAAAAATAACCAAGACGGCTCTGCATAAGACCTGGAAGAAGATGAAGCCGGGGATGACAGAGTATCAGATACGTGCCCTTGTAGAGTATGAGTTTAAAAGACAAGGCGGTGATATCGCCTTCAATTCCATTGTCGCAGCAGGCGAAAACGGAGTCGTTCTTCACTATGTGGAGTGTAACAAGGTCGTCGAAGAAGGGGAACTGGTCCTTTTCGACGTAGGAGCCGAATATGGGCTTTATTCAGCTGACATCACACGTACTGTTCCGATTTCGGGCCGGTTTACCCCTGAACAGCTCAAATATTACAATATTGTCCTTGAATGCAACAAAAAAGTGATCGATGTCGCCTGCCAGGGGACTACTCTGGGAGAGTTGAACTCCATCGTCGTGGAGACACTTCGGAAGCGCCTTACCGAGGACGGCCTGATCTCTCAGCCGGAAGAGGTCGGGAAATATTACTATCACGGAGTAAGCCACCATCTCGGACTTGATACCCATGACCTGGGCCAGGGACGGGAGGAGGGACTTCCGGTCAATTCAGTGATCACCGTAGAACCGGGCCTCTATATCAAAGAGAAAAAGATGGGGATACGGATCGAAGACGATATTGTGATAAAGCGGAACCAGGCCCTTAACTTATCGAAGTCAATTGCAAAAGAGCCTGAAGAGATCATGGGGATCATGAAAAAATAAGGAGGAAGAATGGGAAAAATAACAAAAGACATGCAGTTAAAGGATATTATTAGCCAATACCCTCAGGCAGCTGCCGAATTAGGGCGGTTGGGCCTGGGATGCATAGGTTGTTTCGCTGCTCAGTTCGAGACACTGGAGCAGGGGCTTAAAGCACACGGCATGGATGTGGAGGATGTCCTTAAAAAACTGAACGCTATCGTAGAATAGGGACTTTTACCGACTCAGGGGCCGGCGGGTGTAGAGCCTGATCCGGCCCGTTTCAAACCATGCTCTTTTAACCTTGACTCAACCGGACTTTTTTCTATAATCGTAGATACACATTCACAGGGAGGTTTTTATGCTGAAGAAAAAAAAGTCTGATTATGATTGGGATATGCTGGTCCACAGCCGTCTGGAGTATCTGGCGAGAGACTTATCCATCATGCTTGAGGACATCGACAATGTCAAAAAAAGGGTCCAGGCTTATTATGAAGAAGTGAAAGAGATGCAGAAGGAGTTCGAAGAAGCTCTCTTTCCTGAAAAAACCAAAAAATAAAGAAAGAAGACTCTATGAGCGATAAAAAGAAAAACAAAGGTTGCCTTGTTGCATTATTGGTCGTGATCGTCCTTATGTTGGTCGGGATTATTGTGTTTTCCTCTTTTATTGGGAATATTTCCCGGGGGAAACAGGTCAAAGTCACAGCGGGAGCTACCCTGGTCCTCGATTTTAATGGCCCACTTGCCTATCAGGAGCAGGGATTGTGGGAGGAATCCTCTGCCGGGATATATCCTCTTCTGTATGCTTTGGAGCGCTCCGCCGACGATTCCCGCGTCAGCTCTATCCTCATCAGGTATTCCGGTGTCCCTGCATGGCAGATCGAAGAGATCAACAACATCCTGGAAGAAGTGAAAAAGAGCGGGAAAAAGATATACGCTTATTATGATAACCTGGATAGCGGTGCTTTTCTGGCTTCCAGGCTGGCCGATGAGATTTGGATGCAGCCCTCAGCCTCCTCATTTATCGACCTAAAGGGGTACTATTTCAGTATGCCTTTTTACAAGAGGATGTTTGATAAGCTGGGAATCGAGTTCACTGTAATCCATATGGGAGCTTACAAAGGCACGGGAGAAAACTATACTCAGCGGGAGATGTCTCCTGAGATGCGAAGTAATCTGGAATCTGTGGTGGACGGATTATTTTCTAGGTTTGTAGAGTCCTTCTCACGGAGCAGAAAGCTGGACAAAGCTGATTTTGAGAAAAAGATCCTTGACGGAGATTTTTTCCTCATATCTCCGGAAGAAGCGCTTGAATACAAACTGGTGGATAAGATCGGATATGAGACTGAGTTTTATGAGTCAACGGGGATCGATAGAGAGAAATGTGTCCCTCTCTCTGATTATGCAGCTGCTGAAACTCTGCCCATGGCCCGGGAGAAGATCGCTCTTATCTATGCCCAGGGGACTATTTCCATGGGAGAGAGTAGAAATTCCTATAATCCCCTTTTCGGGAGGATGCAGGTCCTTGGTGAAGAGACCTTTACGGAACTGGTCCGAAAAGCGGAAGAACGAGACGATATCAAAGGGATCGTCGTCCGCGTAGACAGTCCCGGAGGGGATGCCCTGGCCAGTGATATCATGTGGGCTTCTCTTAAAAGAGCCGCCGGGAAAAAGCCTGTCTTTGTCTCTGTGGGTGGAATGGGGGCTTCGGGAGGATACTATATCTCCACCCCGGCCAAAAAGATATTCGTTGACGAGACTTCCATTGTCGGTTCTATAGGTGTGGTGGCCATGCTCCCCAATTTCAGAGGCCTTGCGGAGAATAAGGTCGGGCTGGATTATCAGGTGATCTCCAAAGGAAGGTATGCCGGATTCGGAGATCCCTTCAAAGAGGTGACAGGAAGTGAAGCTCTCCGGTTGAAAGAGAGTATGGAAAAGACCTATATAGAATTCAAAAGCCGCGTAGCCGAAGGACGCGGGATGTCGATGGACCGCGTGGAAGAACTTGCCCAGGGAAAGATCTATCTCGGAGGGGATTTTGTGCACCTGGGATTGGCTGATGAGATCGGCGGCCTCCGGGACGCGCTTGAGGCCATGAAAGAAGAACTGAAACTGAAGAGAGCCCAGGTGGTCATTTATCCCGAACCCCTTTCTTTCTGGGAAAGGCTCCGGGAAGGTTCGCTTTGGGGGATGAACAGAGAACCCCTGGACCTTGAAACCTTTCTAAAGGGATTGGCAGGGGCGAACCCGGTCAAAACGGAATTTGTTTGCTGGGATCTGGACGAGGCATTGTAGGAGGTGGATGATGAGACTGATGTATGTGGGCCATTCGGCCATGTATTTCGAAGGTGAAGTTAAAATACTCATCGACCCGTTTATCACGGGGAATCCCTGGGTCAAAGAGAAGCAGTATGACTTCTCGCCGGACTACATATTCCTCTCTCACGGGCATGGAGATCATCTGGGAGATGCCATCGATTTTGCAAAGAGAAGCGGAGCTACCATCATTGCACCATATGAGCTGGCCACCTGGTGCAGCTGGCAGGATGTCCTTACCCATCCCATGCATATAGGAGGGAAGTTCCAGTTTCCCTTCGGATGGGTCAAGCTTGTCAATGCCATTCACGGCAGCGGGCTCATCACGAAGCATGAGATCCATTATATGGGTCATCCCTGCGGTTTTTTGTGGGAGAGTGAAGGGAAACGCTTTTATTATGCAGGAGATACAGCATTGACTTATGATATGAAGCTGCTCAAAGACTACTCCATCGATTATGCTTTTCTGCCCATAGGGGGGAATTTTACCATGGATGTGGAGGATGCTTTGAAGGCTGCTGAAATGATACGCCCGAAGTCTGTCATGCCTGTCCATTATAATACCTTTGAAGTCATCGAAGCCTCTCCCGAAGAGTTTGTTAAGAAGATAAAAGACCGGGGGATGGAAGGCCTCTATGTGAAACCGGGGGAAGAAAAAGAACTGTGATAAGGAAGAAAACGTCGCCCATGGGCGCTGCATGGGAAAAAGCCGCTGTTATTCAGCAGGAGGCTCGCAGAGAGGGGTTCGACTGGCCTGATGTGCACGGTGTCCTGGATAAGATCCGGGAAGAAGTAGAAGAACTCAGGCAGGAGCTGGAAAAAGGGGAAGAGGATGCAATCAGTGAAGAGTATGGAGACCTTCTCTTTTCCGTGGTTAAGCTTTCCCGGTATATTCCCCTGGATCCAGATGCCTGCCTCTCTCTGACCAATAAGAAATTTGCGGCCCGGTTCAGTTCGGCCTGTGAGAAAGCCTCCCGGGAAGGGACCCCCTTTTCCCGACTCTCACTGGAAGAGATGACCCGTTTGTGGGAAGAAGCAAAAATCGAAGAGCCGGCGAAAAAAGACTTGCAAAAGCTCTTTTAACTGCTATTATAAGCCCGCATTGAGAAGGAGATGATATTTATGTCCAGAGTATGCCATTTTTGTGGGAAAAAAGCAATGACAGGGAATTCTGTCAGCCATTCCAATAACAAGACACGCAGGACCTTTGACCCCAACCTTCAGAGGGTGACTGTCGAGGAGTCCGGACAATCAAAGAAAGTATACGCTTGTACAAAATGCATAAAGGCAGGGAAGACCTTAACCGTATAAGGCGGTTTTCCCTCCCTTTACTTATTCTCTTCCTGACCCTCTTCTCTCCGCTGCTCTGGGGAGAAGAGGGAACTCTTAAAAAGATTCAGATAACCGGAAACAGGGCCCTGAAGACAGAGATTTTGCATGAGCAGCTCAAAATGGCTCTGGACACGCCTTTTTATCCCTATATTTTTTATAACGATGTGGACGGGTTGAAACGCTTTTACATGGATAACGGATTTCCTGAGGCACTGATCACAGCTGAATATGAGAAAGCCGGCGACGGGATCGTCGTCTCTATAGAAATAGACGAGGGTAGGCCTGAGATCATTACTCAGATGGGATCCCTTCCTGAATCCGGCTATTTCAACAAGATCAAAAAAAAGTTCCTTAACCGGCGTTGGGCCCGGGGAGTGGAAGAGACATTGATTCTTCTTCTCACAGAAGACCTGCAGAGGAGGGGTTTTTACAAACCCCGTATAACGATTCAGAAGCAGACGACGGAGCCTTATCACGTCCGCCTGGAAGTCCTTATTGATAAAGGGGCGCGCTTCTACTTCGGAGAGATCTATTGCACAGGCCTTCTGAGGATCCCGGTCAGGTATGTCTTGCGTGAAGCTCCCTTTTCATCAGGAGACCTTTTTGATATCGAGGCTGTCCGCAAATATCAGGAGAGGATCTATGCTCTGGGTGTTTTTGAGGATATAAATATCCGGCTTATTGATGCCGAACAGATGGTAACTGTCCTCGTAGACGTTAAAGAGGGGAAGTCCAAATGGATCGGAGTCGACCTGGGTTACACTTCTCCCGCAGTGGGGCGTGTCGGATTGGAATGGGGAAACAACAATATCTTCGGGAAATTGCATAAGTTCAGTATTGTCAACAGGAATGAAGTCGATTTTGAGACGATGAACCATCAGATAGCTTTGGATTTCAACTATTCAGTGGGGTGGGTCTTTGGGAAAAGAATGGATATCGCCTTTATTAATTCCATCGTAAATGAAAACCAGGAGAAAGGGCGGAAGACTCAGCTCTCTTTCAAGGTCCTGGGGCATAAGGAGTTGGGGGAGAACCGGGAACTGATCACCGGTTATGAAAAAAGGCTTGATTACTATTCAGACCTTTATAGCGATGAGACAGCCCTTCCAACTGAGGAATGGCTCATCACTAACGGCCTGATCCTGGAATATTATCAGGATAATCTTAAAAACAAAGTCCATCCAAGGGAAAACGGTTATTTCATCAGCAGTAAAAACTTTTTTTCGGGGGGTTTCCTCGAAGGGGATTTCAGCTATGTCAAGACACAGACAGAGGGAGCCCTCTATTTGGATCTTCATGACAATAATCACATCCTTGTCCTGCACGGAGCTTTCAGGACACTGACCCCGATGAGCGGAGACCTGCGCGCCCCCTATGATGAACTCTTCGCCCTGGGAGGAGCCTATGATTTACGGGGGTTTGCCTATAAAGGGTTTGGAGACACCTTTTACAAGACAGCTCTGGGAAATATGGAATACCGGTTCCTTCTCTATCGGTCCTTCTGGGGAGAACTCTTCTGGGATATTGCCGCCGGGACAGACCGGAATAATGCCCTGAAGCTGACTGACGGAGTGGATTCATTCGGAGGGGGGATACGTTATGTCCTCCCCTTTATTATTATCCGGGTCGATTACGGGATGCAGAACTTCGCCGATGAGGGTGTCTGGCATTTTGTCTTAGGGCAGGTCTTCTGACATGAAGCATTTTCTCTTGTCTCTGATCAAGGATCTGGGGATCGCGGCTTTTGTCATTCTTTTTCTCTACCTCTTCGCCTCATACGCGCAGGTCGATGACTATCTGCTGAAAACGACACTTGCTCCGGTCATGGATCAGTACCAGGTCGACAGAGAGGCCATGGAATTTACCTATGTCTTTCCGCTCCGTTTTAAAGTCCGCGGGGTCGTCTTCGGACA
The DNA here is from genome assembly GCA_016937175.1 of Candidatus Mcinerneyibacteriota bacterium. GTDB lineage: Bacteria > Macinerneyibacteriota > Macinerneyibacteria > Macinerneyibacteriales > DSCS01 > DSCS01. Next base: position 27,348 of record JAFGWL010000025.1, on the reverse strand, counting down.
GAATTCATTCATCAAAGAGATAGACCTGATGATCTCACCCCTGACCTTTTTCAGGAAGAATTCTGTCTCTTTGCTTAATCTCAGAGTCAGGGAAGCCATCATCGATTCCCGGGACCTCGACTCCTTCGCCCGGTCCCGTGAAAAGAAGCCCGGCCCCGGCCTGGACCTGGACATCTATTCATTCCGTCTGGAGGATATCTATCTCACCCGTGAGGATGATTTCGTAAAGATCGAAGAAGCCGTCATGGGGATCTCCCTGGGCGAAAGCAGATCGGTCAGCCTCAGGTCTCTAAAAGGAGAGACGTCTCTCATGGAAAGCAGATTTTCAATCCGGGATGGTGATTTTACTGACAACCGGCGCAATTCGACCCGGACTCTTTCCCTCAGGGGTACGATCAATGAAGGGGACTTCCTTTTTGAAGGACGGGTAAAGTCGGGGGTCCTTTCAGCGCGGCTCTCCCTTGAACGTCTCGACCTGGATTATCTCAGTGAAGGGTTGTCGGGATATGCCGGGATCAGAGGAAAGCTGCAGGGAACTCTTGACTCACCGAGACTGACAGGAGATATTTTTTTAGACAATGTCAGATTCCGGCAATTTGTCATCCAAAACGGGCAATACGGTGTGAGCCTTACCCCTGAACGCCTTTCCTTCCCCCATATTTATGCCACAACAGGGGAAGGGACTCTGACAGGGAATCTTGATATCAATCTGGGCCGGGCCAAAAGCCTTGAAGGGGATTTCACCTTCGAAAAGATCGATTTTCATGAAGTCATCGAGAATTTCCCTTTAAAGACGAAACTCAACGGAAAGATCCGGCTTCAGGGGGAGACCGGGATCTACCAGGACTTCAACGGGACGGTCACACTCAAGGATCTTTCCGGGACCATCGAAGATGAAGATGTCTCCCGGGGGGAAGTCGATTTTATTAAAAAAGGAGACCTCTTCCGTATAGAAAGGGCCCGGGCGGGTATCGGAGCAGGAGAAGTCTCTTTCCAGGGGGATTATTACAGAAGCTATTATAATTTTGATTTGGAACTCGACACCATAGCATTGGAAAAAATCTTCCCGAGAAGCTTGACAAAAGGAAGTGTGGACTTCAAGGGAGTCGTGAATAAGGATGAGAAGGGCTTTTCCATAATGGGATATGCTTCTGTGGATAACTTTTCCTACAAAGAAGCACTGGGTGTTGAGAATATCAATATCTTCCTTTCCGCCGGAGAGAAGATGACGGCGAATCTTTTCTATTCGGGCCTTTCCCTTAAGGGGAAGGCCTTGTCACCATCCGGGAAGATGGACCTCTTTCTGGAAGACAAGGGTACTCTTCTGTCCGTCAGGAACTCACGCTTTCTCATAAAAGAGAGTGCTGCTGCTACTTTTGACTTCTCTGCCAGTCATCGAGAGGGAAGGTGGCGTATACAGGATATGGAAAATAAGGTGGAGATCGGCGGAGAGTCTCTTCACTTCGGAGTGGATGAAGCGACTCTGAAAGGGGGGAAAGCCGACATAAACGGTTTTTATATCAAGCACAAAGCGTCGGAAGCCTACTTATCACTCTCTTTCGACCGGGCCTGGGAAGATTCGAATGTAGACCTGCAGGGAACCCTGGACCTGAAAGAACTGAACGGCCTCTTCCGGATCCTCCCTGACATCAGTGGAAAGGTTTCCCTGGAGACTGTGGAGAAACCAGGCCGGAGTCCGGAGATCAGGGTAGCTTCCCCTTCAGTGGAAGTCCAGCTCTCTGATTTTGAGACTATGTCTTATGAGAATATCTCTCTTGACTGGCATATGGAGAAAAACGAGATAAAGGTCACAGAACTTTCTTTTGATGTTTCGGGAGAGACCAATCTCCTTAAAGGAAGGGCCCTTCTCGGGCGGGACGGAAACCCTTTCGTCCTTGATTCCTTTGAACTGGAAGGCGATTTAAAAAAAGTCCATTCGGCTTACCTTGTCAACCTGGCGACACCGGATGCCTCTGTCACATCGGGTTATTTCTCCGGCCCTGTCCATCTGCTCTATGACGGAAGGTTCCATCTTGACGCCAATGTAGCTCTTGAGGAGACACAGCTTATCATCTTCGGCCTCGGAGATGTCTTCATCCACAATCTCCGTGGTGATGCACTTATACGCGACAACCGGATCACTATCAATATGTTCCGTGGAGATGTGGGCGAAGGGGGCAAATTCTTCTTTTCCGGTAAGATTAAGGATTTTATCTATGATCTCAGTTTTGATTTTAGGATCTCCTTTGAGGATGCTGTCATCAATCACTTATGGTATTTCAGCGGAATGGGAAGCGGTGAGATAACCCTGAAAACAGTGGACGGACACACCGCCATGTCGGGGGAAGTCCGCGTGGATAACGGGCTCGTTGCGGGGGAGTTCGGGGAGATGTTCGCCGCAAGGGATTTTTTGGAGATCAAAGGGATGGATATGAACGTTCATATCCTGGCTGACAATAATGTCTGGCTGAAAAACAGCATGGCCAACCTGGAGCTCTCGACTGATTTTTACTACAAAAGGGAAAGAAAGACGGATCAGGTCTTTTTTTCAGGGTCGATCCAGACTCTGAAAGGAACAGTCCGATTTCTCAATGTCCCGTTTCAGGTCCGGGATGCTGTCCTCGCCTTTTCAAACTCTCCGGAAGTACTTCCGTCTATCGATGTAACTGCTGAAACATATGTCATATACAAAGAAAGGATTCGGATAGAGTTGGATGTCACAGGGGATATTCAGAATCCCGTCGTCCGGCTCAGCGCCGATGACCCGACCCTTACACGGGAGGATATCATATCACTTCTGACGTTTAACAGGCCCGCCTATGACATGGCAGGAGAAGATGCCGTTGCCCAGAAGGTCGGGGAACTGGCCACAGACTATCTTCAGAATAAACTCTTTTCCCCTTTACGCGAGAGCCAATGGGTGGACTCCTTTTCGGTTCGCGGTAATATTCTCACGGCAGAAGATCCCTATCTGGACCTTCAGATAGGAAAATATATCAGAAGTAACCTCTATTTAAGTTATCAGGACGAGATCCTCAGCGGGGATTCAAGGCGTTTTGACTTTATCTACTATTTCAACAAAAACCTCTCTCTCCAGACAGGCGCTGCAGAAGAGGAGGGGGATTTCACCTATAATATCGATTTTAAGATCAAATTCAAATATTAAAAAAACAGGTTGCATTCTCAATGCCTTTTTTATATAATGTCCCTGCAAAGGAGGCTGTATGAAACTACCTTATGCTGAACCATATCGGATTAAGACAGTCGAGATGATCCGGAGATCCACGACGGATGAGAGAAAGAGATGGATCCGTGAGGCCAGATATAACCTTTTTAACCTGAAAAGTGATTATGTTTTCATAGACCTCCTCACCGACTCGGGAACCAACGCCATGAGTGACCGGCAATGGGCCGAGATCATGACAGGAGATGAGAGTTACGCCGGGGCCCGTTCTTATTACAAACTGAAGGAGCGGGTGGAAGAGATCCTGGGGATGCCCTATTTCCTGCCCACCCACCAGGGACGGGCAGCAGAGAATGTCCTTTTTTCGGCACTACTCAAAGAGGGAGATATCGTACCCGGAAATGCCCACTTCGATACGACAAAGGGGCATATCGAGTTCAGGAAAGCCAGGGCGGTAGACTGTACCATAGATGAAGCCTTTGACACGACAGTCAGCCATCCCTTTAAAGGGAATATCGACCTGGAAAAACTTGAAACGGTTTTGAAATCAAACAGCACCGAAAAGATCCCCCTTGTTATCCTCACTGTGACATGTAACTCTGCGGGAGGGCAGCCGGTCTCCATGAGAAATATCCGCGAAACAGCTGAACTCTGCCGCCGTTACAAGGTCCCGCTCTTCTTTGACGCGGCCCGTTTTGCTGAAAATGCCTATTTCATAAAAGTACGGGAAGAGGGATATTCTTCCAAAAGTATCAAAGAGATCGTCAGGGAGATGTTTTCCCATGTAGACGGATTCACCATGAGCGCCAAAAAAGATGCTATCGCCAATATCGGCGGAATGGTGGGTTTCCGCGATGAAGAACTCAAAAAGAAAGCTTCTGTCTTCAACATCATGTTTGAAGGCTACCTGACCTACGGTGGGTTGGCCGGCCGGGACCTGGGTGCTTTAGCCCAGGGACTTGATGAGAGCACAGAGTTCGATTATCTTGAGAGCCGGATCGGCCAGGTAGCATATCTGGGAGAAAAGTGCAAAGCCCTGGGGATCCCTGTCCAGGAGCCCTTCGGCGGACATGCGGTTTTTGTTGACGCAAAAAGGTTTTTCCCCCATATTCCACAGGCAGAATATACCGCCCAGCTCCTTGCTGTAGAGCTTTACATCGAGGGGGGGGTGCGCGGAGTGGAGATCGGCACTCTTCTGGCAGACCGGGACCCTGAGACAGGAAAAGACCGTTATCCCAAGCTGGAACTCCTGCGTTTAGCTATCCCCCGAAGGGTTTATACCAATAATCATATGGATTATACGGCTGCAGCCCTGGGGAATGTCTTCGAGCGGCGAGAGTCCATCAAAAATGGTTTGAAGATAGTAAAAGAAGCACCCATTCTGCGCCATTTTACCATGGAACTGGAGCGTCTGTAAGCTGGTGTGGCTCAGTGGTAGAGCAACGGTTTCGTAAACCGTCGGTCAGCGGTTCAAATCCGCTCACCAGCTTCTAAGCCCGGGGGATTCCCCGGGCTTTTTTTAACTGTTGAAGAAATTTCCTGAGACGGTATAATCAAACATCATGAAAAGGAGGCCGTTATGAGGAAAAAGTCTTCGTTTATCATCATTTTGTTTCTCGTGCTTCTGTCATGGGCTTCTGCCCGAAATCTGACCGTTTACAACAGCGGGTATGCCCTTTATGGAGAAGAGGTCCGATTTGAGATGAAAAAAGGGGTCCACATCTACTCTCTTCCCGAAGTGCCGGAGACGCTGGATACCGGTTCGATCACCATCTACCCGTTAGATAACAAGGGAATCGTCGTCTATGAGCAGAATTATGATTACGACCTGATAAATTCTTCCCAACTTTTCAAAAAACAACTGGGAAAAAAGATCACCGTCGTGACTCTCAAAGGAGATGAGATCCGCGGGACTCTTCTCAATTATGACGGCTCTTCGCTTCTTCTCGATGTCCAGGGTGAGATCCAGTCCATCAGGGGAGACCAGATCTTTCGCTTTTCCTTTGAGAAGAGCGGGGAGATCATGGTACGCCCCACACTCTCATGGATGATGAAAAGCCCTGTCCAGGGGAGAGAAAAATTCCGGCTGAGCTATCTTCTCAACGGGATGCGCTGGTCCGCCAAGTATAATCTCATCCTGAATGACGATGAGACAGAGGGAATCCTCAATTCATGGATCACCATGACCAATGAATCAGGCAAGGAGTTCACTGATGTCAGGCTTCAGCTCATGGCGGGGGATGTACAGCGCCTTACTGAGAACCGCCCGGTTTCCCGACTCAAGGGGATGGGGATGGTCGAAGAGATGGCCATGGCTGATACAGAGGTCAGTGAAGAGGGGATGATGGAATACCATCTCTACTCTATTGCCCGTGATGTCTCAATCGCTCCGCGGCAGAAAAAGGAGATCCCGTTTTTTTCTCCTCTCTCCATCAAGACAGAAAAAAGATTAAAATACATGATCGCTGAATACAATAAAAAGGTCAACGTGACAGTCGAGTTTATGAACACCAAGGAGAATGCCATGGGAATGGCGCTTCCTGCAGGGATCCTTTCAGTCTACAAGAATGATTCCTCAGGAAATCTTCAATTTGTCGGAAACGACCGGATCAGCCATACACCGAAGAATGAAAGGATCTCCGTTCGCATAGGGGATTCCTTTGACATACTGGGCGAAGCAGTGGTCCTGAAACGGGAAAAGGTCCGTAAAGATACTTATGATATCCAGTACCAGGTCATGCTGAAAAACAGAAAAGAGAGCAAGGAGACTGTCTATGCCTCCTACCATCGGTCTCCCAGGGAGAAGCTCATCCAATATGAGATCAAACCAAAGAGTGAAGATGCCCGGGAAATCGTTTTCGCTGTCCCTTTGAATCCGGATGAGGAGAGGACTTTTACGTTTACAGTCCGGACACAATACTGATCTTAAGGCCCGGGAAAAAATCTTTTCCCGGGCACGTTAATCTCTTTTAAGCTTGATTGACAACCGCTTCCCCGCTACTATCGATGTATACACATAAACATATAGGAGAGCTATGCTGGATCTGAAGAATATCTCACTGAAGAAGGGGCAGTTTCACCTACAGGATATCTCGTTCACTCTGTCGGAAGGAGAGTATCTGACCATGGTGGGGCCCACCGGGTCAGGAAAGACCATGATCCTGGATACAGTGATCGGGATCAACCGTCCCCTATCAGGGGAGGTCTTCATCCAGGGAAAGGCGATGAACCGTGTCCCGCTTCAGGACCGGCCGGTGGGGATCGTCTATCAGAATCTCTATCTTTTCCCTCACAGAAACGTCTTCGACAATATAGCCTTCCCTCTTTCCATTAAAAAAATGCCCAAAAAACTCATTGAGAAAAAAGTAGGGGAGACAGCGGCCTTTCTGAGAATATCCGATCTTCTGGGACGAAGTATCCAGAATCTTTCCGGAGGGGAGAAACAGCGGGTGGCCCTGGCCCGGGCCCTTGTCCCCGAGCGTCCGCTTCTTCTGCTGGACGAGCCTCTGTCTGCCCTGGATGCCATCACCAAATGGGAGATCATGCAGGAGCTCAGGCGGATCCACAGAGAAAAAAAGCTGACGGTCCTTCACGTTACACACGATATTGAAGAGGCTCTTTTCCTCTCTGACAAGATCGGAGTGATAATCCAGGGGGAACTGAAACAGCTGGGGACTGTGGAAGAGGTCATGAACCGCCCTGCAGGAGAAGAGATCGGACAGCTGATCCGCAAGGACAATCTCTTTAAGATGGTCTATGATGCACAACGGTCTCTTTTATGTAAAGGAGATTTCTGCCTTTATAAGGAGGGATTGGAGGATAGACATGAATATCTGGTCCATATCCCGCCGGAAGACATCATCCTCAGCCATGAAGCTGTGACCGCTTCAAGTGCCCGAAACTGTTTCAAAGGCCGTATCCACTCTGTCATCTATCATAACCTGGGTGTCAAGGTGGGTGTCGAGGCCGGTATCAGGCTGGTCTCCCTTTTGACCAGGCGCTCCTTCCATGAAATGGAGCTGGAAACAGGGAAAGAGATCTATTTCATCTTCAAATCCAATGCAGTGGGGGTGTACGGCGTATGAAAAACCGGGTATTCAGTCTGATGCTCAAAGGGCTTTTTGTCATCCTACTCATCCTTGTCGCAGCTCCCATAGTCAATATGCTCGTCTCCCTCTCACCGGGTTTGATCGAATATGTCTTTCAGGACAAGGATATTGTACGATCCATTTTCTTTACCCTTGAGGCCTCATTCTATGCCACCCTCTTCGGGCTTCTCTTCGGGATCCCGGCCGCCTATCTTCTGGCCAGAAACGATTTCTGGGGGAAGGGCGTCATAGAAGCCATCGTCGACATTCCCGTCATGTTTCCCCATTCTGCAGCGGGGATAGCACTTCTGAGTATCTACGGCAGCCGGTTTATCTTTGGCAAATTTTTTGCTCTCTTCGGGATCGAGTTTGTGGACACAGCAATGGGTGTCATTCTGGGAATGTTTTTTGTCAGTTTTTCCTACCTGGTCAACAGCGCCAAAGAGGGGTTCAAAAAGGTCGATGTCCACCTCGAATATGTGGCTCAGAATCTGGGCGCTACGCGGTTTCAGGCTTTCCGGCGAGTAGTTCTTCCCTGTTCGTTTTCAGACATCCTTTCGGGGATGATCATGATGTGGGCCCGCGGATTGAGCGAGTTCGGAGCTGTAGTTATTCTGGCTTATCATCCTATGACTGCCCCGGTGATGATCTATGAACGGTTCACGTCCTTCGGGCTCCAATACTCGAAACCCATTTCCGTAATCATGATCTATGTCTCACTGATCATCTTTATCGTCCTTCGTTTTGTTCAGCATAAGATGAAGGTAAAGGATAAGGGAAAACGCTGATTTTCTTCACTTAAAAGACAATTCCATTGACAGAACACCTCTTATGGATATCATCCCTTTAAGGACATGTATAGGTTTTTTCTATAGAAGAAAGGAGTTCGTTATGGCAGATGTCAGGCCTTTCCGGGGAGTCAGGCCCCTCGAAAAACTGGTGGAAAAGATCGCTTCTCCTCCCTATGATGTCATCAATTCCGTTGAAGCACGGCGGATGGTCCAGGGGAATGAGTATTCTTTCCTTCACATAACCAAACCAGAAGTAGACCTGCCCGTGGATATTGATCTTTATGACGATGCCGTCTATGAGAAAGCTGCGGAGAATCTTAAAAGATTTATGGAAAAGGGATGGCTGAAACAGGACGGATCACCCTGTTATTATATCTACAGACAGCAGATGGGGGATCATGTCCAGACAGGGCTTGTAACAGCAGCTTCTGTCGATGATTATGAAAAGGATATCATCAAAAAACACGAATTTACCCGTCAGGACAAGGAAGATGACAGGACCCGTCATGTCTATAGCCTGAATGCCAATACTGGGCCTGTTTTCCTCACTTATTCAGCCCGGGAATCCCTGGACTCCTTTGTCAGCCGTTATGCCCGGGAAAATAAGCCTGTCTACGATTTTATTTCTCGAGACCTTGCTGAAGTGCATCATACCTTCTGGGTCGTAGATGACAGAGAATCCATTGAAACGATCAGGAAAGAATTCAGCCAGATCCCTGTCCTTTATGTGGCCGACGGCCATCACCGTTCGGCAGCCGCCACCCGGGTAAGAGAGATCAAAAGAAAAGAGAATAAGGCCCATTCCGGACAGGAGGAGTACAACTACTTTCTTTCGGTGATATTCCCTCATGATCAGATGAATATCATGGATTATAACAGAGTAGTCAAAGATCTTAACGGACTCTCTGCTGAAGAGTTCTTGAACGCTCTGGAAGAGTCCTTTACTGTCGAGAAGATTTCGAAAAGAGGAGATGAGGCCAGGCCCACCGGCATTCACCGTTTTTCGGCCTATTTAAAGGGGGAGTGGTATTCCCTTACGGCCCGGGAGGGCACTTTCAATGCAGAAGACCCCATAGGGTCTCTTGATGTGGCCATCCTCCAGAACAACTTTCTTTCCCCGGTCTTGGGCATCGGAGATCCAAGGAAGGATAAAAGGATTGATTTTGTCGGAGGCATCAGAGGGATGAAGGAACTGGAAAGTCTGGTGGACTCCGGAGAATATGCCGTGGCCTTTGCTCTCTTCCCCACATCGATCATTCAGTTGATGTCTGTGGCGGATGCAGGGAAAGTCATGCCGCCCAAATCCACATGGTTCGAACCAAAACTTCGCAGCGGCCTCTGCCTGCACCTTCTTGATTAAGCGGATGTGACTATGGATTTCATCGCAAAGATAAGAAAAGAAGGGGCTTTAAAGCAAGGGGTCATCTGCCTCCCGGAAAGTGGAGATCCGCGTACCTTGGATGCAGCTGCCCTGTTGATCAGAGATAACCTTGTCAGGAAGGTAGTCCTGGTGGGCCGTGAAGCTGATGTGGCCCCTGAACTGGAAAAGAGAGGTGTCTCGCTGGATAAGGCGGCCATTGTGGATCCCCTGACACATGAAAAGAGAGACGCATTTATCCTGAAATTCTATGAAAAGCGCAAAAAAAAGGGACTGACAGAGGCAGAAGCTGCTGAAGCCCTGAAAGACCCTCTCTATTATGCCGCCATGCTCTTGAGTGAAGGGGATGTAGACGCGGCTGTGGCCGGAGCTGAGCACACCACCGGGGACGTGTTGAGAGCAGCCCTTCAGGCTGTGGGGTTGAAAGAGGGCATGAAGACTGTCTCATCTGTCTTTGTCATGGTCCTCAAAGAGAAGAGTTTCGGAGAGGAGGGGCTTCTTGTCTTGGGAGATTGCGCTGTGGTCCCGGACCCGACGCCTGAGCAGCTGGCTGATATCGCCGTAGCGTCAGCCGAAACGACAAGAAACCTTTTAAAGACTGAGCCCAAGGTGGCTTTGATGAGTTTTTCGACCAAAGGCAGCGCTTCCCATGAGAGGGCGGACAAAGTCGTCCGGGCCGTTGATATCCTTCGGGAGCGGAATGCCGGATTCGCCTATGACGGCGAACTTCAGGCCGATGCCGCTCTGGTCGATTTTGTGGGCGCAAAAAAAGCTCCCGGCTCTCCTGTGGCCGGAAAGGCCAATTGCCTGATCTTTCCCTCCCTTGAAGCCGGGAACATCGGATATAAACTCGTCCAGAGGCTGGCGGGAGCCGAAGCAGTCGGCCCTGTTATCCAGGGATTGAAACGCCCCTTCAATGATCTCTCAAGGGGATGCAGTGTGGATGATATTGTCAATACCGTATGTTTGGCGCTGCTGAACAGTTAACAGAGGAGATGATGAGATATGCCTTTTTCTGAGATTGTCGGATCTCTGTCTGAATCGCCCACGTTGAAAGTGACCCAACGCGTGAACGAACTTAAAGCTATGGGGGTGAAGGTCCTCTCTTTCGGCGCGGGAGAGCCTGACTTTGACACGCCTGATTACATCAAACAGGCAGCCATTGAGGCTTTGAATAACGGAAAGACCCGGTATACTACAGCTTCCGGGATCCCCGAACTCAAGGATGCCGTTATCCGAAAACTGGAACATGACAACGGACTCAAAGGATATACGAGAAAAAATATCCTTATCTCCTCGGGAGCTAAGCATGCCCTCTGGAATGCCGTGTTTACCATTCTGAACCCGGATGATGAGGCTATTGTCTTTGCGCCCTACTGGGTCTCCTACACAGAACAGATCAAGACTGCCGAAGCACGGTCAGTCATCGTTCCCTGCCATGCCGAAAACCATTTTGAGCCTCGCATGGAGGATATTGAAGCTTCTGTCACCGCCAAGACACGTCTGATCCTGCTTAACACACCTAACAACCCCACCGGAGCTGTCTATACTAAAAAATTCATCAAAGAACTGGCCAGATTCTGCCGTGAAAGAAGCATCTGGGTCATTTCGGATGAGATCTATGAAAAATTGATCTACGACAGTAAAAAACACTATTCCATCGCTAAATACCTCCCTGAAAAGACCATCGTCATCAATGGCGTCTCCAAAGCCTATGCCATGACCGGGTGGCGCATCGGTTATGTGGCCGGCCCCGAATGGATCATCAAAAAGATGGCCATGCTTCAGGGGCAGATCACCTCATGCCCTAATTCCATCGCTCAGTATGCCTCTCTGGCTGCTATCCAGGGCGACGGAAGCGATATCGAGTATATGAGGGCCGCTTTCGAAGAACGGCGTGATTATATGGTCGAAAGGCTTAATACCATCCCCGGGATCCATTGTAAAAAACCATCAGGAGCCTTTTATGTCTTTCCGGAGATCAGAGAAGCGGTAGAAAAGATGGGGATGAGGGGCGCCGATGAGCTGGTCGAATACCTTCTTGAGAAATCCAGCGTGGCAGCTGTCAGCGGTACTGCTTTCGGGGCTGAAGGATTTTTACGTCTCTCCTATGCGACATCCCTGGAAGAGATCAAAGAGGGACTGGACAAGATCGAATCCCTTCTCAAATGATCAGAGAGCGCCTTTTTCAGGATTTCAGGGAGATGGTGAAGATCCCGTCTCCCTCCGGCCATGAAAACATGATCAATACTCATATTATCCACCGTCTGGAAGCTCTGGGAGCCAGAGTAGAGTATGATCCCGGGGAAGGCGGCCCTATTGGCTCCGATGGCGGGAATATCTATGCTTTTTTCTCCGGAGACCCGGCCCGGAAAACTATTCTTCTCTCTGCCCATACAGATACAGTCACGCCGACCGTTTCCCTGGAACCCGGATTGTCAGAAGGAAAGATCACCGGTGATGGGACTCATATTCTGGGAGCTGATGATAAAGCAGCCATCGCCGTCATCTTTGAACTCCTTCGGGCAGCCCGTGAAGAGGGGTTTGCCCATCCTCCCATAGAGATAGCCCTCTCCATTTCTGAGGAGACAGGCCTTCTGGGGGCTTCCCTCATGGATATCACCCGTTTTTCATCAAAAGAAGCCCTGGTTCTGGACATGTCCGGGACTGAGAAGATCGGATACGCCGCTGTAGGGGCCCGTGATATCATCTTTGATATCACAGGGAAAGCCTCCCATGCAGGCTGGGCCATCGATGAGGGAGTCAATGCCATCCTCGGTGCAGCCTCTCTGATCCGAAAGATGAAGACAGGCACCGTGGACGAGGAGAGTGTCTTCAACATAGGGTTGATCGAGGGCGGGGAGGCCGTTAACATCGTCCCTGAAAGGACCCGTATAAGAGGCGAGATACGTTCCTTCCGGGAGGGGAAAATGGACGTTATAGTCCGGAAAGCCCTGGAGGCGGCCAAAGAGACAGAAAAGGAGTTTCCGGGGATGGCCATAGACGTCACGGTAAAGGAAAAATACAAACCCTATCAAAACGACCCTAAAAGCCCTCTGATCATTGCCCTTCAGAATGCCGGGAATAGTTTGGGAAGGCCCCAAAGCCTTGTACGGTGTAAAGGGGGGAGCGATGCGAATATCTTTAACTACAAAGGATTAGAGAGCGTAGTCCTCAGTATTGGCATGGAAGATGTACACAGCTCCAAAGAATACATCTACCTTGATGATATGGTACGATTAACAGAATTTCTCATTGTATTTCTGAAAGAAAGGAAATAGGGGTGATTCCCCTTGACACTATTTTTTAAACAAGTAGAATCCGTGTAACAAAAGGCAAAATAAGGAGGATTAATATATGGAAAAGATCTTGCCGAAGGATGTCCACAAGATTATCGGAGAGCATATGTTGGCCGACGGGTTCGATATGGTCTACGATATCAGGAAAAGCCATGGAAGTTATCTCTACGATGCCAAACATGAGAGAGAATATCTCGATTTCTTCTCATTTTTTGCCTCTCAGCCTTTGGGACACAATCATCCCAAGATGACAGATCCCGACTTTCTGGATCATATCGAGAGAGTCGCGATCTCCAATCCGTCAAACAGCGACATCTATACTCCTGAGATGGCTGCCTTTACCAGGACTGTCGCCTCCGTCGCAATGCCCTCTTATATGAAGTATCAGTTTTTTGTTTCCGGCGGGGCACTGGCCGTAGAAAACGCCATGAAGACAGCCTTCGATTGGAAAGTCAGGAAAAATTTCGAAAAAGGGTATAAAGAAGAAAAGGGATTGAAGATCATCCATTTCGAACAGGCCTTCCATGGACGTACCGGGTATACTCTCACGGTCACCAACACGTTCGATTCCAGGAAGACAAAATACTTCCCGAAATTCGACTGGCCCAGGATCCCGAACCCCAAGATGATCTTCCCCCTGGAAGAGCATCTTGAAGAAGTGAAAAGAAGCGAAGAGAAGGCTCTCTCCATGATCATGGACCTTGTACGGAAAGACGCAGATGATTATGCGGCCATCCTTATCGAACCCATTCAGGGTGAAGGAGGGGACAACCATTTCCGTCCTGAGTTTATGCAGGCTCTGCAGAAGATCTGTCGTGATAATGATATCCTCTTTATCCTCGATGAAGTCCAGTCCGGGCTGGGGATCACCGGAAAGATGTGGGCCCATGAGCATTATGATATTCAACCCGATATCATCAGTTTCGGGAAAAAGATGCAGGTGTGTGGTATCTTCGCCGGGCCTCGTATCGATGAAGTGGAAAACAACGTCTTCAAGGAAGCCTCCCGCATCAATTCCACATGGGGCGGCAATCTGACCGATATGGTCAGAGCGACCCGTTACCTGGAGATCATCAAAGAGGACAGACTTGTGGAGCATGCTGCTGAGATGGGAGAATATATCATCAATGAACTGCGTCAGTTCGAAGGAACTGTCAGCAATATCAGGGGAAAAGGGCTTATGATCGCCTTTGATCTGGAGAACTCGGAAAAACGTGATGCCTTTAAAGAGACTCTTTTCGAAAAGGGACTCATCGCTCTGCCTTGCGGACAGAAATCGATCCGCTTCAGGCCGTTTCTGGATGTCACAAAAGCTGACATCGATAAAGCAGTCTCCATTATCAAAGAAAGCCTTTGACGGACAAAGGCCGGGGAGATCTCCCCGGCCTTTTTTTTATTTCAATAGGACCATGTCTTGATTTTCTCTTCGGGATGTTTTATAAAATATTCAGACATAAAGGAGGCTGCTTCTTCTGCCGTCCGGGCTGCAGAGACACGGTTTAAAAGATGATTTCCCCAGAAGAGGTTGGGGGAGAGGTATCGGGCGAAGTGCTCTACGCGTGATTTTCTGAGGGGCTCAGGCACAAGAGAAAAGAGACGTCCCGTAAACAGGGAGACATAGGAGCTGAAATCCACAGAGCGGGAAAGGCAGGGTGTCTTCACCGTGCCGGGGTTCTCCATATAAGCCTTTAGTTCGGAAAAGAGCCAGGGAGACTGAGCTGCACTTCGTCCCATCATGACGGCATGTGGGTCATGGAGACGGTGAAGGGCCGAGAACCGATAGAGAGATGAGATGTCTCCGTTCGCCACAACAGGAAAGGGGCAGGCCTCTCTGACCTTATCAAAGAGGTCCCAGCGGACATTCCTGCTGAATTTGTCCTTTTTAGTCCGGCCGTGAAATGTCACAAAGTCGGGCAGCCCGGGGATGACCCTTTCTAAAAACGCCATGAGAGCCTCTTCATCATCTGTTAACCCGATCCTGAATTTCAGAGAGAGGGATTTGCCTCTTGTCATATCCCGGAGCCCGTTAAGAAGGCCGGGGAGTTCATCAAGCCGGGACATCCAGGCCAATCCCGCCCTTTTTTTCATGATCAGCGGTGCGGAGCACCCCATATTGATATCGATTCCGGCAAGCTGAGGAGCGCGGGACAGAAGAAGCTCCGCTGCGCTGATAAGGTCGGAAACCCGCCCCCCGACCAGTTGAGCGATGGTCTTTTCGGGAGCGGGGGAAAAGTTGCAGTAATAGGTTTCGAGGGGCCCCTGTTTCAAAAGCGCCGGGGCACTGATCATTTCTGTGATATAGTAATCGGCCCCTCCGTAGAACTCACATATCTCACGGAAAACAACATCTGTGACAGAGGCCATGGGGGCCGAAAGGAGCGCACCTTTAAAAAGCATAATGGATATGGTAACTGCCCTTCTTCAAGCTGTCAAGTGAGGCCCCAGAACGTGAAATTATTTGCATTGTGCTTCAGTTATGGTATATTTATGGAAAAACAACCAGAGGAGGTTTCGCATGTCAGGTCATAATAAATGGAGCACAATCAAACATAAAAAAGGAAAAGCCGATGCCGCCCGCGGGAAAGTCTTCACAAAGATCATTAAAGAGATCACCGTTGCTGCCCGGTTGGGTGGAGGGGACCTCGCCAGCAATCCCCGGCTAAGGATGGCCGTGGACAAAGCCAAAGCCAGCAATATGCCCAAAGATAATATCGAAAGAGCCGTTCAAAAGGGGACAGGGGAACTCCCCGGCGTTGTCTATGAAGAGGTGACCTATGAAGGATACGGACCCGAAGGTGTCGCCGTTTTTATCGAAGCGATGACGGACAACAAAAACCGAACCGTTGCTGAAATGAGATATATTCTTTCTAAAGCCGGGGGGAATCTCGGGGAAAACGGCTCTGTGGCCTGGATGTTCGATAAAAAAGGGATGATCGTCGTCCCGAAAGAGGCCGTGAGTGAGGAGAAACTCACAGAAATGGCCATAGAAGCCGGAGTCGATGATATCCAGGATGCCGGAGAGAATTTCGAACTCTACTGTGATCCATCGGCTTTTATCGAAGCCGCGCGTGCCCTGGAAGAAGCAGGCCTTCAGCTTCAGGACTCTACCCTGACTATGATCCCCAAAAACACCGTCTCCCTGGATGAGAACGGGGCCAAGAAAGTCTTGAAAATGATGGATATGCTGGAAGATAATGATGACGTGCAGAACGTCTACGCTAATTTTGATATCGACGATGCCATTATGGAAAAACTGGCCGGAGAATAATGCTTGTTTTCGGCATCGATCCCGGTGTCAACAACACGGGATTTGCCCTTGTGGAGAAGAACGGATCCCGTTTCCGTGTCTGTCAGTTCGGAGTGATCACTCCGGACAAAGGGTTGAAAGATGAAGAAAAGATCCTGCATGTCCATGAAACCGTCTCAAGATTGTGCGGCCTCTATCAGCCTGAAGAGGCGGCGGTGGAGGAGCTCTTTTTTGCTAAAAACGCCCGGTCGGCCATTGCCGTGGGCCAGGTGAGGGGCGGGGTTCTTCTCGCTTTTGCACAGTACGGTATCCCGGTATTCGGATATTCACCCAAGGAGATCAAAATGGCTTTAGTGGGAACCGGGACAGCTCTCAAAGAGCAGGTCTCGAAAATGGTCTCGCTTCTCACGGGGGTTCCGGAAAAGGAGCATCCCTTCGATGCTTATGATGCTGTGGCAGCAGCTATCTGCCATATGAACAAACGGACGATGACGAGGTTCACATGATTACTTTTCTGAACGGGTTTTTGTGGGACCGTCAGGAGGACGGGGTCATTATCGATGTAGGAGGAGTGGGATACAAGGTCTATATGGCCGGGCCGGCGATGAAGGGACTCCCCCCTCAGGGAGAACCCCTGCTGATCCATGTCTACCACCATATCCGGGAAGACGAATCTTCGCTTTTCGGTTTCTTAGATGAAGGAGGGCGTGATTTTTTCATGACCCTGATCACCGTTTCGGGGATAGGCCCCCGCGGAGCCTTGAAGATCATGGACCAGGCTGCGTTTCAGGATATTGCTGCAGCCATTGCAGAAGGCGACCTGGTGTTCCTCTCTTCACTTTCGGGAATCGGGAAAAAAACAGCTGAAAGGCTTATTGTGGAACTCCGTGAAAAGGTGAAGGAATATGCTGCTGCAGAAGGGCCCCGGGAAGCAGAAGACAAGGCTATGGCTGAAGCCCTGGAGGCTTTGAGGAACCTACAGTTCCCTGTGGCTCATATCAGGGCGGCCCTGGCCGAGATCATACGGGATTCGGTGGAAAAGCTTACGACTGAAGAGCTCATCCGCAGAGCCTTGCGTTATATGGGAAAGGGATGAGATGGAAGACCGTTTTACAGATCCTCAGCTCCATTCTGAAGAGAGAGAGACAGAACAGAGCCTCAGGCCCCAGCGGCTTGACGATTTCATCGGACAGGGTGAATTAAGACAGAAGCTGAAGGTCTATATCCAGGCTGCCAGCCAGCGTCAGGAGCCCATAGACCATACTCTTTTTTACGGGCCTCCGGGACTGGGGAAGACCACACTGGCCTTTATCATGGCCCGTGAGATGGGGGTCAATATAAAAATAT
Organism: Candidatus Mcinerneyibacteriota bacterium; assembly: GCA_016937175.1. GTDB lineage: Bacteria > Macinerneyibacteriota > Macinerneyibacteria > Macinerneyibacteriales > DSCS01 > DSCS01. Next base: position 10,014 of record JAFGWL010000025.1, on the reverse strand, counting down.
CATCAGGCCCTGTCCTCACAAAGCCAGGGGATCTTGCCGCCATCCTGACTAATCTTGAAGCTCACGACATCCTCTTTGTCGACGAGATCCACCGGCTCAGCAGGAGTGTGGAAGAGATCCTCTACTCAGCCATGGAGGATTTCGAACTTGATATCATCATCGGAAAGGGGCCGGGAGCGCGGAATATCCGCATACCCCTTCAGCCTTTTACCCTGGTGGGAGCCACAACCCGGGCAGGCCTGCTGACCTCGCCTCTGAGAGACCGGTTCGGCGTCATGGAACGCCTGGAATTCTACGGAATCGAGGAGATCACGACGATCATCAAAAGATCGGCTGAGATCCTGAATGTCCGTATTCAGGAGGGCCCTGCCCGGGAGATCGCCAGGAGGTCCCGATTTACCCCCAGGGTGGCCAATCGCCTTCTCAAAAGGGTCAGGGACTTTGCCGAAGTCCGGAACAACGGTGTCATCGACGGGGAACTTTTAGAAGATTCTTTCCGGATGCTGCATATCGACGGACACGGGCTGGAAAAGATGGACCGTGAGATCCTTACAGCCCTGATCGACCGGTTTGAAGGTGGCCCCGTGGGGCTGGATACCCTCGCTGTCATGGTAGGGGAGGAGAAAGATACCATCGAAGACCTATATGAGCCTTTTCTTCTGAGGTCAGGGTTTGTCCAAAGAACACCCCGGGGAAGGTGTGCCACACCGCTGGCTTATGAAGTTCTGGGAAGAGAAATGAAAAAGGGACTGTTTTCAGGATATGACGAAACCTAAAGTATTGCTTCACATATGTTGCGCCCCCTGTGCCCTGTTCCCTCTGAAGCTTTTGAGGGAGGATGGATATGATGTCTATGGGTTCTGGTTTAACCCCAACATCCATCCCTTTACGGAGTATAAAAAACGGCTGGACAGCGTCCTGCAGTTTTCAAAAGAAGAGGGTCTTCAACTGATACAGGCTGGGGGATACCCCATGGAAGAGTTTATCAGGCGTACGGCCTACAGGGAAGAAGTCCGCTGTCCCCTATGTTATAATATGAGGCTGGAAAAGACGGCAGCTGTGGCCAAAAAGGGAGATTTTGATTTTTTTACGTCTTCTCTCCTCTACAGTAAATTCCAAAACCATAAAGAGATCTGCAGGCAGGGGGAAGCGGCTGCCGGGAAATATAAAAAAAAGTTTCTTTACCGGGATTTCCGGGAAGGGTGGGCTTACGGAATCGAAGAGTCGAAACGACGGGGTTATTACCGCCAACAGTATTGTGGATGTCTTTACAGTGAAAAAGAGCGTTATCGGAAAGAGATCGAAAAGGAGGAGATATGAAAAAGATCATTAAGACAGACAAAGCTCCGGGAGCAGTGGGCCCTTACAGCCAGGCCGTGGTCAGCGGGGGTTTTGTCTTTACATCGGGTCAATTACCTATGGACCCCGGAACAGGAAAATTCGTCGAGGGGGGGGTCAAAGAAGAGACCAGGCAGTGCCTCGAGAATGTACGGGCCATCCTGGAAGCGGCGGGGACGTCTCTCGACAAGGTGGTCAAAGCTACTGTCTTTCTGACCGATATAAAAGATTTTGCAGCAGTCAACGAAGTCTATGCCTCCTTTTTCCGGGAAGGGCCTCCGGCCAGAAGCGCTTTTCAGGTCGCTGCGCTTCCTTTGGGAGCCCGTGTCGAGATCGAGATGATCGCTGCAGTCGAATGATATGAAGGTCCTACAACTGGCGGGATATAAAAAGAGCGGAAAGACGGCTTTGGCTCAGGCCATTGTCGCCAGGGCCGTAAAAAGAGGAAAATCGTGCGCGGTCATTAAGAACATCCACGGAGAACTCGGCCTTACCGGGAAGGATGACGGAGAACGGTTTCTTGTTGCAGGAGCCCGGGAAGCCATTCTTTTCCGAAACGGCCTGACAGATACCCTCACGATGACAGAAGGGCTGATGGACCTCATCAGAAAAGCACTGGGCCGTTATGATCTTCTCATCGTCGAAGGTTTTAAGGAATCCGGGCTTCCCCGTATCTGGTGCGGAGAAAAAGAGAACCCGGACGAAGAAAAGGGGGTCCTTTTGGCCTGTTTTTCCCTGAATCCTGACAAGCGGGAACCGAAGAAGGGGGAGAAGTGTTTAAAAGGCCTGGGGGAGGAGACCCTGGCTGCTGTCGACCGCCTTATCGAAAGCCTTCCGCCGTTTCCGGCAGGGCTAGATTGCGGACTCTGCGGATCCGATTGCCTTGATTTCTACTGTCGGGGGATCGGAAAGAAGGGCCGAGTCTGTCCGGTACAGGAGAAAGAGAAGAGCGTCACCGTCACCGTCAACGCAAAAGAGCTCACCCTGATGCCGTTTGTTCAGTCCCTTTTCCGGGAGACTGTGAAAGGTTTTTTAAAAGAGCTGAAAGGATATGAAGAGGGCACTCTTGAAATCACCATACACCATCAAACCAAGGAGGATAAAAAATGAATACACTGATTATCGGAATGCTGACTGCACAGGCTGCCGGGGGGCAAAACCCCATTATCGGGCTTTTACCCATTCTGGCCTTTTTCCTGGTCTTTTACCTGATTCTCATCGTACCCCAGAAGAAACAGAGGAAAAGACATCAGGAGATGCTGAATCAGCTTAATCCCGGGGATAAAGTCCTGACGAATGCCGGGCTTTACGGGACTATCGTCAAGATCGAGGATGAAAAAGTGGTTCTGAGGATCGCAGACGGTGTCAAGATCGAATATCTCAAAAGTATGATCGCCGGATTGGCAACAGACCCCAAGACAGGGGAGGAACTCCAGAAACAATAAAAAAGGCGCTTTAAGCGCCTTTTTTTTATGACCCCAGTAGGACTCGAACCTACGACCCGCTGATTAAGAGTCAGCTGCTCTACCAACTGAGCTATGGGGCCAGGGTGGATGATGGGACTTGAACCCACGACCAACGGAGCCACAATCCGTTGCTCTACCAGCTGAGCTACACCCACCGTATGATATAGTGACCTGATTAAGCACGTCCGACAGGATTCGAACCTGTGACCCCCAGATTAGAAGTCTGGTGCTCTATCCGGCTGAGCTACGGACGCATTTGCTCCGGGAATTCATCGGGGTGAGAGGATTTGAACCTCCGACCACCTGCTCCCAAGGCAGGTGCGCTACCGGGCTGCGCCACACCCCGCCGTCAGGCACGGGTATATTACTGGATACCCCTTTCTTTGTCAACCCAAAAGTTAACCCCTCTGAAAACAAAAAATATATTGAGATAAAGCTGATTTACTGTAAAATAAGCTACGGGGAAAGGAGAAGTATGGAACATTTAATTCAGGAATATGAGGCTGTGATCCGTCAGAATTGGGGACGCCCGGCTTTTTCAGACTACCAGGGCATTAGCGTGACTTATGGCGATCTCGGGCGTGAGATGAAACTTTTTCACGCATTATTCGAGAAATTCGATATCAAAAAAGGCGATAAGATCGCCCTTCTGGGCAGGAATTGCGTCCATTGGGCTTACGTCTACCTCTCTGCTTTGTCCTACGGAGCTGTGGTGGTCCCTATCCTTCCGGATTTTCACCCTGAGGATGTCCAGCATATCGTGAATCATTCAGATTCCATCCTCTTTTTCGTCGCTGACTCGATGTATGAGAAGATAGATGAAAATTCATTGAAAAACCTCAAAGCTGTTTTTTCCCTGGATTCCTTCGATGTCCTTTTGAGCCGGATCCCCGGCGGGAAAAAAGACCTTGAACATTTAAGAGATACGTTCCGGGAGGAGCTGAAGAATCTCTCTTCCGGAGGCTTTTCCCTCCCCTGGGAATCCGTCCGGCCTGACGACTGTGCTGCCATCGTATACACATCCGGGACATCGGGCCTTTCCAAAGGAGTCATGATTCCCTACAGGAGCCTGACGGTCAATGTCCGCTATTCACGGGAGAACATGCCCCTTGATCCGGGGGATAACATCCTTTCTTTTTTGCCCCTTGCCCACGCCTATGGGTGTACCATAGACCTGCTTTTCCCCTTATCCAGGGGATGTCATATAACTTTCCTGCCAACTATACCATCACCGAAAATACTTCTTAAAGCTTTTGCAGAGATAAAACCGCGCCTGGTCAATATGGTTCCACTGATCATTGAGAAGATCTACCGAAAAAGGATACAGCCTGCCCTGGGAAAAGGGGCTGTGAAAGTGCTTGCTTCTGTCCCCGTAACCCGTGAACTGATCTACAAGAAGATTAAAAAGTCTCTTTACAGATCCTTCGGGAACAATTTCCTTGAAGTCATCGTCGGTGGGGCTCCTCTCAATCCACAAGTGGAACGGTTTTTTAAAAAGATAAAATTTCCTCTGAGTGTGGGCTACGGCATGACAGAATGCGGCCCGCTTATCTCTTATGCTCCCTGGGATAAACATCCCCATGGATCGGTGGGGAAGGCCATGGACTATTGCGCTGCCCGTGTGGATTCCCCCAGGCCTGACGAGATCCCGGGAGAAATCCTGGTCAAAGGGGACAATGCGATGCTTGGATATTACAGAAATACAGCCGCCACGGAAGAGGCCATCGATGAAGAAGGATGGCTTCATACAGGTGATTTGGCTCTCATGGACAAAGAGGGATATCTCTATATCAAGGGAAGAAGCAAGAATATGATCCTGGGAGCTTCAGGACAGAATATCTATCCTGAAGAAGTGGAGAACAAGGTCAACAACCTTCCTTTTGTCCTGGAATCATTGGTCCTGGAGCGAGACGGAGGACTGATGGCTCTGGTCTATCCCGATTATGATGAGTTGGACGCTCTTGACTTGGACGGAACGGACCTGGAATCCTTTCTCAAGGAAAGAATGGAAGAGAACCGTCTCTTTGTTAATCAAGCTTTGCCCTCTTATTCACAGATCAAACGGATAGAGATCCAGCCGGAGCCATTCGAAAAAACACCTACCAAGAAGGTCAAACGGTTCTTGTATGATAGATGAGTTGTGTTGACGAATGAATTATACCGGTTATAATTTTGCAGGTTGATGATCCCGTCTCGGGATAAATACAATAACGTTCAGGAGGATTGCGTCTCATGAAAGAAGTCCATATCTCAAAAGAAAAATATCAGGAATTGGCTGAAGAGCTGGACCGTTTAAAAAAAGTAGAGCGGCCGGCGATCATCAAAGCCATTCAGGAAGCCCGTGCCCTGGGGGATCTGAGCGAGAACGCGGAGTACGCGACAGCGAAAGACAAACAGGGGCTGATCGAGGCTAGGATCTCGGAGCTCCAGGAGCGGCTCCAATACGCCCGTATTTATGATGAAAGCAAATTCAGGGATGATGTCGTCGTCGTCGGTGCCCGTGTACGCCTTGTGGATCTGACCACAGAAGAGGAGATGAGCTATGTGATCGTAGGCTCTGACGATGCCGATTATTCCAAACATAAGATATCGGATGAATCACCCATCGGAAGTGTCCTTATCGGGAAGAAGATCGGTGACAAAGTCCTCGTCCGGGCCCCTGAAGGGTCCCAAAAACTGCAAGTGGTAGGCATAGAAAAAGGTATCTGAGATCAAGGAGGTTCTTTGTGTTGACGTTCAAGGGAGGCATCCATCCCCCTGAGGGAAAAGCGTTATCAGAGCATAAGCCTTTGAAGCGGCTGTCATTGCCGGATAAAGTCATCATCCCGCTTTCACAGCATATCGGGGCTCCGGCCAAAGCTGTTGTTCAGGTGGGGGACGAAGTCCTGACGGGCCAGAAGATCGCCGAGGCCGCCGGGACCATATCAGCGAACATACACTCTTCTGTGACAGGGAAAGTCATCGGAATAGGAGAATTTCCCCATCCGGTGGCGGGAAGGGGAACGGCTGTGGTGATAGAACGGTCCGGAGAAGACCGTTTTTTTGAATACCCCACGTACACCGTCGAAACCTGTGGCCGGGAGGACTTCCTGAAGATTGTCGCAGAGATGGGAATAGTGGGATTGGGTGGGGCTACCTTTCCCACCCATGTGAAGCTATCTCCTCCCTCCTGGAAAAAAGTCGACACAGTGATCCTCAACGGAGCCGAATGTGAGCCCTATCTTACCTGTGATGACCGGTTGATGCAGGAGGAGAGCCGTAAGATCGCACTGGGGCTCCTTCTCATGGTGAAGAATACCGGGGCCGAAACGGGGATCGTCGGGATCGAGCATAATAAACCCGAAGCCTATGAAAAGATGAAAGAGGCCTGTGCGCCTTATAAAGAACTCAAAGTCGCCCTGGTCAAGACGAAATACCCCCAGGGAGCTGAAAAGCAGCTTATTGATTCTCTGACACGGAGGAAAGTACCAGCCGGAGGGTTGCCCCTGGATGTGGGGATCATCGTCCAGAACGTGGGAACAGCCTTTGCAGTCTATGAAGCTGTCTATGAAGGGAAGCCCCTTATCGAAAGGGCTGTCACTGTTTCAGGTGAGGGGATGAAGGATACAGCCAATTTCATCACCCGTATCGGTGATACTTATGAGCGCCTGATCGATGAAGCAGGAGGGATGAAGGAAGAAGCCGGTTGCCTTATTTCAGGCGGTCCCATGATGGGGTTCGCCCAGGTTACCGCCAGGCAGCTGCCTGTGATCAAGGGAACATCCGGGATCCTTCTTTTTACCAGAAAACAGCTGCCGGGATATGAAGAAAGCCCGTGCATCTCCTGCGGGGCCTGTGTGAGCGTCTGCCCCATGAAGCTCCTTCCGACTCAGCTTGTGACATTGGTCAAAAACAAGCGTTTTGAGGAGGCCGGCGAGATGAATATCAATTCCTGTATCGAATGCGGGAGCTGTGCCTATGTATGTCCGTCCCGAATCCCCCTTGTCCAGTATGTCCGCCTCGGAAAAGGGGCTTTACGTAAGATCTCGGCTCGCGAAAGAGCAAAGAAAGAGGAGGCGAAATAATGGCTGAGAAATTTTATGTTGCGACATCGCCCCATATCAAAAAGAACATTTCCGTCACAAAAGTGATGTGGCTGGTCATCGCAGCACTCCTGCCTGCTTATATCCATACGGTATTCCTTTTCGGAATGACGACTGTCTGGGTAAGCCTGGCTGCTGTGGGAGGGGCTCTCGTCTCAGAAGCCTTCATGCAGCTCCTTTTCAAGAAAAAGATCACTCTTTATGATGGAAGCGCTTTTCTGACCGGCCTTCTTGTAGCCTTCAATGTCCCGCCGACGATTGCCCTGTGGAAAGTGGCTCTGGGCAGCGCTTTTGCCATTATTGTCGCCAAGCAGCTTTTCGGGGGGCTGGGATATAACATCTTCAACCCGGCTCTGGCTGGGAGGGCTTTTCTCATGGCCTCTTATCCTGCCGATATGACTTCGGGGTGGTCTGCCCCGGCAAATGGTTTTTTGTCTCTTAATCCGGCCGCTTCCCAGGCTGCAGCCGACCCGGCAGTGGTCAAATTCCTCGATTCGGTGACATCGGCGACACCCCTGAACGCCCTGAAGACAGCCAGGGCGGCGTTGAATGATCCCGGCCTCGAAGATCAGGCCCGCCACGTCATCGGAGAGCTTTTCTCAGGGGAAAGTGTCATCAATGCTTTTCTTGGAAAAGTAGGGGGCTGTCTGGGCGAGACCACGGCTCTCTTCCTTCTCATCGGCGGACTCTTTCTGCTTGTCGCCAAACTGGCTGACTGGCGGGTCCCGGCCGGCTATCTCGGGACAGTGGCTCTTCTGGCCTGGGCTTTCGGCGGAATCGACGGACTCTTCACAGGGGAACCGCTCTTCCACCTCTTTACAGGAGGGCTGATGCTGGGAGCTTTCTTCATGGCGACGGATATGGTCACGTCACCCATCACAGCAAAAGGGCGATGGATCTTTGCCGTGGGCTGCGGAGTCCTTACTTTTACCATAAGGATGTGGGGCGGATATCCTGAAGGAGTCTCCTATTCCATTCTCCTCATGAATATTTTTGTCCCGTTGATAGACCGCTATACGGTCCCTGTCTCTTTTGGCGAGGTGAAATCATGAAAGACTTTATAAAACTCGGATTTGCCCTTTTGGCTGTGACTTTTATTGCCGGTTTTGTCCTCCATACGGCTTATGAAAAGACAAAACCCATGATCGAAGAGATACAAAGAAGCCAGGAAGCAGCGGCCAGAAAAGAGGTCCTGCCCGAAGCGGCTGAATTTAATCCTGTCAAAATGCAGGAGGATAAGAAGGACTCTTTGCTCATCGACAACACTGTCGAGAACCGCTACTGGGTCGGCCTCGACAAAGAGGGCGAAGAAACAGGCTTTGTCATCAAAATCTATGCTTACGGTTATGACCCGATGCCCATCATTGCCATGGCAGGGCTGAAAAAAGACGGAACGCTCATCGGACTCAAGATCATTGCCCAAAAAGAGACGCCCGGACTGGGAGCCCGTATCCAGGAAACCGTCGAGGAAGCGGGAGCTCCCGTTGTATGGTTTACCCGCCAATTCCAGGGCCTTAAGGCCGGGGCTATCGAGGTCATCAAAGGCGACGTCCCCGAAGGGGTAAACGGGATCTCAGCCATTACAGCAGCCACCATCACCAGCAAAGCGGTGACCGACGCTGTCAATAAAGGATACCTGGCCATCGCACGGGAATCACTGAAGGGAGAGGGGGAGTAGTATGTCATTGAAACATAAAATGAAGAATTTCTTCAGACGGGTCCTCGATTGGTTTATCCCCGTGGGGAAACGGTCAGCGAAAGAGATCAGCAAAGGGCTTGTAAAGGAAAACCCCACCTTAGTCATGCTTTTGGGCCTTTGTCCCACTCTGGCTGTGACCTCTTCAGCTCAGAACGGCCTGGGAATGGGGTTAGCGACTCTTTTTGTCCTTCTGGGATCGAACATCGTCATCTCTCTCATCAAGAAAGCAGTTCCCGGAAAAGTCCGTATACCTATCTTTATCGTGGTCATCGCGACCTTTGTCACGATAATCCAGTTTGTCATGGAGGGGTTTTTCCCCGACCTCAACCGGTCGCTGGGCCTTTTCATTCCTCTGATCGTGGTCAACTGCATCATCCTGGGACGTGCAGAGGCTTTCGCTTCTAAAAACAATATCTACTACTCTATTCTGGATGCCATCGGGATGGGGCTTGGTTTTACTCTGGCTCTGGTCCTCATCGGAAGCATCAGGGAGATCTTGGGCGCCAACAAGATCTTCGGAATGGACCTGGTCCCGGGATATGAGCCTATGGGACTTTTCATCCTCCCTCCGGGGGCTTTTTTGACCATGGGGCTCATTATCGCTGTTATCAATAAGCTGAAACAAGGCAAAAAGGATTAGGAGGACGTATTATGGCCCTTGGATCACTCTTCATCATAGCGATTTCAGCTATTTTCATCAATAACTTTGTTTTGATCAAGTTTTTAGGGATATGCCCCTTTATGGGAGTATCCAAGAAGCTGGACTCCGCTCTGGGAATGGGAGGTGCGGTCATCTTTGTCATGACCATAGCTTCTGCAGTCACTTGGTCTGTTCAGAAGTATGTTTTGGACAAGCATGGGCTTCAGTACCTCCAGACCATAGTCTTTATCGTGGTCATCGCCTCTCTGGTCCAGTTTATCGAGATGTTTTTACAAAAATCCATTCCCGACCTCTACAAGGCTCTGGGGATCTTTCTTCCCCTGATCACCACTAACTGTGCCATTCTCGGGGTGACCATCATGAATATCACTGAAAAGTACTCTTTCATCGGCGCCGTGGTCAATGGATTGAGCGCCGGGATAGGATTTACCCTGGCCCTGGTGATGATGGCCGGAATCAGGGAAAAACTGGAACTTGCGGATATTCCTGCAGCACTTAAAGGGGTTCCCATCACCTTCATCACTGCCTCCCTGATGTCTCTGGCGTTTATGGGTTTTTCGGGAATGAAGATCGGTTAAGGAGCGTTTATGACAGCTGCACTCGTATTAGGGATTTTAGGATTACTGCTTGGACTGGCCCTGGCCCTGGCTTCCAGGGCTTTCTATGTTGAAAAGGATGAGCGCATCGAAAAAGTGGAAGGGATCCTTCCCCAGGCCAATTGTGGGGCCTGTGGGTATGCCGGTTGCGCTGCTTTTGCCGAAGCCGTCG
>JAFGWL010000024.1 GCA_016937175.1 Candidatus Mcinerneyibacteriota bacterium | reverse complement strand
GTGATCCGTGGGCGCATGAGAACGTACCCCGACGTGAATGATTTTCATTCTCTCATCATCCTCCTTCATGAGGAAGCAGGAACCTCTCCCTCCCCCTTTGCCGACCACTACGGACGGATGTTTGAAGCTTCGCGCAGAATCATGACAGAAAAGAGGAGACATGGGAAAAAATAGCAAAATCATGCTTGGAATCCTCAAAGAACCCGATGGGCTTCATGAGAGCTATGTCAATGCCTGTGAAGCGCTTGATGTTCCCTACAAAATAATCGATATCATCTCTGATGGCTGGATCCGGCGCCTTGAAGAGTGTCCGTGCAGTGCTTTTCTCTGCCGTCCCACAGCCCGACGGATGGTCTACAAGCAGATGTTCGATGAGCGCATCTATTTCCTCGAACGGGAGATGAAACGCATGGTCTACCCCTCCTACCGGGAGATCATGCTCTATGAGAATAAGCGGGTCCTTCTCTATTGGCTGAGGATCCATCACATCCCCCATCCCCCCACACATGTCTTTTATGACAGGGAAGAAGCTCTGGCTTTCATTAATGATGGCCCACGGTTCCCTCTCTTTTTTAAGGCTAACCTTGGAAGTGGCGGCGGCGGCGTGCGTATGATCAAAGACAGAAGAGCTGCCGGACGTCTTGTAGACCGTCTCTTCACCCGCACAGGGCTGGGGTTCAAAGGCTTTGTCAAATGGGCCCGGGGCCCTCTGGGGATCCCCTATCCCCTCTTTGACGATATTCAGTATAACAATGTCTATTTCCAGGAAGCGGTCCGGGTAAGGCATGAGTGGCGGGGAGTCAAGATCGGAGAGTCCTACTTCATCCATGAAAAACTTCCTGATAAAAAGGGCTTTCGCAGCGGGTCGGGGAAAGCCGCTTACGGCCACCCGGGAGATGCTCCCCTGGATTTTCTCAAAAGAGTGTGTGATGCGGGAAATTTCCGCTCCATGAACGTAGATTTCTTCGAGACTGAAGAGGGGGAATTCCTGGTCAATGAACTCCATACTGTCTTTGCCTCGAAGATCAACCCGTATCAGACGAAGGTGGATGGGATCCCTGGGCGCTTTCTGTATAATAACACAAGTTGGGTCTTTGAGCCCGGAGAGTTCAACCGCTTTGACAGCTGTGAGTTACGGGTGAAAGATGTCTTGAACCTGTTGGAGGAAGAGAATGGATAAGCGCTTTCAGAACTTAAGGCGTTTGCGTGCCTTTATTAAAAAGGAGCTGCAGTTCAAAGAGCATGTCCCTTTATTGAAACGGATGGCTCTTCTCCGCAGAGGGTTTTTCAGCGAAGCCCATGTGATCTATGATTTTAAAAAATACGGATATGATGCTTTTCTTACCGACTGGCAGCGGCTCAGTACAAGGAAGATCAACGGCTCTTTTGCGCTCTTCCTTGATGACAAGATCGTCTTTGAGAAGGTCTTCGGACGCTGTTTCCCCGTTCCGCAGAACCTCTGCCTCTTGGACAGGGGGCACACATTCCCACTGGAGAGCCACCGGCAGGTGGATTCCCTCTCTGCTCTTCTGGATTATGTGAAAGAGGTCAACGGACTCGTGCTGAAACCCCTGAGAGGCGGAGGCGGGCACGGGATCATTTTTTTAAAACGCGAGGGGGACACGTTCACTGTCAACGGAGAGAAGAGGGATCCCCGCCCTCTCCTGGGGAAAATCCTCCATGAGACGTCCCCTTACCTGGCCACAGACTTCATCGCCCAGGGTGCTTTTGCATCGTCTCTTTATCCCCGTACGATCAACACATTGAGGATCGTGACCATGCTGGATCCCGACACAGGGAAAGCCTTCATCCCCTCGACGGTTCAGCGAATCGGGACGAAATCTTCAGAGCCCACGGATAACTGTGAGCTTGGCGGACTCAGTGTCCATGTGGATCCCGAGACGGGAGAGTTGGGTGAAGGGGTGGTCCATCCCAGGGGGAAAGGGCTCACGTGGATGCAGCACCATCCGGACACAAAAGAACGCTTTACCGGTCGGAAGATCCCGGACTGGGAGGCCATGGTCTCCATCATCTTCAAAACAGCGGAAGCTCATCCCTACCTGCCCTATGTGGGCTGGGACATCGTCCTGGGAGAAGAGGGCTTCAGCGTTATCGAAGGCAACAGCTACACGGGCGTGGACCTCCTCCAGGTGCACAAGCCCTTTCTCCTTGACACCCGGATCAGGAGGTTTTACCAGGCTTACGGGATTATCAGGGATGTTTAACTTTTCTATTCTCAGCATCTATAAAAAGCTATTTTTTATGTATTTCTAGGACAATGAGAAACATTCTTCACTTTACATGAAGAGGGAATTCAAAATTTGTTAATTATTTATTTGACAATTAATATTTATATATATATAAATTAGTGGTATTAATTAGGAGGTCGATATGAAAAAGGTTGTTTCGATTGTTTTATTGGTCTGTATGCTGACGGGAGCTACTTTTTCAAACCCTGTTCCTTTGTTGTGGATGTTTCTCAAAGAAGTTCTGAAAACCGTATTTGTCGGAGGAACTGTTGATATTATCGGAGATATGTTTGATAAGGAATACACGATAGTTTTTGATCCTTGTGAGGTAACATTATACCCTAGTGGTACAACTGTTAGAGGGATAGCACCAAGGTGCATGGAGGTTGAAGAGAAAGGGATGTCAGAATGTAGTGTACTAGGCGATTGTATACCAACAGGGAGTTAAAGGGGCATCAAATGATTGCACGGTTAAAAATATATATTTTCATAGTGTTCATATTATCAGGATGTTCGGGGGAAATTTCTCTTTATAACGCAACTCAAGTCCCACAGGATAAGAGAGAAAAGATAGAGTCTGCAGAATTTTCATCAGATCTATTCGTTTTATCGGAGTATATCGAATTGAATCTTGATTACAAGCTGTGGCCTTTTTACGATATCATTGTCGGAGATAAATATATTATAGGTATTATCCGGGCAGGCAATATGCGGGCTTACGCATGGCACCGGTCAAGTGGGCGTTTCCTGGGAGAAATGACGCCCTATGGTAAAGGCCCGGGAGAAGCAATTAACACTAGTTCAGCTGTGTTTATTGATGATTCCACAGCTCTTCTTTTTGACATGGGGCTTTCAAGAGCGACAATTTTCCGTTTATCTCCTGATGGTTTTTTTTTCGACGATGTGATCGATACAGCAATCTGGTCTTCAGGTACCATTCATTATGCATGGAAAAATGAAGGATGGATCTACCTTTTTAATCAAAGCGGTGGAACAATAGATACTTATCGCATTATCATTTTGGATAAAGCCCTTGATCCTATCAAAAAGTGTCTTCCACGGAAACACAATTCTTTTGCCATGTTTGAATCTTACGTCATCAGTGGAGACAGGATTTTTATGACCGACGAGCTATATCATAAAAATGTTAAAGACATTAAAGAAGAACTTTGGCAGGTTGAGGGCAGAGGGAAATTGTTAGTTAGTGATTTAGAGGGTGATCTTGTCGGAAGAATAGAACTTCCATTTGAAGAGCTTCTCGTGGATATAATCCCTGATTCAAAAAACGAAACCTTTTATATTCAGCAACTCGGGAAAAATGCATATATAATGGATACTGCTGGGGAGATCCTTAAAATGTTTGATGAAGGATGGCCTTCAGAAAAATACCCCTGGCTAAAAACAAGTCTGCAGACAAGTGTTAGACGGGGGAAGAAGATCTACGTGGACAGGGGCAAAGAAGGAAAGCTGATCCTTCGGATTTTTGAGTATGATATTTAAAAAAGTTATTGACATTATATATATATATATAATGATTGAAATTCTTGTGAAGGAGGTCGATATGAAAAAGGTTGTTTCGATTGTTTTATTGGTCTGTATGCTGACGGGAGTTTCTTTATCAAGCCCTGTTCCTTTGGTGTGGATGTTTTGTAAGGAAGTTTTGAAAGCTGTTTTTATTGGGGGGACAATTGATATCGTTGAAGACATGTTCGATAAGGAATATATGTTAGGATGGATGCCTTGTTCATTTCAAGAAGTATATGGGAGCTATGAGTCGTGGGAAGGGGAAATGCAAGTTTGCTATGCAGTGGATGAAGGGATGTCTGAATGTTCTGTTGAGCCCAAGTGCATTCGAATGAACTAAATGCTATTATGCTAAAATTAAAGTTAACATTTTTGTTTTTCATTATTATCTTATCAGGTTGTTCTAAAATGATCCCTGATTATGAATCTCGGCCGTTATCTCAGGAAAAAAGGGAACGGATACAATCTGCTGACTCCTTTTTTGATCTCTTGAAGTTAACAGAGACCATAGAGCTGGATCTAAACTATGGGCTTTGGCCTTTTCGAGACTTTATAATAGGGGAAAAATATATCATAGGGATCATCGCAACAAGCAATATGCGTGCTTACGCCTGGCATCGAGAGAGTGGGCGTTTCCTGGGAGAGCTGGCTCCCTACGGCAAAGGCCCGGGAGAAGCACTCAGTGCCAATTCTGCTGTATTTATCGATGATTCCACAGCTCTTCTTTTTGATATGGTACTTTCAAGAGCTTCTCTTTTCTACTTGAGTCCTGACGGATTTTCCTTTGAAGACACGATTGATACAGCAGTCTGGTCTTCAAGCACTATCCATTATGCGTGGAAAAATGAAGGACGGATCTACCTTTTTAATCAAAGCGGTGGAACAATAGACACTTATCGAATTATCATTTTGGATAAAGCCCTCCATCCTATCAAAAAGTGTCTTCCGCGAAAACACAATTCCTTTGCCATGTTTGAAGTTTTCGTCATCAGCGGAGACAAGATCTTTATGAGCGGGGAGCTTTACCATAAAAGCATGAAACAGATCAAGCGAGACAGCTGGAAGGTCGAAGGAGGCGGAAAGATCCTGGTCAGTGATTGTGACGGGAACCTGATCGGGAGAATCGATCTTCCCTTTGAAGATCTTATTTTGAATATGATCCCCGACCGTGAAAATGAGACCTTTTTCATGGATGTCTTTGGACAAGGAAAAATAATTGTTGATGGGAATGGGAGAATTCTTAAGAAACTCGACGATAGGCTGGACACAGACCGGTTTCCCTGGCTTAAGACAAGCTTGAGGACGACGATTCCACGGGGAGAGTTGATCTACGTGGATAGGGGCAAAGAGGATAAGCTGATTCTTCGGATCTTCGAGTATGATGTTTAAAAAAATAGTCCCCATTCTTTTCTCTGTTCTTTTTGTTTTGACAGCATTGGCTGCATTTGTCTTTGCGAATCAATTGAGTATCGTGGAAAAGTTGGTACATAAAGAGATGGCTATGCAGGAGCTTTCTGTTAAGCTTAGCGACATCTTCCATAAACAGGAATGGGATATAGAAGAACTAGATCTCTTTTTGAAAGCCGGGCCGGGAAAGCCTCGTTATGTTTTTATCTATATAACTTTTGGCTTGACTTGTCCGGCATGCAGGGAAAGTATCACAGAGTTTGCTCAGGAGATAAACCGCAGAGGAGATTATATTGATTATTTTGAGATCCAATGCGGTGAAAAGACTTCAGCGAATAGTAATATAGTTGCATATGAACCCAATATTCTCAAATGGAAGGGATATCAATTCTCTCAGGCGCTTGTTGTTTATGACCGACACAGTCGGCAGGTCTTATCAGTGGACTTTCCTGATCAGCCCTTTTATAGTATTGATTATACTCTTTTATGGCGCGATTATATAAAATCTGTAGTAAATAATTAATTAATCTTTACCTCTTGCCCTTCTTTTCGAAAAAAGGTATCGTCTCTCCAGAAAGGAACGCGGATGATTCCTCGCTATATTCAAAACCGTGACAGGCTCAAAGCGCTTCTCCCGGAACTGAAGGGCCACCTGGAGAAGTGCTCCCTCTGCCCGCGCCGGTGTCAGGCAGACCGCAGGGTCCGCAAGGGAGCATGCGGCGTGGGAGCGGAGACAGCCGTGGCTCTTTTCCAGCCTTTTTTCTATGAAGAGCCTCCTGTGAGCGGGACACAGGGTGCGGGCAATGTCTTTTTCACAGGCTGCAACCTCACCTGTCTTTTCTGTCAGAATTACGAGATCTCCCAGGAGCATAAGGGGGTTGTATTAAGTGTTGAGGAGCTTGCCGTCATCTTCCTGCGGCTTCAAAATGAAGACGGAGTCCATAATATCAACCTTGTCTCCCCCACACCCCACCTGCCTTTCATCATCCCCGCCTTACTCCTGGCTGCTGACCGGGGGCTGACTATCCCCGTGGTCTACAATACCAACGGCTACGAGACGAGTGAAAGTGTGGAGATGATCGCTCTCTTTGCCGATATCTTTCTCCCCGACCTCAAATATGTCTCCCGGGAGACTTCCGCAGAGCTTTCGGGATCGGCGGATTATCCGCACTTCGCCTGGGAGGCCGTGGAACAGATGATCACACTTAACGGATACGGCAAGTTCTCTTCCGAAGGGGTCATGGAAGAGGGCGTGATCATCCGGCACCTGGTTTTGCCGGGATACATCGACGAGAGTCTCCGGCTTCTTGAAGAGATCCGCCGGCGTTTGGGGAAATATGTCCCGGTAAGTGTCATGAGCCAGTATACGCCGGTGTGGAAAGCCAAAGAGCACCCGATTCTCAAAGAACCCTTGAAGAAAGAGGAATATCAGCGTATTATTGATAAGATAGCGGAGCTGGGGTTTGAAAACGGATGGGTCCAGGATCCCGGATCCGCCGGAGAAGATTATATTCCCCGCTTTTTAGGGGATAAAGTGCAACTTTTCAGACGAAAGGGCGTATAAGTTAGTGTGCAGGCGCTTAACATTGAAGAGATTTATAAATACTACTTTGAGAGGGTATATTCTTACGTGTTAAGGCGTGTAATGAATGTTGAACGGGCAGAGGACATTACGGCAGGTGTTTTTATGAAAGTGTTGAAAAACCTGCATACGTATAACCGGGACAAAGCGGCCCTGGGGACGTGGATCTTCACCATCGCCAATAATGAGATCATCAATTGGTACCGGCAGAAGAAGCCTCTCTCCCTGGTTGAAAAGCACGACTTTCTGCTGAAGTCCGATGAAGTCCTCCAGGAAGCCCACGAATTGCAGGAGGCCCTTGAAGCAGAGGATACTCTGAATAAAGTCATGGCTGTGATGAACGACAAGCTGGATGACGATGAGAGAGATCTGCTGATCGGGATCTACTTTGACGATTTGACCTATCGGGAGCTCGCGGAGATCAAGAAGGAAAATGCTTCGACCTTGCGCTCCAAAGTGCACCGGGCATTGAAAAAAATTCGTAAAGATGTCATATTTGAGGAGGAAAGATGAAGAAGAGAATGAAAGATTTTATCACACCGCCACCTATTTTTAAAGAGAACCTTCTCCAGGCTCTTCTGCTTGAAGAGAAGGCTCTGGCCAGGAAAAGACGGATCCGTTACGTGGCCGGAAGTTCCTTTGCCGCCGCGGCCGTTCTTCTTCTCCTGCTGACTGTCGCCATGCCGGGCCCCGTTCCCGAACAGCCGGTCACGGTCAAGGCGTTTACAGCCCCCATGGGCCTGGATGAAAGCGGTGTAGCGGATCTCTACCAGAAGGTGGAGGATATTTCATCACAGTCTGAGATCCGGGACGAAAATATGGGGAAAAAGGCGGTGGACAGAACCATTCTGCTGAAATCTGGGAAACCCCTGCAGCTTCAGATCGAAAAGGACAAGCTGGAAGAACAGGCCTATGCCCTGGCCTATTAAGGAGAGCATGACTGTGAAAAAAGGGATACTGGTATTACTGACGGTTCTTTTTTTCTGGGGTGGCCTTTCTGCCCAGGAGAAAGACTCAAAAGTCCCGTTTCTGGGGATCATTGTCAAGGACACCGACCGCGGAGTCCTTATTGACAGTGTCCAGGAAGATACCCCGGCTCACAAAGCAGGACTCCTTGTAGGGGATATCATGATCGGCTGGAACGAGCACACCATTTATGACGCATCCGATTTCCTGCTGAACCTCTACACTCAGTATCCCGGAGAAAAGGTCACCATTACGATAAAAAGAAATAAAAAAGTCAGACAGTTTGAGATCACCCTCGGCGAGAAGAATGACCGTTATGCGGCCATTTACAATGAGATCCCCCTTATCGTCAACCTATTCCGGCTGGAGATCATGGGATATGCCCTGGATGAGATCGGGATCATGGTGGGTAATATTCCTGCCACGCTGAACGAGTATTTCGAAGTCCCCGACGGGGGAGTCCTGGTCCAGATCGTGGAGCCCGAGTCGGAAGGGGGCCGAAAGGGAATCAAGAACGGTGATGTCATCTATTCCATCAATGGTAAACCGACCCCTTATACTGTGCAGTTCAGACAGATCATCGACGAAGAGAAAGAGTTTGAGATCAAGCTGAAACGTAAAGGCAAAGACATGACCTTCCATCTCAAAAAGATGGAGGCCTCCCAGTGAGGGAGATCATCATCACAAAGCGCTTTACCTTTGATGCGGCTCATTTTCTGACCCAATACAAAGGAAAGTGTGAAGCCCTCCACGGGCACACCTTTACCCTTGAGGTCAGCGTTATCGGGACCCCGGACAAGGAAGGGATGGTCATCGACTATACTTTGCTGAAGGATATCGTCAAGGAAGCTGTCGTCGACCGCCTGGATCATACCTGTCTCAATGACCTTTTTGATTTTTCTCCCACATCTGAAAACCTTTTAGTTTATATGGCGGACGTGCTGGAACCTCTGCTCAAGACCAGCCGATACCGCCTTCATAGCCTTACACTATGGGAAACGGCAAACAACAGAGCCTCCCTTCAGTTTCCCTGAACAGAACTTCAACATCCACGAACAGACCCAACCACACACCCGGGCGGGGCTCCAACCCCCGCCCTGATTTTTCGCCCTTCCCCCTTTCTTTTTTGAAGCTATCTTGAAAAAATCTCGATTTCTCTTATAATTTTTTCAAAGGAGAAGCGATGAAACACACATTTTTATTCGAAGAAAAGAAATGGGTTGCCCGGGGGACATATTATGCGGAAAACGGAGAGGCCTTTCCTTTGGTCGGGGAGACCACTGTCACTCATGGGGAAAGCAAGTGGATCAATGAGGGGTCTATGGCCATCGGGAGTCCGGAGAGAATGACTTTTTCCAACAGATATGAGATCACTCCTTTTAAAGCGGGGATGGACAGCACCACTTGGGTCTCGCAAAATCCGGCCATCGGGACACTCATGGGTTGTTTTGTCCTTGTCCATGATACGATTTTTTCTTCCTATCAATCGACAGATGGAGTCTACAAAGGGATGGAATATCTGAAACGGATTGATGAACGGACATATGAAAACCGTGGAATGGCGATGAAAAACGGAATTAAGATATCATCTTGGGCCGCCATGCTCTCCTGCGAGTGATAAAAAACAGTCATAAAAAGCATTTGAACTTTTTCCCCTTGTTTTCATAAAAAAGAGTCCTGCTTTAGTCAAATGGGAGAAAAGCTTCCCCTTACAACCGTTTAGTGTTGAAGAGCTCCGGAATTGTCTCTATAATATTAAAGAGGTGGTGGGGATATGAATGTTAAAAATAGTATTTTTCTTCTTATTGTCGTCATGATCGGTACAGCCGGTATCCTTGTCCATACCCATGCCAATGACCCCTGGTATGTGGCCCGGGAAGGGAATTTGGATCAGCTGATCCGGCTCCTGGAAAAAGGGCTGGATATCACCGAGCGGGACAGCACGGGAAATACCCTGCTCATGGAAGCAGCCCGGAACAGTACGGACCCCCAGATGATCCGGCACCTCATCGAGGCCGGGAGTGATCTGGGAGCTCGAAACAAGCTGGGATGGACGCCACTCATGTGTGCTATTAAATTCAACAGAAATCCGGAAGTCATTGCTGCGCTTATTGAAGCGGGAGCTCCCGTGAACGTCTTTGATAACCTGGGCCATCATCCTCTCGGGGCTTCAGTCCGGTATAATCAGAAGGCTGAGATGATCGCTCTTCTCTTCAATGCCGGGGCCTCTCTGACAGAAGAAGCAGCAGATGAAAATCTCCTTATCAAAGCAGCTCGTTTCAATACGGATCCCGATGTCTTTTCTCTCCTTGTGGAGCGGGGATATGATATCAATGTCACAACACCCCATGGGCAGAC
>JAFGWL010000023.1 GCA_016937175.1 Candidatus Mcinerneyibacteriota bacterium | reverse complement strand
CGGCATGGAGGACAGCTTCTCTCTTCTCTTCCAGAAGAGCCCTGAGAAGATAGACCAGGGGCGCAGCTCCGATGCCTCCTCCGATAAGGATGTTTGATCCCTTGTCCAGGGAAAACCCTCTTCCCAGAGGCCCCATAAGGCTTAGGGACTCCCCCCGCTTCTTTGCAGCGAGGATCTCTGTCCCCTTTCCCACCACTTTATAGAAAAAGTAGAGGGTCCCGCCCCGGACATCCCCGATACTCACGGGGCGCCTTAAAAGAGGGTCCAGCTGTCCTGAGACAAGGATATTGAAAAACTGTCCCGGGCGGGTCAGGGCTGCCAGCTCTGCATCAGAGACACTTAACAGAAAGACTTTCTCCGTAAGCTGAATATTCTCTTTGACCTCGACATCTTTGACTTTCATAACCACTTGTCCTTTTCGATATCGAATAATTTTTCTTTCATCATGGTAAATCGCGGCACTCCCCTGAGCGACAGCCCCGTAAAGGGGGTGTTTTTCCCCTTTGTCCTCAGGGTTTCGGCCGTAAGGGCCCTGTGTCCTGCCAGATCCACTACAGTGAGCCATGCTTCCTGTCCCTTTTCGATGCGGCCGCGGCCGGAAAGGCCCAGGATACGGGCGGGGTTAGCTGAGAGAAGCTGAGCAATACGGCTCAGAGAGACTCCGTTTTTGTAATGGAGGATCTCTATGGAAAGAGGGATCAGGGTCTCAAAACCGGTAATCCCGAAGGGCGCCCCCTGAAAACCTCCGGCCTTCTCTTCAGCAGGATGAGGGGCATGGTCTGTGGCGATGACATCGACGGTGCCGTCAAGGATCCCACGGATGAGGGCTTCACGGTCTTCAGCACTCCGCAGAGGCGGGTTCATCTTATAAAGAGCGTCATCACCTGGAATATCGGCATCACACAGAGTGAAATGGTGGGGAGTCACTTCACAGGTTACTTTATCGGTAAACTTTTTGAAGCGTCGGATGAGTTCCAGGCTCTCTTCGGTGGAGACATGACAGAAGTGGAGCCTGTTCCCTTCCAGAAGGGACAGCGCCCCGTCCCGGTAGGTCCTGATATCTTCCACGGCTCCCGGGATGCCCGGCAGTCCCAGTTCACGGCTCTTCTCCCCTTCATGGAGGACCCCATCACGGCGGAGAGAAAGGTCTTCGGCATGGGAGAGGTAGACAAGCCCCTTTTGACGGCAATGACGGAAGACCTCCCTC
This sequence comes from Candidatus Mcinerneyibacteriota bacterium, assembly GCA_016937175.1. GTDB lineage: Bacteria > Macinerneyibacteriota > Macinerneyibacteria > Macinerneyibacteriales > DSCS01 > DSCS01. Next base: position 23,103 of record JAFGWL010000023.1, on the reverse strand, counting down.
AGAAGCCCTGAATCTTCCACACTGACACCGTCATCGGAGACAGCCTTCAGGGAATCAAGAGCAGGAAATCCGGAAAGCTCCCTTCCTTCGAGGCCGGTTGTCCCGGCAAAAGCCTGGATCACCTCACAGGAAGCCTTTGTTGCAACCACAGACATGATCTCCTCATAGACCCGCCGGGAATCGCAGGGCGGACGGGTATTGGCCATGGCCACAAGTGTGGTAATCCCCCCTGACACCGCCGCCCGAGTGCCACTCTCGATATCTTCCGGGTTATCTCCCGGCTCACGCAGGTGGGCATGCATGTCTATGACGCCGGGAAAGGCAGTCAGCCCCTCAGCCGGGATCTCACGCTCGGCTTCCGGAGCTTCTCCGCATGGATATATCCCTGCAATCCTCCCTTTCCGGACAACCAGATCTCCTCTGATCTCAGGGCCGAAGGGATCTACCATGGTGATTTTTCGAAAAACAGTATCCATTGTCGCCTCTTTTTTGAACCATTTTACAAGGGAATCCCCCCGGGAGCAACAGGAAATCGCTTTCCAGCAACCGGGGGAGCTATTCTCTACGCCTCTTCTTACGGATCAGAACCAGAAAAAGAGGAAGGGAGAAGGAGAGAAACAGAGAGACAAGAAAAAGAAGCTGGCCGTGACGCGCATAGAAAGAGGGCTTTTTACGGGGATAAAGGGCCCCTTCCAGGACAGTGCGTTGACGCATCCCGGTCTTACGGACCACCCGGCCGGTGTTGTCGATGATGGCTGATATCCCGGAATTGGCGCATTGGGCCACATAGGCCTGTTGCTCGATGGCTCTCAGGCGGGTCATCTGGAGATGATGGAGGGGGGCCAGAGTCCCTTCAAACCATCCGTCGTTTGTACTTACGACAAGGAACTCACTTCCCTCGCCCATGAGAGCGTTGACGAATCCGCTGAAAATGGATTCAAAGCAGATCACTCCCGTGAAACGGAAAGGGCCCATCTCAAAAGGCTCTGTCCTGGTTCCCCGTGTGAGTGTGTATTGGATGGGGTAGAGGTCCATAAGAAAGGACGTAAACTTTGGAAACGGGAGGAACTCGGCTACAGGCAGAAGCTGGATCTTGTCATAGCGGGTATAGCTTCCTGTATGGTCTATGAGGAAGAGGGAATTGTAGACACCGCTTCTGTCATAATGAGTGCTCCCCACCAGGTGGGCGCTGCTCCCCTTCTGGCTTTTGATGATATCCACAAGAGCCTTTTTTTCAGGCTCATACCAGAGTATCCCGGAAGAGAAAGCCGTCTCAGGCCAGATGACAAGGTCTGTCTCGGCACTGACACGTGATGCAAGCCCTTTATAGATCTCCATGTTGTTCATGATAAAGGCTTCATCCCATTTGGCATAGAGGTCTATGGAAGGCTGTATCAGGGCCACTCTGATTCTTTGTCCGTTTGTCAGGGGGCCCGGAGCGGCAAAATGGGAGAGCAGCAGGGCCGCCAGCAGAACCGCAGCGGCCCTGATATATCCTTTATGACGCTCTATGAATGCTTTAGCGACCAGGAAATTGATCATCAGGATCACCAGGGTAAGAAGATGGACACCACCCCATTGGGCTGCTGAGGCTGCCGGCAGAAAGGTCACGGCGGCGTTACCCGGTTCATTCCAGGGATAGCCCAGAGCTCCGGTCCCCTTCCCCCATTCGATAAGGGCCCAGATCCCCGGAAGAAGAAACACTCCTCCGTGAAAACGCCTCAGAATCCGGGCAACCGGAATAAGAAGAGCCACAGCCAGGGCCAGATAGAGGATGACAAGAAAGATCCCCAGGACCGTAAAGCGGTAGATCCAGTAGATATTGGGAAGAAAAAAGAAAAATCCATAAACGAAAAGGTTTAGTACCCTCGCTCCCCTCTTCATCTCACACATGATGATGAGATAGAAGGGAACGTAAGCAACAAGGGAGACCCAGAAACCTGCAAAGGGCATAAAAAGAAGGAATCCTGCCGCCAGCCCTCCTATGGCCAGAAAAAGAAGGCTGAGCCGGGACCCGATGAAATGGTCAATAACGGTCATCGGGCGTTGCTGATGGCTTCATCCATGGCTTTGTTCATCTCAGCAGCGTCCCCCCCGGGGTTGCTCACTATGTGAGGAGTGATCTCTATGATGAGGTCCGTCTTCTGGACGACCTTCTTCTTGTAGGAGAAAAAGAGCTTTACCAGGGGAATCTCAGAGAGAGGCCAGAGCCCTTTGCGCTCGATGGTCTCGGTCTCGTTCTGGAGGCCGGCGATGATAATGGGTTCTCCGTCTTTGACGGTGACCATGGTCTCTGCAGTCCTTGTCTTGACCCAGGGGATGTCGGCGTTCTCCCCCTTCCACCCGTAGATATTGCTTACTTCAGGTTTCACATGGACGGTGATGCTTCCCTCTTCGGCTATACGCGGCTGAATGGAAAGCTTGATCCCGATCTCTTCGCGCTCCACCTGATAGTTGGTGTTTTCCCCCTCTTCGGTCTTGACCACATAAGGGATGATGTCACCGATATGGATGGTCGCTTCCTGGTTGTTCATGGCTACCAGTTTGGTATTGGAAAGGATCTTTCCGTAGCCCCGGTTCATGATCATATCGATGGTAGCCTGGAAGACCTTCATCTGACGGGCGAAATCCCCGACCTCCTCGATACCGATATACCCCATATCATCGGGGATGACTCCGGGTTCAGAAGAGAGTCCCGCCCCGTTCTCGGCAAAGATAAAGGTCTGGCTGGTAAGTTTATCCCAGTTGATACCCGCTGCCCGGGTCTTGTCCAGGGAGACTTCGATGAGCCGGGCCTGGATGAGGATCTGTTTGGGGGCCTGGTCCAGCTGCTCGATCAGGGCTGCCACTTCCATATGCATCTCGGGGGTAGCCGATACGACGATGGCATTGGCTGACCGGTTCACGTTGATAACGATATTTTTCAACCCGGAAAAAGAGGAGGCCACATCCTCGGCCTTGATATAATTGAGGGGGTAGACCCGGGTCTTGGAAGTGAACTGTGTCCCGATATGCTCAGGAGAGTCCACCAGGATGGTATTGCCGATACGCTCGTAAGCGAATCCGCCCGCCTTGGCGATCATGCCCAATGCCACCTCCAGGGTCACGTTTTTGAGAGAGATGGATATCCGTTGATCGATAATGGCAGAACCCAGGACGAGGTTGAGGTTGTTCTGTTGGACGATGCTGCGCAGAACGGTGGTTACGGGGGCATTGGTCGCTTCAAAGCTGATTTTCGGATCCCCTTCCAGTCCGTAAAGTAATGAAATGGCGCTTATGGAAATGATCAGCAATAAAATCAACTTTTTCATAAATCCCCCTTTATTTGGAAACGAAATAGGAGCGTTCTCCCTGTTTTACGATAATGCCATCTGAACGTATCTCTTCGATACGGATCCGGGATCCCACAAGATCCCCTTCATGGACCAGCCACTCAGCACCGTTGTAGAAGAGACCAGCTTCTTTACGCGGAGAGACCATGATGTAGAAGACGGAGATATTCACCGGTTCCTCACGCCGGGCTGCCTCTGTAAACTCTTTCCGTTTGGCGCGAATGATCTTGATCTGCTCCAGGAGGACCTTGACATTGTCGATGAAGAGATCGTTCTCATTGATCTCAGTCACTTCGTAGCGGGTAAAGAGAATGTCCTTGGAGATCTGGGCTCCGGTCATAAAGACCATGAGAAAGACGATAAAAATAATGAACCCGGTTATCCTGCTTCTCATAAGTTAAAGTACCTCTTTAATTTTAGTTTCCAGGATTGGTTGTAGCCATTCTGGCTCTCCATATCCGCTTCCTCTACGACGATGATGTTGTCATTGTTGTTGATGAGGTCCATAAGCCGGATATAGGAGGCCATGGTGCAGGAAAACTCGATATGGATATCCACGGAGTTGGCTACGGAACGCTTGACATCCACACTTCCCAGGCTGATCCCCCGGCGCTGGAAGAGGGAGATGGTATCCTTGATAGCTTCTGTATAAGAGTAGAGGGGGATGATCTTGTTCTGGTTGAGGATCTTCTGGAGCTCCTCATTGTTGTGGACATACTCCCACTGGGCGATCTCCTGTTTCAGCTGTTTCAATTCTCCTTTTTTGCTGTTGATATCATCCCTGATCCGGGAGAGGATCATTATATTGGCCATAAACATGGCGATGATCAGGGCGATGAGTGTCCTATTCAAAGATCCTCACTTTCCCGTTGATGGTAACGTTCAGAAGATTCCCCTTCTGGATATTCATCTCCTGGACGGCCACATCGGTGATCTTCAGCTTATACTCTTTATCGTTGATGATATTGTCGATCATGGCTTCGATATCATTGACCTTGTAGCGGGAAACACCGGACGATTTCAACTCCAGCGAAAAGTGGAGCTCAAAGGGAAGGCGCTTGAACTGGATCCCCGTCACATACATGTTCCGGATAAGGTATTTATTGACCACCCTTAAAAAGGAGCCCATGACCACTTCATGCTTCTCTTTACTCAGCATAAAGAGGATATTGTCCTTCTCCTGGGTGGTCAGGCGCTGGTCTGCTGCTACGGCCTTGAGAGAATCAAGCTCTCTGTTGATCTTTGATTTGATGGAGAGGCTGTTGATGATGAAGTATAGGTAGACCGCTGTCAGAAAGAGGGCGCTGATAAGCAGAACCCGATGGATGATGTCCATCTGGCGGATGATGACCCGTCTCTGTCTGTTCTTCTCTCCCTGGGGATATAGGTTGATGGAAAAATAGTTCATAAGGCGAACATCCCTCCCACCATACAAGCATAGGCTCCGAATCCTTCACGGAGATGCCGGGCCTCCTCTTCGCTGAAACTCTTTTTGATCATGGCGAAATAATCGTTTTTGACCACTCGGATCCCCAGTTCATAGTTCATATACCAGGCGATATCGGGGATGGCTGAGACTCCCCCCGAGATATTGATCTGATGAAAAAGAGCTCCTTTATATCGGTTTTCGTAGAAGATAAGAGCTCTTTTGATCTCATAGATGATCTGGTCCAAAATGGGGGCGATGATCTTGAATTTCCCCGGCCCGCGGGGGACTTCCTGCTCCCCTTTGAGGATCTTTTCCGCCTCTTCCCACTCTACACCGCATATATCCTTGATATTGCGGATCATGTCATTCCCCCCGACAGGGATATCCATCTGAAAATAATCCTTTTCTTTGTCGTAGATGATGATATTGCTGTTTTTTCTCCCCAGGTCCACAAAGATGACCGGGCTGTAGCCGGCAAAATTAAAATGGCCGTTGAGAAGGGAGATCTGCTCCGGGAAGATGACGGTAGGCTCCAGCTTGTTGATGGTAAGCTGGGGGATCCACCTTTCAAAATACTTCTTTTTGACCCCGGAAACGATGATATGCTCCTTGTCGGGACCCATATCGTCCACCACATCAAAATCCCAGATAAAATTATCGTCTTTCAGCTGGAGGATATCCTCATATTCGTTGATGATGATCTGTTTGAGATATTTCCGCTCTACTTTGTTGACTGTCAGAGTCTTGACAAAGGTCTCGTTAAAAGGGGCGATAAAAACGATGTCATCGAAATTCCGGACAGCGACCTGATCCAGCAGCCTGGCTACGCCGTCGGAGACAGCCCCGCTGTATTCAAATGAGAGGACCTGCCTAAGATATTGGAATGCCTTTTCAAAGACAAGGGCCTTTATGTTGTTTCCCGTGGGGAATAAAATCAAACTATGCAAAACGGCACTCCTTTTTTTTTATTATATCCGTATTGCGAAAAAATGCAAGGTTTATACCGTATAGAATGGAAAAGTGCCTTGAAAAACCCTGCCGAAGGGGGAAAGGGGGAAATCCTAGATCTCGACGATTCCCACAGCCCTCCGGATTTCGGAAACAGTCTTCTGAGCTTCACGGCGTGCCTTCTCCCCTCCCCTGCGCAGGATCTCCCGGACCTTCTCCTCATCCCTCTTTAACTCCTCCCGTTTCTCCCTGAAGGGGGTGAAGTACTTGTTCATTTTTTCAAAAAGGGCTAATTTGGCATGTCCGTACCCGAAGGTAGAGGAAGCATATTTCTTTTTCATCTCCCGGCACTCTTCCGGGGTGGCAAAAAAGCGGTAAAGCGCGAAGACATTACAGGATTCGGCATCCAGGGGCTCTTCCATGGGAGTGGAATCCGTCACGATGTTCATGACCTGTTTCTTCATCATCTTCGGTGTATTGAAGATCTCGATGGTATTCCCGTAGCTCTTACTCATCTTCCGTCCGTCTGTGCCCGGGATCACGGCCACAGACTCTTCGATATAGGGCTCGGGGACAGTGAGGATATCGCCGAATCTGTTATTGAACCGCATGGCGATATCGCGGGTGATCTCGATATGCTGTTTCTGGTCCCGCCCCACCGGGACAAAATCGGCATGATAGGCTAAAATATCCGCCGCCATGAGGACAGGATAGGTAAACATCCCGTGGTTGATGTTCTTTTCTTTGGAGAGAGCATCTTTATAGGCATGCGCCCTCTCCAGGAGGCCCATGGGGGTGTAATTGGAGAGAAGAAAGGTCAGCTCCGTCACTTCGGGGACAGAAGACTGGAGAAAAAGGGTGGTCTTTTCAGGGTCCAGCCCCAGAGCCAGGTAATCCAGAAGGATGTCCATGGTGCTCTCTCTCAGATGAGCGGGATCGGGGTATGTGTTGAGGACATGATAATCTGCGACGAAGATGAAAGACTCTTCGGCGCTGTTCTGAAATTCGATGAAACGTTTTACCGCACCGAGATAGTTGCCCACATGCATCTTTCCGCTGGGCTTGACTCCTGAAACGACACGCATGGCTTCCTCCCCTATTATTCTGCCAGTTTTTCCTGTACCACGGAGCTCACAAGCTTCCCGTCGGCCTTTCCCTTTACCTGAGGCATCAGCGCCTGCATCACTTTTCCCATCTCTTTTCGGCTCGAAGCCCCTGTCTGCATAATGGCTTCCTCCACAAGCTGAGCGATCTCGCTGCGGGAAAGCTGTCTGGGAAGATAGCTTTTCAGGATCTCTATCTCCGCTTCTTCACGCTGAGCCAGGTCGTCACGCCCTCCGTTTGAATACATCTCGATGGAATCCTGATGTTTTTTCACACTTTTGGAGATCACAGCCTGGATATCCTCATCGGTGAGCGGGGCTCTTTTTTCGATCTGTGCATACCGGATATCCGAGATCAGCATACGCAGGGTCGAAGTCTTCACTTCCTCCTTCTCCTTCATGGCCCGGGTCAAATCAGTCTTAAGCTGCTCTTCCAGAGTCATTTTTTCTCTCCTTCCCCTTTGGCGCCTGTGGTCATCACGTCAAAGGTCTCTTTGAATTTGTTTAAAAAGCCGTAGATGTCCTCTTCAAAGATCATAATGCGTGTCCTTTCGAAGCTTCCGTCATCTTTTTTCCGTATCTCGTTGAGGACCATATATTTTTCACCCTTTTTCGTCATCTTCACGTTGAAAAAATAGGTGCGGCGTCCGGCACGGAGCCGGGTGGAATAAAATTCGTTGCTTCCGTCCATATTTTGATTTTTTTCCATCGTCATCTCCCTTCCCTTATACGTCTGTGATCTCCCTGGCCTGCAGCCTGCTGTCAACAGTGACAGGCACAATGGTGTTCAACTCATAGTTCCCCGATAGTGTAACACGTAAATATTCAGGTGTATAGCCTGTAAAACATCCCGGCGAGATTTCACTCTCGATAAGGAGGGATGTGGGGTGTCCGGACACTTTCTCCAGAAAACGTCTCTGCCCTTCCCGGGCGGCCTCCGCCATGCGCTCCATCCTTTCCGATACAGCTTCTCTTTCCGGCTTTCCTTCCATGATAAAGGCTTTCGTCCCCGGGCGTGGAGAAAAGGGAAAGAGATGGACACGGTGAAAAGCAAACCTTCGTATGACCTCTTCACTTTTCCGGATATCTTCTTCAGACTCCTGCGGAAACCCTACGATGATATCGGTAGTCAGCCCCCCTTCAGGAAGAAAGCTTCTTATCCGCTCCAGGCGCCGGATCATCTCCTCTTCCGAATAAGGGCGGTTCATAGCCCTGAGGACCTTATCGCTTCCGCTCTGCAGCGGGATATGAAGATGAGGCATCACTTTGGGATGTCCTTGCATGAGACAAAGGAGCTCTTCTTTCACTTCTATGATCTCAATCGAGGAGAGACGCAGACGGCTGACCTTCTCCAGGGCGATGACGCCCCGGATAATCTTCAGAAGGTCGGGATGCCGCCCCAGGTGAATCCCCGTGAGGACGATCTCCCGGTACCCGTTCTCAGCCAGGGCGCGGGCCTCGTCCAGAATATCCGCCACGGGGAGATACGCCTCCCGGCCCCTTGTCAGGGGAATGATACAATAGGAGCAGAATTGGTTGCAACCGTCTTCTATTTTTATGAAAGCGCGCGTCTTGTCGCTGAAAGCACCCAGGGGGGCATCCTGCCGGGCCTGAAGTAGTCCCAGGACCCGGTTGATCTTCTCCTGATTCCCCACAGTCTCATCGGCTCCCTCCACCGGGCCCATCTCTGCAAGACACCCTGCGGCGATGATCCTGGCACTGGGATTTTCACGTTTCATCTTCCTTATCAGGCGTCTGTTTTTCTGCTCGCTTTTCTGAGTGACTACACAGGAATTGACGATGATGACATCCGCCTGATGCCAATCCTCCACAGGGGTATATCCGTAACGGTTGAGGAAAAACCGGATCTTTTCCGATTCATATTGATTGACTTTGCACCCGAAGGTCACCAGAGCGAACTGTTTCATTCTCCCCCGCAGAGATACTGGATAAGAAAGGCTGCTTTCAGGGCAGCGGTCTCGGTCTTCAGAATATACGGCCCCAGGGCACATTCCCGGGCTCCCAGCTTCCGGAAAGCTTCGGTCTCTTCCTCTTCCCAGCCTCCTTCAGGGCCGACGACGATGATGACATCCCGACACCCTTCCCAGGAGTAGCCCTGAAACTCCTGTCCTCCGGGATTCATCAGGGCTATGGTATCGAACTTTGTGAAAAAATCAATCTCTTTATCCAGGGCCAGAGCCGGAGCCATGGCGGGCAACCAGGCGCGTTTCGACTGTTTCACGGCACCGCGGATTATTTTTTCGAACCTTTCGGCCTTCCCTGAAAACTCTTTTGTGTACTCCCGGTTTCTCCGGGTGATCAGGGGGACAAAGGAGATTACCCCGTTTTCTGTTGCTTTTTCCACAAGCCATTCCCATTTGTCTCTCTTGGTGGGAGCAAAAGCCAGAGTTATCCGGGCCGGATAAGGAGGGATGTCTTCTTTCTTTTCGATGACCCCCCGGCACTGCTCCTTGTCCAGACTCTCCAGCCGGCAGAGGGCGAAAAGCCCTTTCCCGTTGGTCAGGGCCACCCTGTCGCCGGGGCGTGGCCTGAGGACACGGATATGCCTGTATTCATCACCCGAGATCTCTGCCGTCTCTGTCGTCCACTCCAGGCTATCCAGAAAAAAGAGGCGGTGCCGGAAAGCTAAGGTCTCCATACTCCCTCCTCGGTGACGATCGCTGTAATATTGGCGTAGGGAGTCACGTCAAAAGCCGGATTGTAAGCCTCTTCCGCCATCTCACCCATCCCGGCGATCCGGGTGATCTCTTCTCCGCCCCTCTCTTCGATGGGTATCTCCTCTCCGCCGGGACATGACGGATCGAGAGTCGAACGGGGCGCCGCGACGATAAAGGGAATACCGTGGGCCCTGCAGGCCAGAGAGAGAGCATAGGTCCCGATCTTATTGGCTGTGTCTCCGTTGGCAGCGATCCTGTCAGCTCCGGTGAAAACAGCATCTACTTCGCCCCGTGAGATGAGAAAAGCCGCTGCCGAATCGGCTATCACCTTGTGAGGGATCATCCCCCGGGTGAGCTCCCAGGCAGTCAGCCTCAATCCCTGAAGCCAGGGCCGTGTCTCGTCCACCCAGACAAAGATCTTCTTATTCTCTTCCCGGGCCACATAGAAGCCGGCCAATGCCGTCCCGTAAGCAGCTGTGGCCAGGGCTCCGGCGTTGCAATGGGTAAGGTACCGCCCTCCGTCACGTATAAAGGGCTGAAGGTTTTCTCCGATCTTCCGGCAGAGAAGCGCATCCTCCCGCCGGATAGCTTCGGCTTCCTCTATGACAGCCCGGTAAGCTGCCTCACGGCCCGAAGACCGGGCCTTCTCGAAAGCCTTTTCTGCCCGTTTGAGAGCCCAATGAAGGTTTATGGCTGTGGGACGGGACCGGGCCAAAAGACGCGTTCCCTCATAGAAAGCATTTTCCCACTCCTCCCGGGTTTCGCAAAGAGAAAGAGAGGCGCCGAAAGCCGCGACGATTCCGATCAGTGGCGCTCCCCGGACGGCCATGGAAGCGATAGCGTCATAGGCATCGCGCACGCTCCTGATGATGACCCGTTTCTCCTCGAGAGGCAACTTTCGCTGGTCCAAAACAGAAATGACTCCCTCTTCGAAAGTAACGGTTTTAAGATCCATGCTCCCCCTTTTTCATCCACTCTTTGAGCAAAGAACCCATCCGGTCGGTGCGGCCGTTTTTTTTCACCAGAGCCACTGAATCGGGATCCCAGAGGACTTCAAAGACCCGCTGCTTGCCGAACCCTTTCAACTCGGCTCGGCCTGCCATGAGAAAAATGATATTGCGTTGGATGACACTGTCATAGGTCAAATAACAGTAGGCATCGTTGACGGCGATAGTCTCCATGGGGCAGTAATCCTTGAGGGCGTCAAAGACATCGCCGCTTACGGCGATACCGCGGTTGAAGAGTTCGCCGGATCCGCTGACGTATACTCGTCTGTTAAGGCCGTCTCCCGTCCGCTCTCCCCGCCCCAGTCTTTCTTCGATGACGTAGGTAGCTCCATGAACCACGTCCATCCCCCCCGATACGGTTTCGGGACTGCTCTTCTGTGAACTGGAAAGGCGGGCCGCCATATTGACGGTCTCCCCGATGGGGGTGAGCTGTCCCAGCTGGGCCATGGAGACATTTCCCAGATGAATGCCGATACCGATATCCTCGAAGTCTGTCTCCCGGCGCACCGAGAGGAAGTGTTCGAAGATCATGATCCCGGACCGGATAGCTGCAAGAGCATAGGCGCGGGTGTCGGCTCCCTCCTTAAAGACACCCATGACCCCGTCCCCGAGAATCTTATCCACATAGCCGGTGAATTGCCCGAAGACTTCGGGTATAGGGTCAAAGATCAGATGAAGCTGACGGATGGTCTCATCGGGGTGAAGGAATTTTGACCTTTGTGAAAAATTCCTGATATCCAGAAAAAAGATAGCCGCCGGGACGATCTGAAGATGTACTTTATGGTTCTCTGAAAACCAGAAGAGTTCTCCTTTCTGAAACTCTTCACTCATCTTCTCCACATCGCGGCTTCCCTCTACCAGATAGATCTTCTTTCTGATGAGACTCAGGATCAGAAAACGTTTCCGCGCCTTGACGATGTCTTCATAGAGATAGAGGATCTCCTGAAGGGAGAGCTGGAGTTTATCCTGCTCTGCCTTCAGACAGCTGCTTTTTAAAAGCTGGGCAAGAAGATGGTCGTTACGGAGAAGAAAGGTCAGGACTCTCAGGTTATCGACATTCCCCGTTTCGATATCTTTTTTCGAGATCCCTTTGCGAAGGTAGAGCGACTCGTATCTGGCCTGTCTGGACATGACAGCCATGGTCTTTTTCATCATCTCACGTATGGCCCGGTAAGCTTCCCGGGAGATGAGAAATCGTGAGTTGATCCGGGAACTGCTCTGGGGAAAGAGAAAATCTTCGGGGCTTGTTTCGGTCCCGGAAGCGAAAAAAGCCAGCTGGTCGCGGATGATAAACTCCACAAGCTCTCTGTTCATATGGAGAAAATTATTCTTGTAGAGAAAAGAGAATTTCAACTCGAAGGCTTTCAGGGCCTTGGCCAGAACCTGCCTGTGGATATCGTAGACGATATTGTTGATGAGCCAGACTGTATCCTCTTTGGCGTAATGGCGTTTGACTGTAGCGGCAAAGGCCGTACTCAGAGCCACAAAAAAGAGATTCAGATACATCCCGCGATCATCGAAATGGAGGATATTTTCCAGGGTCTTGTAGAGCTCTCTTCTGTAATCATACTCCTGGACTGAGGAAAGGTCTCCGTCGTTTCTTTTCACCGACCGGAACTCAAAACGAAAACGATACTTCTCATCCTGATAAGAGCGGAAGAGGTGTTCGATCAGGCGCTCCATGGCAACCCGGAGCCTGGCATCGAGATAGACAGGATAGGTGGCGATCCCGCCCCTCATCACCGGGTCGGGGAAGCCCGGAAGCGGCTGTTTAAAATAGGAGGGCTTCTCGCTTTCGTCTATCCGGACAGGAGCAATGACATCAAAAATGTTCACAGCTACCTCCCCTCACTGAAGGGATAATCTCTGCGCAGGATATATTCAGGCCCCTCTTTTCTGAGGATGCTCTCATAAAGGCTCATTCCCGGACAGGGATAAGAGGCCCGGGGAAGAGGGCTCGCCCCCGCCAGCCTGGCTTCGGCTTCACGACGGGACACCTTTTCTTTGATTCGTCCCAAGGTGATGTGAGGGAGAAAGGGGCGTGTTTCCCGGGGAATACCGCACTCCGCGAGGGCCTCTTCCACTTCTTTGAAAAGCTCCTCAGGCAAAAGGCTGTCCAGTTTTAAGGCGATGACCCTCACCTCCCTCTCCTTACCTAAAAAAAGCAGGCCGGATTCCGTTACAGCTTCAAAGGGTGCAAAACGGACCCTTTCCAGAGCGGGTATGATACAGGAGAGATCTCCGGCATCCCCCAGGAATTTGACAGTCAAGTGGATCTGCTCTTCGCCGACCCATTTGACACCGGGCCATATCCGGCGCGCTGAGCTGAGAAACGGCCGTATCTCATTCAGAAAGGAGGGCTGCGCGGAAAGGGCGATAAAGAGTCTCATTTTTTCTGCCCCAGCTGTTTAAGAGTCCTGTAGTTGATATAGGAGAGGGCCGCCAACGACAGGGCGGTGACCAGCATCCCCACGACGACGATCCTCATGGATTCAAAATTAACAAGGGGAAGATAGAGGTAAAGGGTCTTCAGAGTCGCCAGCAGGAAGAGAAAGGCCAGGGCAAAAGCGCAGCCCGCCTGGAAGATGTAGAAGACGATGGATTCATAGAGGGTCTCTCCGCTTTTTTTCTTCAAGGCGATCCGGATGATCAGCCAGGCCACAAGGCCGTAAAGCACTAAGACCAGATAGAGTAGCGTCCTGTAATGCATGAGATGATTATAGCAGAAAACCCCTTCTGCTTCAATCGGAACTTCCCTGTAACCATCTGGCTTATTCTTGCGTATTTTCTGGCAGAAAGGGCGAAAATCAGGTATATTTTGATAATGCATGATTGGGATGATCGTATGGTAGTAAGTTATATTCTGAAAGGGCACCCGGAATCTTTTCGGGAGATCATGAACAGATACGGCGACCTCGTCTACCGGATGGCTTACAGACGCCTCAACTCCCATGAGGATGCCGTGGACTTTTCTCAGGACCTCTTTTTCCACGTCTACCGTAAATTGAAAAAATATGACCCGAAATACAAATTTTTCTCCTGGCTCTACCGGATCACCCTCAATATGGTCAACAGTGAATTACGCAAAAAAAGATCCCGCCCCCAGTTCGTCGAAAAAGACCTCTCCCTTCTCCCCGACAGCCGGACGTCTCTCCCCTCTTCCCTCCCCGGCCGCCTGGATGAGTTCCTGGAGGATTTCCCCGACGGACAGAAAGAGATCTTCCATCTCTACTACTCAGACGGCTATACCGTCCGGGAGATCTCTCAACTCACCGGTGAAAGCCCTTCCAATATCAAAATCATCCTTTTCCGTATAAGACAAAAGATCAAAGAGGTCTTTTGGAAAGGAGGCCTTCATGCATCACGCTCCTGAAAGATTCCCCGCCCAGGCAGCGGACCGGGTAATGGACCGTATCTTCCGTTACCGGGCATCGCGCCGGGCCTTTCGCATCCTTCTCCTCTTTGCAGGAAGCACCCTGCTCTTCTTCACTCTTTTCTTCCCCTTTCACAGCCTGCAGGGGCCGGAGCATCGTATCACCTTCACACTTTTTGCCCCTGAAGCCCGGCAGGTCTCCCTTTTGGGTGATTTCAACCAATGGGGAGAGCCCGGTATCCCCATGACGGAAACACAGTCCGGTGAATGGACTGTAACACTGAAACTGGAACCCGGTTCCTACAGATATCTCTTCTCGGTAGACGGAGGAGCAGTTCCCGACCCGCGTTCGGCCCTACTCTCAGACCCTTACGGAGGAGATGTCTCACTCGTCCATGTCAACGGTTCAAAGGAGGAACATATATGAAACAGTATCTCCCTCTTCTCGCCCTTATCCTCTTTTTCTCAACTCTTCCCGCTTCAGGGCTGACGTTGGAAAAAAAGACGGAGATGATCCGCCGTCATACCAGAAGCGAGCTTATGGAAAAAGGCTTGAGCGAAGAGAAGGCCGACGGCCTTCTTCATCGGCTTTCAGAACGCTCAAATACCCTGTCTGAAGAGATCAGAGCCCTCAAGCGGATTTGCCGGATGTCCCGTGAGTCTCTGGAAAAGATGGAAAAAGAGAGGGGCTCTGAAACATCCAAAGAAAAATACGCTAAGGCCTGGGTTGTCCGTGAAAGAAAACGAGAGGCCCGGAAAGAAAGCGTGGAAAAACGCAGGGAGTTCAGGTCTCCCAGGTGGAGCGAAGAGCCGGGAGCGGGGAACAGCCGTTGATGCGCTTTCTTGCTCTCCTTGCCCTTCTCTTATCCCTGACGCTTCAGGCTGCAGCGCAGATGCCCCCAAGCGTGGAGAAGCGTATCAAAGAACTCGGATTTCAGTCGGATTACTGGGACACCTACATCCGTATGGCCAGGCTGCACAGACGCGAAGCTGAGATCGAAGGGATCATCACTTCCCGCCTATCTTTTCTGCACCGCCTGAAAGAGTCCTGTTCCTCTTTTCAGGCGCAAGACATCTCCCATTACCTTTATTACAGCGACCTGGGGCTTTCCGCCGATTCCCTGGCCGGGATCCTCAATGCCAAAGAAGCTTCTGATGAGCTTTTGAAGGCTCTTAACGGATTTCTCAGCGTAGCGGCGGGCTATCTTCAGGCCACCCCCGAGGAGTTGGAAGTCCTGGCTGAAGCCTTTGCTTTAAGGAACTATTCCCGTCGGGACCTCACCGTCCTCACCGGGCTTATCAAAACCCTTCACGGAAGGGATTTTGGGATGAAAAGCGAATCCCGGAAAAAACGTCTCATCTCTCTTTTCCGCGAAGGCTATTCCATCTCTTTCATTAAACGACAACTGGAGGACCTCTCATGAAAAAAGAACTCGTTATCCTCGTCTTTCTTCTGGCGGCATCCCTGACAGCACTTCACGCGGAAGCCTCGCTTCTCACAGGGGTCACCTACGGGTACGACGAAAATATCTACCGCGATTCTTCGCAAATCTCCTCAGCATTCCTTGAAGAATCTCTTTTCGCTACCTACTCCTCCTCCGCCTTCCTGGCCGAGGCTTTTGTCAGTCATATGGGTTTTACATCGGAAGCAAGCGAAAACCAGCTTCTTATGAACCTCTCTCTTTCCTATGATCTGCTTCTCAGCATGCAAAGCACTCTCCGCCTGCTGGGCGAATGGGGGCTCAGTGATTATACAGAATGGGAAAAGGCAGACCTGACCGGCCTCAAAGGCTCTTTTTCCTACATCTACGACGACCTGTCCAGAATCCGGACGACTTTGAGAGCCTCCTTAGGGTCGAGCAAATACGGGCTGGAGACAGCTTCCAACAGTTTCTTCGAGGGATCGGCTTCTTTCCAGTACTATTACGCCCTGGATGACTCCCTTACCCTTTCGGGCTACTTCAGACACCATATCTGGGAAGAACGTCGTCTTGAGACCGGCCACGCCGGAACTCTCCTGACCCCCTCTTCAGACCTTTTCGGCCTCTCGCTCTCTACAGAACTTTCACTTAGAACCGCTTTTACCCTTACCCCTCGCCTCTACTGGGAATCACAAAACAGCAATATGGCCGCCATTATCCCTGCCGAGATAGAACCTCTCGTAGAACAGGATGCCGACACTTATCACTGCTACGGAATCCTCATCGAGGCCTCTCTCTCCCTGGGACGTCTCTATCTCAATCCGGCCGTGAACTATTTTTATAAAGAGTATCCCGAACGCTACTCTTTTCTTGATGAGATCACCCCGTCTGATGCGGGAGTCACCATCAAAGGATGGAATATCAGCGCTGAAGGGCGTTTCTTTCTTGCGCCCTTTTTGGCAACGTCCTTTTCATGGGAGTGGGACGACTATGAATCTGAGGATTACTGGAGCCGTGGAAGCGGCTATTCGGCTTCGGCGGGCCTTTTTCTCCTTTTCTGAGTGTCCTGAACATCCAGGACCGCTGCTTTCATAAACCGGAGAAAAGTGACATAGGGGAGAAAGACTGTTTTCTGAAGCCGCCTGATAAGAGCTGTCGAAGCTAACGTGACGATGGCGATGCTCAGCCCTGCCGCTGTTGTCAGAAGAGCTTCCGAAATGCCGGCAGTGAGAAGATCCTTCTTTTCCAGGGTAAAGACTCCCAGGACCCGGAAAGAAGAGATAATGCCGCTGATGGTCCCCAGGATCCCCAGGAGAGGAGCCGCCGTCACAGCAAAACTCAGGAGGCCCATCCGTCTTTCAGAAAGGCCCTGATACGTGGCGACGATCCCCCGGGCCCGCTCATAATCGAAAAACGAGAGGGATGCGACATTCTCCTTGATCTCATCCATAATGATCCCGCCGTAAGGATAATCTTTGAGAGAGTGATTCTTTCTCAGGAAAAGAGCCGCATCCAGTCCCTTAAACCGGGCCCTTTTCACCAGCAGGCGGAGATGGAAGATAAACCGGTCCAGAATAGCCGCCAAGGCGATCACCGACAAAATCAAAAGGGGATATCCCCAGACACCGCTGGCCTGGAGAAAAACCGTTAGATTCACCTCTCCCCTTCCCTTAGCGCACCGCAGCGCCGTTGAAGAAATCGTCTTTCCGGTCGAGGGTGACCAGAGAGAGGCCTTTGTCTGTTGAAGCCGCCAGGAGCATTCCTTCCGAGACGATACCCCTCAGTTTCCGGGGCTCCAGGTTGACAACGACGACCACTTGTTTGCCCGGGAGCTCCTCTTTGGAGTACCAGGCTTTTATACCCGCAGCAATCGTCCTGGTCTCTTGACCGATGCGGACTTTCAGGGCATAGAGTTTATCGGCTCCGGGAATATCTTCGGCTTTTTCGATAAGCCCTGCCCTGAGGCTGACCCTGGCGAAATCATCATATGTGATGAAGGTAATCCCCTCGGGGGGCTTCTTCTGCTCTTTATCCGGCCGGCTCTTCTTTTCTTTTTTCTTCTCGTCTTCCAGACGGGGAAACAGGATCTCTCCCTTTCGGACAGTCTTTCCCCGGACGCCTCCCCAGCTGAGGCCTCCGAACCCCCTCTTCATCTCTTCATCGGGGTCGCATCCCAACTGATCGAAGATCTTTCGGGCCGTCAGTTCCATAAAGGGGGCGATAAGAAGGGCCGCAAATCGGATAGCTTCAGCCAGGTGAAAAAGGACATTGTCCAGGCGCGCCCCGTTTCCCTCTTTGAAAAGCTTCCAGGGCTCAGTCTCATCGATATATTTATTGGTCCTCCGGATAAATTTCCAAATAGTCTCCAGGGCCTCGGTGAAATCAAAGGCGTCGATATAACGCTCCACAGACGGGTAAAGGCCGCGGGCCGACTCCTGAATAGAGAGATCTTCTTCCGTAAAAGGCTCTTTGGCTTCCGGGACTCTCCCGTTCCTGTATTGGAGGATCATCTGAACCGTCCGGCTGACCAGGTTTCCGAGGTCGTTGGCCAGGTCATAGTTGAACCGTTTTTTTAAGTTTTCGTTTGAAAAATCACCATCCCGGCCGAATTTGATATCGCGCAACATATAATACTTGAGGGCATCCAGGGAGTACTCCTCGGCAATGGCCACAGGGTCGATGGCGTTTCCCATGGATTTGGATATCTTCTCTCCGTCCACTGTAAGCCATCCGTGGGCGAAGACTTTCCTGGGAAGGGGAATGTCAGCCGCCAGCAGCATGGCCGGCCAGATCACCGAATGGAACCAGTTGATCTCTTTGCCGATGAAATGGACATCGGCGGGCCAATACTTTTTGAAGGCGCTGTCATCCTCTTTGCCGTAACCCAGGGCCGTGATGTAGTTGAGGAGGGCATCGAACCAGACATAGATCACGTGTTTCTCATCCCCCGGCATGGTCACGCCCCAGGGAAACGAACTACGACTCACGCTCAGGTCTTCAAGGGGTTCACTTTTCAGCCGCATGAGCATCTCGTTCCGCCTGAAATCGGGCGCGACGAAATCTTCATGCTCTTCGTAGTGACGGATCAGAGCCTCCTGGTAACTCGAGAGCCTGAAAAAGTAGTTCTCTTCCCTGATCCACTGGACAGGCCGTTTGCATTCAGGGCAGAGGTTGCCCTCCCCCAGCTCTTTTTCCGTATAATAGCGCTCGTCATGGACACAATACCACCCTTCGTAATGTCCCTTATAGATATCCCCTTTATCCATGAGCTTTTTGAAAAAGGCCTGAACGGACTGTTCATGGTCGGGGTCTGTCGTGCGGATGAAATAATCATAGCGGATATCAAGCTTCTTCCAGATATCGATAAACTGTCCTGCTACTTCATCCACGAACTCCTTGACATCACGCCCCTTCTCTCTGGCTGCCTGGTAGATCTTCAGCCCGTGTTCGTCTGTTCCGGTGAGATAAAAGACATCATAGCCGGCCATCCTCTTGAAACGAGCCAGTCCGTCGGCAACGATGGTGGTATAGGCACTTCCCACATGGGGCTTGCTGTTCACATAATAGAGGGGTGTGGTGATATAGTAGCTCTTTTTCATGAATCGGCCTCCCTGTCGTGATTCTCTTTATCGTCGATGACGACATCTTTGTTTTTAAGCGGTTCGGCTTTCACCGGGCTGATCTCTTCGAGGGTATAGGTCTCTTCCCCGCCCCGGTCGAGATGGACGATGATCTGATCAGTAAATATATTGATATTTTTGACGCTCCCGGGGCCCTGGGGTGTTTTAACACGCGATTCCATATCCGGGAAAGCTTCAGCCAGTTTCTTGTAGGTCTCTTCTTCATAACGCAGACAGCACATCAGCCGTCCGCAGACTCCGGACATCTTATTGGGGTTCAACGACAGATATTGGGCTTTGGACATTTTGATGGAGATACTGTCAAACTCCCTGAGCCAGGTAGAACAGCAGAGCTGCTGTCCGCATATACCCACCCCTCCCAGCTTTTTGGCCACATCACGGACTCCTATCTGCCTGAGTTCGATGCGTGTCTTAAAGGTCCGGGCCAGGTCTTTGACCAAAGCCCTGAAATCCACACGCCCTTCAGAGGAAAAATAGAACATCAGATAACTTTTATTAAAGGCATACCGGGCATCGATGAGCTTCATGGGAAGCCCGTGCTGGGTGATAAGCTCCTGGCAGACCCTCAGGGCCTCCTTCTCCTCGCTTTTCAGCTGTCTCAGAGTAGCCCAGTCCCCTGCAGTCATCTTGCGGATGACATTTTTCAGAGGCAGGACGATCTCTTCCAGAGAGAGAGTCCTGGCCGGGGCAAGGACTTTTCCCACAGCCTCTCCCTTCTCTGTATCAGCGATGACATAATCCCCTGCAGCCAGAGGCTCTTCACAAGGCTTAAAATAGTAGATTTTCCCGGCGTCCTGAAACTGGACAGATACGACTTCGATCATCTTTAATGCTCCTCATCCCAGAATTTTATAACAATTTCTGTTATAATAAATCTCCTGTTGACATTCATTTTCTCTTTGAACGGCAATTCGCTCAATTCTTCAAGGAGTATAAGAAACCTGGGCGTAAAATCAACCTTTTTATAGAGTTCCAGCCAGGAAGGACGCATGAGCTGCCCTTCTTTCCTTTCATGCAGGATGAGAAGGTCCCGGCACAGGGAGGCTGTGACCGCCCGGAACAATCGGTAAGCTGTAAGGGAGTCGTCTCCCGAGCGGGAGGAGACCCCCATCGAGTAAAAGTTGTCTGCCGCCTTCAGAAGCTCTGCCAGGCCGGGCCGTTTTTCAAATAGTTCTTTCCAGGCTTCCAGCATCTCCCTTAATGTCTTCAGAGGGAAGTCCTCTGTGATAAGGCTTCTGTTATGATGGAAGAAGAGTGCCTCCTCCCTGGTCACCTGGGGGTATTTTTCATTCAAACTTTTAAAAAAGTCCTCAAAAGGCTCCTGTCTCAGGCTGAAGAGGGTGCATCTGGAGCGGACGGTGGGCAGGAGTTCGCCGGCATCTGACGTAAGAAGGAAGATCGCCGCATGGCCCGGCGGCTCTTCGAGAAGTTTGAGGAGGGAATTGGCCGCTTCGGGAGTCATGGCATCGGCCCCATCCACGACAAGGATATTCTTTCCCTTTCCATAGGGGGTCTTGAGAAGAAACCCGGCCCCCTCCTGGATATCTTCCACAGAGACGGTTCCGGAACTTCGGGCTTCAACAAGAAAAACACCCTGGGGAGGCCCGTTTACGGGATCATCCCCCTGGAGGAGGGCTGCCATGGCCAGGGCCACCTCCAGGCGCCTGGCAGGGCTCTGTTCCTGCAGGATGAGAGAAGAGGGAAGGCTCTTGTCACGTGCCATTTTCTCGAGCATTAAAAAATCGGTGTTCACATCCACTTCCTTAAGCGTTCCATGATGAGCCTGTTGACTTCGTCTATAGTCCGTCCGGTCACGTCCAGGGCCAGGATCCGCCCGGGATGCCGCCGGGCCAGTTCCAGATAACCTTCAAGGACACGGGCATGAAAATCCTCCGGCTCCAGGCTTAACCGGTTGACAGCCCGTTCTCTCTGCAGCCCGGAGCGTATATCGGTATAAAGAAGAACCGTTCCGTCAGGTTCTCGTCCCTCCAGGATCCAGCTGTTCATCTCTTCGACTTTCTCCAGCCCCAGTCCTCGGGCAAAACCCTGGTAAGCGGCGGTAGCATCCATAAAACGGTCACAGAGGACGATACTCCCCTTTTCCAGGGCCGGAAGGATCTTTTCATAGTAATGCTGAGCCCGGGCGGCAAGGTAGAGCAAAAGCTCCGTTTTGGCATGGAGGCCGTTTTCTCCTGAAGGGCGGAGCAGCATCTCCCGGATCTCTTCGGCCAGAGGTGTCCCCCCGGGCTCCCGGGTAGTCAATACGTGATACCCCTCCTTCTCAAGCCGGGCAGCAGCCCGTTTCAACTGTGTGGTCTTTCCGACTCCCTCGCCCCCTTCAAAGGTAAAAAAAAGGCCCTTCATGGCTCCTCTTCTTAACGGTTTTCCGGAGTTCTTCTTTTCCCCGCAGGAGGAAAGACAAAGAGAACCGTTCCGGCCAGAGCCATATTGAGGGCCATTCCCGGAAGGCCCGCCGTGTAGTGCCTAAGCCACCAGGACAAAGAAAGATCGGAAGCCAGGAGGACAAAGGGGAGTGACATGAGCCTTCCCAGCGTCAGGGGGACAAGAAGCCTCGTGAGGCTCTTTTTCTTTCTGAGAACCGATGCAGCCAGGGCTGTGAAGGTCATCTCCACCGTGAGAAGAGGCATCATAGGAAGGGGCTCAAGAGCCGGCATCCCTGTGATCACCGTGTTAAGAAGAGGTATCAGAAGAGCTGCCCCTGTCAGGACCGCAGGGGAGACGTAAAAGGCCCCGATGACCAGTACGGTGAAGATGGGCAAAAAGACATGCCCTGAAAGCCCCGCCAGATGGAAGAAAAAGGGCACAGCCACTGAAAAAGCAAGTATCATCGTAAGGGCCAGGGCCCGGGTACCTATTTGAGTCGCAGTTTTGGTATTTATCATCATTAACTCCTCCTCTTAGTTTTCAAAAACAGAGACGACGTCTTTCAACTTTTGTATGACAGGGATCTGCTGGGGACAGGCCTTCTCACAGGCTCCGCATTCTACGCAGCGCGAGGCTCTGTTCTCCTCCTTGATCCAGTTGAGGTAGCGTTCACGCCCCCCTTCCATATCTTCAAAGAGCGAGGCATCGTTGTAGATCCCGAAGACCGAGGGGATCGCAACCCCGTGGGGACAGGGAAGGCAATATCCGCAGGCAGTGCAGTTGACCTTCAGTTTTTCCAAAAACCGTGACCGGGCTTCATCGGCCAATTTCAGTTCCGATTCCGTTAGCTCTCCGGGTTCAGCCTCTCCTGCCAGGCGTATGTTCTCTGTCACATGCTCCGGTTCACTCATACCGCTGAGGAGAAGGTCCACTTCGGGATGGTTCCAGACCCACTTGAGAGCCCATTCCACCGGTGACCGTTTTACAGATGACTTGTCCCAGGCCGCTTTTACGTCGGAAGGGAGCTTATGGACAAGGCTTCCCCCCCGCAGCGGCTCCATGACAATGACCCCCAGCCCTTTAGCCCGGGCATAGAGAAGCCCCTCGCGTCCTGCCTGATAGTCGACGTCCAGGTAGTTGTACTGGATCTGACAGAATTCCCAGGGGTAGGCATCGACGATCTCCTTGAAGACATCGATATGGTCATGGAAGGAAAAACCTATATGGCGGGCCCTGCCATCTGCTTTGACCCTGTCGAGAAAAGCGAAAAGCCCCTTCTCTGTGGCATTCTTCCATAATCTCCGGTTCAATGTATGGACAAGATAGTAGTCGATATGGTCTGTTTGCAGACGTTCCAGCTGCTGCTGAAAGTAATCTTCGAAATCTTCTTCTTTTTTGATGAGGAAAGTGGGGAGTTTGGTAGCCAGGAAGACTTTGTCACGCAGCTTGTTGTCATGAAGGACTTTCCCCACGAAAGGTTCGCTCTTCCCCTCATGGTAGGGCCAGGCCGTATCGATGTAATTGACGCCTTTCCTGACAGCTTCGGTGAGCATCGCTTCGCTTTTCTCTTCATCGATGGATCCGTCTTCCCTTTTGGGAAAGCGCATGCAGCCGAATCCCAGTACAGATATTTTGTCCCCTGTAGATGGCATCGTTCTGTATTTCATGCTTCTCCTTTCGCGTTGATCTCTTCCAGAAAACGCCCCACCGCCGCCCAGGCTTCCCCAGGGTCCTCGATCTCCGCAGCCAGGGCTTCCACAGGGCAGGGGCCGGTCTTTTCCCTGTT
>JAFGWL010000022.1 GCA_016937175.1 Candidatus Mcinerneyibacteriota bacterium | reverse complement strand
TTCTAGAGCAGAATCTTTGGGAGATCGAGATCGAGGCGCTGCCCTCCAGCCTGCCCTCTCACATCGATGTGGATATCTCCGCCTTGGGAATCGGCGACAGTATCCACGTGAAAGATGTTGCCATCGAAGACGAGACGCTTAAGGTTTTAGTCGACAAGGAAGAACTCATCGCACATGTGGCCGCACCGCGGCTCGTGGAAGCTGAAGAGGAAGAAGAGGAAGAGGTTATGGCTGAACCTGAGGTCATTACAGCTAAGAAGGAAGAAGAAGAGGAAGAGTAGGAGCGAATCCGCGTGTATATCTTCGGGCTTGGAAACCCCGGTCTTGAATATGGAGAAACCCGGCATAATGTCGGGTTTCTTTTTTTGGACTATATCAATTCCCGTTACCTGAAGGTCCCCGAAAAACATGAATCGGAGTATGTCTGGTTCCGTGGCAGGATCAAAGGAGAAACCCTGACATTTATCAAGCCTCAGACCTATATGAACCTTTCAGGGCGCGTGGTTTGGAGTCTGAAAAAAGAACAGGTCGCCCCTGAGGATGTCATCGTGGCCTATGATGATGCTGCCCTTCCCCTGGGAAAGATCAGAATCCGCCCCGGAGGATCCAGCGGCGGGCATAACGGGATTACGTCAATCATAAACGCCTTTAACGGAAACGACCGGTTTGCACGGATACGCATTGGTATCGCCGGAGCACAGGGGGAACATGAGCCTTTGCGTGATTATGTCCTGGACACCTTTTCCTCGGATGAACAGGCTCTCCTTCCCGATATCTTTGAACTCTCTTGGAAAGCCCTGATCACCCTGGTCACTGAAGGCCCAGAAAAAGCCATGGCTCGGTTCAACGGGCGGGCTGTTGAACGCCCTGAAGAATGAGACCTTCTATTCTGGTTCTGACAGAACACAGGGGTGAACTTCAGCCCTTTATCGATTTTTTCCGGCCCGTCCCCGAAGGGAAGGGATATCGTCTGTCTCTCCCCGCAGGAGATCTTTTTTTCTATTCAAACCAGGGCCGGGGCGGAATCGAGATGACCCATCTCCTCTATGGTCTTTCACGCGAGAATGAATTTCAGATTGTCGTAAATGCAGGGCTCTGTGGAGCCTTGGACTCAAGCTATGCACCGGGGGAAGTCCTGACAGCAGCAGGTGGAATGATGGCGGACCTCCGCCATGAGAAGGTGCTGGGCCCATATATCGAAGCTCCTTTGCAAGGCAAACTCTCCAGCCGCCTGATCACGCTTCCTCTTCTCCAGCCGGGGGTCTATGAAAAGGCGTATGTATGGGGATCCCTTGTGGACAGGGAGGGGTATTACCTTCTTTCCTGGGGAAGGGCAAACAGGGTTCCTGTTCTTCTCTATAAGATGGTCTCTGACAATAATGTCGATATTCCTGAAGGGCCGGGAATCGATCCCAGGCCGATGGCAACACGTTTTCAGCAAGATCTTCCTATTCTTCAGGAGCTGGCCGGAGACTCTCTCCTTATGGAAGTTCTCCTGCGGCTGGCCCTTCCTCTTGAAAAAAGCGGGGAAGCACGAAAGTGGGCAGAGAAATGCCGGGACGAGAGGCTTTCCTTTACACGGCGGCATCAGCTTTACCAGTCTCTCAAGCTGGAAAAAGGCATACAGGGACCAGCTTCAGCCGCCAAGAGTTGCAGACGGTTTCTCTTTTTAGAAGAGGATATCCGGGGAAAAGAAAGGTTTGAAACCGCTTTTTCGGAATATAAGCCCTTTACCATCAAATCCTATCTGGACTATTTTCAGAGCCCCAGGAACGAAGGCTGCTCTGCCCTGTTTATCGCCCGGAAGAAGGGGGAGCTGGTCCGATCAAAACCGGAGCATTACGGGCGGCCGGGATGGCGCCACTATTCGGCATTTAACGGATATAATTGTCCCATGGACTGCCTCTATTGTTTTCTTCAGGGATATTTTAAAAACCCTTCTCCCGTTCTTTTTCTCAACAGGGAGGAACTCTTTGATGAAATGAAAAAAAAGGCAGAAGAAGAGGATATGCCTGTACTTTTCCATTTCGGGGACCTCTGTGACGGAGCCGCCTTTGACAGGGTTACACAAAATATCGCCTGGTTTTCAGAAAAAAGTAAAAATCAGAACCGGATCTATTGTGAATTCCGGACGAAATCAGCAGCATTAAGCCATCTTGAAGCCCGGTCAGCTCATGAGCATCTCATCATAGGTTTTTCGCTGGCACCTCAAAAGGCTATCGAGAGATGGGAGCGGCTGACCCCCTCGTTACACAGACGGCTTGAAATGGCCCGCAAGCTGGCTGACAAGGGTTTTCACCTCTCTTTTCATCTGGATCCTGTGATCATCCAGACTCAGAAGGAGTGGGCGGGTTATGAGGATCTTGCCCGGCTCTTGAGAGACGAATGGGGGAAGAAAGGCCTTTT
Source organism: Candidatus Mcinerneyibacteriota bacterium (assembly GCA_016937175.1). GTDB lineage: Bacteria > Macinerneyibacteriota > Macinerneyibacteria > Macinerneyibacteriales > DSCS01 > DSCS01. The sequence goes on along the minus strand of JAFGWL010000022.1, from coordinate 33,928 downwards.
TTCTGTATCCATGGGGACCTTGCGTATGAAACGCGATACCTTCCGGGCCATCAGGGATAAGGGGCGGGGTGCTCTTCTCAAAGGGCTTGCCCTTGAAGAGGGGTTTTACAGGTATCCCGAGGATGTGCGCAGAGAAGCGGATGAGCGTCTGGGGAAAGTATTAGAGGAGGGGTTCGGGGGGTGTTATTATGTCTGTATGGACTGATGGGACCATCGTCATCGCAGGAGGAACCGGGGCTCTGGGAGAGCGCTTGGTGGAGGCTTTGTTCGAGAAGGCGCCTCTTCTTATCCTGGGACGGGACCGGGACAAATTCCTCTCTTTGGCTGGCCGTTATCCCGGCCTTGAGTTTCAATCCATCGAAGAGTATCAGGGAGAGGGACATGTCTTCATCAACTCCATCGGTGCAGCCTGCTATTTCGAAGCCTCGTCTTTTTCACAGGACGAGGCCCGCAAGTCTTATGAAAGCAATTTTGAGGTCCCCGCCCGCCTGATCAGTTCTGCATTGAAAACGATGAAGAAAAGGGGGAAGGGCTGGGTCATCAATATCAACTCCCTGTCCGGTCTCCACGGCTACCCTCAGGGAGGAGGCTATGTCCCCTTCAAGTTTGCCCTGAAGGGTTTTCTTGAGACAGCCAGAAAAGAGCGGGGAAGAGCCGATATCCGCATTTCAGAGATCTATCCCGGAATCATCGACACGCCCTTCAGTTCAGCGCTTCCTTTTTCTTTCGACAGGGCACAGGCGATCTCACCTGTGAAGGTCGCTGCTCTCATCGCATGGATGGTCTGCGAAGACATCTATCTCTCTCATGTGGAGTGGCCCAATGACAAGATCCGTTTCAGACGATAACAGATCTGTGAAAAATCAAGGGGAAATCTTTCTTTAAAGGAACTTCTCTTTTTTATAGATGTTTAAAAAATATAAAAAGGAGGATCTCATGCGGGTTTGGTTCTCTTTTGCTCTTCTTTCCCTCGTCCTGGTGTTGCCGGGCTGTGTCTCTTCCGGGGTGCAGAGAAGAGACATGAAACGCGTCGTCCAGGCCTCAGCTGTCGCTCCCTCTGGAGAAGAGGATCAGAGCCGGGGGATCACAGTCAGTGCCATATTCTACGACTACTTCTACAGAAGCCTGGTATTCAACGTGACTGTCACAAATGAATCGGAGGGACTTCTTGAGGTCGACCCTTCAAAATTTCATGCGGTGATCGATAAAGCTCTTTCTTCTTCCCTCGAAGGAAAACGTTTTCCCGCTTTGGAGAGTGATGAAAGAAGCCAGAAGATCTATGGGCCTTTAAGAAAAATCGCTTTAAGAAATCCTTACGCTGAATCAGGCTTTGAAAAGGCCGGAGATTTTTTAGATTTAGCTACCGGTATTATCAAGGCGATCAGAGGGGAAGAGGATGAAGAGTGGGAAGAGCAGATGGAGAAAAAGGAAGAGAGGAAGTATCGCAAAAAAATGCTCTACTATGAGTGGGAGAAAGCCAACAGAGACAGAGAAGAAAAATTCGATATTATGGTCAAGGATATGGAGTCGAAGACTTTGACTAAATGTGTGCTTCAGAAAGGGGAGCCTGCTAAAGGCTTTGTCTTTTTCCAGCTCTCTCCTGAAGCGGAGCAATTCAGCCTTGTCTTTCCCTTTGAAGGGGAAGAATGGTCTGGCCGTTTCTGGCAATTGAGGATGTTCTGATAGAAACTAATTGTTGAATTGAAGGGAGTAGAGCTTTCTGTAAAGAGAACTCTTCTCCATGAGTTCGTCGTGATTTCCCATGGCTTCGATACGCCCCCGGTGGATGACGATGATCCGGTCAGCATGGAGGATGGTGGAGAGCCTGTGAGCCACGATAAATGTGGTCCGGTCTTGGATCATATTGTTGATGGCATCCTGCACATACTTTTCAGACTCGGTGTCAAGTGCTGATGTGGCCTCGTCGAAGATGAGGATGGAAGGGTTTCTAAGGACAGCCCGGGCAATGGCGATCCTCTGTTTCTGTCCGCCGGAAAGTTTGACCCCGCGTTCTCCGATCTCCGTATCGTACTGCCGGGGAAGGTCCATGATGAAGTCATGGGCATAGGCGGCTTTAGCCGCTTCGATGATCGCCTCGTTGTCAGGGGAGGCCTGGGTGTATCCGATGTTTTCGGCTATGGTCCCCGAAAAAAGGAAATTGGTCTGGCTTACCATGGCGATATGGGAGCGCAGGTTGGCCAGTTTAAATTTACGGATATCGATCCCGTCGATGGTCACGGCCCCCTGTGTGCAGTCATAGAGGCGGGGAATCAGATTGACCAGGGTCGTTTTGCCGCCGCCGCTGGGGCCCACCAGGGCCACGACCTCTCCTTTTTTGACATGAAGGTTGATATCTTTGAGGATCTCTTCGCCGGTGTCGTAGGAAAAAGTGACATTTTCCAGGGTAACGGTACCATCGATGGATTCTTTTTCCAGGGTTCCCTGGGTTTTCAAAATGGGGTTTTCCACATTCATGATCTCAAAGATCCGTGAGGCGGAGGCTGTGGTGCGCTGGACCATGAGATGGAGGTTGGAGAGGCGCCTGATGGGGGTGGAGGCGTTCCCCGCGGCTACGAAAAAGGTGATGAATGCTCCCAGGTTCATCCGTCCCTCGACGACATCCTTTCCTCCGAACCAGAAGATGAGGAGAAGGGCGGTATATCCCAGGATCTCCATGAGAGGCAGGCTGAGGGCGGTGACCCTGATCTCCTTGAGTTTTTTGTCGAGATAGTCATTATTGGATTTCCGGTACCGCTGGCTTTCCCGGCGCTCGGAGGAGAAGATCTTGATGACCTCGATCCCCTGGACGATCTCCTGCATGATGGACACGGTCACAGCTAAGAGGTGTTGGGTCAGCAGGGTATATTTTTTAACAAAGATCCCCAGAAAATAGATGATGATGACAATGAGGGGAAGGACGACCATCATGATCAGAAAAAGCCTCAGATTCATACGGACCATGATATAGATGGCTCCCAGAAGAGTGGCGGTGTTCATGATCATGTCTACCACGCCCCGGCGCATGAAGTTCTGAATATTGGTGATATCGTTGGTCAGGCGGGAAAGGATGTCCCCGCTCTGGGTGTTTTTAAAGAAATGCATGGGCAGATAGAGGACACGCCCCAGGACGTCGTTTTTCAGTCTGATAAGAAGGTTTTCAGAGAGGTAGTTCAGGGTATAGTCCTGCCCGAATTTGGAAAAGAAGAGGATCACAGCATTGATCCCACCCAGAAAGATGATGGTTTTCAGGGTTTCCAGATTATCCAGGGCGATATTGATGAACTGGCCGATGATGATGGCCAGGAAGTTCTGGCTCACCGAGAGGGTCAGCATAAAGATGATGGCGATGGGGTAATAGGCTTCAAAACCCCGTAGATATCTGAGAAGACGTTTGATTTCGTTCATAAAACCTCGGGCTAAGGATAACTGAGAGGCGGCTTTCTGTCAATGTTATTTAAAAGTGCCCCTTTGTTTGACCAGGATAAGGGAGAGAGAGAGGATGACCATGAGAATATCCGGGATCCAGGCCGAGGCAAAGGGGGAAAGACGCCCTGATGTGCCCAGCGACCGGGAGGTGGCGAAGACCCCCCAAAAAAGAAAGCTGATCCCCAATGAGAAGCCGATGATACTGGAGAGGGCCATCCGGGGTTTGGTAATGGTGATCCCCAGCCCCAGGAGAGCCACAAGAAACGAGACCAGGGGAAAGGAGAATTTCATCTGATATTCTACCCGGAAGCGTGTCACATCCAGGCCGGCCCTCTGTTTTTCTCTGATGAAGCGGCGCAGTTCCAGAAAATTCATCTCATCCGGTTTTTTGACATTTTTGGAAAAATCTGCGGGTGTCTCGGAAACATCCAGATAAAGACCTTTGACAGGCTGATCGATCAGAACGGGCAGTTCCTTTTTGTTTTCATCAAATAGCTTGATATAGATATCTTTGCAGAGCCATTTTCCGTCTGTATAGATGGCTTCGCCGATGTCAGCCCGATAACGGATACCATTTCCTTCCCACTTTTCGATGAGAAGGTCGGAGACTGTCCGGGTCTCATGGTTATAGGACCTGATACTGTAGACAAAACCGTTTTTCCCCCGGTAAGAGAAATCGCTTTTATCTCCTGTCCGGACAAAGGGACGTTTTTTGATGGTGGCTTCCGTTTTGTCGATCATGTAATTGCAGGGGGGGACCACCAGTTCACTGAGGAAAAAAGAGAAGATGCTTATAAGGAGGCCAGCGGCAATGAGGGGGGCGGCGATCCTGAGATAACTGAGCCCCGCATTGAAGAAGATCAGGATCTCGTTGTTTTTGATGAGTTTATGAAGGGTGACGATGGTGGCGAAGATGGTGACTACAGGGATCATATAGTTCAAAAGGTAGGGGGACTTGATCAGATAATAATAAAAATAGAGGTAGAAAGGAGCCTCATTGTCCAAAAACATCTTCAGACGGTCAAAAAGATCGATGATAATATTGATAAAGAGAAAGGCAGCAGTCGTTGTGAAGAAGATCTTCCAGAAGATCCGGTTAACGTATGCGTCTGTTCGGTTTAAAAAGCCCAAGAGCCTTCTCCTTCAGAGTTTGGATGAATCGGAATGAAAAGTAGAAGTGGCCGCTTAAAATAAGGTAGTTCAGGTAAAGCGCTACCATCGCCAGGATGAGATTGGCAAACCACATGGACATAAAGGGGGAGATGACTCCCCGGTCTCCCAACGCTTCCCCTCCGATAAGGGAGACCCAGTAGAAGACAAAGACCACAATACTGATGACATAGGAGTAGCCTTTCTGCCGCTTCCTTGTGATAATACCCAACGGGAAAGAGACAAAAGCAAAGATCAGGGGGGCAAGAGCCAGTGCATACTTTTTGTGGTACTCCACCAGAAGCTTGTTGATCTTTTGATATTGATAAGAGAGGTTCTTTTTTGTACTCTCATAGACCTTTTTCAGGCGGTCGGCATCGGCCCTGGTCAGTCCCGCCTCTTTGAGCCGGCGTTCATAATCTGCGGTCTGGTCTTTCAGGGGGGTGAGCATCTTTTCTATGGACCTTATATTCTCGCGGATCTCTTCCCCTGTCAGTTCCCGGTCCCCCTTGGTGACCCAGTCCTTTTTGGGCCCTGTATCATAGGCCATGGTGATCTCATGTGAGTTGAAGTCGATCTTGAAGAGTTTGGCCCTGTCTTTTTTTTCTGTCTCGTAGATCGAGCCGTTGTTCAGATAGAATGTCAGCGTTCCGTCGCCGGGGTGAGAGACAAGCCTTCCGCGCTCGGCGGTGATGGTCCTTACAGACTCGTCTTCCTTTTCATCATAGATGAGGATGTTGTTCAAGGTTCCCTTTTTAAAATCCACCCGTTCGATGTAGATGCGGTAGCCCTCGATATCCTCTATGAAGGTGTTTTCGATGATCTGGGCTGCAGGGCGTTTGATCTTGATGTCAAAAAGAAGTTTTTTCGCCTCGAAATTGGCACGCGGGATAACAGCCGTGTTGAAATAGAAGAGGAAAAGGGAAAGAAAAAGGGCCAGAAAGAAGGGGCCTTTAAAGAGACGGAAGGGGTGGATCCCGCTGCTGTAACAGGCTATGACCTCCTGGTCGGCCGCCAGTTCCCCATAGACCATGAGATAGGTGACCACGACGGACATGGGGATCGTCAGAGTCATAATGGACGGGATAATATTGGCGAGGAGTTCCAGGACCAGTGTGGCAGGGATCCCCTTAGTGATGATCAAGTCGGCGATCTCAAAGATCTTATCCAGAATGAGTAGAAAGGTCAGGACAGCCAGGTTGATAAAATAAACCGGGAGTACTTTCTTCAGAATATAAAAGTTCAGGGTGGAGAGTCCTTTGTATGACATGAAAAGAGTATAACGGCAAGGGTTCTGAAAGGCAAGAAATTTGCAGGAAAAGAGAAAGGAAGCTATTCCCTGGCGGCCCGGGCCTGTTCAGAGATGTTTTTCAAAAGCAGCTGATTGGTGTAATCAAAGAAGTCAAAAAAATCGTTCCAGACGCCGCCTTCCCGCCAACCGACCATAGAGTAGGTGACCCTGGTCTTGCGGGAAGAGAGGGCGTGGAGTTGGATGATGATGACGAGCCTTTTGGCGATTTCCGGATGGGGAAAGCCCAGCGGTGTATTCAGGATACGCATGACGATGACTTCTCCCGGAAGATAGCCCGTCACTTCGAATAGAAGATGGTCCGGAGTGTCCTGATAGTGCCTGCTCTCCTGGCCCGATTCCAGGACTCCCCCCAGGGTGTATTGGATGTCGGCGATGGGAGCCAAAAAGGGTTTGAAACCTCCTGAGGACAATGCGAAGATATCCCAGGCTTCTTCCAGGGGCAAAGAGAGGTCTACTGTATGACGGAGGACCCGCTCTCCTGAAACGGTCTGATAATGGTATGAGGAGACACTCTCAGGTGTGTTTTTCTTTCTTTGACCGATCAAGACGATAAGGATGAGAAAAAGAAGAATATCAGAGATAATAAGAAAAATAATATTAGCCATCATTTCACCTTATCCTAGAATAAAGGGAACGGATAAAAAATCAAGTTAAAAAATTGAATTGATGAGAAATTCTTTTTTCAGGCCAAAAGAAGAGGATGAAATGGGGAATTGAAATCTTCTTTGAACGGGCGTATGATGAAAGCGGCGGAGAATATGGGAAAAAAAAGAAAAGAAGTGAATATCTATTTGACCAAAGAGAATGAAGCTCCCGGGGCTCTTCAGGCCACAGGGTCTGTTTCTGCGGGGTTTCCTTCTCCGGCGGATGATTATACTGAAGGAACGCTGGATCTCAACGAGTATCTGGTCCGGCATCCGGCAGCGACTTTTTTTGTCCGGGTCCAGGGGGATTCCATGGTCAATGCCGGCATCCATTCAGGGGACCTTCTTGTCGTAGACCGGTCCCTGGAACCCGGCCATCGAAAAATCGTCCTTGCCGTCCTGGACGGGGAGTTTACGGTCAAACGCCTGGTGAAGAAACGGGGGCGTATCTATCTCTATCCTGAGAACAGTGCCTACGAGCCTCTGGAGATCACAGAAGAGAACCGTTTTGAAGTGTGGGGCGTGGTCACGGCGGTTATCCACGAGGTCCTGTGATGTGCGGACGTTTTGCCCGGACTCTTCCCGTGGAAAAGATCGCAGAAATCTTCGGTGCTGAAACCGCCGGGGATATCCCTGCTTCCTGGAACTGTTCTCCGGGGAAAGATATCGCCGTTATTCTCTCTGAAGGAAGCTTTTGTATGATCAAAAAGAGTTTCTGGGGAGTGATGCCTTCCTGGGGCAGGGGACGGCTGACTCGTCCTCTTATCAATATACGCTCGGAAACGCTTCTGGAAAAAAGGACTTTTGAGCGGCTTCTCAGCGTGGGCCGTTGCCTGATCCCCGCCGACGGTTTTTATGAGTGGATAAAAGAGGGAGAAAGAAAGCGGCCTGTCTTTATCAGCCTGCCGGGAAGACGCTTGTTTTTTATGGCCGGGCTGCTGGAGAGAGAGGGAAGCGAAGAGGGATGTGCCGTTATCACGGCACAGGCCGGAGAGCGTCTTTCTTCTTTTCATCACCGGATGCCCCTTATCATGGACAAGACCCTGGGAGAAGCCTGGCTTACAGGCGACGGACGGTTTCTTCTTAAAGAGGCCCGGGAGCCGTCAGGACTTCAGATATGGCCGGTCTCTTCCTTTGTCAATGACCCGGAGCACGATTCTCCCCTATGTGCTGCCCCTCTGCAGGAGGCGAGATGAGGAGCCGTCTCTTTGCCCTGGTAGATTGCAACAGCTTCTATGCCTCCTGTGAGAAGGTCTTCGCACCGGAATGGGAAGGACGCCCTGTGGTCATCTTGTCCAATAATGACGGATGCGTGGTGGCCCTGACAAAGGAAGCCAAAGGCCTGGGGATCAAACGAGGGGTTCCCTATTTCAAAATCAAAAACCTTTTGGAAAACAACGGGGGAAAAGCCTTCTCCTCCAACTATGCCCTTTATGGAGATATTTCCGGCCGGGTCATGACACTTTTGGCCGGACTGGCTCCGGAAATTGAAATCTACTCGATCGATGAATGTTTTCTGGACCTGACGGGGATCGAGGAGTATCCGGAGTCTTATGGGTTCAGGATCAAACGTGACGTGTGGCAGTGGACGCGGATCCCGGTCTCTGTGGGGATCGGGCCCACAAAGACCCTTGCCAAAGCGGCCAACAGAAGGGCTAAGGCCCGGGGCGAGGGGGTTACTTGCCTCGACAGCCCGGAAGCAGCCCGGGGCCTTCTCGAAGAGACCCCTGTAGAGGAGGTCTGGGGGATCGGCCCCCGTTATGCGGCTAAGCTCAGACGCAGGGGAGTGGAAACGGCTTATAGCCTCTCTACTCTGCCGGACCGGTGGATCCGGGAGAATCTGGGCGGTATCGCAGGACTGAGGGTCGCACGGGAACTAAGGGGAGAATCCTGTCTGGAGCTGGAGGATATCGCTCCGAAAAAGGAGATCGTCTGCTCCCGCTCTTTCGGGACTCCGGTTACCAAAAAGAGGGAGATGGAAGAAGCGGTGGCCACCTATGCTGCCCGGGCTGCTGAGAAGCTTCGGTCCCAGAAATCGCTGGCCTCTCTTGTGACGGTCTTCTTTTACACAGACCGGTTCAGAAAAGAGGAGCCTCAATACGGTAATACAGCGACTTCTTCCCTGATGGAACCTACAGATGCCACCGGGACCCTGATCAGGACGGCCCTTGCTTTGACAGGCCGGATATTCCGGGGAGGGTATTCCTATAAAAAATGCGGGGTCCTCCTCTCGGGGGTCATCCCTGCAGGGGAGCGCCCCCTGTCGCTTTTCCCCTTACCGGAGGCGGGAAAAGAAAGGGATGTCTCGTCTCTTTTGGATCATATCAATGAAAAATGGGGGAGGGATACCCTGGTCTATGCGGCCCAGGGGGTGAGCTCTCAGAAGTGGCCCATGAAGCGTCAGATGCTCTCGCCCAGGTACACCACCGTATGGGATGAAATCCTTACTGTCCGGATATGAGAATTTCGATTATCCCTTGACAGCTTTCGGGGGCTGTGGTATATTTTGACCCGTTGATTGGGGAGTCGTCTAATGGCAGGACAGCGGACTCTGACTCCGCCGGTGATGGTTCGAATCCTTCCTCCCCAGTTTACTTTGGTCCCATCGTCTAGCGGCCTAGGACATCGCCCTCTCACGGCGAAGACAGGGGTTCGATTCCCCTTGGGACTGTCTCCTTCTCTTTCTTGCTCCTGAAATATATTGACTTTCCCCTAAAGCCTCATACAATGGGGAAAAGAGATTTTTCCATGTCTTTGATGCTGACAGAAGGAGGCTTTTTATGAAAAAGACGGCATTGAATGAGATCCATAAGGAACACGGCGGAAAGATGGTCGACTTTTTGGGATGGGAGATGCCCGTTCAATACAGCAAGGGAACCATTGCAGAACATATGGCCGTGCGGAAGCATGTCGGTTTGTTCGATGTATCCCATATGGGACAGTTCGAACTGAAGGGGAGGGACGCTCTCGCCCTGATCCAGAAACTCATCACCAATAATGCAGAAAAGCTTGACCTTTTCCAGGTCCTCTATACACCCATGTGTTATGAAAACGGGACTATCGTCGATGATGTCCTCTGCTATCGGTTGGGAGAGGACCATTTTTACATGGTAGTCAATGCTTCCAATATCGATAAGGATTGGGAGTGGGTTTTGAAAAACGCCCGCGGGATGGATCTGGATATTCTGAAGAATTTTTCCGACGAGGTTTCTTTGTTAGCCCTGCAGGGCCCTGACGCCGAAAAGACCCTTCAGAAACTGGTCAAGGAAGACCTGAAAAAGCTGAAATTTTTCTATCTGCTCAAAGAGACGTCTCTGGAAGGGATCCCAGTCCCCATGATCTCACGGACCGGATATACAGGGGAAGACGGATTTGAGATCATGGTTGCCAATGACAAGGCTCAGTCCCTGTGGAAGAAGCTTATGAAAGCGGGAGAAGAGTTCGGGATCGAGCCCTGCGGGCTTGGCGCCAGGGATACCTTGCGTTTTGAAGCAAAACTTCCCCTCTACGGGAATGATATCGACGATACGACGACACCGGTGGAAGCTGTTTTGAAGTTCTTTATCGACCCCGAAAAAGAATATTTCAACGGGAAAGAGGTCATTACAGAGCAGATCGAAAAGGGGACCACCCGGCTGATCCGGGGCTTTGAGATGGTGGACAGGGGGATCCCCCGCCACGGGATGGAGATCTATTCTCCCGACAATAAAAGAATCGGCTATGTCACCAGCGGGACCTATGCTCCTTTTTTGGATAAGAATCTGGGATTGGGTTATATCGACAAGCCCTTCCACAAGATGGGACAGGAGATCCTCATCGATGTGCGGGGGAAGATGAAAAAAGCCGTCATCGTCAAGACTCCTTTCTATACCAAAGCCTATAAAGCCTGACCAGGCTGCCAGAGGGGGGGGGGCAAAGCCCCTCCCTTTTTTTCGAAATTTTTCGCTTGCATAAAAAAAGAAGATGTGCTATAAAATATTAGCACTCACCACAAGTGAGTGCTAATAGGATTTTAGGTGCGCGTTTATAGTGTAACGAAAGGAGATGGTTATGAAAGTCATGCCTTTGGAAGAACGTGTTCTGGTGAAGGTGGAACTGACCCAGGAAAAGACAAAGAGCGGAATTTATCTGCCCGATACCGCCAAAGAGAAGACACAGCAGGGAGAAGTGGTCGAAGTAGGCACTTCCGAAGATTTCGATAAGATGGGTATCAAAAAGGGCGTCAAGGTCATTTTTGCCAAATATGCCGGGACGGAGATCAAGATCGATAATGAGGATTATCTGATCCTGAACAAGACAGATGTCCTGGCTAAGATCGAAAAGTAATAAAGAAGGAGGTTTAGTATGGCTAAACAAGTACTCTACAATGAAGAAGCCCGCCAGGCCCTCTTGCGCGGCGTGGATAAGCTGGCCAATACTGTAAAAGTGACATTGGGCCCCAAAGGACGCAATGTCGTCATAGAGAAAAAATTCGGTTCTCCTTTAGTGACCAACGACGGCGTTACCATCGCCAAAGAGATCGACCTGGAAGATCCCATCGAGAATATCGGGGCTCAGATGGTCAAAGAAGTAGCCACAAAGACCCATGACGTGGCTGGAGACGGAACTACTTCAGGAACAGTCCTGGCCCAGGCCATGATCCGCGAAGGGCTGAAAAACGTCACTTCCGGGGCCAACCCCATGTTCATCAAAAAAGGGATCACCAAGGCGGTGGAAGAGGCCGTAAAAGCTATCAAAGAGATCAGCAAGGAAGTATCCTCTAAAGGAAATATCGCCCAGGTCGCAACGATCTCTGCCAACAATGATCCCGAGATCGGAGACTTGATCGCAGAAGCCATGGATAAGGTGGGAAAAGACGGTGTCATCACGGTGGAGGATGCCAAGGGAATGGATACTCATCTCACCGTGGTAGAGGGAATGCAGTTCGACCGCGGTTATATCTCTCCCTATTTTATCACCGACAGTGAAAAGATGACAGCTGAGCTTGAAGAGCCTTATATTCTTATTCACGATAAAAAGATATCAGCCATGAAGGACCTTCTGCCGATCTTGGAGAAGATCGTCCAGACTGGGAAGCCTCTTCTGATCATCGCTGAGGATATCGAAGGGGAAGCCCTGGCGACCCTCGTGGTAAACAAGCTCCGCGGAACTCTCAATGTCTCTGCTGTGAAGGCGCCCGGTTTTGGCGACAGGCGTAAAGCCATGCTCGAAGATATCGCCGTCCTCACCGGCGGCCGTGTCATCACCGAAGATATCGGCTTGAAACTGGAGCATGCCACCATGGAAGACCTGGGACAAGCCAAAAAGATCAAAATCGACAAGGAAAATACCACTATCGTCGACGGATACGGGGCTGAAGAAGCCGTCAAAGCCCGCGTGAAGCAGATCGACGCCCAGTATGAAGAATCGACCTCCGATTATGACAAAGAGAAGCTCCTGGAACGTAAGGCCAAACTGGCCGGGGGCGTCGCTGTCATCAACGTGGGAGCTGCCACTGAAGTGGAAATGAAAGAGAAGAAGGCCCGTGTGGAAGATGCCCTGGCCGCGACAAAAGCTGCCGTGGATGAAGGCGTCGTTCCCGGAGGAGGCACCACTCTTCTGAAATGTATCCCCAGGCTGGAAGCCCTGGCGAAAAAAGAAGAAGGCGATGTCCGGACAGGTATTGAGATCGTCCTCAAAGCCATCGAAGCTCCTGCTCGCCAGATCGTGGCCAACGCAGGACTCGAAGGGGCTGTTATCGTGGAACGCCTGAAAAAGTCCAAAGATGCTGAAGGCTTCAATGCAGCCACAGGCAAATTCGAGGACCTTCTGGAAGCCGGGATCATCGATCCGACAAAAGTGGTCCGTTCTTCGCTCCAGAATGCTGCTTCAGCAGCCTCTATGCTGCTCACAACTGAAGCTGTGGTCTATGAAGTCCCTGAAAAAGAAAAACCCGCAGCCCCCGATATGGGCGGCGGAATGCCCGGAATGGGTATGTACTGAAATCAGACGGGCGGGGGTTCTCCCCGCCCTTTTTTTTATCAATTTTTCTTGACCTTTACTCCTCCATCCCTTAGAATTATTTAGTAAACCGAAATATAAGGGGTGATGGATATGAAAGAAATCGCACAATGGGCCGTTGAGGCCATGTCGGCTGAAGGCGTCGACTACGGGGATGCCCGTCTTCGCCGGACAGACCGCGAGATCATCATGACACAAAACGATGCCTTACGGTACGTGGATAATTTTACAGAACTGGGAATCGGGGTCCGGGTCCTGGTGAAGGGGCGCTGGGGTTTTGCCGCGACACCTTTTTTGACAAAGGAGGACATCCGGAAAACAGTGAAAAAGGCTGTAGCCATAGCCAAAGCAGCAGCTGTGGTGGTGCAGGAACCCATCAAGCTCACACAGGATAAACCCGCCCGGGGAGTCTTCAAGACAAAGATCGAGAAAGACCCCTTTGATATCCCTCTGGGAGAAAAGGCCGGTATGCTCATCGCCGCTTATGAGAAGATGGCAGCCCGGAAGGCGATCAAACGCGTTTCGGGGCGGATGTACTTCCGCCGGATGCATCAACATTTTCTCTCCACCGAAGGGGCCGACCTGGAAAATCTTGTCTATACTTCGGCGGCGACCTATAATGCCACAGCTGTGGGGCAGGGGGATTTCCAGACCAGGGGCCTGCCTGAATACCCTAAAAATGCGGGATTCGAGTGGATAGAATCGCTGAAAATAGTAGACAGGGCCGATGAAGTCGCCGAAGATGTGATGAAAAAACTTTCAGCTGACCGTGGTCCTGCAGGGAAAAAGGACCTCATCCTTCTACCTTCCCATCTCTGTCTGACTATACACGAATCTGTAGGGCATCCCACGGAACTCGACCGTGTCCTGGGGTGGGAAGCAAATTTTGCAGGGACCTCTTTTGCCACCCCGGAAAAGAGAAATCAGTTCCGTTACGGTTCTCCTTTAGTCAATTTTACCGCCGACAATACCCTTGAAGGGGGGCTGGCCACCTGGGGAAATGATGATGACGGGATCGTCGGGAAGAGATGGCCCATCATCAAAGATGGCATCCTTGTAAATTACGGGACCACACGGGACACAGCTCACTTTATCGGAGATGCGGAGAGCATGGGCTGTAACCGGGCTGATTCCTACGCGTCCCAGCCCATCAATCGTATCCCGAACCTCAGCCTCGAACCAGGAAAAGAGCCTCTCTCCCTGGATGAGCTCATCGCCGACACCGAAGACGGGATCCTCATCGACGGGATGGGGAGTTTTTCCATCGACCAGAGACGGTATAATTTTCAGTTCGGCGGAGACATGTTTTATGAGATCAAAAAGGGGAAGATCACAAAGCCCCTCAAAGACGTGATCTATCAGGCGATCACACCTGAATTCTGGAATGCCTGTGATGCGATCTGTGACGAGCGGTTCTGGGAACCCTACGGAGTCCTCAACTGCGGCAAAGGGGAACCGTCACAGACACAGCAGATGACCCATGGATCGGCTCCGGCCAGGTTCAGGAATATTGATGTGGGAGGTGCCTTCAATGGATAAGAAAGAACGTTTCCAGAAAATCGTCGAATTTATCGGCAAGAAGACAGAGGCCGATGATTATATCCTGCGATATGAGAACGAAAATGAAGCTCTGACGCGCTTTGCCGACAATAAAGTGACTCAGAATATTGATGCCCTGCGGGAAAAAGTCTCCCTTACAGTCTGGCGTGACGGCAAAAAAGCCACCCTGGCCAGCGCCGACTGTAGCGAAGAGGGGTTAAAAGAGTTGGTCAGGAAAAGCGAACAGGCAGCAGAATCCTCTGTGAAAGACAAGGAGTATCTACCGACTCTGGAGGATGACGGACAGATGGTGGGACTCATGGTGGATCCAGAGGTCCTCAAAGCCGGACCGGAAGAGCGGGCTGCCATCGCCGCCCGAACCATAGAGAAGGCGGGAAAACATCATGTCACTGCTTTCGGGACGGTCTTCCATACCCTGAAAGCCACAGGACTCGCCACGGCCAACGGACTGATGAAATATTATGAGAACACTTCCGCAGGCTATTCCAATACCATTGACAAGAACGGGGAGAAAGGGAATTCCTTCTCCAACGGATACGACTTGGCTTCCATGCAGCCGGAGAAAGATTTTGAGAAGGCCCTGAAAGACGCCGAACTGCTTCAAAAGAGAAAAGAGTTTGAGCCGGGCCGATACAACGTCCTGATATCCGCTCAGGCGGCCTCCAAACTCATGATCTGGATGGGTTTTTTCGGAGCGGACCGGCAGGCTGTGGATGAAGGCTATTCTCCCTACTCAGGGAAAATAGGGGAGAAGCTCATCGATCCCCGGATCTCCATCGGAACGGATCCGGCTTGCCCGAGTGCTCCCTCTATGCCCTTCGACTCCGAGGGGCTGGCTGTCCCGCAGAGGATGATGATCGAGAAGGGGGTTCTGAAGGATATTCCCTGCTCCCGCTTCTGGGCCGAAAAGAACGGCTACGAACCCTGGAGTGCTTCCAATGTCATCATCAGCGACGGAGAGAAGACTGAAGAGGAACTCCTGGCCTCCATGGGCCGGGGTTTTTATATTAAAGACCTCTGGTATATCCGCATGGTGAGGATGGAGGATTTCACTCTCACCGGGATGACACGTAACGGCTTCTTCTATGTGGAAGACGGAAAGATCGTGACCGGGGCGACGCACTTCCGCTGGAATGACTCTCCCTTGCGCATGATGCGGGATGTCATCGATATCGGAAAAGGGAGCGGTTTTGTGGACTCCTGGTATTCGGTCTTTACCCCCTCGCTTCTTGTGAAAGACTTCTATCTGAGCAGCAAGACGCTCTTTTAGCCTAAAAAGGCTGCAGTTTATCTGCAGCCTTTTTTTTAGCAATCACAGTGTTCCAGGGGGTTTGAGGGGCTCTATCAGGGAGAAAAGGGGCTCTTTGGCTCTTTTTCTCTTGTCAAGCCCGCTCATCATGTTATTTTTAATATGCAAATGCATGAAAGGAGTTGATTTATGAAGAGACAGCTGCCTGTCATTATAACCTTTATCTTTGCTGTGATCGGGATCCTTCTGCAGATCTCGCCCATTATGCAGGATAGATTCATCGATCCCATCAACAGTTGGATCGCGTCCATCTCATCTTTTGCGGTGATCATCGGGTTGGCCAGCCTGGTCCGGCATCATGCCACAAAGATCAGACGGAAACATAAGGACCAGTTTTTCAGTTTTGTGACTTTTACGGCGCTGGTGGTCATGGCCACCGTTTCCATCGCAGGGTATTACAATCCCAATTCATTATGGAAAGATTTCGCCGACAACCTCTATCGCCATATCATGGTCCCTCTGAATGCTACGATGTTCGCCCTGTTGGCCTTCTACATCTCCTCGGCGGCCTACCGCGCTTTCCGGGCTCGGACCTGGCTGGCGGGGACTCTCCTGGTCTCCGGGTTCATCGTCATGTTGGGGCGTGTGGCCTTTGGCCCGCTGATGATCTTCGGAGAGGTGACCAACTGGCTTATGCTTATCCCCAACACCGCCGCCATGCGCGGGATCATGATCGGTGTCGGCCTGGGAATGGTAGCCACGGCCATCAAGATCATGCTGGGGATCGAACGTTCCTATCTCGGGGGTGGTGAATGATGACAAAAGATAAAAACGTCTGGTATGAAAAACTACTGAACATACCCAAACAGGTGATCTATGTTATCATGTTTTTCGTGGTCGCTTTGCCGGTCCTCTTCAAAATGCAGATCAGTACTTATGTCACAGATGAAGTCCAGAGGATCTACGATCATATGGAGCAGCTCTATCAATACAATGAGGAAAACCCTGAGAACAAAAAGGCCATCTTTATCGCTTTCGATTATGATCCGGCCACCATGGCTGAACTGGATCCCATGGCCTTTGCCACGCTGAGGCATGCCTTCCTGCGCGGGATCCCCGTGATCGCCTGGGCAGGGCTTCCCACAGGTGTGGACCTGGGGGAGCAGGATATGCATCTCATCGCCAAGGATTACGGAGCTGTCTACGGTCAAGACTATGTCTTCCTGGGTTACGGCTATCCTTTTGTCCAGGCTATCATCGCCCTGGCTACAGACGTCAAGACCTTCTTTGCCAGTGACAAGGCGGGAAACGACACAAGAGAGCTTCCCTTGCTTAAAGATATCTACAATTTCAACCGTATAGGCCTGGTCTTTTCCATGTCCGGGACCTCCTATCCTGAGTCATGGGTGACCTATGCCAACGGACTCTACGGCAAGATGGTGGTCACGGGGTCAACGGCGGTCTCTGCTGCCAAATATTACCCTTTTCTCCAGACCAACCAGATGGTGGGCCTCATGGGAGGACTCAAAGGAGCTGCCGAATATGAGCAGCTGGTGGAAAAACTGGAGAAAAAACTCAACGGGAGTGACACCAGATCCTACCTGGAGACACTCTATGACGGCAAGGACCTCATCCGGTATAATACCGCGTATTACACTCCTGAGTTTACTCCGGAAGAGATCCAGCTGAGCCTGGCCCGGAGAAGCACAGCCCGTCAGGGGATGGCGCCCCAGGCCACGGCCCACTTTTATGTCATTATCCTCATTATCATCGGAAATATCGCCTATTTCGCCCGGATGCGGAATAGTAAAAAGTAGGAGGGGAGTATGGGTATGTTTATATGGATGACGATTGCTTTATTTCTTACGCTGGCCGTCTTCTCCTTTCTCTTCAGGGATAATGTGGTCTATAAGTTTGCAGAACACCTTTTCGTGGGCGTGTCTGTAGGATATACGATCTTTGTCAGTTACACGAACCTCTTCCTGCCCCGTGTCTGGAACCCTTTCCGCAGGGCTCTGGGAGACGGCGATGTACTTCTGGCCATCTGGCTGGGATTGGGGATCATCGTCGGTTTTCTCTACTTTTCCCGGTTTTCACAGAACTGGAGCTGGGTGAGCCGCTACCCCATCAGCATCACTGTGGGCTACCTCACGGGATATTCCATCATCCCCAGCCTGAAGGCGCGGATCCTGAGCCAGCTCCACGGGACTGTTGTAGACCCTGCCGGGGATTCTCTGCTCAATGCCGAAAAGATCGGGACTTTTTTCAAGCACCCCACCCTGCATAACTTCTTTTTTGAAGCCATGGCCGGGCCGCTTCTGGTCTTCGGGGTCTTTGTTGTCATCGTCTACTTCTTTTTCTCTTTGAAGAACAACAACCCGGTGGTCCGCTTTTCCCGGAATCCTGCACTGGTCTATCTCATGGTGGCTTTCGGGGCATCCTTCGGGTATACGTTCATGGGACGTATCAGCCTTTTCATCGGAAGGATGAACTTTATCTTCCATGAATGGTGGCCCATCTTCAAAAACATGGTCAGCGGATAGGAGGGTGAGCATGAAAAAGAAAGTATTTGTATTGATCGGTTGTGCCCTGTTCTTCTTCCTGCCGCTTATTTTTGCGCAGGAGAGTGCTCCGGCGGAGTTTTTCCTGCGTGATACACCCAATAATGCAGGAGAACAGGTGGAGTTGACATTCCGGCCCCTTGCTTCTCCCGAAGAGGTGCCGGAATTTCTGCTGAATATTACCATTGGAGAGAAACCGGTGCGGGTACGCCGGCTGGTGAACGCGGGGAAACCCGTTATTCTTCCCCTGATCACCCATCAGGCCGGAGTTCCCGTCAAAGTCGAAGTCCAGGGAGTCCTTCCCGACGGAAGCCTGACGGACCTGGGGGCTGTGGATGTGGTGAGCAAGGGGGAATGGCTCAACATGAATTCCATGAAGGCCTTCATCCTGGGGCTTCTCTTTATCGGACTTATCATCTTCTATGTAGGACGGGCCAAGAGGGGACAGGACCTCTTTATCCGGAAGATACCCGGACTGGAAGCTATCGACGACGCCTTGGGAAGAGCCACGGAAATGGGACGCCCGGTCTTCTATATTCCGGGAACATCCTCCATGGCTGATGTGGCGACACTGGCCTCGCTCAATATTTTAAGGCCTGTGGCCCGTCAGGTGGCCAAATATGAGACGCCCTTTTCAGTTCCGGTCAAAGACCCCATCGTGGTCTCTGTGGCCCAGGATGTGGTCAAGGAGGCCTATATGGCAGCGGGACGTCCGGATCTTTATGAAGACGGGATAGCCTATCTGGCTTCCATGGGGCAATTTGACTACTCCGGAGCGGTTTCCGGATCCATGGTCCGTGAAAAACCCGCCACGGTCTTTCTGTTGGGGATGTTCTATGCTGAATCTCTCATCCTGGCTGAGACTGCCAACAGTGTAGGGGCTATCCAGATCGCCGGGACCGATGCCTCTTCACAGCTGCCCTTCTTCATTGCAGCCTGTGACTATACTCTCATCGGAGAGGAGCTCTATGCGGCGTCAGCCTATATGAGCCGGGAACCTCTGCTGCTGGGGACCCTGAAAGCTCAGGATATCCTCAAAGGGATCCTTCTTGTGATCTTTGTCCTGGCTGTTATTTTTCAGCTTCTGGGAGTAGATTTTATCATGGATTCATTTCTGAATCCTCAATGGTAGACTGATAAGGGGGGGTCTCCGCCTCCCCCTTTTTTTTCTTCTTTTCAAGACAACAATCAAGAGGCAAAAGCGTATAAAAGGCAGGCCACTTTTATTATTGCAGATGAAAAGAAAGCAGAGTATATTTTCATCAAGACCTGTACTTTAAACGAATGGAAGGAGTCAACCTTATGAAGAGAACGCTGCCTCTGTTTCTGGCTTTCTTCTTCGGGATCATCGGGATCATCGTTCAGATGGTGCCTGCCCTGAAGGGATTGATGGATACAATGCTCGACTGGATGGCGATCATCGCCGCCTTCGCCCTGGCTGTGGGCATTTCCAGTCTGACCCGCCATCATATGACAAAGATCCGGCGGAAACATAAAGATATCTTTTTCAGTTATGTGACATTTATCGCCATGTTTTTTATGACCATTATCGGACTTGTAGGTTATTTCCGTCCGGAAGGGGCTCTCCAGGGCCTTTTTGAGAATATGTACAATTATGTGCGTGTGCCCCTGGATGCCAGTATGTTCGCTCTTTTGGCCTTCTATATCACTTCAGCTGCTTACCGCGCCTTCAGGGCCCGGACTTGGCTGGCTACTGTCCTGCTTCTTGCCGGTGTGATCGTCATGATCGGACGGGTCGCCTTCGGCCCCTTCATCATATTTAACGATATTACCGCCTGGATCATGAAAGTCCCCACCACAGCCGCCATGCGAGCTGTCAATGTGGGGATCGGGCTGGGGATCGTCGCCACGTCCATCAAGATCGTGTTAGGTATCGAACGGTCTTACCTGGGAGGTGGTGAATAATGAGAACACCCTGGTATGATAAGATCATGTCTCTGGACAAAAAGATCCTCTATGTCATCATGTTTATCGTGGTCATGATCCCTCTTTTGGCCAAATGGACCTATAATCCTGCCGTCATGCCTGAAGTGAAGGATATCTACGACGAGATCGAAGGGATCTATGCCTATAATCAGTCTCATCCCGACACTCCCCAGGGGATATTGGTCTCCTTTGACTATAGCCCCTCCACCAACGCTGAGCTGGACCCCATGACCATGAGTATCCTGCGCCATGCTTTCATGCGCAATATTCCCGTCATCACGTGGTCGGCATTTCCCGATTCCATCGACCTGGCCAAGACGATCACAACTTATATCGCTAAAGAGTTCAGGGCCGTTTATGGGCAGGATTTTGTCTTTATGGGATACCCTTACCCCATGAATGCTGCTGTCATCGCCTTCGGAAGCGATGTGCGCAATTTTCTGGTCAAGGATTTTTACGGTAATCTCAGTACGGATCTTCCCCTGCTGAACAAGATCTATAATTACAAAAGCATAGGGCTTATCGTCACCGTCTCGGGAACATCTTATCCGCGTTTCTGGGTGACCTATGCCAACACCCTTTACGGCAAA
This sequence comes from Candidatus Mcinerneyibacteriota bacterium, assembly GCA_016937175.1. Classification (GTDB taxonomy): domain Bacteria; phylum Macinerneyibacteriota; class Macinerneyibacteria; order Macinerneyibacteriales; family DSCS01; genus DSCS01. Next base: position 13,490 of record JAFGWL010000022.1, on the reverse strand, counting down.
AAGATCGCGACCGGAACCACAGCGGTCTCAGCAGCGGAGTTCTACCCCTTTCTCCAAACCGATCAGATGATCGGGATGATGGGAGGCTTAAGAGGAGCCGCAGAGTATGAGAAACTCGTGGAAGCCCTGGAAATCACTATCATCGGAGACGACATAGAGAGATACCTGAGAAACCTCTATTCTCCCGAAGATGACTTTCCCTGGGATACCAAGATCTTTGCCCCGGGTTTTACCGATGAAGAGCTGCGGGAGCATCTCTCCACACGGAAGACAGCCCGGACGGGGATGGCCTCCCAGGCCTCATCCCATTTTTATGTCATTGTCCTCATCATCCTGGCTAACCTCGGCTACTTTTTCAAACGCCGTGCGGAAAACAAGAGGTAGGTGGTTTTTATGTTAATCTGGTATACAATCGCTGTGTTGCTGAGCCTGGCCATCTTCTCCTTCCTCTGGAAGGACAATCCTCTCTATAAGTTTGCCGAACATCTCTTTGTGGGGACAATGGTGGGATACCAGGTGGTCGTGGTCTTTTCCCAGATCATTATGAGAAAGATCGTCGACCCTATTTCTGTGGCCCTTGACAACAGGCAGATTTTGACACTGATCTCGCTGGTCATTGCCACTCTCATCGGGCTTCTCTTTTTAGCCCGCTTTTCGCGTAAAGTCGAATGGGTGAGCCGCTATCCCATCTCCATAACTGTGGGATTCTGGAGCGGTTACGCCATTGTGGCTTCTTTCAAGACCAATATCCTTACGCAGATCAGAGGAACCGTGGTGGACGACCTGGGACAGCCGCTTCTCAACGGCCATCTCATCGGTGATTTTTTCAAAAACCCCTCCCTCAAGACTCTGGATCTGGCCACAGCCGGCCCGCTTCTCGTCTTCGGGGTCATCGTGGTCCTGGTCTACTTCTTCTTTTCTGTAAAACATGACCATCCCATGGTGAAATTTGCTAACAAACCGGCGCTCTTCTACCTCATGATCGGCTTCGGGGCCTCTTTCGGCTATACCTTTATGGGCCGGATCAGCCTCTTCATCGGCCGGATGAACTTCATCTTCAATGAGTGGTGGCCGCTCTTAAAACAGACCATAGGAGGGTAGAGATGAAAAAAATTACGCTTATTCTTGTATTGACCCTGCTGAGCGTTCCTCTTCTGGCCGCTCAGGAGACAGATAACGAGACTCCCTTCTATGCCTGTGACGTGAGTCTCTATGACACTCCCAATGATGACGGAATCAGTGTGGAGCTGGAGTTTATGCCGGCCAACAGTGCCGAAGAGGTGCCCCAGTATGCCATCGACCTCTACATCGACGGAACTTTTTCCAACACAATCATGGTGAAAAACGCCGGAGCTCTTTTCCTTCATACGGTTCCGGTTGAAAAGAAAGGAAGCATTGTCCGGGCTGAGATCTTTGCCTATGATACTCAGGGACAGCGCCAGGGGCCCATCGTGGTCAAGGAGGCTACCTCTTCCGCCCAATGGTACTTTTCCGACCGTGTGGGGGCTTTTATCTGGTCTATGGCCTTTATCGGCCTCATCATGGTGCTTATCCGTAAAGCTAAACGGGGCCAGGAGATCTTCATCCGTCGTATCGCCGGCCTGGAAGCCATCGATGATGCCGTGGGACGTGCCACGGAGATGGGACGCCCCGTCTACTATATCCCCGGGACATCCATCATCGACGATATCGCCACGCTGGCTTCTTTGAATATCCTTCGCCCTGTCGCACAGCAGGTGGCGACCTATGAGACCCCTTTCTCTGTGCCCATCAAAGACCCGGTGGTCCTCACCGTGGCACAGGATGTGGTCAAGGAGGCCTATATGGCGGCGGGACGTGCGGACCTCCATGACGATGGGATCGTCTATCTGGCTTCCGTGGGCCAGTTCGACTATGCCGCTGCCGTAAATGGCGCTATGGTGCGCGAAAAACCCGCCACGGTCTTTCTTCTGGGTATGTTTTGGGCAGAATCCCTGATGCTTGCCGAGACGGCTAATACCGTGGGAGCCATTCAGATCGCCGGTACTGACTCCACCTCTCAGCTTCCTTTCTTTATTGCAGCCTGCGACTATACCCTTATCGGCGAAGAGCTCTATGCGGCTTCTGCTTATCTGAGCCGTGAACCGCTGCTTCTCGGGACCCTCAAAGCCCAGGATATGATCAAGGGGGCGGTGATCGTCGCTTTGATCATCTCGATCATCGGGATGCTTTTCGGTTCTGATCTTCTCATGAAGATCTTTTTACAGTAATCCGGCAGGGGGAGGGGAAGACTTTCCCTCCCCCCATAATCGCTTGACAACCCCCCAAGACAATATATACTTCACTCGATATGAAAAAGGACCGGTTTATCGCATTAACAGACACCTTTCTGCTAGTCGCGACCTTTGTCGCAGTGGTCTCATTTATTGCTTTCTACGGCTTCTACATGGAAACATCTCTTTTAAACATTATCCGGAATGGAGCTTTTATTCTTACCGGAATCCTCGTTCTTGACAATATTCTCATGCTTCTCATTAACGGCCGCCCCTGGGAAGAGTTCCGGGAACGCCGCTCTCTCTACATTGTGACAGCTTTGATCCTGATTCACTTTCTCCTCATACGGTTTGATGTCTACGGAGGAGGTGCCGAAGGCCATCTCTCTGGCTATTTTGTGGCAGCCCAGGTCTATATTGTCTTTATGTTCATCATCAAACTGACCAAGGTCAACCGTCTTGTTTTCCCGGGGATCAACTGGCGTCCAGAACAGCTCTTTATCCTCTCTTTTCTGGGTGTGATCGTCATCGGGACCCTCTTCCTCTCCTTTCCCAGGGCGACGATTGCGCCGGGTTCCATGCCCCTCATTGATGCCTTCTTCACATCGACCTCAGCTGTCTGTGTGACAGGGCTCATCGTGGTGGATACCGCTGTTTATTTTACCCGATTCGGCCAGTTTGTCATTTTGGCGCTTATCCAGGTCGGAGGACTGGGCCTTATGACTTTTACCTCTTTCTTCACAATCTTTTTTTTCAAGACCATGAGTTTTCGGGAGCGGTTCCTCATGAGCGACGTTCTGAGTACCGACTATATAGGTGGGGTGCATAAGATCATCGGAAAGATCCTAACTATCACCTTTACGATCGAAGCCGCCGGAGCCCTTCTTCTTTTTACCTCCTGGCATGATAAATTCCGAAACACCGGTGAAGCTCTTTTCCATTCGGTCTTCCATGCCGTCTCATCTTTCTGTAATGCCGGGTTTTCCACCTTTTCCACAAGCCTTGCTGCCTTCAGAGGCGATGTCTCGGTCAATCTCATCGTCATGTTTCTCATTATCCTCGGAGGGCTGGGTTTCCTTGTCCTCATGGATTTTTTCCAGCCTCTGGAGGGCCGCAGACGTATGCTCATGGTTCAGACAAAGCTGGTCCTGACCACCTCTCTCCTTCTTATCCTGGCCGGAGCAGTCCTTTTTTTTATCATGGAAAGCAGCGGTGTCCTTCAGGGGTTTTCTCTGAAAGAGAAACTCCTTGCCTCCTTCTTCCAGGCAGTGACTCCCCGGACAGCAGGGTTCAATACCGTAAATATCGGCCTTCTTTCTGCCCCCATGCTTCTGATCTTCACTCTCTTTATGTTTATCGGAGCCTCTCCAGGATCCACAGGCGGGGGGATCAAGACCACTACCTTCGGGATCCTGGTGGCCACGGTCTGGAGCTATCTCAAGTCAAGGGACCAGGTCATACTTTTTAAACGCCGGATCCCGTCACGATTGGCCTACCGGGCCATGTCCCTGGTGATCATCTCTTTTGCTTATCTTTTCATTGTCTATCTCTTTCTCATCGTCAGTGAGGATTTCTCCCTGATGGACACCCTTTTTGAAATGATCTCAGCTTTTGGGACCGTGGGCCTTTCCACGGGAGTGACCCCTCATCTCTCTTCTGCGGGGAAGGTGGCCATTATGCTCACCATGTTTGTGGGGCGCCTGGGCCCCATGACCCTGGCCCTTGCCCTGAGCCGGAGTGAAAAGAGCGTAGTGACGTATCCCGAAGAGACCAGTATCATGGTCGGATAGGAGTGCTTATGGCGAAAGGAAAATATTTGATTATCGGGTTAGGCCGTTTCGGTACCGCTGTCTTGGATACTCTCCTTGAATCCAATGCGGAAGTCCTGGTCTTTGACAATAACGAGGAGATGATCACCCAGGTGAAAGGCAAGATAGCCAACGCAGTGATCCTGGATGCGACCAATGAGGAAGCCTTGCGGAAATTTCCTCTTGAAGAGATCGATGCCGCCATTGTGACCATGGGGGAAGACTTTGAAAAGAACCTCCTTACCACAGTCATTCTCAAGGAGATGGGTGTCCGGAAAGTCGTGGCCCGGGCTTCCACAATCATAGAAGAGAAGATCCTGAAAAAAGTAGGGGCGGATATGATTGTCTTTCCCGAAGTGGAGATGGGCAAAAAACTGGCCAACACCCTTTTGAGAAAGAGCGTGGAAGAGGCCATCCCTCTCACAGACGGCAACTCCATCGTCCATTTCAAGGCTCCCTCTTATCTGGTGGGGAAGATGCTCAAGGAGACAGAACTCAGGGAGAAGTATTCCATCAATGTCGTGGCTGTGAAAAAGAATGAAGAGGGACAGGAGATAACAGTCATCCCCGATTCCGATTATGTCATCATGGAGGATGATACCCTGATCATTGTGGGTAATAATACCAACATCGACCGGTTTGCCAAGGAGCGTCTGTGAAAAAAATATTGCTCATCACCACCGGCGGGACCATTGCCATGCAGGTGGACAAAAAAAGGGGAGGGGCTGTCCCGTCTCTCCAGGCCGATGATTTTGTCCGCTATCTGCCCCCGGTGAAGAACCTTGCTGACGTGGATATCCACATGTTTTCCAACATTCCCAGCCCCTATATGAATGTCCCTCTCTGGTGCCAACTGACGGACTTTATAGATGAGAAGCTTTCTGACGGCTATGACGGAGTCGTGGTCACACACGGGACCGATACTCTGGAAGAGACAGCCTTTTTCGTAGAACTAACCGTGAAGAGTGAAAAACCCATCGTCTTCACGGCTGCTATGCGGAATCTGGATGAGTTAAGCGGAGACGGCCCCCGCAATATCTGGGGCGCTTTGAAGACAGTCGTCTCAAAAAACTACTCATCCGATATCGGCGTGACCCTGGTCCTCAACGACGAGATCCACGCCGTCCGGGATGTGACAAAGACCTATACGTCCAATGTGGCTACTTTCCGTTCCCCTCTCTTCGGCCCCCTGGGCCTTGTGGACAATGACCAGGTCACCTTCTATTATAAACCTTATAAGCGGATAAAGATCCGTTCTCCCAAAGTTGAGGAAAAAGTAGCCCTGATCAAAGCCTATGCCGGGATGAGTTCTGACCTCATCGACGCAGCTGTCACCATGGGGTATAAAGGATTGGTCATCGAAGCCTTCGGGCGGGGAAACCTTCCCGACTGGATCGTCCCTTCCCTGGAGCGTGCGATCCAGAGCGGAGTGACTGTTGTGATTTCATCGCGCTGTTATATGGGACGGGTCTTCGGGGACTACGCCTATGACGGCGGAGGACGCCATCTGGGTGAGATCGGATCTGTTTTCGCTTACGACCTCCGGGGGATCAAAGCGAGGATCCTCCTGATGCTTGCCCTGGGGAAATACGGGGAAGACCGCGAAGCGGTCCGCCGGCTGTTTGATTCGCTCTGACACCGGGGGTGTCTGTGAGAAATAAAGTTCTTCTTTTTATCCTATTGCTTTGGGGGGGGCTTCCTTTGGGAGCTCTTCAGACGGAACAGGGGATAGCCTCCTGGTACGGCCCCGGGTTTCACGGCCGGAAGACAGCCAACGGTGAGATCTACAATATGTATGAGATGACAGCTGCGCACAAGACCCTGCCCTTCGGGGCCAGAGTGAAGGTCATCGACCTGGAGACAGGGAGGAGCGTCATCGTACGCATCAATGACCGGGGTCCTTTTGTCGAAGGCCGTGTCATCGACCTCTCCTACGCTGCTGCCCGGGCCCTGGGGATGGAGAAAAAGGGGACAGCCCGGGTGGCGCTGAAGATCCTCCAGGAAGATAAGGACCGGGGTAAAAGTCTCCAGGGAGTCTATATCCAGGCGGGAAGCTTTACAGAAAAGGCCAATGCCATACGTCAGATGAACAAAGTTTGGAAGATCACAGGATACAAGCCTCGGCTTTTTGTTTCTGAAAACCGCTATCGTCTTATCCTTGGCCCATGGAAAGAGAGGCAGGAAGCAGAGGATGTCCTGACAAGGATGAAGAGAAAAGGGTTAGACGGGATTATCTGTCATGGCACTCCTGACCGCTAAAGGCCTCTCTGTCTCTTTTCAGGGAGTCTCCATTTTTTCAGATGTCTCATTGAGCATCGAAGAGGGTGTGAAGTATGCTCTTGTAGGGAAAAACGGAGCAGGGAAGACGACTCTCTTCCGTGTATTGACAGGAGAGCTTCTGCCTGATGATGGGGAAATCTTCGTCTCCTCTGCGGCACGAACGGCTTATTTCTCCCAGAATCCTGTTTTCGGCCGGGGGAGAAGTGTCATCGAAGAGTTGTATGAGAATTTCTCCCACCTCCGGGAACTTCACCGCCGACTGGAAAAAGCGGCAGAAGAGATGGACCGTTCTCCTGAAGCCCTCTCCCTCTATCAATCTTTATGGGAAGAATTTGAGCGGAAGGGGGGGCTGGATTATGAGACAGAGATCAAAAAGGTCCTCACAGGCCTGAACCTTACTTCCCTGGAACATTCTTCTGTGGATACTCTCTCAGGGGGAGAAAAGATGCGCCTGGGCCTGGCCAGGCTTCTTTTGTCCCAGCCCGATATCATGCTTCTTGATGAGCCCACAAACCATCTGGACCTTGGATCGGTCCGGTGGTTAGCGGATTATTTAAACGCTTTCAGAGGGAGTGTTATCCTTGTCTCTCATGACCGGTATCTGCTGGATGCCGTAGTGACAAGGGTCCTTGACCTGGAAGGGGGGAGTCTGACCCTTTACAAGGGGAACTATACTCAGTTCAGGGCGCAGAAAAATGAGGATATGGCCTATCAGGAAAAGCTCTATCAGAGGCAAAAGAGAGAAGCCGAAGCGATGGAAGCTTATATACGTAAATATAAAGCAGGGAACAGGTCGACACAGGCGAAAAGCCGCGAGAACCGCCTGAAACGGCTCACTGTAGTCGACCGTCCTGCACGCTTTCAATACCGGATGAGTCTGGATCTCAACGGGTTTCAGGAGAGCGGCCATGAAGTGTTGCGTGTCAGTAAGCTGAAGGTCCGTGACCTTTATGAAGTAAGAGACCTCCATATCCGGAAGGGAGACAAAGTCGGGATCATCGGGCCTAACGGATCAGGGAAGACTTCTTTTTTCAGGTCCATCAGGGAGGGGCAGCCCGGGGTGCGTTGGGGGCATAATATCCGGATCTCCCTTTTTGACCAGGAGCTCTCCCTTTATGATCACTCTTTGAGCCTTACAGCCTACCTGAACCGTTTTTATGACCTGGATGAGTTTGAAGCCCGACAGGCTTTGGGCCATTTTCATTTTAGCGGGGAGGAGGCTTATAAGATCATAGGATCCCTAAGCGGAGGGGAGCGGTCCCGTTTCAAGCTTTTGACGGTTATGCTGGAATCTCCCAACGTCATAATGATGGATGAGCCCACAAACCACCTGGACATGGACTTTATCGATATTCTGGAAGAGGCCTTATCAAGCTATCGGGGAACCCTTCTGGCTATCTCCCATGATTTCTATTTTTTAAAAAGACTCTGCCGCTCTTTCATCAGAATCGCGGATAACCGCTTTGTCACAGGCGGCCCGGTCCTTCTGGACATGGAGGCGGGGATCTCTTCGGAAAAGAAAGATGGGGGAAAGGCTCCCGAAGGCGACGAAGGGGAATATGGGGTCTCCAAAAAAGAGCGGAACCAGATCAAAAAGAAGAAGGAGATGATCATCCGTTGTGAAGAGAGGATCCACGCCTGCGAAGAGGCTCTTGCGGCGCTGGAGGACCAGATGCATGCCCGGGGTGACGACTTTGCCTTTATCCAGTCCATGGAAAAAGAGCGCAGGGAGTTGCAAGGGGAGCTTTCCGACTGCTATAAAGAGTGGGAAGAACTTCACGGCGCTGAAGGAAAGGACCCATTCAATGATTGACATTTTTCGCATAACAGGTATATTTAATACATGGAATATAAAGTCCTTCTGCTTTTTGCCCTTTATATTGTCGTTTATCTGATCAATACCCATTCCCTGAAAAAAGAAGAGCTGGAAAAAGATTCTGCTTCCCGGATTAAAACCCGCTGGATCTACTCTCTGATCCTTCTTTTCGGGTGGAATGTGATACTGGATGCGGTTCTTGCCCTTCAGGGGAAGACTGCTCCCTGGGTCCTATTGACTCTGGGGGCTTTTTTCCTGGTGTTTTACACCGTTGTCGTCTATTGGCAATACAGGACCCGCCGTAAGTAAAAGGAGTGTTTATGGCCACTTATATTTGTCCTCAATGCGGTGCAGACATTGAGTTGGAAAATGGGCTGACATGTGAATATTGCGGATATGAAGTCCCCGGCAAGACATGCAGCCAGTGTGGCAGAGAAATGCCCGAAGAGGAATCGGTTTGCCCCTTTTGCGGGCACGTGGAAGGAGCAGCCTCTTCTCAGGATGGAGAGCCTACTCTGGCTGACTTGGGAGCACACCATTTCGGGGAAGTGATCTCCAATGTCCCTCAAAGCAGCGAGATCCGGGGATCCGCCTTTGAAGAGACTGAGGATCATTTCGGCCATGAAGAAGAGATCGAAGAGATCATTGAGGAGCATGAAGAAGAGATCTTGGAGGCTGAACTCCCTGAAGAAGAAACAACTCCTATACACGAACACTCCTCACCTGAAAACGAAGAAGTCAACGGATCTGAAGAGGAGAGTGCCCCGCTCTCTATGGGCCATGAAGAGGAGGTCCAGTATATTACTTACAGTGAGGTGGAAGAACCCGTTCGCCCGGCACCGTCCCGGACTGTCCCCCAAGCTTCGGAAGAGAAGATCTGTAAAGCCTGCGGGTTCGGGAATCCCACTATAGCAAAATTCTGCCTTAGTTGCGGCTCTTCCCTCGAAGATGAGGAGGGCGGGAATGAAGAAGAGAACGCCCTGGTCTGCCCGGAGTGCGGTTTTGAAAATGTCGCAGACGCCCGTTTCTGCATGGTCTGCGGGGCAAAACTGACTCCTCCTTCAGCTGCCGAAGTTCCCGATACGGCCGAACAGAGGACCGATGAGGAGGAGGTTCCTTCTGAAGCTCCTTCCGGCACCGCTCCCTTGTATAAGGTCAAGATCACTTATGATAAAGAGAACAAATTCCAGCATAAATTCGTGTTTAACAAGATCCTTGAAAGCAATAGCTCTATTTCTGAAAATGAGCTCAACATGCTCATGTCCAACAATACTTTCAGTATCCTCGTAGAAGCTGAAAAATTCACCAGCCTCCAGACAGAACTGGAAGACCTTGATTGTACCGTAGAAAAGATCGGCGAAGAGATTCCGAGAAGCGAATCCTTTGCCTATGAAGAAGAAGAGCCTTCCATCGAAGGCAAAACAGGGGCACAATCCTACTCTCTCGTCGTCAAGGGAATGGAGGGCCATGACCAGGCCTGGCGGGAAAAGTTTGTCAAGATGATGCTTTTGATGATGCCTGACATGACAGAAGAGAAGGCCTGGGAGATCGCTTCTTCGGAATCTAAAAGGATTCCTGTGGAGAACGAAGAGTCAGCCAGAGACCTTCAGAAGATCCTGTCCCGCCTGGGCTGCATAACTCAGATCATCGAGCACAAAGGCCATCAGGGTGAGGGGGAACTTCCCCATGAGAAGAAAGAGGCTCCTAAAGAAATCCCGCCCCCCGTTGAAAAGGCCCATAAGCGGCCGGTGGACGACGGGCTTTTTGTTGAAGAACCTAAGTATCTCATCCTTTCAGGAGTGGACAAGCGGAACTGGGTGGTCCGTGAAAAGCTGGCAGAATCCATCGTGGATATTTATCCGAATATGACACCCGATATAGCCGCAGGAATCGTCTCTCAGCCTGTGGTAAAGCTGCGTGTCCAGAATCAAGAGGATGCCCAGCGGCTTGGGAAACAGTTCGAGGAGATGGGCTGGAATATCAGGATCGAAGATGTCTCGACGTTCAGCGATACAACACGGCGTACCGGGACAACGGTGAGTCGCGCAGATGTCCAGCGGCGAAAAGCTGCCCGTATGTCCTATCTGAAAAGAGAAAAGGGGAAGCGGCGAAACCTCATCACCACGATTATCATTACCATCATCGTTGCCGCAGCGCTTCTCATCATCTACGACAACTTCTTCAAACCCCGCTATTATGTCACTGTGCAGGCGGATGCTGCTCATCCGGAAGTGGCTTTTACAGCCAGCCTGGGAAGTTTTGTCTATTTGCGGACGGAACCGAGCCTGGGATCGCGTCGTGATGATTATAAAGTCCCCCTTGATACTGTCCTGAGGCTTTATCGGAAAGAGACTGTTACAGGGGAGGACGGGATGGAGTATTACGAAGTCTTTGTCCCGGGATTCCGGGCTCACAGGGGGTATCTCCTGGCTGAATTGGCCCGAAGGACTGATGAAAACGGAAAACCGATTGTTCTTCCATAACCTATTTCAGGGGGCCTGAGGCCCCCTTTTTTTATGCCTGTTCCTCTGATACCGACTAAACTGTTTCGTGATCATCTCTTCCTATTTCTCTTCCTTGTCCTGGGAGCAGCGGCCGTACATAGATCGTGTACGTTCAGCAGCACAGGGTTTCTTCTCCTTTTGGCGGGGGAGAGCCTGGCTATTTCCCTTATCTTCCGGGCAGGGAAGATAAAAGATTTTTTCTCGGGAGCGTGCCTCTTTTTTCTTCTTCTCTTCTATTTTGCCCACCACCCGGGATTTCCGCTCTCTTCACCTTTTCTCCTTTCAGCGAAATTTGTTGAGAAGGTGGACTCTTTTAAAGACATGGAGGTCTACGGGTTTGTCAAATCCCTTGTCACCGGGAACAGAAATGTCTTGTCTGCAGCTTTGAAGGATCTTTTTTCACGGACAGGCAGTTATCATCTTATCGCCATCAGCGGTCTTCATTTCGGGATGGCAGCGACTCTTTTTCTGGTCCCTCTCTCATCTTTGGCGAAGAAGAAGAGGCTCTTTATCCTTTTTCTGCTCCTCACCTTATACCTTTTTCTGACCCGGTTCTATGTCTCCGCTTTTCGCGCCTATCTGATGATCTGCTACGGATTGGCTGCTGCTTCCAGATCCTTTCGCATCCAGCCGCTTAACGCCTGGGCTTTCGCGACCACGGTCATCCTTCTCCTTCAGCCTTATCAGATCTCCTCTTTGAGCTTCTGGCTGAGTGTCCTGGCGACGTTCGGGATCCTGGCCTTTCTTCCGTTTCTGGGACTTATCAGATGGCCACCCTTTAAAGCCATGGCTGTCTCTGTCATGGCTCAATTACCCATTATTCCCCTCATCGGACTCTATTTTCACAAGGTCAATATCCTCTCTCCGGCCTTAAGCCTTTTTGCACTTGTTCTTCTTTATCCAATGATACTCCTCGGGTTTTTTCTTTTGCTGCCCTTGCCCTCTTTTTTGGCTTCTCTTATCGTTGCAGCTGAAGAAGGGCTCTCGGTGATCTTCCTGAGATTTCTCACTTTATTCGATAACAGCTGGAATTGCCTTACTGTCCACTTCAGCAGAGAAGGGGCTCTTCTCTATTGGGGGGCCTATCTTATGAGTCTTGCAGGGGTTTTTACCTATATTCAAAAGCGAGGTCGTAGAAGGCAAAAAAGAGGAGATGGACATTACGTGTAATGGCATCTTCATCGATGAGAGGGAGAGCGTCGGACATGGTGTTCCTGACGTCATGTAAATCGCCCATGACATAAAGAGAAGGGATTCCCAGGCTTCTAAAAAACTGACCTTCTCCGTAGGATCCTTTGGAAACTGTCAACGGCAGGCGTGGGAAAAGCTCATTGCGGGCCTCCTCCAGGGAGCGGTAGAGATCCGGATGGTCCAGCCCTCCTTCCACATGCAGGATAGGAAGCGATGAACCGGTGGCATCCAGGCTGATGACAGCTTCGGTGTTATATGAATCGAAGAAAAGTGTCTCTGTGACCTCATAAGCTCCCGCATACCCCTGTTCTGACCCGGACAGAAGAATAAAATAAATGTCGGCTTTCCTGAAATCAGACGGAATATCCGCCATAAGGCGCGCCAGGTTCAGAAGAGTGACGGCTCCCGAAACGTTGTGCAGGGCTCCGGTATAGAACAGATCACTTCCCTGAGCGCCCAGGCTGTCCAGTTGTGCGGTAAAGACGATTTTTTTCGGATCAGAAAACCTCGGATTTGCCGGTAGAAAACCCACAATATTCATGCTGCGCATCTTTTTCCACTCCATGTCGAGATCCAGTGTCAACCGTGTCCGTAGTTCGATGGGGTAGTGTATCCTTGAAAGGTCGATATCATTTTTAACAGCGATAAGGTCGATGCCTTCCTGCTGCAGAATCTCCATGAGGAAGGTCCGTCCGGCGATGAGCTGGGGAAAGTTTTTAAGGTTCAGCCCGGGTGGGATATAGGAGAAATTACGGCAGGCGGCAGCGGTTTCAGCTTCCGTATCCAGAAAGACGACTCCCAGGGCCCCGCGGTTTTTGGCGATATAAGCGCGATAGGCGGGAATCGAATATTCCGGATAGCGGGTTTGAAGCTCAGGAGGCAGGTGGTTCAGAAGAAGCACCACTTTCCCCGTCACATCGCAATTCAAGTATTCGTTGTCGGTACCGACGCCTTCAGCCAGGCCGTATCCCACAAAGATAAGGGGAGCCTGTCTGAGGGAAGTCCCTTCCGAAGTCAGGGCGATGACATAATCTTGCCCTGCCCTGAGAGATGCAGAGCCCAGCGAAGCCCTGGGAGAGGGGTCGGGGGAGGGCGCCTCCAGAGAAAAATATTGATAGTAATGATCCAGAAAAGGGGGCGGCAAGACTCCCGCTTCCTGAAATTGAAACGCCACGTATTCGGCAGCTCTGTCGAACCCTTCGCTTCCGGAAAGCCGTCCTTCAGTGAGCGGGCTGGCCAGGCCGGTGATATCCCTGCTTATCTTTTGGATGGAATCCCACTTTTCCAGAGGCTTTTTTTTGTATTCGAAGGGATCTTTTTCCTGACAGGAGAGGAGGAGAGGAAAAAGAAGAAGAGAGAGTAAAAGCCTTTTCATGGCAACATTATAAAAGAAGTCCTTCTCTTTGCAAGGAGAAAGAGAGGTAATCATACTATTTGATTTTTGTCTCTCCTTTGGGTATAGTATACAAGGTAAGGAGGAGAGATGCGAAGCTTCATGTATCATCAACCGACCCGCCTTTTTTTCGGGCGGGGCCAGATCAAGCATTTAGGGAAAGAAGCAGCAAAATACGGAAGCCGGGTGCTGCTCGTCTACGGCGGGGGAAGTATCAAAAGAAACATGATATTCGACAGTGTTGTC
>JAFGWL010000021.1 GCA_016937175.1 Candidatus Mcinerneyibacteriota bacterium | reverse complement strand
TTTCAACCTGATCATGAAAAAAAGAAAAGAAGAGAAAGCCTGTGTAGAAAAAAAGCCCTACCGGATCAGTGCAGAACAACGTGAGCGTTTCCTTGGCTCTCTACCCTTCACCCTCACCGATTCCCAGAAAAAAGTCATGGAGGAGATCGAAGGGGATATGACAGGATCCCGCCTCATGTACCGCCTCCTCCAGGGGGACGTGGGATGCGGAAAGACGGTCCTGGCCGCCTATGCCCTCTACTGTGCCGTTTCCAACGGGTACCAGGGGGCTTTTATGGCTCCCACAGGAGTCCTGGCCCGTCAGCATTATGATAATCTGACTTCTTACCTTGCTCCCCTCGGAGTCGAAACGGTGCTTATCACCGGGGGGATGAGCCCGGGCGAGCGAAAGAAAGCCCTGGAAACATGCGCTTCGGGAAGATCCGGTGTGGTCATCGGCACCCATGCCCTCCTCTACGATTCCGTGGAGTTTTCCGCCCTCGATATGGTGGTCATCGACGAACAGCACAAGTTCGGCGTCGCCCAGCGTAAAAGCCTTCAGCTCAAAGGGGTTATGCCCCACTATCTTCTCATGACAGCGACCCCCATCCCCCGCACGACGCTCATGGTCTGGTTCGGCGATGTGGATATTTCAGTCATCTCGACTCTCCCGGGAGGAAGGGGCGGGGTGAAGACTGCCCTCCGCCCGGAAGGCTCAAGGGAGAAGGTCTATGAGTTTGCCCGAAAAGAGATGAGTGAGGGGAAACAGGCTTATGCCGTCTATCCCCTTGTAGAAGATTCAGACAAAAGCGACCTGCGCTCGGCGGAGACCATGTATAAGGAGATCTCAGCCCGGTTCGGCTCGTCGCACACGGCGCTTCTTCACGGGAAGATGAAAGCTGAGGAGAAGATGGCCTGTCTCAGGGATTTCAAGGAGAAGAGGGTGAAGTTTCTTGTGACCACCACGGTGATCGAAGTGGGGATCGATGTCCCCGATGCCACTCTTATGATCATCGAACATCCGGAACGCTTCGGGCTGGCGCAGCTCCATCAGCTCCGGGGGCGTATCGGGCGGGGCCCCCATCCCTCCTATTGTGTCCTTCTCACCGATCCCGGGCTCTCTCCTGAAGCGTATGAACGGCTGGAGAAATTTGCATCGACCAACGACGGCTTTGTCATCGCAGAGCTTGATCTTCAATACAGAGGCGGGGGAGAGATCCTGGGGTTGAGACAACACGGAGGCCTGACCATGCGCTTTGCCTCCTTCCCCGAAGACAAAAGCCTCTTTTCAGAGGCTAAAGCCTTTATCGAACGGTTCCGCCCCTCCTGGAATGATTTTGAGCGAGGGGCGGACTTTTATTTTCCCGAACGGGAGAGCGCCGAATAGCATCGGTATAAGTGACAGGTCACTTGTACCACTTGTCAGTGGCGGAAAAGCTTACGCCGAAGGTAAAGAAATTCTCTTTATAATCGTAGATGCCCCCCTGAAAGGAATCTTCAAGGAGCGCGTTGCGCTGTCCGTAGGAGAGAAGCACGTCCATTCGGGCTCCGCTCACGTTTTTAAAGGGGAAAAGGGAGAACCCTCCCGTAAGGCCCCACTCTTTTCCGTCTTCGTAGAAACCCTTCTGGGTATAGAAGCCTGCGCGGACAGGGATATCAAAGGTCTTCAAGTTGCCGTGGCGCTTATAGGGGATCTTCAGGTCATACTCCGCTCCGAAGGAGAGGCGGCTCATCTTCTCCAAATCATAGTCGTTGTAGTCGATCCCCGACCAGTCGATGGACGTCCACTCGCCGGTGAGGGTGAATTCGCCGGGGGTGAGGGAGAACCCGAGAGTCAATTGGGCCGGATAGGTGAAGGAGGTCTCGGGATCGATGCGGGCATCGTTGAAGGAACGGGAGACGGTAATGTCAAAAGCGGGAAAATAAGAGACTCCCACGTTGGCGATCTCCGAGCGGTAGAAGGCCCCCGTATGAAAACCTATGCCGCTGTAGGTATATTTCCATTTGTTGTAGGTTGTCTCTTCTGTATAGTTCTCATCGATGATCGTGTATTCGTTGCGTTCGTTTCCGAAGGCATAAAGAACCCCGGCTCCCACGGAAAGGGAGGGGAGGAGCTCATAGGCAGCCCCGAACTCGGCGAAGTTGATATTCTTCTGATGCACCTCTTCGACCTGCTCTGTTCCATTGGCATAGTGCAGTTCGATCATGGAATTGACCGGAGAATAGTAGCTGGCGGTGAGGACAGTGCCCTTCAGGGGCAGGGGGAAGATGATGTTCAGATAGGGGGTGTCGAAATCGCCGCTGGAGGGGTCGAACCCTGTAAAACGCTCGTAGTCGATGGAGAGGCCGGAGTAGGTCTCTCCGATATTGATATAGATCCTGTCTTTGCCTGTGGCTGTGGCGGGGTTGGCCAGGGATGTGTTGTAGTTGTCAGAAAGAGCGACTCCCGAGACACCCATGGAGAAGGAGCGGATATCTCCCTGAAGATTATACTTTCCGAAGCTGTTGAGAGCCAGAAAAGAACCCGCAGAAATCCCCGCGGCGGTAAAGACGCACAGAGTCAGTATAAGGAAAAGCCGTTTCATTCAGTCACCTCGAAATCTTCTTCATATTCTTCTATGTTCCTGCGGTAGACGATGTGGACAGCCGCATCAGTGATCGCCATCTCGCGGAGCTGGTTGCGGTAATGGGGCGGCACCAGCCCGATGGGCTGATTATTCTCAAAAGCATGGCGCAGAGACCCGGTGATATCCAGGGTAAAGCGCGAGGTGGCCTCGTCATAGCCCGGGACCGTGCTGCCGTATTTGTCAAAGGTGAAATCGGTCGGGTCTTCGTTCTCCACCGTATAGCAGTAGATCTTTTCCTCGGTTTCTTCAGGAACGGTGATGTCCAGGCCGAAATAATATTTCATGAGTACAGGGTCTGCTGTGAAGGAGAGGGTGGCTTCCAGGATCTCCCATTTGTAATCCAAAGGAGAGTAGTCGAGGGCCAGGACCGGGACGTAACCGTCACCCAGGGCGAAGAGAGCCGGGTCGTTGGCGTATTCCGGCCGGGCGGAAAGGTCGGAGATATGATCGGATGAGGTGATCAGCTCGGTTGTGGTGGTCTCACCCGATGTGATGAGGATGGCCGGCTTCTCATCGGTCTCATCGTCATTGTTGTAGGGCGTGGAAAAGGCCAGGTGCTCCGGGTCGGTCATGAGGAAATCATTGGCGATGATGATGAATCCGTGGTTTTCGTTTTCAGCCCAGTAGTCATAGAGGGGAGTGATATCGATGGAAATAAGCGAATCCTCCGCTTCGGATACCGTTGCCGTCACGGCATGGGCCGGGTCATAGTCACCCCCGGGGGTGGTCCACGGAGTGTCTTCAGACGCCTCTTCCCAGGTCACCGAAGAACTGTCCCAGCCTGTGGTTAGAGGGGCGATGGTCACGTTGAGGGACGAGAGCCCCATCTTGTAGAGAAGATGAAGCCGTAAGGTGTAGACGGCGTCCGGATCGTCAGCTACTTCAGCCGGAGCGTTGTAGAGAAGACGGATCTCAGTCCCCTGGGCCCGTCCCACCCAGCCTTCCTGGTTGAGGACGGGATCGAAGCGGATGACGTGGGTGTAGGACCTTGTCACCGCCAGGTCCATCTCCTCGGGGGGCTGAAGGTTGTCGTTGATGTAGCTTTCCGAAGTGGGCAGCTCGATGGGGCCCTTTTTGCCACAGCCGAAAAGGGCGGACATAATGATCAATATAATGAAAATAGATTTACGCATGCAGGTTCCTCCTTGCTTGAACGTTACTTTATTTGGTAAAAAATGTCAAGGAGCAATTAGTTCCCGAAAATGGTGAAGAGTTGACACTTTTCCTGCCTTACGATATAATCGAGGGTATGAAAAGAGATGAGCTGACGGCAGCTTTAGATACCCTTTTTGAACCTGAAAAGTTCCCCGACCCCTCCCAAAACGGCCTTCAGGTCGCCGGGAGAGGGGAAGTGGAGAAAGTCCTTCTGGCTGTCGACGCCTCCCTGGAGACCATTCAAAAGGCAAAAGAAGAGGGCTGCGGATTTATCATCGTCCACCATGGCCTCTTCTGGTCCCGCCCCTTCATGGTCCGGGGCTATATGAAGGAACGTTTAAAAGCCCTTCTGGAGAACGAGATCAGCCTCTATGCTGTCCACCTTCCCCTGGACGAACATCCCGAACTGGGGAACAACATCAGCCTGGCCCTGGAAGCGGGGATCATCCGGGACGGGACCCTGGCTTCCTATAAGGGGCTGCCCTTGGGCGTGTCAGGGCATTTCGACCAGGCCCGCTCCCTGGAGGAGGTCAAGGCTTCTCTGAATAGAGATTATACACTACGCCATGTCATAGACGGCGGGAGGCCCATCCGCAGGGCCGGAGTCATCACAGGGGATGCCGGGTCTCTCCTCGACGGGATCCTGGAATCGGGGATCGACCTTCTCATAAGCGGAGAACTGAACCATGCCATGTTCCATCCGTTCAGGGAGAGCGGCCTTTCAGGCCTCTTCTACGGCCACTATGCCACCGAGCGGGGCGGCCTTCTTCGTCTCAGGGAGTTTCTGGAGAGGACATACCCCGCTTTGACATATCTGTTTTATGAAAATGACACCAACCTTTAAGGAGGAGAAATGGGTCTCATTCATTGTACTGATGAAGATTTCAAAAAAGTCATAGAGAAGAAGGGGTCCAAAGTCATCGTGGATTTCTGGGCGGAGTGGTGCAGCCCCTGCCGGATGTTCGGACCCATCTTTGAAAAGGCGGCAGAGGAGTATGGCGATGAGGTGGTCTTCTGCAAAGTAAACGTAGATGAAGCCAAAACGACCGCCGCAGAGCATGAGATCATGAGTATCCCAACGGTAGCTCTCTTTGAAAACGGCCGCCTTGTGCGCCAGAAAGTCGGCGTCATGAACGAAAAGGCGCTCCATGATTTTATCAAGGGATAAGAGTGGGAGGATACCCCTTCGAACCCTGCTGATCATCGGAGGAGCGATCCTCCTCCTGACTCTGGGTTTCGGTGGCGGGCGTCTTCTCAGCGGATTAAAAGAAGGACAGAGGGTAAAGCAGCCCTTCAACCTCTCCCAGGGTGTGAGCCGCGACGTCTCGGCTGAACGGGCCGGGGCCCTGGCTGTAGCGGCACAGAACGTCCTTCCCGCCGTAGTGAGTATAGAGACAGAGTATGAACCCATGCAGAGACGCTCCAACGATGTCTTTGAAGAGTTTTTCCGTGAGTTTTTCGGTTCAGCCCCGGACAGCCGGAGAGATACAAAACACGGTGTGGGTTCCGGTGTAATCATATCCCCCGAAGGGCTTATCCTCACAGCCGATCACGTGGTGGAGGGTGCCTCTTCCATTTTTGCCACCCTTCCCGACGGCCGGCAATACAAGCTGAAGCTGCTGGGAGAAGATTCCATGAACGACGTGGCTCTTCTCCGGGCGGAAGGGACGGAACTGCCCCATGTCATCCTGGGAGATTCAGATATTCTTGTCCAGGGAGAGTGGGTGATCGCAGCCGGCAATCCTTTCGGCCTTATGGCCGGCGACCCCCAGCCCACGATCACCGCCGGCATCGTCTCGGCCCTCATGAGGACCATCCAGATCGACGACGGGCAGGGGAAGAAACACTATTACGGCCTGATCCAGACCGATGCCAGCATAAATCCCGGCAATTCCGGCGGCCCCCTGGTCAATGCCCGGGGAGAGCTGGTGGGGATCAATAACGCCATCTTTTCCACAAGCGGCGGGTCCCAGGGGATAGGCTTTGCCATTCCTGTGAACACATGCCGGAAGAGTATTGAAGCTATTTTAAAAAACGGAAGCGTCCAGCGCGGCTGGATGGGAGTCGGCGTGGTGGATATCGATGAAGAACTCAAGAAAAAATTCGAAATGGGTGTTTTTCACGGGGTCGTGGTGGCTAAAGTCTATCCCGGGTCAGCTGCTGCCAAAGCGGGGCTTGTGCCCGGACAGATCGTGACTTCTCTTAACGGGATACCGGTGCGGAACTCCCGCTGGTGGAACGGCCTGGCCATGCGCATCAACGCAGGAGACCAAGTCCTGCTCGGCCTCTGGGATGCAGGAAAAGAGATGGAGATCTCCTTTGCTCCTCAATCCTTTCAGCTCAACAGCGCTCTGGCTTCCCTGGGGGTTGAGTCTCTCAAGCCCCTCGATTATGAGACAGCCGTCCGTTACAACATCAGGCCCGAAAAGGGGCTTCTCATCGAAAGCCTCAGGGAGAAGGCTCCTCTCTATAAAGCGGGCCTCCGTCCCAATGACGTCCTGCGAGTCTTCGGAGGACGCAAGATCTATGAAAAAGCTGACCTGGAAGCGGTCCTCTCACGCCTTCTTCCCGGTGATGAGATCGAGATCATCGCCGAACGGCGGGGCTACTTTTTCAAGACACAGGCCCGGTGGTAACCATGAAAAAGTGTCTCCTTTTGTTTCTTATTCTTCTCATGACACTTCTCCCGGGAGAGGCACAGGAAGAACAAGAGAAGCAGGGTGAATCCAAATCGGCTCTGACAGCGCTGGCTCTTGGGACCGTTATCCCCGGAGGGGGCGACTTTTATGCGGGAAAACCCCTCAAAGGCTTTATCTATTTTGCCATAGGGGCTTTTCTGGGATACCAGACCTATCACTACTGGAGAGAAAGCGACAAAGCTTACGAGTTATATGAGCGGACAGGCGGAGAAAACGACTACAGCCGTTATGAGACGGCTTATGACAGAACCCAGCAGTATCTCTATTTTTATCTCATCAACCTGGCTGTCAGTGTTCTGGACGGGGTGGTGGAAGCCTCCCTTTCCGACTGGTCGGTGGAAAACGTCCATATCGAGCAGGCCCGGACAGAAGATGGCCGGACTGTCCTCTCGCTGAAAAAGGAGTTCTGATGAAAAAACTTTCGACTTTCGTTTTTCTGCTTCTGACACCGGCCCTCTTATTAAGCGCCCTTCAGGTGGAATACAGCCTGGGCCTTGAAGAGGATGTCACAAGCGACAAGGCTGTGACCGCCATGGTGGGAGAGGCCCTTTACATCACCTACCTGGAAAGAGGGGAAGCCAGGCTTCTCTTCTCCTCCGTCAAGGCAGACGGAGCCCGTTTTGTCAGAGTGCGCATCTTGTCACTTACCCTGCTCGGAGGAGAAACGGGAATAACTCTTTCCGGAGACGGGAAGCCTCTGTCGCTCTATCGCGGTTCAGACGGGAGCCTGGTCACGGATTTTTTCGAGATCGGCTCTATGCCCGCTCAGTTCACACTCACTGTCCCGGGGCCCTTCATGGGCCTCGTCTCCAAGATCGCCTACGACTTCAGGGACACCCCTCCCGGACAGCTCAGTTTGAAACATTCCTACGAGGGCGTGAACAGCGAGCGGGGGATCATTACCGCTTCGGGGTTTGCCAGGTTCGGCGGGGGGAGTGATGCCAGTGTCCGGCTGGAGGCGGAGCGCGCCGCCAAGGTGACCGCCTATCGGAACCTGGGGATCCTGCTCAAAAATATCGCCCAAAAAGAGGGGTTCGAAATCGATGGATCGCGCCTTGACGTCACCATCAAAGGAGCGCGTGTCCTCAAGAAAGAATTGACCAAGGAGGGAGTCGTTGTTACAGTAGGGATTGCTGTGAACGGTACTCCCGGCTTATCGGATATTGTAAAGGAGGGGTTATGAAAAGGATCCTGTTGGCCGTATTTCTTATCGCGGCCCTGGCAGCCTGCCAGAATCAAAATATCAAAGACCGCCTGGGCGGCCGCACTACCGAAGAGGAGGATGTCCCCCAGGAAACCACCATTGAAGAGCTCAAGATCGACGATTCCGACGTGGCGGAGATCAATGTCCGTGAAGGCGTGGTCGTAGCTCAGGCCCACACCGATTCGGCCGAAGAAGAGGATGTCTCTGTCAATATCAACTATGACGAAGAGGACGACAGCCTGCCTCCCATCGTAGAAGATGCCGAAAATGTCCCCACCGGGACGGTTATCCTTAAACGCGACAGCGGCTACCGCGTCCAGCTCATCACAGTGACCCAGAAGGAGAACGCTGAAAGCTTCGGCAAAGAGTTCAAAGAGAAGTGGAATGAAGCGGCCCTGGACAAGGAAAACGAGGACTCCTACCATTACCGCGAAGAGATCCCCATCTACATCGAATTCTACGATCCCTACTGGAAGCTTCGGGTGGGAAACTTCAAGTCACGCAGCGAAGCCCAGTATGCCCTCAAATACATCAAGCTTCTGGGATACAAGGATGCCTGGATCGTCCCCACGACCATCCTCGTCAAGGAGGGCCCGTAAGCGATGAAGCTTTCTGCAGAAAACGCCCATGGTCATTTCTCTCTCTCAGATGATTTCTGCTGCGGGCTTTTTTCAGTCTCTGAGCGTCTCAGGCGGACTCTCCCTGAAGGGGGAAAGGATTTCCGCCCCGTCCCCGGTTTGATCCGGGCGCGGGTCCCGGTACTTCCCGATACGCCTTCTGATTTTTATTTCAATGAGACAAGCGTTCTCACCTATCAGGGCGGAGGACGGCGCATAGAGTTAAGCGAAGCGGA
Source organism: Candidatus Mcinerneyibacteriota bacterium (assembly GCA_016937175.1). Taxonomy (GTDB): domain Bacteria; phylum Macinerneyibacteriota; class Macinerneyibacteria; order Macinerneyibacteriales; family DSCS01; genus DSCS01. The sequence goes on along the minus strand of JAFGWL010000021.1, from coordinate 7,207 downwards.
TTGCGTTTTTATCGAAGACCCCATAGAGCTTTTCAGTTTGCACAGTCAAATGGCCGAAGAGGACCGTTTGTTTATGGACGAAGAGGAGTTTCTCCATGTCCTGCCCGAGGGAGTCGTCCTCAGAGGCGGGCGCAAAGACCTTCTCATCCATAAGACAGCGCGGATCGCCGGCCCGGTCTCTGTGAGCACCGAAGAGGGGCCTGTAGTCATCGATGCCCGCGCTTCGGTCAAGCCTTTTTCGGTTTTGGAAGGGCCTCTTTACATCGGCCCCGACAGTATCATCGAAAGCGCGCGCATACGCGCTTCTTACATCGGCGAAGCCTGCCGTATGGGAGGGGAAGTGGAGGAATCCATCTTCCATCCCTTTTCCAACAAACACCATGAAGGTTTTATAGGACACAGCGTGATAGGACGCTGGGTGAACCTGGGTGCCCTTACCACAGGGAGCGACCTCAAAAACAACTATTCACCTGTGCACTTTCCCGATGCTCAGGGAGAACGCAAAGCCACACCCCTCCTCAAGCTGGGGGCTCTTATAGGCGATCACGTGAAAACGGGGATCGGGACCCTTCTCAATACGGGATCCAGGATCTCCCTGGGAAGCCTTATCGCAGGAGGAGGCATGGCTCCCACGTGGCTTCCGCCCTTTTCCTGGCATGTGGACGGCCGGACCAGACTCTATGAGATCCGCTCCTTCATTCATACGGAAAAGATCGTCATGGGACGCAGACATAAAGAGATGAGCGAAGACTATGAAGAGCAGATGCGCGCGGTTTTCAACGCGAGCAAAGGGTTCCATCAAAAAGGAGAGGGCCGATGAGCGAACTCATGGTAAGTGTCTCCGGGATCCGGGGGATCGTAGGCGACAGCCTCACTCCCGACGTCATCCTTGACTATACCCGGGCCTTTGCGCGCCTCATCCGGGGCGGAAAGGTCGTCCTGGGGCGCGACAGCCGTGTCAGCGGCCCCATGATCGCTTCCCTCATCACCGGAGCCCTTTCGTCGGCCGGGGTGGATGTCATCGACCTGGGGATCGTCCCCACCCCCACAGTCCTTCTGGCCGTCAACGATTTGAAAGCCGACGGCGGGATCATCGTCACCGCCTCTCACAACCCCAAAGAGTGGAATGCCTTGAAACTGGCTTCTTCCAGGGGGATCTTCCTGAACAGGGAAGAATCAAAAAAGCTCCAGGCGATCCTTGGGAAAAGAGATTTTCCCCTTATGCCCTGGAACAAACTTGGCAGGATCTCCTGCGACGATAAAGCTGTAGAGCGCCATATCGATAAGATATGCGCCCTGGTGGACACAGAACGTATCAAAAATGAGCATTTCATCGTGGCCCTGGATTGTGTCAACGGAGCGGGAGGCGTCATCACGCCTCTTCTGTTGAAGCGGCTGGGCTGCACGGTCCATACTATCAATGAAGAGCCTACAGGGCTTTTTCCACGCGATCCTGAGCCCACGCCTGACCATCTGGGAGAGCTGGAAGACTTGGTGAAAAAGACAAAGGCCCATATCGGATTTGCCCACGACCCTGATGTGGACCGGCTGGCTCTCGTCACCGACGAGGGAACAGCCCCCGGGGAGGAGTTTACTTTGGCCCTGGCCGTGGAAAGCGTCCTGGAAAAGAAAAAAGGGGATGTGGTCTGCAACTACTCCACAAGCTCTCTTACCGAAGAAGCGGCCCGGCGAAACGGAGCCCGCCTCTTCCGCGCTCCTGTGGGGGAAGCTAATGTAGCGCAGCTGATCATCGAAAGGAAAGCGGTCATCGGAGGCGAGGGGAACGGCGGTGTCATCTATCCGGCGCTCCACGTGACCAGGGACGCCCCCCTGGGGATCGCCCTGATCCTGGATCTCATAGCGCGCCGCAAGAAAAGCATATCAGAACTTGTCAGAAGTTTTCCCCCTTATGTCATGGTCAAAGAGAAAAAGAGTTTTTCCACGCTGGATGAGCGTCGGGAAGCCTTCAAACGTTTGGAAGGACACGAGTTTTCGGATGTACGCGGGATCGATACCAACGACGGGCTGCGTCTCTCCTTTGAGGAGGGCTGGATCCATATCCGCCCTTCGGGGACTGAGCCTGCTATGCGCGTCATCGGCGAGAGCCTTTCAAAAGAGTGGCTGGAAGAAAAAATTAGATCCATGTGGAAAGTGATGGAATGATGATGTCTGTAGGCGTTGATATTATCGAGATCGACCGGATCAAACATGCCATTGAAAAACGGGGAGAGCGGTTCCTCAAACGAATCTATTCGGACCGGGAGATCGCCTATTGCTCCAGCAAGGTGAACCCTTATCCCTCGTATGCGGTGCGTTTCGCCGCCAAAGAGTCCTATATCAAGGCTAAGGGAGGGCTTCACGGAAAGTGTCTGGCCCAGATCGAAGTCTCCCGCCAGGAAAACGGCCAGCCCTATTTTATCGTCAACGGAAAAAGGGAGCGCAGGCTGCACCTCTCCCTCTCTCATTGCCATGCCTATGCCGTGGCCATCGCATCTCCCGGGAGGCTCCTGTGAAAGTCCTGTCTGTTGCGGAGATGAGACGCTGCGATCAAAACGCCGTAAAGAAGAGAGGGTATACCTCGCTTCTTCTCATGGAACAGGCCGCCCAGGCCTTTGCGCGCATTTTTATGGTTCAAGTCCCGGGGGAGAAACGCATCACTATCCTCACCGGGAAAGGAAACAACGGTGGAGACGGCTGGGCTGTAGGTCGGATCCTTCATGTGAACGGTTACGACGTGAGGATCTTCCCCTTGATGGAGCCTGTTACAGAAGAGGGCCTTTTTCAACAAAGGCTGGCCCTGAATCACGGGATCACGGTCATTGAAACAAGAGATTTTCGGGATAGTGAAGTCATCATCGATGCGGTCTTCGGGACAGGCTTTCAGGGAGAGCTCCCCGAAGAAGTGAGAAAGGTCTTCCGGAAGGCCTCTTCGATGAATCTCCCTGTCCGGGCTTTGGACATTCCCTCGGGCGTCAACGGGGATACGGGAGTCGCTGCTGCAGACGCTCTGAAAGCTCAAGAGACTGTGACTTTTGAATATCCCAAATACGGACATTTCATCAATGACGGGCGGGTCTTGAGCGGGAAGCTCTCCGTCGTCCCCATCGGCGTGAAGGCTCAAGACAAAGAGGAAAAAGAGTTTCAGGGAATGCTTCTCTCAGACCACTTACTTTCCATTCCCGATCCGCCTGCTGATACCCATAAATACAGCAGAGGAGCCGTGCAGGTCATCGGCGGAGCTGAACCCTACACAGGAGCGCCTCTCCTGGCCTCAATGGGCGCGCTTCGCTCAGGAGCCGGGTATGTGGTCACCGATGTGCTTCAAAAGGGGCCGGTGCAAGCGCCCGCTGAACTCATCGTGCGCGGCCACGAGAATTTTCAAGACGTTTCGCTTCATGACAAGTGCGCTGTCCATCTCATCGGCCCGGGACTGGGACAGAGTGAAGGGGCTAAAAGTTTTTTAACGGATCTTTTTGATAAAGAAAAGGGGAAGCGCTTTGTCCTGGATGCCGATGCGCTCTTCTTTTTTGAAAAATTTTACAGAAAAGGTATCCATCAGACGATCGTCACGCCTCACCTGGGGGAGTTTTCTCAGATGACCGGAGTGCCCGTGGATAAGATCCGCGAAAAGATGATCCCCCTGGGCCAAAGCTTTGCCCGGGAGGAGGAGTGCGTCCTGATCCTTAAATCCCACGGCACGGTTATCTTTTTCCCTGACGGGAGCTTTTCTTTTAACCCGGCAGGCAATTCTTTTCTTGCCACCATGGGGAGTGGTGATATTCTGAGCGGGGTGGTTGCTGCGCTCTGGGCCCGGGGACTTTCCCGGGAGGAGGCGGCATCTGCCGGCGTGCTTTTGCACAGCCGGGCCGGTGACCGGCTCGTCGAGGGGGGGGAGGTTCATTTTCCAGCGAGCGGCCTTGCTGCCGCCATACCGAAAGTCATAAAAAGGGGTTGATAGCATGATGGACAGGGGTAAAGTCCAGATTTTTTCCACACGCAGTTCTGAAGATTATGCTGTTTCCGTGATCGAGGAGTTGAAAAACCTTAACGAGTTCACACGGAAATATAAAGACCTGAAAGGGGACCTGGAGGTCAAGACCTTTTCCGACGGGGAGATCGAAGTGGACATCGGCGAGTCCATCCGTAAAAAAGATGTCTACCTCTTCCATAACTCTTCCCGGCGCAATAAATACAACCTGTCCGTGGGAGACAACCAGATCGAGCTCTACCATGCCATCGACGCTTTGGCACGGGCCCAGGCCAAGAGCCTGACGGTCTTTGAGCCCTACACTTCCTGTTCACGGAGCGACCGGGCCACCCGCCGCTCTTCGGTGGGACTCTGGATCCACATCAAGACCATGATGACCCTGGGGATGACCCACTACATCACCTTTCAGCTCCATTCGGACAAGTCCAAGACCATCATCGACCCCACCAAGGCCAATATAGACGATATGCCCGCCACATCCCTTCTGAAATACCATATGCTCAAGGACTTTGTCAAGACGAAGGCAGCCTTCAGCACAAAAGTCCACGAAAAGTGGGCCATCTGCTCGGTGGATGCCGGCGGAGAGAAGATGGCGCGCCAATTTGCAGAGACCTTCAACTGTGACCTGGTCATCGCTAATAAACGCCGGAGCATCACCCAGGCCAACACCGTGGAGAAGATCGATATTCTGAGCGATTCTCCCCTGGACGACAAGACCATCTGGATCGTAGATGACATGATCGACACGGGAGGCTCGGTCTATACCCTGGTCAAAGAGCTCAAAAAACGCGGGGTGAAACACGTGAACATCGCCATCATCCACCCCGTCCTTTCGGGGCCGGCTGTCCAGCGCCTGAGCAAGCTCCACGAAGAGGGTTTTCTGGAACACTTCCTCTGCGTGGATACCATCTACATCCCCGAGGCTATGAAAAAGGAACTGCCCTTTATGAACGTAGTGAGTTCGGCGCGACTGGCCGCCGAGATCATCTACCGGATCAACATCGGCTCTTCCATCACCCAGTTTTTCTGCCCTGAAGATCCCTATTCTGTCCTGGAGTAGCAACAGATGAAGGGAAAAAGCGTAAAAGAAGGGGAGGAAAGGAGATAACATGAAACACTTGACACTGATACTTGTGATTCTTTGTGCAGCGCTTCCTGTGATGGCTGAGATGCCGGGCGCTATTTTTGCCAATGCCGAGATGGGGGGGCGCTCCCTGGGCATGGGACGGAGTTATGCTTCCATCGCCGAAGGCGGAGAGACCTTTATCTATAATGTGGCGGGAAGCGCCTTTTTCGAACAGAAAGAGATCTTCCTGAACTATCAGCAGATCGAAGAGTTCGACCAGGACAATGAGGCTTTGAGCTTCTTTATGCCCGTCCGCCCTCTCTACGGGACAGTGGGCCTTACAATCCTCTATTTCGGAGGAGGGGATGTCCAGGCCACAGATGAGTTCGGCCAGGCTCTGCCTTCTTTCACCGTCTATCAGATGGTCCTCGGCCTGACCTATGCGATAAAACTCGACGACCATTGGGGGGCCGGAGTCTCTCTGAAATATATCAATGACCATCTTTCTCCCGATTATACAGGCAGCAGTGTAGCTGTAGACGTGGGAGCGCTCTATAAAAATGCAAAGGATTTCAGCCCCGACGTGACTCTGGAATACGGCGCCGGAGCGACCATCCAGAACATCGGCCCCCGGATCTCCTATCAGGACCGGGAACAGTCCGACAGCCTGCCCCGCTACCTGCGCTCAGGCTTTCACGGGACGCTGGACTACAAACCGTGGAACACAGCGCTGACCATGTCGGCAGGCTATGATATGGATATGGTGGATCTCTTCACAGAGAACTCGTCTCTTCACTGGGGATGTGAGATCGCCTTTATGGATGTGATCTTCCTGCGGGGCGGCTATTATACCAATAACTATTACGACGATTCCGCTTTCAACTGGGGGATGGGTTTCTCCTATGCCAATATCAGCCTTGACTTTGCCATGGATAATCTTTACACGCTGGACAAGGGAACCAGCATCTATTCGTTAAGCTTCCGGTTCTGATATGATGAAGAGGATCATCTCTTTTCTTCTGCTTCTGGCCCTTCTCCTCCCTGCTGCGGCGGGGAGGGAAGGGATCAGCCCGGCCAGGGCCTTCTTCTACTCGCTGGCCGTTCCCGGGCTGGGCCAGTATATGAACGGGCAGAAGGTGAAGGGAGAGTCCTTTATGCTGGCTGAAGCTGTGAGTATCGGCCTGACCGCCTATTTCTCCTACCGCTCGGACATCGCCGTGGACCGCTACATCTCCTATGCCGACACCCACTTCTATTATGAAGGGGACGACCCCGAGCGCAAGAGCTACACGGAGATGTGGGAGTATCTCAGGGAACGGGTCTACGCAAAGACCAACTTGCCCTACGAAAAAGTGGGGGAATATTACGAACTCATCGGGAAACTTCCTGAACTGACCCCGTTCTGGGATGAGCCCGCCCAGCAGGCCTACTATTACGACATGCGCCAGGAGGCCAACCGCCTCTATAAGACGAAAAACACCTTTTTAGCCGTATTGATCGCAAATCATGTGATAAGTGCCGTCGACGCCTTTATCGGGGCTTCTCGGGGCAATCTGGGGCTTTCTGGGGGCATTCAGGAGGATGGTGGGTACGGAATAGGCATCGAGGTGAAGCTGTGATCTTCAAAGGGCGCTTTCTGACCATTCCCAACATGCTTACTTTGCTCCGTCTGGCCCTTTTGCCCTTCATACTCTTTCTGATCGACCGTGACCTCCACGGCAACCTCAAGACCATCTTCATCCTGCTCCTCATCCAGGGGATCACCGACGCGTTGGACGGTTTTCTCGCCCGCCGGCTCAACCAGGTCTCCACATGGGGGAAGATCCTGGACCCCGTGGCGGACAAGCTTACTTTCGACCTTATCATGATCGCCCTTGTGAAGTACGGCTTCCCCATGATGATCGCCACCCTTTTCGTCGTGCGAGATTTCATCATAGCCGTGCTGGCGCTCTTCGTGATTTTGAAATACGAGACCATTCCCAAGCCCAATGTTTTGGGGAAGTTCAATACCTTTCTTATCGTTTTCTTCATTTTGGTCTTCCTCATAGCTCCCGTGGAAGCCTATAAGCTCTTCTACGTCCCCGTCCTGGCGGCTCTGGTCATGTCCGGTGTCATCTACTTTGCCCGCTGGCGCAAATTCGTCAAAGCCCAGA
>JAFGWL010000020.1 GCA_016937175.1 Candidatus Mcinerneyibacteriota bacterium | reverse complement strand
GTAATAGTAGCGGCGCATGGCCCGGTTACTCACCAGGCCGAATCGCAATCCTTCCAGGGGCCTCTCCTTTTCTGAAAAGAGCCCTTCAAAACGGAAAGCTGCCGGCGCTTTTCCGGTGGCGGGGTCCCGGGGGTCTTTTCCGGCCATGACTGAAAGAAGAAGGGCAGCATCCCGGACAGACCTGGTCATCGGCCCCCCTGTGTCCTGGGCTTCCGCGATAGGAATAATGCAGTTGCGGCTCACCAGGCCCACAGTGGGCTTCAGTCCCACCACTGAATTCTGACTTGATGGGTAGATAATGGATCCGGAGGTCTCCGTACCCACAGCCATGGGAACAAGGCCTGCTGCCACAGCGGCGGCCGACCCAGAGCTGGATCCGCCCACATCAAAGCGCCCGTAAGGGTTCCGGGTCTGGCCTCCCAGGGCCGAAAAGCCGTTGGACGATTCTTCCGCCATATAATTAGCCCACTCACTCAGGTTTGTCTTGGCCAGGATGATCCCGCCCGCCTCTTTGATCCTTTTGACCAGAAAGGCGTCCTGGATGCAGTAACTCTTCTCCAGAGCTTTAGCCCCTGCAGAAGTAGGCTGATTGTCTGCTGTTCCGATATTGGCTTTCAGGGCCACCGGTATTCCGAAGAGAGGGTAGTCTTCATTCTGTGCCTTCTTTTTATCCAGGGCATCGGCTTCTTCGAGAGCTGATGAATTCACCGAAAGGATAATATTCATCCCCGCCTCCTGGGATCTCTTCATCTGAAGGAGGTAAAAGAGAACGATATCCCTCACCGAGACAGGCTCAGAGGGCATTCCCTTAAGGAGAGCCGGAAGAGAGGCCCGGGACATGAAGTTTATAAGAAGGGACGGCCGGTAGAGGCCGTATCTGTAAAGAGCCATGATATCATGAGCATCGCGCCCTTTGAGAAACGAGCGGTATAGAAACTCTTTTTCCTGTTCAAAACGTCTCAGCTCTTCCCGGCAAAATGAAAAATCGGCGGGGGCCCGTCCGGGCGCCTCGACCTTTGAGGAATACTGGAGCCTCACCTGCCGGTCGACCCAGTGATCCTCCGTTTCTTCCTGGCTGAAAGCCATGCCAACTGCTAAAAGAGTCATCAGAAAAACGGATAGCAATCTCTTTTTCATACCTCCTCCTTCATTTACTCCAGTTTAGCAAAAAGAAGGAAAAAAGAAAGTGATATTTCGCTCTCCGTATTATTCATTTTTTTATAGATTTTTGCTTATTTCACGTTATAGTATTAAGAAAAGGCTGTAAGATTATGTCGGAAACCGAAAATAGAGACGAAGAAAAAAGACCGAACACCCCGCAGAACTATTTGAAGATGGCCCGTCTTGAAAGAGAAGGCTCTCCTCAGAAGGTCATCGAATACTGTAACCTCGGGCTGACACTACCCTGTGACAATGAAGGGGTCATCGCAGAGCTGTATGAGACCGCCGGAGATGCCTTTTTTGACATCGAGAATTTCAATAGCGCCCTTAACCACTGGCAGAAAGCCTACGATATCTTCCGTGAGACCGGCTCTCTTCCCCGCGCGGCAACGGTCCTCATCAAGATCGGAAAACTCTACGAAGCCACCATGGACTTCTCCAACGCCGAGACGAATTTCACACAAGCCGGAGGCCTTTTCGAGCAGGCCGGCGATTCCAACGGAGTCGCCCTCTGCTCCTATCATGTGGGATCCATGTATTTCAACAACGGCGATCTCCACAAGGCCCTTGAATTCCTGCTGAAAGCCGATGAACTGAAAAAAGAGTCAGAAAACCGTCTCTACCAGATCCTCATCGGCGATGTGAACAACAAACTCGGAGAGATCCATTCCAAACTCTTCAACTTTGAGGATGCCCTCAAGTACTTTTTTGAAGCCATGCAGGTCTATAACTACCTGGATTACCCCATGGGGATCATTACCGTTATGAATAACATCGGGGAAGTCTTTATGAAAGAAGGCCTCCACGAAGAGGCAGAGACCTTTCTCAAAGACGGATACGAGCATGCCAAACAATCGGCTTCCCGGATGACGGAGCTGAAATACCTTGTCAATCTCTCCGAGCTTCACTCTCAGAAAGGACAGTTTGAGGAGGCCTATTCACGCCTAATCCAGGCCTATCATCTCCGGGATATGATCTTCAGTCAGACCCTTTCCAAAAAGATCACCGATATCGAGGCCCGTCATGAGATCGATAAGAAGGAAAAAGAGCTTGAGATCTACCGTTTGAAGAATATCGACCTACAGAAAGCCAATGATATCATCAAAAGCCAGAACGAAGAGCTTCAGGCAGCCTATCTCCGCATGGAACAGCTGGCTCAGACCGACCCTCTGACCGGCCTTTCCAACCGGCGCAATATCATGGAAAAGATCAAACTGGAAACCTATCGGTCCCAGCGTAGCGGCGAGCCCTTCTCCTTCCTCCTCATCGACATAGACCATTTCAAATCCATAAACGATACATACGGCCACGACTGCGGTGACAGGGTCCTTGTCTCCCTGGCAGCCATTCTGACCAAGCATATGAGAAAGATCGACGTCATCAGCCGGTGGGGCGGAGAAGAGTTTCTGGTCCTTCTTCCCCGGACAGACAAAGAGGGTGCTGCAAACCTGGCTGAAAAGATCCGTTCTGTAGTGGAGAAGGCCCCTGTGACCTCGTGCGGGGAAAAGATCTTTGTCACGGTGACTATCGGGGTCTCTGTCTTTGAGCGTTCCCCCTCGGCGGACCAGAGTATCAAGGAAGCAGACGAAGCCCTTTATCAGGGGAAAAAATACGGCCGCAACAAGGTCGTTGTCTATAAACCGTCATCGTAAAGGAGGACTTATGAAATATCTTTATCTTATCCTCACTGCTGCTCTCATCCTTTTTGCCGGATGCTCTTCATCACAAGGCCCGGAAACAGTGACTTTGAGCCTCGAATCGGTCATTCCCGCAGACCATATCACACCCAACAATACCATGTTCTGCATCGGCCGTTATCAAGATGATATCTACTACGCACAAGCCTATGCTGATGAGTTTGCCATACGTTTTGTAAATCTCAAGGGGGAAGAGACAAACCGTTTCATCATACCCAACGGGCAGGGCCCGGGAGAAGCCCGGCATACCCTGGGCGTCACCGTCTACAATGACAAGGTCTATTTCAACGATTTCGTCCTCAGGAGGATCTCAATCTTTTCGCTGGACGGGGAATTCCTGGACAGCACCTCCTTCGGCCCTGACACAGGCACTATCATCGGTTTTTCCATGAAAGACGACAAGATGTACTATCACAGCATGAACAAGACCTGGCTGGGAATCTTCTCCCTGGAAGAGGGAGAGACCATCGCCTCTCTTCCCCATCCTGTGGAATCCGTCCCCGAACTGAACAAGCCCCTGCAGGGGGGGTGCATCTATGCCGACCCCTATGAAGATGCTGTCTATATCGGACATGCAAGCCGTCCCTATGTGATCGACCGTTACAACGAGAGACTGGAGAAGACAGGGTCTTTCCATTACAGCCTTGAAGGCAGATACGGCGATGCCATCGTGCGTCAGGGGCCCAACATTATGGGAGACCTTACCGTCACATCGCTCTTTGCAGATGAAGAGATGCTTTATGCTCCCCATCTCGGCGCCCGTTTCGACATAAAAAACAATGAGCCCTATCTTCAGGAGTATCCGGTGGAACTCTTCGCCTTTGACAAAGGGACTATGGCCCTTAAAAAGATCTATCGCATTCCGGGGCTGGAAAATTTCAGAGGCGGCTGGTCCATTGTGGATGTAGATCTTCCCCGGGTGGTCCTCCACCTGTTCGGCGAGGGAGAGAGCATGCCGGCCCTGGGGGGAGAAGAGCTGGGTGAGTTTGCAAGGATCATCGCCGTCTTTACCGTTGAAGAGACGGCTCCCTAACAAGCTTTTTTGGCTGAATCCCGGGCTGTAGATATGAAAGATATCCTGTCCTATTATAAGGCCGTAGAGTTCTTCCACAATATCAGAGGGGAACAAACCCTCGCCCTTCCCGATGGCGAGACACAGCTCACATTCCGCTCTTTCACGTCCCAGGGCAGGTCCCTTCTGCCTGACGGAAGCCGGGGAACAGTCCTGGAGAAGATCAGTGCCGGCTTTGATGCTGTTAAAGAACGACTCTTTTACAAAGAGATCGACCGCATCCTCCATATGGATGATTCAAAGGTCAAAGAGAATACTACTTTCCGTTATCCCCTTTTTCTTCCGTTAAAGGCAGAAGCCCCGGGAGTCATCTTACTTCTTCACGGCCTTAACGAGAAGCGGTGGGATAAGTATCTCCCCTGGGCTTATACCCTCTGCAGGCAGACGGGATATGCGGTTCTCCTCTTTCCCATCGCCTTTCATATGAACCGCTCCCCCGGGGAGTGGAGCGACCCGAGGTTGATGAACCGCGTCAGTAAGGATCGCCAGAAACTCTTTCCCAACGTCGTCGACTCGTCACTGGCCAATGCAGCCATCAGCACACGTCTTCACCAGCTGCCGCAACGCTTCTTCTGGTCCGGCCTGGCGACCTTCTATGACATCACCCGTCTTATCTCTTCCCTTCGCAAAGGAGAAGTGACAGGGATCAACCCGGACGCTCCGGTTCATTTTTTTGCCTATTCTGTGGGAGCCTACCTGGCCCAGGTCCTTTTCCTTACAGAAGAACCCCGCCTGGAGGAAAGATCCCGTCTCTTTATCTTCTGCGGTGGAGCCGCCTTCAACCGGATGAACCCTGTCTCCCGGGAGATCGTAGACAGTGAAGCCAATATCGCCGTCTACTCCTTTTTCATAGAACACCTGGAAAAGGAGTTGAAAAATGATCCGCAGCTGTCCCGCTATTTCAACGATCCCCGTTCACCGGGGCATGCTTTCCGTATGATGCTTCACCAGAACAAGATGTCCGATATCCGCGAATCAAAACTCCGCGATCTCTCCGGGCGGATACGGGCCCTGGTCCTGAAACAGGACACCGTGGTGCCCCCCTATGAGACGGTCAATCTTCTCCGGGGGAATGACAGAGAGATCCCTCTTCCCGTGGACATAGAAGACCCCCCCTACCCCTATTCCCATATCAAGCCTTTTTCCGAAGGCATCACAAAAAAGGACCCGGCTGTAGAATCCTTTTTTTCTGAAGTCTTCGAAACTGCCTCCCTCTTTTTTACGACGCTCTGAAGAGTTCTTTTCGCTATATACTTCAACATATTCAAGATAGCCGGCATATACTTCTTTATTTTATCATTTTTATTCCTTTTTAAAGCCTCATTCTATCCATCATTGCCTAAAGCAGAATATCCACTTTTCATTTGACCAGGTGAATATCGGCTGTATACTTCATTATTAACTAAGGAGGCGTCTTATGAAAGCGCGTGTTCTCTTCATTTCTCTTGCAGCCCTTATTCTTTTCTGCTGTGTCCCCGATCTTTCGGCTCAGGACACATCTGTCTCGTTTACCATCGCCCCTCCTCCAGCAGGTTATCCCGTCTTTGAGAAGGGACATACCGATTACCGGATCGGAGCCAATTTTGTAACCATCGATTCCGATTTCATGAGCATCACCGGAGCCGGGATCCACGGCACCTACCGAAGGACCTACTCCTCACGCCTGGGGACCGATGCCAGTTTCGGCCTCTCCGCTCTTGTAGGAGATGCTTTTGACACCACTATGATGCAGATGTCCTTTACAGCCAATGGCCAATATCTTCTGGTCAACAGCCCCTCACTTCAGTTTATCCTGTTAGCGGGAGTCGGCGGAGATGTGATCTACTCCACTATGAGTATGGAAGTCATGCCGGGATCGTCCATGGATATTACCACGACAAGCAGCATCTATTCCCTCACCGGCGGCATTCAGGCCAATATCCCCTTCAGCAAGTTTATCTTCTCCCCCTATGGCCTGGCCAAGACCTCCAGCGGGACATCATCATCCGAAAGTGATTTCGGCACCTACTCGGCAGACATCCCCACCTTCAATTCGATCACCATCGGAGTGGATCTTCTCTACAAACCCTGGAATGTCTCTCTCAGTTCCATTTACCAAAAGATGGAAGAGATCTCCATGCTTTCCATCTCTGTCTCGAAGCTCATCGGAAAAGTCTTTTAGAAAAGCCCCCTTTCGGGGGCTTTTTTCTAATCCGCCATAGTTAAGGCGGGGGATAAAAAGGCCACCCGCGGCTCTCTTTCCGCCGCGGGTCTCTTATCCATAAGCACAAGGGCTCTGAGGAGCCCTCCCTTCTCACCACCATCCGATCCCATGATAAACGCACCGTCGGGCATGATCCCCAGAAGAAAAATGTTTTCCTTGTCCGCTCCGGACGGAAGACGGTAACATTCCCGGAATCGGCCCATGAGGTCATATCCCTGTATCTCATTTCTCCCCTTTTCCCCCGGGACACGGACACAGACATAGAGCCGTTCCTTTGTCATGACAGCTCCCTCGATACTCACCCCGCCTTCTATCATAACCGTCCCGGCCTCTCTGACCAGGCGGGAGGCCTTTCCGTTCAGAGGAGAGCGCGGCATCCACGAAATGATACGGTTTTCCTTTCCCTCTGCCCAGGGAAACAGGCATGAGCGGAGTCTCCCTGAGAGATAAGAGACGGCAAAGACCCCATTTTCGTGAACACCGATCCATCGAAGAAGGTCTTCGGGATCCCGGCTTCCCCTCTTTGCCAGAGAGCCCGATCCCGGCCACTGCTCCAGCAGCTCTCCTTCAAGGCTGTAAAGGAGATATTCGCTTTCTCCCAAAGGAGTATAGACCAGGACTCTCCCCTCTCTGTCAAAACAGGCCGAGGAGATCCCTCCCTTATCCACAGGGAATGAATGGAGAAAATCGATCTTCTGCCGCTGTTCATTTACTCTGAACAACATGATCCGGTTTTGAGACTGATCGGCCACCATCAAGACTCCATTATAGAGCCCCCCGGCCTCAAGGCGGCAATCCTGAAGCTCTCCCGGCCCTTTTCCCTTTCGGCTGTAGAGAGCCTTTTCAGCTCCGTTTTCATCTATCATCCTTATTGAGGCATCTTTCCACCCTACAAGTAAGCATCCTCCGGCAACCGGTATGGCCCGGGCAGCTTCTGCCGGATTGTCAAGCTTGATAACCTTCGTTTCTTTAAGAAACTCTTCGAGAAGATGCGGCCCGGAACATCCGGCCAGCAAAACCGGGACTAAAAACAGTACTGCAAATAATGCCTTCCCTCTTTTCATAAAAGCCTCCTTTTTCGGTATGAGACAACGATTATTAATTATATGTTTCATTATATCAAAATAAATAATATATACAGTTGTAATATTAATAGTATACAGGCTTGTTGTTAATTTACTTATTTGTTATTGAGTCTATCCTCCTTTTCCTGTAAGATGGACGGGAAAAAAAGGAGGAGCTATGACAGAAACGAAATTCAATTTTGACAGTGACCAGGCCCCGGAAACCTTTGACCGGATACAGTGGTGTGACAAAACCCGGGATCTTATTCGTAAAATTTCAGATCCGGAATCAGCCCGGGGCCGTTTTCTATCCGCCGTAGCCGGCCTTCTCGAAACAGCCACGGAAGCGGGGGAAAAGAGGGCCGGAAAAGATTATAAAGCCCTGGAAAAATTTAATAAACTCTATTTCGGGGAACTTGCTTCAGAATCCTACAAGACATCCTTTGCCAATCCCTCTTATACGGTCTCTCTCTTCGGAGAGGAAGAGGGGACTCTCCTTTCAGCCTTTTACTCAGACCTTCGGAGAGCCATTGAATTTGCCTTCCATAAGATGGATTTTGCCCTTATCCATCTCTACCGGGGCTTGTTCACCCTGTCTGATATTTTTTATGGAAATGAAGGTCCTCTCGGCTCCTTCTATAGAGTCTGGAAAGGCTCTTTAAAGGAAAAACTCATCCCGTCGGACCTTCAGCGCCGCTATGACCCCGATTACAGTTTCTATACTTCTCTCATCCGGGAAGAGGACCTCTCCACCCCCTATTATCTCTATCTTTATGATGCACCTGTCAGCCGGAACGAGATCGAAACAGCCCGCCATTTCGCCCAAATGGATGAGAGCACCGTAAAGAGGCTCGCATCCACTATTGCTGAGGGATACCTGCGCGGATTCGCCTTATCCAACAAGAGCCTCGAAGGGAAATCGACTGTCCATCTCATCTATAATATCGGGCAAGAGCGCCTGGCCCGCAAACTCATGAAAAGCCTTGGACAGGAGGGGCTTAAGATCATGATCCCTTCCCCGTCTTCCACTCCCGTGAACAGACAATACCAGTTCGACCATAAATTCGACCTGGCCCTCACGTTGGACAGCCGGGAGATAGAGAGCCAGGAAAAAGCGTGGGAAAGAGCCTACGAAGAGAACAAATCTCTTCTTCAGGCCTATTCAGGCATCATCTTCATCGATAAATTCGGGGAAACACCTTTTTCCCCCCTCATAAAAAAAGAAGCAGCCCGCCTCTCTCCGGCTCAGCAGCCCCTCTATCAGGAACTTGTCACACGTCTTCAGTCACTGCGTCAGCGATATTTACCCCGGAGCAAGACAAGTTTTTGCATTATCGCCTTCCCCACACCGGAGATCGGCCCCCGGTTCAAGACACTCTTTGATGAGACAGTGGCCATCAATTCACTGGACAATGATACCTGGGAGCGGCTGCAGCAGAAGATCATCGATGTCATGGATAAAGCCCGTTACATCCACGTCAAAGGAAAGGCCCCCAACAAGACAGATATCCGTGTCATGATGCAGCCACTGAAGGATCCCTCAAAGGAGACTAATTTTGTCAACTGCACTGCTGATGTGAATATCCCGGTGGGAGAAGTCTTCACCTCTCCGCTTCTCACAGGAACAGAGGGAACACTACACCTGGAGGAGACTCTTTTAAACGGCCTGAAATACGAAAACCTTCAGCTTCATTTCAAAGACGGCCGCATCTCGGACTATTCCTGCTCTAATTTCCCGTCAGAAGAAGAAAACCGAAAATTTATCCGTGAAAACCTTATGAATCAGCGTGAGACCCTTCCCATCGGCGAGTTCGCCATCGGGACCAACACCCTGGCCTATAAAACGGCCCGTCAATACGGGATCATGGAGCTTCTTCCCATCCTCATCATCGAAAAGATGGGGCCCCACTTCGCTGTGGGAGACACTTGTTTTTCCCATGAAGAGGACCATGAGACGTTCAATCCCGACGGGAAAAAGATCACCGCGGTGGAAAATGAAGTCTCAGCTCTCAGGAAAGAGGACCCCTCAAAGGCCTACACCAACTGTCATACAGATATTACGCTTCCTTATGAAAGCCTGGAGCACATCACAGCTGTCTATCCGGACGGGTCTCTCCACCCTGTCATTGAAAACGGCCTCTTTGCCATCAGGGGACTGGAAAAACTCAACGAACCTCTGAAAGAATTATAAGAGAAACGGAGCCAGGACGGCCGCTCTATCCGGCCGTCCCCCCATCCCCCTTTTTTTTATAGGGGATATTGGGGCATGAGATAAAGGCTGTGGCCAGGCCTCCCTGGGAGGTCTCTTTATATTTTGGATTCATATCCCGGCCTGTCCGTATCATCACATCCAGGACACTGTCATAACTTACACTGTGAGTCCCGTCTGTCAGGAGAGCCAGGTTGACTGCATTCAGTGCGGCGACTGCGCCTGCCGCATTCCGTTCGATACAGGGGATCTGGACCAGTCCGTCGATGGGATCACAGGTAAGCCCCAGATGGTGTTCCAAAGCCACTTCTGCAGCATACTCGATCTGATAGATATTGCCTCCCAGAAGAGCGGCTGCTCCTGCTGCAGCCATGGAAGAGGCTACGCCGATCTCCCCCTGACACCCCACATAGGCCCCCGAAACCGAGGCGTTCTTCAGGGCTACGGCTCCGAACAACCCTGCTGTGAGCAGGGCATTGACAATATCGCCCTTTTTCTTATGATACTTTTCCTGTATGACTTTAAAGACAGCAGGAACCACACCCGCCGACCCGCAGGTAGGCGCAGTGACCACAAGGCTTCCGGAAGCGTTTTCTTCCCCTACGCCGATGGCATAAATCGCAGCAAGGGTTATCTCTTCAGACATGACTCGCCAGTTCCTGATCCCCCGGATAAGGTTTTCATAGAGAGATGCCGCCCGCCGCTGAAGGGCCAGCCGTCCCGGGAGCTGCCCTCGCCCCGTCAATCCCTTTTCAATACTCTTTTCCATAATAGACCAGAGCCCCGCGATCTCGCTATAAAGCGACATTCGGCTCGCTCCTCCGGCCTCTTCATTGAGGAGGGCGAACTCATGGAGGCGCATTTTCTCTCTGTTGCAATACTCCAGGATCTCATCCATATGTGAAAAGGCGCCAAAAGCCCCTTTTTTCTCCCGGGAAGGCTCTTCCTTTATCTCTTTCTTTTCAATCATGGCTCTGTACTCCTCTACCTCGGGGGCGCATATGTCCAACAGGGGCCCTCTGAGGTTCCCTCCTCCGTAGGATATGTAACGTACAGTGGCCAGGCTCTCCTGCCGGGATGAGGTCAGATGAAACCGGATGGTGTTGGGATGTTCGAGTTCTTCTTCCACCGTGTTAAACCGGAGCGATCCGGGATAGGAAAAACCTATCTTCACATCCCCGAAAAGAAGCGGGTGTTTCTGATGTTCTTCCAAAAAAGCCTGCATGGTGGCCTGCCCGGGGGCCATTTCATATCCAAAGAGGCCGCAGGCGGCAGCTACGTCGGTAAGATGTCCCGCCCCTGTGAGGGCGAAACTTCCCAGCAGCTCGATATCCACCTGGGCTCCTTCGAGAAGCTTTCCGGGAAAGAGGGAAAGGATTCTTCTGAAATCGAGCCCGGAGCGCAGCGCTCCTAAAGTATGGGAAGAGCTGGGCCCCATGGCCCTTTTAAAGACAGTAAAAAGAGAAGGAATAGCCATATAGACTCCTTTTATCATAAAGCCGGTTATGTCAGAACTCTGCCAGAGAATGACTATAAGAAGGAACATATTGCATGTCAAGCTTTTCCGTTCTACACTGGGGAAAAAGGAGGCGGAGATGATCCTGATAAAAGAGGTGGAGACCTATTCCCCCCGTCCCGAAGGGGCCTTGGATATACTTTGCGGAGGGCAGACGATCCTGGCCATGGGAAAGAACCTCTGCACCGGCCGCTTCCCGGAGATGACCGTTCTGGACGGAAAGGAGCTCCTCGCCGTTCCCGGTTTTATTGACAGCCACGTTCATTTCCTCGGCGGAGGCGGTGAGGGGGGCTACACGACCCGGGCGCCCGAGATCCGGCTTACTGACCTGACCATGGCAGGTGTGACGACGGCTGTGGGCTGTCTGGGAACAGACGGGTTTACCCGCTCACTTCAAAGCCTTATGGCTAAAAGTTATGCGTTAGACAGTGAGGGAGTCTCCACGTTTCTCTACACGGGATCCTACCAGGTCCCTCCCCGGACTCTTTTTAACACCATTGAAGAGGACCTGCTCATGATCGAAAAGATCATCGGCGTCGGAGAGATAGCCATCTCAGACCACCGCTCTTCCCAACCTACTTTGGAAGAGCTCAAAAAGGTCGCTTCTTCCGCCCGTGTGGGAGGGATGCTCTCGGGTAAAGCGGGAATCGTCAACATCCATGTGGGTGGAGGAAAAGAAGGTCTTGTCCCCCTTTTCGACCTGGCCGCTGGCTCTGATATCCCTGGGGACCAGTTTCTGCCCACACATATCAACCGCTCTCACAAGCTGGCTGCCCAGGGAAAAGAATGGGCCCTTCAGGGAGGGTTCGTAGACCTGACCGCCTCGGCCTCACCAGCCTCAGATGAGGCCCTCCGCCCGGCTCGCCTTTTCAAAGAACTCTTCTCCGAGAAAGGCCTTTCGTCCAGAGTGACCTACTCCTCCGACGGGCAGGGAAGCATCCCCCGGTTTGACGAAGCAGGTCATTTTACAGGGCTGGGAGTAGGGAGCTGCCTTTCCCTTCTGGAAGAATTCCGTTACTCGGCTCTCTCTCTGGGACTTCCCCTTGAAGAGGCCCTTCTTCCTCTCACATCCAACCCGGCCCGGATCCTGCATCTTCGGGATAAAGGGGAGATCCGGGCCGGGGCCCATGCTGATCTTCTTCTTTTCAGCCGGTCGGATCTTGAACTCCGGACAGTGATCGCCCGGGGAGTAATGGCCGTCGCAGACGGGACACCGCTCATCAGGGGGATGTTCGAAGTCTGAAGGCTACTCTTTATCGATAAGCCTGTAGACCCCTTTTTCCCGCCACATGATCCCCTCTTCAATAAAAGCGCGCCGGATAGAGCAGAAATCATCGAAAAAGTCTGCTATAACCAGATTCACCTCTTTTTCAGGGTAGTCGATGCCTGGTTTGAACGAACGGGCTATCTCATCCAGAACCACGCGCCTCTTCTTCCTTCCCACCGGAATGGCCTTGAGTTTTCCGTATTTGAAGAAGGCATTGATCACTTTTTTTCTGTACTGCTCTTCACGGATCTCCTGACTGGCCTCCTCCACATCGGGGATCCTGATCAGGTCCAAAAGTTTCTTTTCCAGCAGGGAGTTATTCAGGGAGTAGACCGTATAATACTGCTCTTTTTTCGCTGATACCAGTCCCGCTTCCTCCATCTTTTTCAGATGAAAGGAGACTGTAGGAGGGGTCAGGTTGACGACTTCCGATATCTCCTCCACATAGGCACTTTTCCGGATCAGAACATTGAGGATCATCAGCCGTGACCGGTCAGCCAGTGCCTTAAGTATTTGAACAGCAGGCAGAATCATCGTCTTCTCCTTTCCACTCTTCAAAGAGCTTTTGATAGACATCCCGGACAAGAGCCAGGGCTTTCTTTTTGACTCGCACTTTTTCGCTCTCTTCGATATCTTCATGAGCCGCCGCTATGGCCTCCTCCCTGTCCCAGTCTTCTTCCATAAGGTCAAGAAAGCCCTGGTAGGAGGCATGGAGAAGCTCTTCACGGCTCAAGCTTTTCCACCCGGGGATCCGTTTGAGGACCCGGTCGTGACTGACAGGCCTCACATCGCCGTCTGCGATCATCAGCCGCCCACGGAATGCTCCGGAGCAGGCTGTGATCACCCCCTCTTCAATACGGCATTTCACAGCTTCCCACTCTTCTCCCCGCTGTTTCATAACGAGGCTTTCGCGTTCCCTCTCCCCGGACATCTCACGCAGCCTCTCAAGATAGGTCTTTACGAATTCTTCTTTTGTTTTCATTACTATCACCCCTAATTCATACTTTTATATTAGACTACTATCTAATAGATTATGTTTCAAGATCGGCTTTTTGTCCAGATATTTTTTTATGAATATCAAATTAAAATATCGATAAGACCATCGATGCGTTGTCGATTTAAGGAAAAGTGAATTGAAAGGGGGAAAAAGATCGGGGTGAGAGGATTTGAACCTCCGACACCATGCTCCCGAAGCATGTGCGCTACCGGGCTGCGCTACACCCCGATGGATAAGACGAAAAAAAGATACAGGTTGGGGGGAGGAATGTCAAGGAGAATTCCTCCCCTGTTTGAGGTTTTAGAGGTCGCCCTTGTAAACGAGGTCAGGCTCTTTGACTGCGGCAGCCTCATCGAGACGGGAGACCGGCGTCGTGAGGGGAGCCTCGTGGAGGAGGTCAGGATTCTTCCTGGCTTCTTCGGCGATAGCGGTCATAATGTCGACAAACCGGTCCAGAGTCTGTTTGCTCTCTGTCTCGGTGGGTTCGATCATCAAGGCCTCGTCTACGATCAGGGGAAAGTAGACCGTGGGAGCATGAACACCGTAATCAAGCATGCGCTTGGCGATATCTAGCGTCCTGACCCCGTACTTCT
Source organism: Candidatus Mcinerneyibacteriota bacterium (assembly GCA_016937175.1). GTDB lineage: Bacteria > Macinerneyibacteriota > Macinerneyibacteria > Macinerneyibacteriales > DSCS01 > DSCS01. The sequence continues at coordinate 17,378 of JAFGWL010000020.1, read as the reverse complement.
TAAATTTGGCTCCCGACAGCACGAATTCATGTTTACAGAGGCGGTCATATTCCAGATGATACTTTTTTCTCAATTTCTTCTGCAAATAATTGGCATTGAGACAGGCCATGCGGGAAGCTTCGCGAAGCCCAAGGGTACCTAGTTTTTTTACATAGACATAAGCCTTGACTACCACACCGATATTCCCGAAGAATCCGTGCAGTTTCCCGATGGATTTCTCAAGATCATAGTCAAGATAGTACCGGCGGCCCTTTTTCTCCACTACCGGGACGGGAAGGAAAGCTTTGAGATGCTCTTTCACGCCTATGGGGCCGGATCCCGGGCCTCCCCCGCCGTGGGGAGTGGAGAAAGTCTTATGCAGGTTAAGATGAACAATATCAAACCCCATGTCACCGGGCCTGGAGAGTCCCATGCAGGCATTGAGGTTGGCTCCGTCATAGTAGAGAAGGCCACCTTTTTCATGTACGATGGCAGCGATCTTCAGAATATTCTTGTCAAAAAGGCCCAGGGTATTGGGATTGGTCAGCATGAGCCCCGCCACCTCTTCTGTCATAGCCTCCTCCAGGGCTGACAAGTCTACTCCGCCCTGACGGTTAGAAGGGATTGTAATCACATCGAACCCGGCCATGGCCGATGTTGCGGGATTTGTCCCGTGGGCTGAGTCAGGAACGATGATCTTGGTGCGTTTTTCGCCTTTCAGATCAAAATATTTGCGGAAGATCTTGATCCCGGCCAGCTCTCCCTGAGCTCCCGCCGAAGGCTGAAAAGTGAATTTGTCCATCCCGGTGATAACTTTCAACTCTTTTTCAAGATCGAACATCAAGGCCAGCAGGCCCTGGATATCCTCATCGGCGCTGTAGGGATGCACATGGCTGAACCCTTCAAGACGGGCCACTGTCTCATTGACCTTGGGATTATATTTCATCGTACAGGACCCCAGCGGATACATCCCCTTGTCCACATGGTAGTTGAGAGTGGACAGAGAGACATAATGACGCATCACATCCTGTTCAGAGACCTCGGGAAGAGGTGTCAGGCGGTCGTCGACATGGCGATTCAGACGGGGGTCTCTCTCCATCTGTTCATCGCAGAGGGGAAGCCCAATAGCTCTTCTACCGGGCTCACTGTATTCAAATATAAGCCGTTCCATTACTTCTCCCCCCCTTCTTTCAAAAATGATGCGCATTCGCGGACAAAGGCATCCATTTCATCCCTGGTCCGTTTTTCAGTAACGGCGATGAGAAGTTCATTTTTCTTCCCGGGATACTGATGCTCCAGCAGGATCCCGGCCAGGAAATGTTTCTTTTTCAGATAGGCTTTGAGAGCTCCTGCATCCCCCTTGACCGTGACACTGAATTCATTGACAAAGGGTTTGTCCGGATAAGAGGCCTCGATCCCCGGGAGTGCTGTGAGCTGCCTGTAAAGGTAATAGGCCTTTTTGTGCGACTGCTCTGCCACTTCACGCAGTCCTGCTTTCCCCATAAGGCTGAGATAGACAGCTGCAGCCACAGTCATAAGCCCCTGGTTGGTGCAGATGTTTGATGTGGCCTTTTCTCTCCGGATGTGCTGTTCCCTCGTCTGATAGGTCATGACAAAACCACGTTTCCCGTTTCTGTCTTTGGTCATTCCGATAATACGTCCTGGAGCCTGGCGGATAAACTTCTCTCTGAAAGTGAAGAGGCCGAGGTAGGGGCCGCCGAAAGAAAGAGGGATCCCCAGCTGCTGTCCTTCACCGACGACAATATCGGCTCCGCAGTCACCGGGCTTTTTGATAAAAACCGATGCGACAGGGTCCGCCATGACGATAAAAAGTGTTTTGGCATCGGTTATCCGGTCCCGCACCTTCTGAAGCTCTTCCACGATGCCCAGGGCATTGGGGTACTGCAGAAGCACTGCCGCGGTCCGGTCGTCCAGTTTCCCTGCCAGATCTTCATAATCGGTCTCTCCCCCCTTTTCATCGATCATTACGATTTCCGCATCAAAACCGTAGAGATAGCTCTCCACCACACGGATCCAGTAGGGATTGACCGTTGAAGAGATAAGAAGTTTCTTCCTCTTTGTCGTATGAAGGGCCATGATAGCGGCCTCAGCCAGGGCAGAAGCCCCGTCATACATCGAGGCGTTGGCGACTTCCATCCCGTAGATCCGGGCTATCATGGTCTGAAACTCATAGATGTGTTGAAGCGTCCCCTGGCTGACTTCAGGCTGATAGGGGGTATAAGCTGTATAGAATTCAGGGCGGGAAAGGATATGGTCGACAGCAGCGGGAATGAAGCGGTCGTAAGCTCCCCCTCCCATGAAACAGATATAATCATCAACGGTCTTGTTTTTCGCCGACAGCTCCTTCATGAGTCTCATGACTTCAAGCTCAGAGATCCCCGGCTGAAGAAGGCGTTCCTTTTTGAAACGGGCTTTGGCGGGAATATCCTTAAAGAGTCTGTCGACGGAATCATATCCGAGATAGTCAAGCATCTGCCTGATATCCTTCTCGGTATGGGGTGTGTAAGGCATGGTCTCCTCCTCCCGGCAAGGGCCGGTTCTCTATTCCGCGATCTCTTTATATTTTTTTTCGTCCAGAAGGGCTTCCAGCTCTGAAGGGTCGCTCATCTCGATCTCAAAGATCCATCCCTCTTCGTAACAGTCGCTGTTGAGTAGGGCCGGATCGTCTTCTAAAGCCTCATTGACGGCGATGACTTTACCGGAGACAGGAGAAAGGATCTGCTCTACAGCCTTGACCGATTCCACTTCGACGATCTCGTCGCCTTTGCTGATCTCTTTTCCGATCTCAGGAAGATTCACATAGACGATATCCCCCAACTCTGCCTGGGCATGATCGGTAATCCCTACACGGATCATATTCTTCCCCATCTCTTTGGCCCATTCGTGTGTCTCCGTATACTTCAGTCCAGCAGGTATCATAATACCACTCCTTTCAATATCAGATTTCTATTGCCAAATCTTATTCCCTTATTTATGATTGAATTATAGAAAGGCTTATTTCTTTGTCAATTAAAAAACAAATAGGGAGGAGCTTATGTTAGCGGTCATTTCTCTTGTCCTGGCGCTGGTGGCACTGATCCTGTTCCCTGTAGCGAAACTGCTTCACATATCACGGGGGCTGCTCTTTCTCCTTCTGCTCATCTCCCTCGGAGCTTTCGCTTCCCAATCTTTCGTGGTCATCGACGCCGGAGAGGTAGGAGTCCAGATCTTTTTCGGAAAAGTCATTCCCAAACCTCTCTATTCAGGGATCAATTTTAAACTTCCCCTGGTAGAAGTGGTGAAATACCCCACACGGCTCAGAGACTACACCATGAGCGCTGCCCGGGGAGAAGGCGCAAAAAGCGGAGACGACAGTATCTCAGTCAGAACCTTCGACGGATTGGAAGTCTTTCTGGATGCCACGGTCTGGTGGAAGATCAATCCTGAAAAGATCCATGATATCTACCGTGACACAGCAAAAAACACCGGAGAGCTGGAAGATAAGGTGGTTCGCCCTGTCTTCCGGACAGAGATCCGCAATGCTGTCTCCACCATCACCCTGAACGACCTCTATTCCACTGAACGGGAAACACTGGGAGAGAAGATCAGGGCAAGGCTGAAAAATACCCTTGATTCCAAGGGTCTGGTTATTGAAAATGTCCTGATACGTAATATCAAGCTTCCGGAAGATGTGGAAGACTCCATACGCCAGAAGATGAGAATCGAACAGGATGCCGAAGCCATGGAAGCACGGAAGGAGATCGCCAGGAAGGAAGCAGAGATCAAAGAGATCGAAGCCGAGGGACTGGCCAAAGCCCAGGAGATCATCCGGAGGACACTCAGCGCACAATATCTTCAGCACGAGGCCATCCAGGCCTATCGCGAACTGGCTAAATCCCCCAATACCACCTTCGTCATCATGCCCACCACTAACGACGGAACCGGAATGCCTTTGATCCTGAATACACCTCCCGTCCAGACAACCCCCTGAAGGAAGGAGTCTTATGAAAATGATTGCCGCATGCGGACTCTTGTGTCATGAATGCCCGGCTTTTCTGGCCCACAGGGATAAAGATAGGGTCTTGCAGGAAAAGACAGCCCGGGAGTGGTCCCGGATGTATGAAACCGACCTCCGTCCAGAGGACATCCATTGTACAGGCTGCCAGACAGACAGCGATGAGCTCTTCTCCCACTGCCTTGAATGCACTTACCGCACTTGTGCCCATTCAAAAGGGTTGGCCACCTGCGCAGAATGCACAGACTACCCCTGTGAAGATCTGCAATCCTTTTTCACCTTTGTCCCCGAAGCAAAAACTGTCCTGGACAACCTGAAAAAGGCTTAAGTGCACCAGCATGAAACCTCTTCCCATCCCTGTGTGTCCCATGGGGAAAAGAGGAGGTTTGCATGCGTCTTTTTTCAACTATTTCTGTTCTTTTCCTTCTATTAGCAGGCTGCGCCCGGACGGGAACCCCGACAGTCAAAAACGGTTCGGCCCCGGAGAAAGGGAAGATAGACCTGGCCGTGGCCTATGCCTGGCAGCCTACAAACCAGGCTTTGGGCCCTACGCGGACCACTTTTTACCAAAACCGTGTCTACTATCTGCAATATTACGAAAACAGTATTAATATCGCCGTCCATGAGAAGGACGGGACTCCGGTGGAGACGATTAAGATACCCCGGGGAAAGGGCCCCGGAGAAGCGATGTTCCCTGTGGCCTTAATCATCCGAAACGAAGTCATCTATCTTCCCGATATCCCCCTTCGGCGCGTCTCCCTCTTTGAGATAGACGGCTCTTTTATCGATACCTGGCCCATGGCGGAAAATTCCGGGGCCGTCTACACCCTGGACGTCAGGGGGGACAAAATCGTCTTCAACAGCTTTACAGGCATCCTGATCGGAGTCATGGATTTCAATAAAAACACCCTTCTTCACTCCATCCCCCTGGACAAGGAAGGATTCCCCGGAGACGGGGAGCCTTTTGTGGGAGGCCCCGTTCTTTTCGATCCCTATTCAGAAGATATCTTTTTCGGCCATATGGACGGCCCCTACCGCATCGAACGCTATGACAGCACCCTTCAGCCCAAGATGGTCATCACTAAAGAGAGCCCCTTTTCTGTCAGGCCTGCAGTATGGAAAAACCTTCCCGGGCGGACAGACATGTCCGGGGACATGCTGGTCTCTTCCATGGTTCTGGACGAGCGTTACATCTACGCTCCGCTTTGCGAGATGCGCCTGGAGCAGACTCCCGACCGGGTCGAAGTCCATCCCAATACCGGAGCTGTCTGTGTCTTTGATAAAGAGACCGGCCATTTCCTTTATGAGTTGACTTATCCCCTTTTAAAAGACTTTGAGGGGAATTTTACCATCATCGGGGCGGATCGCGAATCCATCATCGTCTCCGTCGCCGCCAGTGATGAGACTCTCAGTGCTCTCTTCCCGCCTGACAGTAAAAAAGACTCTTCCATGTCGGAGATGCTGGGGATCGAAGCCTCCCAGGCCATCATCGTCTTTGATAATCCCCTTTATCCGTAAAAAAAGGGAGGGGGAAACCCCCTCCCTCTTAAGACTGCACTATTCTCTTTTCGCTCTTAATAGGGAAAGATGCCGGATCCCCTTCTGGAGATCACAATGGTCTGCATCTGCCCGTCACGGATGACGGTAAAGTAGAGCCGGCTTCTTTCCTTGAGGTCCTCCATAAGTTTTTCAAATTCCTTGACATCTCTGACCCGCTGCCGGTTCACAGCGACGATGACATCATCGGGATAGAGAGCCCGGTAAGCAGGCGATTTCCGGTCTACATCGGTGATGCGGACCCCGTCATCGGCATTTTCCAGAGTCAGCCCCCACGATTTCTCTTCCACGGTTTTTGGCGGTTTTTCCGCTTCAAGCCTTGCCTTGAGATTCATCTTCTTCCCGTCTCTGAGAAGGGTCAGCGTGACGGTCTCCCCCGGTTTGGAAAAAGCGATGTTCCTGGCAAACATATTAAAAGAGTCCACCTTCTCACCGTTGAGTCCGGTGATGATGTCATTGACTTTGACTCCCGCTTTTTCGGCCGGGGATTCTTCTTCCACCTTCACCACAAGAAGCCCGTAGTCCACATCCAGGTCCAGATCCTTTTTCACCTGGTCATTGATCTCCTGAACGGTGACCCCCAGCTGCTGTCTTTTGACCTCTTTATTCTCGATAAGCTGAACGATGACGTTCTTGGCCATATTGATAGGGATGGCAAATCCGAGGTTTTGAGCCTGCCCTCCCAGGATCATGGTATTGATACCGATGACTTCCCCGTTGATGTTGAGAAGCGGGCCTCCGGAATTCCCCGGATTGATGGCGGCATCGGTCTGTATGAAATTGTCGAATTTCCCCGCTCCCATCTCTCGGGATTTGGCGCTGACCACACCCACGGTCAGAGTCCTGTCCAGGCCGAAGGGATTCCCGATGGCAATGACCCAATCCCCCACTTCGATGGCTTCGGAATCTCCGAGTGGGACCGTGGTGAAATTCTTATTGGGCTTGATCTTTATTACAGCCACATCGGTTTCAGGGTCAGAAGCGACGAGTTCGGCATCATATTTTTCTCCGTCGGAAAGCCGTACGATGATGGAATCGGCCCGGGCCACTACATGGCTGTTGGTCACGATATAACCCTCTCTGCTGATGATAAACCCCGACCCGACACTTGTAGCCTTATCCTCACGGTAAGGGCTTTCCGGCTGCTCTCCGAAAAAGTCACGGAAAAAATCAAAAAAGGGATCGTTGTTTCGGTATTTCACAATACGCTCTGTTGAAATATTGACAACCGCCGGCATGACATCGCGGAATACCTTGTTGAACTGCGAATGCTCCAATGGAGCGTTTGTCTCCCGGAAATAGGGTTCGGCAGTCAAAGAATTATCGCCGACGATGGCGATAAAGTACCCGATGGTCATGGCCAGGATCCCGAAAAGGACGATTTTTACAGTTGTTGCTCTTTTCATATCATTTACCTCCGTTTACTGTCAATCTTTTCAATTTTCCGTCCCGGATCACTTTAAGAGTAAGGGGGCGGTCCGGATCCACAAGATAGAGGGCCCGGTTGAAATCCAGGACATTGTTGATCCGGAAATTCGCCAGCCCCACAATAATATCTCCCTTTTCGACCAGCTCATTCCGGCTCTCTTTGACCTGTATCCCCGAATACTCCCACATCTCGGTCACAACGATGTTCAAAACAGGGCGTCCTCTCTTGATGATCATATTCAGGTTGTCCCTGTAGAAAGCAAGCATGTCGGCATAAAGGAAGAGGTAAAGGTTTTGATCCAGGTTTCCGATAAGGACGCCGGCAAACTCGTCTTCGATATCATATAACGGGGTCCCTTCATAGAGAGATCGGTCTTCACTTATAAAGGCTCCGTATCCGTTTAGTTTCCGCGTAAAGAAACCCACGTCGACTCTTTTACCCTTGTCATGGATATAGACCGGTTCTGTCTCCACAAGGATATTGTCTGCAGGAAGTCTCATAGGGGGGCCTCCGGCGTCTTTGAGCCGGAGAAAGACCAGTTTGGTGACCCGATCGATAAATTCAATCCGGTAGTTATAAAGAGTCTTAGTCTCTGTCTTGAAATGGATATTGTTATAGAGGAGGATACTGTCGGTGGTCACAGCCAGGTCAGGGGAGAGGAAAAAGCCTGCAGCCACCTTTTTATCCTTACAGAAGATCTCAAGGGGAGCCCCGCCCGCGATAAGAGCCTGTACAGGTATTAGGAAAAGAAGGAGGCTAAAAATTAACTTCTTCATATCTTACCCGGATATCCTCCACATTCGACCCGCTGTAGACGGGGATCCTTTTCAAATTCTCTTTCTCCAGGGCCTCCCGCAGGATCTCCTCCCGGGAGGCCACAATCGCCCGTCCGCTGTTATTCCCCAGGAAAAAACCCGCTCCGAGAAGAGCGACCATGGATGCGGCAAAGATAGCTGTCTTGGTCCGCTGGCGGCGCACATAGAGCCTGTTCAGGACCTTGAACCCCATGTCCGAAGGAGTCCTGTCATGGGCATCCCTGATCATGTCCCGAATCATCCGGTACTCCTCCAGGAGCCTGCGGCAGATGGGGCATTTGTCCAGATGCATCCGGAAGGATTTCTTCTCTTCGCCTTCCATCATCTCATCCAGATAGAGACTCACTTTTTCCGGCTGGCCTTTACATATCATATAATTCTCCCCACTCCTTTTTGATCTTGTCCCGGATCATCTCACGTCCTCGGCTGATCCGGGATTTGACAGTCCCTTCTGATATATCCAAAAGGGCAGCTATGTCCTGATATGATTTTCCTTCTACATCTCTATAAACAACAGCTTCTTTAAAAAGTTCGGGAAGAGTCTCCAACGCTTCCCGCACAGCCTGAAGCTTCTCCTCATATTCGATATCTTCCTGGACTTCATCATAATGGGCAAGGTGATCCGGAAGCGTTGTGCTCTTGTTTCTCTTCTTCACATAGTTCCGGACAAGATTATGGGCGATCCTATAGAGCCAGGCATTCAGTTTCCCACTCTCTTTATAGTGCCGCCTGTAACGCCAGACTTTGAGAAAGACCTCCTGGGTCAGGTCTTCAGCCGTATCCCGGTCTCTTATCATCCTCAATATATAGTAATAGAGCTGTTGTTGATAGAATTCAGCCAGCTCGCCCAAAGCGGCCATATCTCCCTTTTTCATTCTTTCCATGAGCTGTACTGTGTCCATTTACCCTATTAACAACCTTTCTGTTGCGCCGGTTCCCGTTTTTTTGATTTTTTCATGCGAGAAGCCACAGACAGGGTTTTCACCCGCCCGGGCTGCTGTCCGGAAGTCTTATTTTAAAATCCTCGTAAAGACCGGTATCTCCACCATTTTTTTAAATCCCATATTCTCCAGAAGCCGTCTGACTTTGAGGTTATCGTGGGAGATCATGGTGGTCACGGAAAAGAACTCCTTCCGGTCCCGGATAAGCTGGATAAACTGGTCAAGCATGGCATGCCCGTAGCCCTTTCCCCAGCTCCGGGGAGCCAAAAGGAACTGATGCAGTTCGACCCCTTCTCCTCCGCTCACCGACAGGATCATCCCCACCAGTTCATCTTCATGGTAGATCTCCATGGAATAATCAGGAAGAAACCTGCCATAGAGGCCGTTGATGGTGTTCTGTAGCTGCTGGACGAAATCATCGCGCTCGAATCCTACAGGATAGACTTCGAGTTCCATACTTCCCGCAAAGGAAAAATAGGTGATCTCAGATAACTTCTCCAGGTTTTCATACTCTACCCCTTTGAAGACCAGCCCCTCCTGGGGTTCCCTGTTCTGTCTGTATCTCTGAATATCGAGATGATAGAGGTCTCGGTGTTTTTCTTCAAAATCAAACTGGGCCATGAGTGTCCGGCGTTGTTTGGGGCCGAAATTAAAGATCTCCGTGAGAAAGACTATTTTGGGAAGGTTCTGTTTTATCTTTTTCAAAGTATGCTGGAAAATGGTCTTAAAGGCAGTGATCTGGGCATAACGCTGCTTCAGGTGAAAGAAATGGATCACTCCTACACTGTGATCCACATGATAGATGATGATACCCACGGGATCCCCGTCATCAAGGAGCACAAACCCCTCTTTACGGGAATCATGCAGATCCGTGAAAATATTGTTGATCTGATACCGGATGGAATATCGATATTTATTCTGGAAAAGTGTGCAATAATCCTCAATAAGATCATCCAGCTCCCCTTCGAATTTGGATAAACGTCTGAGATTGACCAACGTTTCCCCCCTTTCCCCTTTTTTTCTATTGACATGAAAAACAAACTATGTTAAAACTCACTTCAAGCCGGGGTGGCGGAACTGGTAGACGCGCATGGTTGAGGGCCATGTGGGAGTTTTCCTGTACGAGTTCAAATCTCGTCCTCGGCATTCCCTTCGCCGCCAAACCCGCTTTGGCGGCATTCTACCATATTCTCCTCTTTTTTGCAACAGATTTCTCTCCGCTATTCCCGTTGTTTCTGCTCTATTTCCCCTCTGTGCTCCCTTTTTCAAGAGATTTTTTCTGGAAAATGCTTTTTTTTATGTTATACTACACATAAGAGCTTTACAGTGCTTTTTGTGATGAGGTTTAAGGAGGACGTGAATGGATCCTAAAATAATCGAGGAAATCAAACGGCGGAATAAATTAAAGATGCAGCAATGGGAAGACCGGCTTAAGATCGGAAAGATCGGCAAAGGCCACGATGATGAGCCCCAGTCTTCCTCAGAGGCCGCCACCGCCGGTTCATTGAACGATTTTCTTGACAAGACCCCGGAGCAGCCCCAGGCTGCGCCTCCTGTACCACCTCCGCAACCTGCCCGCCCTGTGCCTCAGCCCTCGGCTGAAGCAGAAGACCCGGCCCTGGCCCGCTTTGATATCGGCCCGGCTGACCCATCAAAGATCGATTTGACCACAGCCGAAGCCCCTGAAGCCTCTTCTTCCGGGATACAATCCGCCGCACCCCGCCCGGCACAGCCGGCCAGCGCTCCTCCGGCTGCTGAGACAGCTCCCCCGATTCCTGATAATGCAAAACAGCTTCACATTGATATCATCGACGGGAAGATCAAGATATCACGTAAGAACATCTCCATGGAGCAGTCTCTGAATCTGCTGGCCAAAGTCTACAACAGTTATAAAAAGAAACTGAAAAAGTGACGCGCCGCCGCTTTCTCCTTTTTGCTGCCCTTCTTCTTTTCCTGATTGCAGTCTTTCACTTTAAAGACCGGTGGAATGAATATCGGAAGATAAAGACATTCGAATTGACGCGATCCCTTTCTCCTGCGCTTACCGGATATCTCTCCCATCCCAACCCCCATATCCGCACTTCTGCTTTTCAAGCCGTCTACCGTATCGGGGATGAAAAAAGCGCCGGCGACTACTGGGCCGCCTTCCTGACCGAGAAAGACCCTGTTGTCCGACAGGAAGCCCTGTTCGGCCTCCGTTATTTCCCTTCCCTCCACAGCCGTTTAAAAAGTCTTCTTGAAGAGGCTCCTCCCGGGGAAAAAGCTCTTTTGTGCGAATCTTTCTTTTTCAATTCTGAGGCTGAGGAAGATGTCCGTTTTCTTATCTCTCTTCTGAACCGGCCCGGATACCCCGCCGAGACTCTTTACATCGCCCTGGGAAACCTGGGACGGCAAGAGGGATTTTCTCCCGCTTTGACATCCTTTGTCAGAAAAAGCCTCCTGGGTAAGCTCTCTTCTGAATCCTCACGGGCTCATGCCTACGCCCTTTCCCAATGGAAGGCCTCTCCCGAAGAAGAAGGCCGTCTCTTGGCGCTGATGACAGGCCGTGATCCCTGGAAAGAGTATTACTACATCTCTCTTCTCGTCTCAGAAAAAGCTCTCCAAAGCCTTCTTGATGACTTAGACTCCTTTCCTCCCCAGCTCCGGATCCGTTATCTTCAGCAGGCTGCTCCCCACGACGCTCTGCGCGGCCTCCTCTATCCCCGTTGCAAGTCCTCTCTTGAACGGCTTCCCCTGGTGGAACAAGAAAACCGGCCGGAGCTCCTCAAAGATTTTCTCTCCTCTTCCCCTTCTTTCCTCAGAGAAGCAGCCTTCAGGCGTCTTCTCAGGCTACAGGCTCTTTCAGCAGATGAAATTCAAAAATACAAAGAAGACTCTGATTTTTTAAGGGCGTTTTCTGAGGATATCGAGGCCGGTTCGTCTCTTGCCGGATCCGATTTACTCTTTTCGCTTACCGGACACGAAGATGAAACTGTCCGGAGAAACGTTTATGCCGGCCTGGCAAAGCTTTACCCGGAACAAACAACGGAACTGGCCCTGCAGGCTCTCGAAGATCCCGATTTCACCGTACGCCTCACCGGTTATGATTTGCTCTCGGGAAATGAAGCTCTTTTAAAAAAGACACTTCTCGAGCGGTATCCCCGCGAACCGGATCCCCAGTTGCGGATCTTTCTAGCGGAATCCCTTCAGGCTGAACAAGACCGGGAGACGCTGAAAATCCTTAAAGAGACGGAAAAAGAGGATAGTGTCCTGTCCATTTTCGAACCGCTTTCTACCCCTCCCTTTTTAAAATATGACAACAGCGATTATCTGATCCGTTTTAAAACGGAAAAAGGAACGGTCACCATACGCTGCTTCGGCTCTCAGGCTCCCCAGACGGTAGAAAACATCGTCACTCTTGTCAAAAAAGGATTTTATGACGGCATACCCTTTCACCGGGTAGCCCTGAATCATGTGATCCAGGCGGGGGATCCCCATGGAGACGGATGGGGAGGAAGCCTGCCTCTCATCAAATCAGAAATCTCACGCCTCTCCTATGACGACCCCGGCATGGTGGGTATCGCCGACCGGGGGAAAGATACAGGCAGTTCGCAATTCTTTATTACGCTGACCCCCCGCTATCATCTCAACAGCCGGTACACAATCTTTGCCCGTGTCATCGATGGAATGGATGTGGTGGAAAAAATAGAGCCGGGGGACCTAATCCTTTCAGCGCGTGTTCTGAAGAATATGCGCTGAAATCTTCGCCCCCGGCCGGAATCCCAAAAATCTGCTAACGATCCATGCCAAGGGCATGGAGGATAAAAGCATATTCAAAAGCAAGCTCCCTGAACCAGGAGTAACGCCCTGAAGAGCCCATATGTCCTGAATCGGTGTTCATTCTCAGCAAGAGAAGTTTGTCTCCGCTTGTCTCTTTACGCAGCCTGGCTGTCCATTTCAAGGGTTCCCAGTACTGGACCCTGGGATCGTTCAATCCTCCTGTGATGAGCATATGAGGGTATTCGGTTTCCTGAATATTGTCATAAGGAGAATAGGAGAGCATGTAGTCGAAATAATCCTTTTGCATAGGGTCTCCCCACTCTTCATATTCTCCCACGGTCAGGGGAATCGTCGGATCAAGCATGGTGTTCATGACATCGACAAAGGGGACAGAGGCCACAGCCACTTCAAAAAGGGAGGGGCGCATGTTGACCACCGCTCCCACCAGAAGCCCGCCGGCGCTTCCGCCGGAAAGGACGATCTTATCCTGCTCTGTATATCCTTCACGGATCAGATGCTCGGCGCATGCAATGGTATCGTAAAAGGTGTTCTTTTTATTCATAAACTTTCCCGCTTCATACCACGAGATCCCCATCTCTCCTCCACCCCGGGCCTGCACCATGGCAAAGATAAATCCCCGGTTCAAAAGGCTCAGCCGTGCTGATGAAAAATAGGGATCATTGTTGTCTCCGTAGGCTCCGTACCCGTAGAGATAGAGAGGACGCGGCCCCTCGGGAAATCCTTTTTTATAGGCCAGGATAATAGGGACCAGGGTCCCGTCATGAGAGGGAGCCTCCAAACGCTCCATGACATATTCATCTTTAGAATACCCCTTCACTTCAGACCTCTTCAGAAGAAGGGACTCTCTCTTCTCCATATCATAATCATAGACAGAGGCCGGTGTCACCAATGAAGAACAGGAAAAACGCAGCAACCTGGACTTATAATTCTTATTCTTCCCGCTCCAAATCGACATTACGGGATCCGGCAGCTCCACACTGTGCTCATCTCCCGTTTTCAAATCCTTTATCCTGATCCCGGGGATCCCCTTGTGACGCAGAAAGAGGGCCAGATAATCTTCAAAGAGGTAATAGTCCGTCAAGGTATCCGGGGAGGGAGCGACGACAGTCTCCCGGGCGGAGGGCTGATCAAAACGAGCTGCAGGGACCCGCTCCAGCTTAAAGCCGGGGGCTCCCTCATTGGTAAAAGTGTAGAAATACCCGTCCCGGGCATTCAAATAATATTCCACCCCCTGCCGGCGAGGAGCAAAACAGGTCAGACGCGCCTGCACATCATCGCTTTTCAGAAAATGGATCTCCGATGTGGTCTTGCTTCCCAGCCCTACAAAAAGGTAGGATTTATCTGCCGAGGCAGAAAGCCACATCCAGTAACGTCCGTCTTTTTCCTCATAGAGAAGTTCATCCTCCCCGACGCTGCCCATGGTGTGACGGTAGACACGGTAAGGGCGCCACGCCTCATCCTCTACGGTATAAAGATAGGTCTTGTTGTCAGACATCCATTCAAAATCGGGTGTCGGGAAGGAGCGCTCTTCCAGGAGGCTCCCGCTTGAGAGGTCTTTAATAGCGAGCCGGTACTCTTCGGCCCCGGTGGTATCGTAGGTGTAGGCCAACTTCTCTTCATCGGGGCTGATACGGATCAGGCCTATACTGAAATAGTCGTATCCCTTCGCCAGGGTATTGACATCCAGGATGACCTCTTCAGCCGCTCCGGAATCCAGTTTTTTGCGGCAATAGAGAGGGTATTCTTTCCCCCGTTCAGTCTTTGTATAATATTCGTAATTCCCTTCCTGCTCGGGGACATCACGGTCATTCTCCCGGATACGCGAGACCATTTCACGATAGAGCCTCTTCTGAAGACCCTCTGTCCCGTCCATGGCCTCCCGGGTATAGGCGTTCTCTTCCTCGATATAAGCCATGACCTGAGGATTCTCCCTTTCCCGCATCCAGTAATAATCGTCCGTCAGGGAGATCCCGTGGACTTCAGTAATATGAGGGTAACGGGGAGCGGCAGGAGGAACAGGCTCCGGCTTTGAGATTCCGAGACATCCCGGAATCAGGACACAAAAGATAAGGGCTACGGGGAAGACAAATCCTTTTTTCACTTCAACCTCCCAGGCTTATAAAAGAGTGCCGGCCCGGACTGTCCGGGTTCTCGGCCCGTCAAACTCACACAGAAAGATTCCCTGCCAGGTTCCCAGTAAAAGCTCTCCCTTTTCTAAGGGGAGCAGAAGAGAGGTCCCTATCAATGCTGCTTTAATATGGGCATCAGAATTGCCTTCCGCATGGCGGAAGCGGTAGCCTTCAGGGATAAGACGGTTTAAGAATGCATTGATATCCGCGGCCACATCCGGGTCATAACTCTCATTGACGGTCAGAGCGCATGTGGTATGAGGGACAGAGAGGAAGAGATATCCCCGGCCTGCCGATATTCCCGTCAGGGCTTCTGCCACATCCCGGGTAATATCGATAAACTGAGTCCTCTCCGTACTCTTTACGGAAAAGTGGATCATAACTCCCGCTTTGGATCGATGAGGCGTTTTTTCAGGGCCAGAAGAAGCGCCAATGCGATTCCGATGCTGGGGAGGAGGAATGTCCCGTTATAGACCAGGGAATAGATCCATACCGGCGTTCCTTCCGGGGCATAGGAAGCAAAGAAAACAACACCTGACAGGACATGAAAGAGAAACCGCACAGCTCCGGCTGTCAGGACACCCGGGATCATCCAGCGTCGGGAGAAAAAACCCGCTGCCCCCAGGGCAGCAAAGGCCATGGGATAATCCAGGAGTCCCTGGACAGGATGGACCACATATCCCCCCAACAAGACCTGCAGGCCTCCTGCGATAAAACCTGCCAGAATGCCCGGCTTCCAGCCGTTACGAAGAGCAAAAAGGAGGAGCGGGACATTCTCCAGGGTAACCGATCCCCCCTGAGGAAGATGCCATACTTTCAGATACGAGAGGACGATGGTCAGTGCTACTGCAATAGCCCCTTCTGTAAGAAGGACAGCTCTCCTCTTCATTTTTTCCTCACCACGATATTGATCAGACGTCCCGGGACGACAATGGTCTTGACCAGGTCCTTCCCCTCGGTATGACGACGGATATTGTCGGAAGCCAAAGCACTCTTCTCGATCTCTTCCTTGCCGGCTGCCGCGGGGACCTGGATCTCACCCCGGACTTTTCCGTTTACCTGAACAGCCATGGTGACCATATCAGCCACCAGTTTTTCCTCGTCATAAGAGGGCCAGGCCTCTTCAAAGACTGAATTTTTTCCGCCGCTTCTTTCCCATAACTCTTCCATCACATGGGGAGCGAAAGGTGACAGAAGCAGGATCATGGACCGGATGGCCTCATCCAAAAGAGTTCTGTTTTGCTCTTCACGTGTTTTCTCCTGGACATATTTATAGACCTCGTTGTTCAGCTCCATGATCTTGCTGATGGCTGTATTGAAATGGAAATCTTCTGTATCTTCCGTTACCCCTTTGATGGTCTGATGAAGTTTACGTTCCAGGGCTTTTTCCGCTTCTCCATAACTCTTCTCTTCATGGTTTGTCCCTTCAAAGACCCAGCGGCACCACTCTTCATCATTCACCAGGCGCCAGACCCTGTCTATGAACCGGTCGATGGCTTTGATCGTCGAATCGTCCCAAGGGCCGCCCACAGCATAATCATAAGCAAACATGAGATACATCCGGAAGACATCTGTTCCGTATTCGGCGATATAATCATCAGGGATGACCGTGTTTCCCCGCGATTTGGACATCTTGTTCCCGTCGCTTCCCAGAACGATCCCCTGATGCCGCAAGCTGGCAAAGGGTTCCTCGAAATCAAGATATCCCATATCTTTCAAGGCCATGGTCATGAAACGGGCATAGAGAAGGTGCATGACAGCATGTTCCGGCCCGCCTACGTATTTATCCACGGGAAGCCATTGATTGATAAGTTCTTTGTCGAATGGAGCCTCCTGGTTACGGGGATCGGGATACCTCAAAAAATACCAGGAAGAGTCCACAAATGTATCCATGGTATCCACTTCCCTCTCGGCCTCAGCCCCGCAGACAGGGCATCTGGTGAACCGGAACGTGGGATGTTTGGCCAAAGGCGATTCCCCGGTAGGTTCAAAAACCACATCGTAGGGGAGTTTGACAGGAAGGTCTTCTTCAGGGACAGGGACCTCACCGCAGTGAGGACAGTAAACGATGGGGATAGGAGCTCCCCAATAGCGCTGTCGCGAAACGAGCCAGTCACGGAGCCGGTAATTGACTTTGCGCCGCCCGAATCCTTTTTTTTCAGCCAGAGCGATGATTTCCTCTTTAAATGCCTCACTCTCCATCCCGTCATAAGGCCCTGATTTCACCATGACCCCGGGTTCGGTATAGGCTTCGTTCAAAGGGGCTGATACCCCCCCTTCAGGAGTAATCACTGTCTGTACCGGAAGCCCGAATTTCGCAGCAAACTCAAAGTCCCTCTGATCATGGGCCGGAACAGCCATAACCAGGCCTGTCCCGTAGGTCAGAAGGACATAATCAGAGACCCATATGGGGATCCGCTTTCCATTCACAGGATTGAGGGCATAGGCCCCTGTAAAGACACCGCTCTTTTCCTTGGTTGTGGAAAGGCGTTCGATCTCAGGCTGGTTCACCGCCCATTCACGATAGCGTTCCACCTCTCCCCGCTGTTCATCGGTTACAAGCTCATCAAGGAGGGGATGCTCCGGAGCCATAACCAGATAGGTGACTCCGTAGAGGGTATCCGGGCGGGTGGTAAAGACTATGAACTGTTCCCGGCTGTTTTCGATATCAAAGACGATCTCAGCCCCTTCTGAACGCCCGATCCAGTTCTTCTGGGCATGCTTGGTCCTCTC
>JAFGWL010000019.1 GCA_016937175.1 Candidatus Mcinerneyibacteriota bacterium | reverse complement strand
CTTCCCGATCTCTGTCTTCTCCTCATCGATATATCCTGAGAGACGGATGGTCTCCATCCGGTCCAGAAGCGGGCGGGGAATGGTATCCAGCGTGTTGGCTGTACAGATAAAGAGGACTTCAGAAAGGTCAAAAGGGATATCAAGATAGTGGTCCCGGAAAGAGTAGTTCTGCTCGGGATCCAGCACTTCCAGCAGAGCCGCCGAAGGGTCTCCCTGGAAGCTGATACCCAGTTTGTCGATCTCATCCAACATGATTACAGGGTTTTTCGTCTTGACGATAGACATGGCCTGCATGATCTTTCCCGGCATGGCTCCCACATAAGTCCTCCGGTGCCCCTTGATCTCTGATTCATCTCTCATCCCGCCCAGAGAGAAGCGGAAGAACTCCCTGTTCATGGAGCGGGCCAAAGACCTTCCTACAGAAGTCTTGCCCACGCCGGGAGGCCCTACAAAAAGGATAATGGATCCCCGGGAATCGGGTTTGATCTTTTTGACAGCCAGAAATTCCAAAATCCTGTCCTTGACGTCCTGAAGCCCGTAATGGTCAGTATCAAGGATCTTTCTGGCTCTTGTAATGTCTATATTATCCTCCGTTCGTTCCACCCAGGGAAGGGAGAGAAGGGTGTCCAGATAATTCCTTACCACACCATATTCGGCGGAGATGGGTTCCAGAAGGTTTAGCTTCTCCAGCTCTTTCTCGATCTTTTCGCTCACCTCTTCAGAGAGAGCAGCACGGACACTTTCATAACGTTTCCTGAATTCTTCCACATCCCGGGTCTTCTCATCCTTTTCCATCCCCAGCTCATCTTTGATCATCTTCAGCTGTTCCCTCAGAAAATACTCACGCTGACGGTTGGCGACCTTTTCCTCGATCTCTTTTCGTATCTTATTCTGCATCTTGAGCATCTCCTTCTCCTTGTTAAGAAGGATCAGAAGCCTTTCCAGACGCTTTTTGATCTCAAAGGTCTCAAGGATCTTCTGCTGTTGGGCCGGGGCGATATTGAGGACGCTGACGATGATATCCGCCATACGGCCGGGATGCTCGTTGATGTTGATGAGGTTCAGTTTCATCTCCTGGGTCATGAGGGGGTTGTTCTCTATGACAAACTTGATGTCGGCCAACATGGACTGGGTCAGAGCCCGGAGTTCGATATCATTCTCGTCCGGTTCCTCTTCATCAAAATACTCCACTGCAACGGTGATATAGGGTTCAAATGAGATAAATTTTTTCACGGAAAACCGTTTCATAGTGTTGACCAGGATATTATAATGGCCTTCGGGAAGTTCCACCTTTTTGAAGATCTTGGCGGCTGTCCCCACCATATGAAGGTCTCCCTGGGTAATGGCGTTCATCTCCTCCACATCATTCTTCAGATAGATAAACCCGATCATATGATCCCGTTCCAGGATATCATCGACCATCTGTTTGAGCTGTTCCTCGACTACCAGGACTGGCGCTACAAGCCCGGGGAAGATCGGCCTCATCTTCAGAGGAAGGATAAAGAGTTTATGGGGAAGGATCTCGTCGGCGATGACAATTTTCTTTTCCGTCGAGATGTTATCCTGATCCATTTCGGGATCTTTTTTGTCTAAACTGTCATTCATCGTAACCTCCATTCTCTTTTAAAGTTCTGTTCCCGGCCTTCTGCCGGCAATAAAACCGGTATATCCGGCCCATTCTTCATGCTGAAATGATTGCGTGACGGTAAATCCCGTTCTATCAAAAAAAGCTTCAGCTTCCTTTCTGCGCCCCTCCGGGATACCTGACAATAAAACATACGTCCGTGATGAAAGTTTCTCGGCAAAGAGGGCGAGGACAGGAAAGAGATAGCGGGGCAGCATGTTGGCCAGGAGAAAATCGGTCTCTTTCCAGCGGGTATAGCGCGCGGAAAAAGCAAGGTGATCTTCCTGAAAAGCATGGAACCTCGCCTTGTTAAGAGTCATGACATGGCCGGCTGTCTCCCGGAAGTTATCCGCCACATCAAAGGCATACAAGTCCTGCGCACCCTTCATCAGAGCATAAAGCGTCAGGATGCAACTCCCGGCGCCGGCATCAATACCCCGTTTACCTGAAAAGTTGAAACTCTCCATCATCTCCGCCATGAGGCGTGTCGTCGCATGCTCGCCTGTTCCGAAGATCTGAGATCCCCACAGGCGGATGGCCTTTTCTTGCGGAAGAGGCTTCACCTCTTCTCCCAGCAGGATTTGTATATCCCCGATAAAGGGGATCCGCCTGGGAAAAAGAGTGATCTCCCCCTCTTCGATAAAAACAGAAGCTTCCGGAGGCAGAAATCTTTCCAGAAGATCCTTCATCGTCGTCGCTTCATCATAACAGGGCGCAAAAAAGGCAAGTCTTACTTGCCCCTTGCCCACGGGATAAGTATCCGGCAACGCATCCGGATCATCTCCATAGGCAGCGAAAAGGGAATCAAAATCTTCGACAGAGGCCCGGGCCAGCATCTCGGGGGTAAAATAATCTTCGTAAGGGCCGAATCGTTCCAGGCTCCAGTCGATAATGATCTTATAAAAATGTTCCATTAAAGGCCGAGTTCTGAGGAGATCCCCTTCATTCCGTCCAGGACCACATCAATAAACTCTTCAAGGGGCATGAAGGATTCACAGGATCGGATGATCTCCCTGTTTGCTCCCCGCGCAAAACTCTTTTCGTTAAAGCGGCGCATGATGAACTCCCCGTCAAGAGCCCCGATTTTTTTATCCGGATGCATGAGGGCTGCCGCTACGATCAGTCCTGTGAGGGGGTCAGCAGCATAGAGAGCCTTATCCATGAGACTCTCACGAGGAAGTTTCCCGGGATGAGCTTTTATGGCGTAGAGCATCTCTTCATCCAGGTCCGCTTCCGCTTTTAAGATCTCTTCGGCGACGAGGCCGTGCTTATCCGGTGTCTCCATAGTCCGGTCGTAATCTATATCATGTAGAAGTCCTGCCAGGGCCCATCGGTCCGGGTCCCCGCCCAGTTCTTCGGCCAACGCTTTCATGGCAGCTTCCACAGCCAGACAGTGCTTGACCAGGTTTTTCGTTTTAAGATGTTTTTTCAACAGGGCCAAGGCTTCAGAGCGTTCTGTCATGGTCAGGAGGCTCCTTCACTTTTTTTGGGGCCGGTCCCCTTCCTGCTTCCCGGGCTCTTGCTTTTGGAGGCTGAGGCGCTTTTTTTTGTGGTTGAAGAGGCCTTTTTCTTCTCATCGGCCTTTTTTTTATCATCTTTCTCTTTTTTCGCCTTTTCCTCCTCTTCCTTTTCTTCTTCTGCCAAACGTTTCAGGTCCGCATCGTCGATATTATGCTCTTCCTTGATCCGGTTTATATCAAACTCCAGATTATTGATCTTCTCATTGATATCACTGATCTTCTCATACCGGGCTTTGATCTCCGTCCGGTTGCAGATATCCTCTTCTTTCCGGCTGATCAGATCGTAGAGATATTCACCCATTTCGGCATAAAGATTGTTCTTTTCTTTGTTCAATGAACTGATCTTGATCTTCAACTCGGCGATGGCTGTATATTCCCGTCCCTTTTCATACGCTTCCGAGCTGATTTTTTTGACTTTATCCCACACTTTATGCATGGTTCCTTTGTTTTCATTTTCATTCATACGCATAGACCTCCTTGCTTACTCCCCTTTTATCTTCATTATACCATCTTCGGGATGGATTTCAAGAGGCGAGGGGAAGGCTTCAGGGCTGAATATAAAGCGTTCCCGGATGAAGAAGTTCAAGGTCCCTGTAATGGTCAGGGCCACAAGATTACACAAAAGAACACCCCAATGGGTCATCTGCTCCAAAAGGATGATCAGGATCATCTTGATTCCGAGGATCATGAGCGCTGCGATATCATAGGCAGCGAACCTTTTCCAGAAATGGTGTTTTAAACCCTTTTGAAGACGGTCCGGCCAGATCCAGAGACAGGAGACTGTAAAGTTGATAAGCATGGCCAGTTGAAAGGAGAAGATGGGCCCGACGATGTAGGTCGCTGAATAACTCTGTACCAAGAGAGTAAAGAGCCAGAGAAAAAAAAGGTCCGCTGCAGTTCCCAGAAGGCTGGCTGTAAAATAACGGGTCAGTCGGCGCAAGGGTGTGAAATGGTGATGCATGCTACTCTCCTTTGACCGGGTCTCCATAATGGCGAAGGTGTTTGATATAACAGCGACGGCGTTTATGCTGCCGGTGAGGGAAAAACCTCCACTGGCCCTGGACATTGGCATTTTCTTCCAGCTCAGGATTGCTTTCCGCTTTGGTTATTCCCAAACGGATAAAATTATGGAGAAAAGTGTTGATGAGAACAGCGTTGACACCTTTTCCCTGGAGTTCATGGCGCACAGCGACAAGATAGAGATCCACCAGATCCACTTTTTTGATAGCCCGGAGGATATCGAATACCCCTCTGGGGAAAAGACGCCCCCGGCACCGCTGCATGGCTTTTGACAGAGAGGGCATGGTGATCCCCACCCCGGCTACCTTCTCCTCTTCATCGATGACTACACAGATATAATCCAGCCTGAGGAACCCCAGGTATTGATCGATATACTGATTGATCTGTTTTTCGGTCAGCGTGACAAATCCATAGAGATGGCCGTAAGCATCATTGATCAGGGTGAAGAGCTCATGGCCGTAACGTTTAACAAGCTCTTTTTTATTCTTCGGCTTAAAGATGGTGAGCCTGTTTTTTTTCAGGACGATATCAGTGAGCCGCTCCAGTTTTTCAACAGGTTCTTGAGGGACAGTGATCTCATATTCCACCCAGTCGGTATCTTTGACATAGCCAAGCTCCTCCAGGTGCCGGGCATAATAGGGATGATTATAGATAGTGGCAAAGGTCCCCAGCTCGTTGAAACCTTCCACCAGAACCCCCTCTTTATCCATGTCGGTAAAACCCAGGGGCCCGTGGAGAGCATCCATCCCCTTCCGGACTGCCCACTGTTCAACGGTTTCCAGGAGAGCTTTGGTGACATCGATGTCATCGATGACGTCAAACCAGCCGAACCTGGCCTGTTTGCTGCCCCACTGTTCGATGAACCGGTTGTTGATGATCCCGGCGATCCGGCCGGCGGGCTTCCCGTCTTTAAAAGCCATCCAGTAGGCGGCATCGCAGAATTCAAGAGCTGCATTCTTGCCGGGGGTCAGCGTATTGATCTCATCCATAAAGAGAGGGGGAACCCAGAAGTCGTTATCCTTATACAAAGAAAAAGGAAACTTGATAAATCTTTTTAGGTCTGTTTTGCTCTTCATCTCTTTTATCGTGATACTCACGGCTCATCCTTCCTGCGCCTTCTTCAGGACGCTTATTTATTTACTCTTCCTGATCACCCAGCATCGATGGGGCCTGTGCTGACGGAAATCAGCAGGGATCGTCTCTTCTGTGATCTCCCGGATCAGAGCTTCATTAAACAAAGCCGGATCTATTTTAAATTTTCTTGCATTGGTGGAAAAAAGTATCATCCCCTCATCCCTTAAAAGGGAGAGAGATTTTCTGATAAGGGGGAGATGAGCTTTTTTGATATCGAAGACATAATCCATCTTTTTGCTTGTAGAAAAGGTCGGGGGATCGATGATGATCAACTCCCAAAAGGGGCCCCGAGCCCGGTCGAGAAAGGCAAAGGCATCGCTCGTTTCCACCTTGTTCTTCTCCCCTGTAACTCCGTTCAACTCCAGGTTCCGTTCCGCCCACCGGCAATAAGGACGGGAGAGGTCGACCGAAAGGGTGGAAGCTGCACCCCCCAGCGCCGCGTAGACAGAAAAAGACCCGGTATAGGCGTATAAGTTAAGTACATTTTTTCCTGCAGCCCTTTCTTTCACCCACTGTCGTGTCAGGCGGTGATCAGAAAATAGCCCGGTGTCCGCATAAGCCCCAAGTTTAACTAAAAACCGGGCCCCCTGCTCACGAACGATGATTTCATGCGGAGGATTCTCCTCTTTTTCATACTGTCCTCCGGCACGGGAGTGCCGCTCATGGATAAACAACCGCGCATCCGGAACTCCTGTGGCAGCCAGAACCTTCTTTTTCATCTCCTCCAGCCATTCGCGGGGGCTTTTATCCTTCCGGTAATCGCAGATCATCACATAATCACCATAGATATCAACGGTGAGCGGGACCTCAGGAAGGTCCCTGTCATAGAGACGGAAAGCGTCGAGGCCGTGCCTTTCTGCCCAGGGGAAAAGGAGCCGTTTCTTCTTTTTTAACCTGTTGTAGAAAAATTCCCCGTGTTCCCCTTCAGCGGTCATTCTCAGCGGCCTTTCCGTTCTCCCTCTGCCAGAAGAGCTTTCATAAACTGAAGGCGTTCGATCTCATCGGGGTAATGAGCTTTTTCTTTACTAAGTCTACCCCGGAATGCATCCACCGAAGTAAACCCGTGCTTATCCATCCAGTCGGATAAGCCTTCATTCATTTTCTTGAGATGATCCAGGCCGTTTTTGTAGAGAGCAGAGCAGACCTGGACTGTCGTGGCACCGGCCAGGAGCTGTTTGACGACACCTTCTGAGGAGTGGATTCCCGTGGCTGCCGCAAGGTCGCCGTCAGCCACACCATAGAGAAGGGCCATCCACCTGAGAGTATTGGACATCTCCGACGGCGTGCTTAAAAACCCTCCATAGGTCAGGCTGATCTTATCGATATCAAAATCAAACTGATAAAAACGGTTGAAGAGGACCAGGGCATCGGCTCCGGACGCATACATACGGTCTGCGATACGGAAGACTGATGTAAAGTAAGGGCCAATCTTCATGGCAACAGGAAGGGAGACCTCCTTCTTTACCGTCTTTATAATATCCACATAGCGCTTTTCGATCTCCTCAGAAGTCTCATAGGGAGAAGCCGGCAGAAGAGCCGTATTGAGCTCCAGAGCGTCGGCCCCTGCCTCCTCTACGTGCCGGGCATATTCTGCCCATCCCTTTGAAGAATAGGCGTTGATACTGGCGATGACCGGAATATCCACTCTTTTTTTAGCCTCCCTGATCAGTTCCAGGTAGGCCTCCTGCCCCCTATGGGCGATCATCTGTTCGACATAGTCGAAGCTTTCCGCATACTGGGGATACCCTGATTCCAGCTCTGTCCTGATACTTTCAGCGGTGAACTCTTCCTGAAATATCGATTTGAGGACCACAGCCCCGGCGCCATAATCCCGGCATTTTTCTATCTGTCCGGTGCTTTTGGTAAAATCACTGCTGGCGACGATAATGGGACTTTTCAGCTTCAGCCCCATGTATCTGGTTGATAAATCAGCCATTTTTTCCTCCTCGTCTTCTCTATGACAACATTTCCGGGCTCTTCCCGGAGACAATTCAACTCTTTGACTGAAGGATCTCTACGGTGCTTTTATCGAAACGGGCAAAATGCTCATTGTACCGGACCAGATTTTCAAGGGTCCCGTAAAAATTCTCCCCCAAAAAGCCGTCTTTGGCGTCGACTGAAAAGCCTTTCCCGACAAGGTCGATGGAGCGTCGGACCATGAGGACGGCTGCTGAGGCTTTCAAAGCACAACTGCCCTTGGCCCCGTCGCAGAATATGCCGCAGATAGAGGAGATATAGTTTCTGAAGGCATCGAAAAAGCGGTCCAGGCTCTTGTCCAGATAAAGAAGCCCCGCCATAGCTCCTGTCCCCGCTCCGTAAACTCCACCGCAGATAGAAGAGACCGACCCGAATTTATAGGTGATCAGCATGGTGACCAACGTCGAGAGAAGGACACTCTTCTCCACCTCTTCCTGTGAAGCCCCCTTCTTGGCACCATACTGTGCCGGCGGGATGATACTGATCAAACCTTTGTTCCCTGACCCTGACACACTCATGACCGGTATGGTATCTCCATGCATACGAGCATAGACAGCGCCAGCAACGCCGAAATCGTCGGTGCTTGTATCATATCGTTTTCCGTAAGAGGCCGCCTTCAGGTTGATCTCCATTCCCTTACGCAATTTTGCCATGAGAGTGAGGTCCCGGGAAAGTTTCTCCACCATTTCGATCCAATACTCTTCGTGGAAATAGACTTCATCGGGATAGAAGGGATCGCTCTTTTTCTCTTCCTTCTCCTCCTCCTGTCTCCAGGGAAGGGGCTTGGCTATTCCGTTTAGACGGCTTTCTGTGATATTGAGATGACTGCCTCTTGTCTCCACCACTGCTTCAGAAGAGCCGGCCCGGATTGTCGTCCTGATGTAGAGAGATTCCTTTTCAAGGACCTTGACCCGTATCTCATGATTGTCCAGAAAGGATTTGGCTTTGAGGACGATATCGTTGTCCACACCGTTGAATATTTCCAGCTTCAGCTGGGGACGGGCGGTGAGATAGCCGTAAAGCGCCGCCCAGACCGTGCCATGTTCCCCCTCGCCGTTGGGAATCCCCGCATTGTAGGCATTTTTATAGGTCAACAGGTCTATCTCGATCTCAAAGGATTCGGGAAGGGCCCCGCTAAGATAAAAACCGGCGATGGCTGCATTCAAGCCTATGGCTGCCGGTTCTGTACACCCTGAAGTAAACTGATACGCCTGTCTCAGCAATGAGGCCAATGAATGTCCCACAGAAGCCTTCCTTTCGTTGTGCCTGTCTTCTCTTTTCCTCGTTTACAGCTCTTCCTCTCTTACTTCATAGGGGAAAAACCCTTCATGTTTATCCAGGTATTCGTAATAGAGAGAGACCCCCTCCTTCAATTCCGTAAAGGGTCGGGTATAACCGGCCTGCCTTAATGCTGTCGTCTCGGCCTGGGTAAAGGACTGGTATTTCCCTCTGAGCTCTTCGGGGAAGGGAACCGTTTTCAGCTTTCCCTGCCCCATGAGTTCTGTCAAAGTCCGGGCGATGAGGGTAAAGCTCTCAGCCTTTCCTGTCCCGCAGTTGTAGATCCCGCTTATTTCGGGATGATCGAGCAAAAAGAGGTTGACCTCCACCACATCATCCACATAAATGAAATCACGGAGGAACTTATCACTCCCCTCAAAAAGCCGGGCCTCCCCTGTCTGTTTCAACTGATGATAAAAGTGATAGACAGTAGAGGCCATGCGCCCTTTATGGTTTTCCTGCTGTCCGTAGACATTGAAATACCGCAAGCCGGCTGCCTGCACAGGACAATGGGCTCTGTTCTTTCTCAAGTAGGTATCAAAAAGGTATTTGGAAAAGGCATAGACATTGAGGGGGTTTTCATTACGCGGATCCTCGCTGAACCCGTGGATACCGTTTCCGTAGACTGAAGCCGAAGAAGCATAGATAAACCTGACTTTTTTTTTCATGGCTTTTTCAAAGAGCTTTTTTGTATACTCATAGTTCAGAGCCATCATCTTTAACCCGTCGTGCTCCATGGTGTCGGTACAGGCTCCCTGATGGATCAATGCTTCTGTCTTGGGGGAAAGGAAGCGATCGGTATCGGCCAGAAAGAGGTCTTTATCCACATAATCGGAAAACCGGAGGGCATTCATATTCCGGCACTTTTCCCCCTTGCTGAGGTCATCCACAATGAGAATATCCGTATAACCGGTCCGGTTCAGGCCCCGTACGATATTGCTTCCGATAAAGCCCGCTCCGCCTGTGACAACGATCATAAAGTCCTCCTCACCTTTCACCATATTGTGAAAGGAAAATAGCCTATTGTCAAGAGATCCTTCTTTCAGATTTTGCTTACTTCAGATGAGCGGCCCCTCGTCAGGGCCCGCTGTCCCGAAGGATTCCATATCGATCAGGCCACGATTGCTCACCTTCACGCCTTCCTTTTCCAGCAGCCTCTTCTGCTCCTCAAATCCCCCGCCCTTGAGGACGATACGCCCCCCGGATCCCACGACCCTGTGCCAGGGAAGATGATGGCTTCGGCTGCATGTGTGAAGGATACGGGCCACCTGCCGGGCCGCTTTGGGGTTTCCCGCACAGGCGGCGACACCCCCGTATGTAGCTACCCGGCCCCGGGGTATCGTTTGAATGATTTGAATGATTCTCTCTGTCAAAGGATTCACACATCCTCCTTGTCCTTCAGGGAAGGATCATGCTTATCAAAGCAATCATAAAGGGGACTGCAATACTGAGAAGAAGCCCGCTCACAAATGAAAGAGGAGCATAATCCGCCCCTGAAAAACGAGTGACAGCCGGGAGAGTAACATCCATGGAAGTCGCTCCGCCGGCCATTATAGGCCCCAAGGGAGTCAGAAAGCGCGCCATGAGCCCGGCTCCGGCTAATGTGGCCAGTTCACGCATCATATTGGAGACGAGGGCCATGGCTCCGAGAACCGGCTCTCCCTGTTCGGTGATCAAGATCGCCGAAAGACTGTAATACCCGTATCCTGCCCCTCCCAGCAGAGCCTGTCTTAAGCTGATCCCCGAAAAGAGAAGTGCTGCCACGATATTCCCTGCTGCTGTCCCGAGGATGACTCCAAGGGGAATCAGGAAAATCCGCCCTTTCATCTTTTTCATGAGAGCCAGGATGCCCGGAGTCCCGCCGACACTCAACCCCACCAGGAAGACGAGGAAGCAGAGGACGATCATCCCTCCCCTTTCTACAGGGGCCAACCCCAGCCTGGCCGCCCCGATCCCGGCTCCGAATGCCAACAGGGGGAAAAGATTCTCTCTGATCAAATTCATCTGTCCATCACCTTTTTCCACACGATAAAGCCTGCTGCGAAGCTTCCCAAAAGCGAAAAGAAGGTTATCACAGCAGCCTTCCCGCCGATGCGACCCCATTGCTGCAATACATTCTTGTCCGAGCCGATATCCAACCCCATGAAAAAGAGGAGGATCCAGATGGACAAGGTCAGGGCTTGATGGATTATTTTCCGCGGGGTTCCTGCAAGCTTAAGCTTCCAGCCGATGAGCAATCCCAGGACAAGAAAGAGAATAACCGTCATATATTCTCTCTCCTTCCGGCTCCGGCCGGCCCACGGGGGTGCAGCTTTCGGTAATCCCACCACCGGGAAAAGGAGAAGAGCAGGATCCCGGCCCAGATCAGGGTGAAGCTGGCCATGTGAAGATCTGTAAACGGCTCCTTGTAAAGGAGAGTCGCCAGGGCAAGATTGATCGTGGGAGTAAGATATTGCAGAAAAGCTATCGTACTCAGTGATATCCGGTTCGCCGCCAAGGCGAAAAGAAAGAGAGGAAATGCCGTGACGATTCCGGAAAAAAAGAGCAGAAAATGGATGGAGGCCGTCGCATTTCCCACAGCAGCGGCAGGCCCTGCTGTCAGAAGGATATAAGCCAGGGCGAAGGGAGACGCCAATGCCGTTTCAAGGGCTAAAGCCGGCAGGGCATCAGCCCGCGCTTTTTTTTTCATCAGACCGTAGAGCGCAAAGCTGAAAGCCAGTGTCAGAGAGACCCAGGGAGGACGTCCGCTTCCTGCTGCGATAAGAGCCACACCGCCGAGAGCCAGAAGAATAGCCGATGTCTTGACTTTATCGGTACTTTCCCCCAGAAGCATCACACCGATGAGAAAGCTGATCAGGGGATTGATATAATAGCCCAGGCTTGCTTCGACGATCCGGCTGTTGTTCACAGCCCAGATATAGACGAGCCAGTTCACGCTGACAAAAAATGCCCCCAGGGCGATATATTTCATTTTGGCTTGATCACGGAAAAGGGTATAAAGATTCTTTTTTTTCCCATATAAAAAGAGAAATCCTGTAGTAAAAATAAAAGACCAGATGATCCTGTGTGAGAGGATCTCAGCAGCGGAAATGCGGCTCAGAAGCTTCCAGTAGAGAGGAAGCACCCCCCACAGGGAGAAGGCCGCTCCGGCAAAAAGGCTTCCCCGGATCTCTTCTCTCACGTCCATCTATCTGCCTCGATCACCCGGTTACAGGCTCTTTCCCGGCCTGGACCCTGTTTTTTCCCATCCTTTTGCCGAGATAGAGAGCCTGATCCGCTTCGATGATGGCCTGTGTCACAGGAATCGTTCCGTCGTAGACACTGACTCCGAAAGTGATGGTCACCTTGAGGTCTTTTCCTTTATAATCAAAAACCTTCTGTTCCAGATTATGCCGGATCTTCTCCGCCGTCACCTCTCCCCCCTTCAAGTCCGTCTCTGGAAGGAGCAGGATAAACTCTTCGCCTCCCCATCGGGCCGCCACATCCTGCTTTCTCAAAGCCTTCTGAATTGTCCGGGCTACCTGAAGCAGGAGATAATCACCGCAATCATGCCCATACTGGTCATTAAAGCGCTTGAATCCGTCAAGGTCTCCCACGATGATGACAAAATTCTTATGGTTACGCTCAAAACGGATCAATTCACTCTCCACATGCTCCATGAAATAGCGCCGGTTGGCCAGGCCGGTGAGGGTATCGTGGTTGGCCAGTTCCTGAAGCCTGGCATAAGCCACCTCCAGCTCCCTCTTCTTCTTCTGAAGCATGGTCTTAGCCTTATTCAATTCAACATTTCTCAGCCTGTAGATCTCCGCTTCCTGTTTTTTCCGTTCGATCTCATGCTGCATCATGATCTTTTCCAAGGTGTCTTCTTTGTTCCGGGCCACCAATTTTTCATTTTCTTCATGGAAGATCTTGTAGTGAGCCAATGCGAGGACAGCATCTCCGCTTTTCTCATAGAGGGACGCGACCTTCTCCTGGATATCCCGATGCATTTCGGGAAGATTCAGAGACTCAGCAATGGACAAGGCTCTTTGATACAAGTGCAGGGCCCTGTTGTTCCGCCCCTCTTCCTGAAAGCATTCTGCTAAAGCTTCCAGGTTTTTTGCAACAGCATAAGAATCGTTTCTTTTGTGAAAAATATGGAGGGAGCGTCTGTAATGCTTTCGGGATTCTTTGAAATTTCTCTTTTTCAGTTCGATAAGCCCCAGGTTATGCTCGGAGATCCCGATGCCCTTTTCATCCCCGGCCTGAGTTCTTAATCTAAGGGATCGCTGCACATATTCCCCCGCTGAATCATACTCTCCCAGGTCGCAAAAGATCAGGCCGATATTGCATAGTGTATCATTATATCCCCGCTCTTCTCTGGCCAGCTCATAGAGATCCAGGGCTTTAAAGTAAAACTCCAGGGTCTTTTCTCTCTCCTCAAGGTGACGGTAGACCACTCCTATATTATTGTAGGTCACGGCGATCTTTTTATAATCATCCATTTTTTCATAAATGGGGAGGAGACGGAAATATTCCCGAAGGGCGTTTTCATAATCTTCCAGATGACGATAGACGATACCCAGCCCGTTCAAGGCGTCGGTGATAATGTCGGTAAATCCCTTCTTCTCTGCCAGTTCAAGGGCTTCCTGAAAGGATTCCAGGGACCGGCGAAACTGCGATGTATGCCGATAGGAACGGGCAAGCTCGATAAGCAGCTGAGCTCTCTCTCTTTTGGAGATACGGGGAGTCCTGAGCAATTCCTCCAGAAGCAAAGCTGCTCTTCCGGGATCACTTCCCAGAAGGGATTTGGCTTCTTCCATCTGTCGTTCAAAAATCTTTTTTTTCACGCCGTTCTCTCTTCCGTTTCTCGTTACAGAGTCTCTTAAGCATATCAAAAAGCTGTAGTCTCTTCAACCTGGAATCTATACAACAGAGAATTTTTCCACATGGATCCTTTTCTCCTCGACTCCCATCTCTTTTAAAATCCGGACGGTATTCTTTTGTAATCCCGCCGGGCCGCAGATGAAGTAGTGGGCCCGGTAGGGCTGCTCCACATATTTTTTGATCCTTTCTTCATCCACATGCCCCCTCTCTCCCCGTTTGGACTTTTCCCTGGAGAGGATATGGACCACCTTAAAACGCTCCATATCCAGAGTCATCTGTTTTAACTCCTGGCGGAAGATGATATCGTCTTTTCTTTTGTTCCCCCAGAGCAGAAGGATAGGATGGCGGCTTTTCACCGCATGGGCATACCTGAGCATGGAAAAGAGCGGCGTGATTCCGATCCCCCCGGCTATAAAGACCATTTCCGGAGAGTCATACTTCAGAAAACTGAACTGTCCGTAAGGGCCGTCGATGACCAGAGAGTCCCCCGGCTTCAGATGATGGATAGTCGAACTGAAATCACCGACCCACTTGACGGTAAATGCCACATTTTTTTCACGGGGCTGGGAAGTCATGGAAAAGGGATGGGGAGCGGAAATCCTTCCATTGTGGATCGTTCGGATAAAAGCATACTGGCCGGGGACATACTTGAACCTCTTCTTTTCGCACACGACAGTCCAGACTTCATGGTTCTCTTTGATGATGTCAAGGATTTTGTGAGCATGCCTCTTCAGCCGCTCTCCTCTTTTCAGACGGCAGATGGCAAGGATCATAAAAAGGAGAAAAAGCACGCCATAGTAGACGGCTATGGGGGTCGAATAGGAGCCGCGGAAGATGAGGGCCCCGTGGAGAAAAAAGAGAGGGAAGATCAGAGCGGCGCTTTTGTGTGTTTCTGCCCAGAGATGATACCCGATCACTCCTGCCTTGGCGCCGTAACTCAGAAGAAGATTGAGACAAAGAAGAAAGAAAGCGGCATGAGCCGGCCAGAGAAAGAACCCCCGGGGGAGTCCTCCGTAGACAGCCACGAAAAGAAAACCGTGAGACAAGAGCGCCGTCAGAGCCATGAGCCCGAATTTTTCATGGATCTCATAGCTGGACTGTGTCCCCAAAAGGGGCTCGGTCCAAGGGAAAGCCAGAATGACACAGGCCTGAAGGAAAAGGAAGGCATAGGCCAGGTGGCCGAGAAGCCCGGCCACATCAAGAAGAGCGATCTCTCCTCCCTGGGCCGCCATAGTTGCGCTCCAGAGATAGAGAGGGACAGCAGCGCAAAGGCTCCACCCGATAAATAGCAGCATTCTCTTCATAATTCCCCTTTATTTCTCTGTCGTCATGTCGCCCTTATCTTCGCCCGGCTTCCCTATTCATAAATCTTTCCTTCATGATAGAGCCGGAAAGCATACAGCACCTCGCAGGCTCCGTCACCTGTATCCGTCCGGCTGATGCTGGAATTCCAGAAGACTTCCCGGCCCCGGATAAACCCCCGGGCCTTGACAAGAAAACCGCTGAGCCTGATATAATCGTCTTTTTTTACTCTCCGCAACGCCCACCTGAGATTCTCTGTGGCGGGAATCACATGGGTGTTGGCAGAATTACGGCTGATATATCCCAGTGTATAGGGGCTTTCTCCCTTGACCTGAAAATAATACCACCGGCTTCGCTGGCGGATATGAACAGTCTTCCGTGTATTCTCTTTGGCCATTCCCTTCCAGCCCAGGGCGAAATCATAGGGAGCGACCTCGGCACTCCACCCGAAATAATATCTCTTTTTAGAAAGGACCACAGCTGTTATATCATAAGAAGCCAGTGGGGTAAGCATCATCGTCCCGTGGGAAACACGGATGGGAAATACCTCTTCATCCGTTTCTTCCTGTACAGGAGCCCGGGCCGGGTCAAGGTCCTCATTATAATAATCAGCGGCAAAAGGAGGAGGAGGCCTGAAAATCACAGTTAAGACAAGAATCAAGACCAAAGCACCGGCAGCGTACAGAAGAGCCTTCATATCATTGCCTCAGTCACCACACGCTTTTTCCTGCGCCGGGTTAAAAAATATCCTCCGGCCATGATCAAAATCCCTCCGGTCACTAAAAAACGGTTGAGTTTCAACCCCAAAAAAAGCATCTCGTTCACTGTTGTAAAGAGGATCGTCATCAAAAATAAAATGGATGTTTCATTCGTCGGTAAAAGAGAAAGGGCATAGTTCCAGAGGATATAGGCCGCTCCGGACTGGAAGATCCCCATCTCAATAAGCCAGAACCACTCCCAGAAACTCTGGGGCCATCGGCCGGGGATAAGCAGAAGAGGCGACATGATCAGGGCTGTTATGGTGAAGATCTTCATGAGAAAAGCGACGATATCCTCAGGCCTCCCCCGGAGAGGCCGGACCAAGACAGCAGAAAAGTAGACATAGACTCCGAAGGTAAGGCCTGTGATGATACCCAAAAAGATCCCGAAATAGAAAAGGCTGTGGAGGTCTTCAAAATGCTCCTTGCCCAGGACGATAAGAAGCACCCCGCCGAAAGAAAGCGCCAGCGAAAGAAGCTCTACAAACCGGGGCCTGATGCGCTCCAGAAGAAATGAGAAAGCCAGGACAAAGACCGGAGAAAGGTTCTCCAGGATCATCACCAGGGTCCCGGGCAGATAGATCAGAGTCAGGTGATAGAAAAGAGAATTGAGGGCGACCCCCACAAAAGCTATCAGAAGTACAAGCTTTATCCGCTCTTTGAACCTGACTTTCCTGAGATGGCCATGGCGGAGTGTGTAGAGGAAAAAGACAAAAGCCCCCAGCCAGAAGCGCAGAGCCGTGACCACATACATATTCACCCCCTGAAGAGCCAGATAACGTCCCGCCGGCCCATGTATCCCCCACAGGAATAGGGCAGCGAAAGCGTAGATGAGCCCCAGGCGATGGGGGTGGATCTCCTTTGTCATCAGCAGATCTTGACCTCTTTGATCAATATATCTTCCAGAGGGAAATCCCGATGGGGGCCCCGTGTGCCTGTGGGGGCCTCAGCAATACGGTCTACTACATCCATTCCGGCGATCACGCGGCCGAAAACGCAATAACCGAATCCGGCTCCTGTCTCGTCTTTATGATCCAGAAAGGCATTATCGGCAAGATTGATAAAGAACTGCGATGTGGCGCTGTCGATCACCGATGTCCGCGCCATGGACAGAGTCCCCCGCTCGTTTTTCATTCCGTTACCGGCTTCGTTCTTCACCGGGGGACGGGTCGCCTTGGCTTCTCCCGAAGGTTCGAGCCCTCCGCCCTGGATCACAAATCCCGGGATGATCCGATGAAAGAGAGTCCCCTCGTAAAACCCTTCCCGGACATAAGAGAGGAAATTATCTACTGTCTCCGGTGCCTTGTCATGAAAAAGCTCAGCTTTTATATCTCCCAAGCTGGTCACCATCTCAATAATCGTTTTTTGTCCCATAGTAACTCCTTTTATGTTGTTTTCATTTTCCTGTCAACCATATACCAAAGTAAGGCTGAAATCGGAACGCCCAGGAAAAGTCCAAAGATCCCCAGGAACCGGGATAAGATCAGAAGCATGACCATGACAGCCACCGGATAAAGCCCCACCATCTTCCCGACGATACGAGGGTAGAGAAAGATGCTTTCGATCATCTGGACTGCAAAATAGATCAGCCCCATGACGAGGATCATCCCTATTCCAAGCCCTGAAGAAAGAACGATGATCACAGCAAGCCCGAAGGAGAGCCAGATCCCCACATAGGGGATCAGGTTGAAGATAAAGGTAATGATCCCGATGAAAAGGGCATAGGGGATCCCCGCGATTAGGAGGCCGCCAAAGGTCAGCGTCCCTACGATCAGGGAGTCAAGAAGGACTCCCCGGACATACCGGCCGAAGATCCTGTTGAAATGGCTGTATCCCTCCTCGACTTTCTTCTGGTTCTGTTCAAACCGCGAAAAAGCCCACATGCGGATCTTGTCAAAGTCCCGTAACAGATAGAAAGTCACCACGGGAATAATGACCAGATTGAACAGCTGTTTGAAAAGAGCTGAAAAGCCTGTAAAAAGAAGAGAGATCTGCTTGGTCAGATCATTCATAAATTCCTTGATAGAGGCTAAAATCGCCTGGGTGTCCACAAGGCCGCTCTTCTCCACTGCCTCCCAGTATTTTTTGGCAAAGGCAAGGATCTGATCCTGGTTTTTCCCCACGGTATTCACAAGCTGAGTCATCTGTTCGATGACCTTGGGCACGACCACAAAAAGAGAAAGGGCGCTTAATCCCACGATCACCGCCATAATGATCAGGACAGCAACGGGACGCTTCATCCTTTTTTGGAGAAGATCCGCTATCGGATCCAGGAGGTAAGCCAGGAAAAGAGCGATGACAAAGGGAATAAGGATCCCCTTGAGTTCCCGCCATAGCCAGAGGACCAGGAAAAAGGCCGTAACGCTGAAGGCCCTTCTCACAAAGAAATTCTTCGAGAGAAAGGGGTAGAAGAAGTAAAAGAAGGCGAAGGCCAGAAGTGGCGGAGCGAGGACGGGAGAGAAGACGAAGGCAAGCAGGATCAACGATCCCGTCACCGCGATAAAAAGAGCATTATTCTTTTCCATAGAGCAGATCCCCTTTCTTCAATTTGAGGACAGGTATAAGGCCCAGGGCCGCGGGAAGGAGAATATTCAAAAAATAGATGAAAAGAGCCGCTCCCAGAGCGATCTCCGAAGAAAGCCCGAAAAACATATAGAACTCCATGAGCGAGACTTCTTTGATCCCCCAGTCTGCTACAGTAAGGGGAAGGGCTGTCTTTAAAAAGAGAGATATGACATAACCGTTGAGAGCCACGATAAAACTCCCCGGAGCCAGAGCCATGGAGAAGAAGACGAACTCAGCAAGATAGAAGAGGTACATAGCGAGGGTCATGAGAAAGATGATGATATTATCCTTTTTATTACTGTTCTTCACAGCAACGAGAAATTCCTCCCCCTTTCCTTTGCGAAGAAAGGAGACACGTGAAAGAAGCCGGTGGAGAAGAGAGGGATAACGGGTATAGAGGACGATAAAAGTGAGGATAAGAAGCGAGAAAAAGTAGACGATGACCTTTACCGTGAGGGGGTAGGGGATAGGCATGAACTGGAGAAAAAAGACTCCGAGAAAAGTCGTGATGGAGACATTGAACATCTTGTCTATTCCCACCAGGGAGACTGTCTTCCTTCTTTCCAGAGAGGAGATAAAAAAGCAGCGTCCCACCTCTCCCAGCCTGGCCGGTGTCAAAAGCGAAAGGGTGTATCCTCCCATCATGGAGAGGGCGGCCTGCCTGAAAGAGACCGGAATATACCGGGAGAGAATAAAGCGCCACTTGTTGATATTGAAAAGCATCCCCGCCAGAAAAGCCCCTATGGCTAAAAACAACCAGAGGAAATCCATGGTCCTCATATAGAGAAGAAGCTTTTTGTAATCCACTTCTACGGTGATATACCAGATGACAACACCCAGAAGAAGGACTTTGACCAGGTTGATGATGATTTTAGTGGATCTTTCGCTCACTCTTCCACCGGTATCCTTTCCAAGCCCCCCAGATCGAAAAAAGAATGATCTTCAGAGGATACAAGAGCGCAAATACAGGGAAAAAGGGGATCTCTCTTATCCTCCCCATCCGCACAGCTCCGATGGAGAAGGCGGTCCACTCCAGAAGAGCTTTTCCCGCAAGCACTGCCGGGAGAAGAGGAGAGGAGCCCCACGCCTTCACAACTGCTACGGGAATTAGGCAGAAATAGAGTATTCCCGCAAAAAAGGCTGCCAGCTGCCAGGGGCGAACGTAAAAATTCTTCCCGTATTTTCTTTTATTCTTTTCCACGTATTCGCCGGGAGTGTAAAGCCGATGAGTCACAACAGCTGTCTCTCTCCCATACATAGGTTTAATCATAAATGATTTTTGAATTTTTTGAAGAAGAAACATATCATCTCCGGAAGCCATGACCGGCGTTCCTTCATACCCTCCCGACGCTCTGAAGGCTTTTACGGAGACAGCCATATTTCCCCCGGAACAATAAGGAGCCTGCCGGAAAGGGGCCAGGGCAAAGGTGAAGAGGGCCCCGCTCGTACTTTCCAGAGAGGAAAACCAGCTTTTGCTGTCCGGAAAGACGGCCCCGATGACCATTCCGGTCTTCTCATCCAGATAATCTCTTCCTTTTGCTATCCAGGAAGCCGGGGGAAGACAATCGGCATCGGTAAAAAATACAAAATCACTCACTGCTGTCTCCATCACCCTGGTGATCCCCCATTTTTTCCCCGGCAAAGAGTCTGGCTTCTTTCCCAGGCGGATGACCCGGGCTTTCTTCTCGCGCCGGGCAAAATCTTCCATCAACTCGGCGGTACTGTCTTTTGAGCCATCGTCCACAAGGATAAACTCCCGCACCGCTTCAGGCTCTTCCAGCCCGGACAGCCTCTCTAAGAGAGCCGGAAGACACTCTTCTTCATCTCTAGCCACAACGGCCACAGAGACTTGCCGTGGAGAGAGAGAATCGTGTTTTCCCCCCAGACACAAGCCGGCAATGACCAATATGGCAAACCCCATATAGAAGAGGGAAAGTGTAAAAAAGAGAAACATCAGGATCCCCATGACAGAGACTCCGTCAAGAAAATGAAAGGGAAAAGGACAACGCCACAGAACTGCCTTCCCGAATCCTTCACGTTATGTCCCGGACAGCCTCCAGCACGGCTTCATAATCGGGATGCTGACCGATCTCGGGGACGACCTGGATATGGCGGATCACTCTCTGTGAATCTACAAGAAGGACTCCCCTGGCCAGTAGACGAAGCTCCTTGATGAGAAATCCGTACTTCATCCCGAAGTCAGCTTCTCTGTGGTCCGAAAAGGTATAGACATGGTCGATCCCTTCCGCGGCACAGAAACGGTTGAGGGCGAAGGGAAGATCCATTGAGACTGTCAGAACGACAAGGTCCTTCAGGGCGACGGCCTCTTCGTTAAAGCGACGGGTCTGTGCTGAGCATATCCCTGTATCCACTGAAGGGACGACAGAGATGATCGCGGGCAAAGCTGTTACTTCATAGAAACGCACGGACTTTAATTCCCTGTCAGTCACGGTAAAATCCGGGGCCTTATCCCCCACTGCACGCGGCTCCCCCAGGAGTGTCACAGGATTTCCCCCGAAGGTGACACGTCTCTTCTCGCTTGTCATAATACCTCCTCATTATTCTGTGCAGCCGGCAGGACAAAGAGCCCTGTCTCCGGCTGGACAGCCAATGTCCCGGTAAAGGCCCTGCCGTCTGTTGACTCCAGACGAAAGAGAAGACGGCCGTATGGGATGTTATGAGCCTCGTCACGGGTGTGATAGCCCGTAAAGCGGACGGCTTTTATACCGGCGAAGGCTTCTCCCCGGGGCAGGAATAGCGCCCGGCAGAGAAATGATTCCAACAGGGGCTTGTCCCCCTCTTCGATTTCGCCGGGAAAGAGGCCTGTCCCCTGCATGATGGTCTCCGGAGCAAAAAAAGCCGCTGCCTCCATAACCTTCCCTTCTTCACAGAAGCGGGCAAAAAAACTCCACATCACCCTAAGAAAAGCATTAGCCTTTTCCTTCTCCTCCTTCGGCAGAAGAGAGAGATAGACGTCTCTTCCTTCTGTCCTTCCTCCCCTAAGGGGGATGATCTCCGAAATCCCGGTTCTGGCGTTTTCCCCGTAAACGGAAATGATCTCGACTTTGACAATAAAACGGATATCAAGATCCACGGGAAAAAGGTCGAAGTAACGGGACAACTCCCCCGTCTTCTGAAAGATCACCTCTTCGGCCTTCTCCCAATCAGGCCGAAACCCCACGGCCTGAAGTACAGGGTTGTCTTTCAGGGCGGCCCGAACCTTCTCTCCCACAGGATAAGCGACATAAGAGCGTGTTATGTCCGTCTCATATCCGGGAGACCCGAAGGCGACGAAAAACATGACCTCCACGGAAGAAGGCCGGTTCACCGTCTTATCGGAAACCAGGCCTGGAGCGATCTGAAGGCCGCTGAAATCTTCATTCACCGCAAAAAGGAGAAACTCCCCCACGCCCCGGTTCTCCCCGCCGGGGATCCAGACACTTCCGGGGTTTCCGTCAAAGGCCTTCCCGGCCCCGAAAACCCCGTCGATCTTTACTTGTTTAAGCGGAGCGCTGTTCTTCTGATACTCTGAAGTCGCCCAATAGGGGCGGGATGAAAAACTCCATTGAAAAAGCTGCAATTCCGCTTTCAGGCTCTCTCCCCACAGGGAAACGGCCGGAATAAGGATCAAAAGGATTACGCCCAAGCTTTTTTTCAACGGGAAATCCCCTCCTTTTTCCTGTCAGACCTGCGGACGGTTGCCGAGAGCTCCTGAAAAAGCGCCTGATAACGGTCGAATAAATCTCCCGGAGCTGTATACTGGATCACGATGACATGGCCTTCAACCTCAAGGAAAACGGCCCATTCTTTAAAGTCCTGGTTACGCGCCGTCTCCCGGTAGGAATAGAGAAAGGCCCGTCCAGCGCCGGAAGAGAAAGGAAAGACCCTCTCTTCGCGGACGGTGAAATCCTCATAAAAAGAGAAGGAATGAAAATATTTTCTGATGTAAGCTTCCAGCCCTTCTCCGGACATCACCTCGACAGTGACTATAGAGTAGATGTCATCGGGCCCGAAGGCAATGAGGTCACAGTAATCCTGGCTTGTGTCTATCTTCCAGCCGGCAGGGTAGTCCAGCCTGATCAGAGGGCTTTCAGAGGGAACGGGAAAAGCGCTTCTCCCACTCTCCTCACCCGGTTTGCCGGTGAAGTTCTGTGTACAGGAAAATAAAACGAAGAGAAGCAACGAAAATAAGAGAAAAAAACGTGACTTAGCCATAGATTAAGCCCCCTTTTCCTCTATTTTATCACACTCCCCCTCGATTTTCAAGAATATTGCTGTTTTGTTCTCTAACTCTTCACTCACTCACCCAGGGTCTCATTCTCTCCGTGTTTCACAATCCGTCCCTCTTTCATAAAGATGGTCTCTTCGGCGATATTCGTCGACAGATCGGCGATCCTTTCCAGATTCTGGGCGATCCTGATGATGTGATATTCCAGGGAGATATAGTCCGTCTCCACAGCCATGATGGAGATGGAGCGTTTGAGGATCTGCTGTTCCATCTCATCGACTGTATCATCCAGCTCTTTTACCTCTGCAGCCAGATCCACATCATCGGTCACAAATGAGCGGACAGCCTTTTTAAACATCTCCATGGCCACGCCGGCCATTCGCGGGAGAAGGACATAATCCTTTTTGTTCACATAGCTTATGAGCTCCAGGGCACTTTCACAGATATTCACAGCATGGTCCCCTATACGTTCCAGGTCGTTATTGTTTTTAAGCGCTGTGATGATCATCCGCAGATGTCTCGCTTCAGGCTGGTTCAGCGCCAGGACCATGGTGCACAGCTCATCGATGGCAATCTCGAGCCTGTTGACGTTTTCTTCCAGTTGAAAGACTTTTTCACACGACTCCCGGTCACTGTCAAAAAGTCCGCTCAGCGCATGCTGCAACATTGATTCAACTGTCCCGGCCTGCAATGAAAGTTTGTTTTTGATCTCATTCATTCTTTTTTCAAACATGTTCATTCCCCTTACCCGAAACGCCCTGTGAGGAAGTTTTCAGTCTTTTCGTTTTCGGGATTTGTAAAGAGTTTTTCCGTTGTCCCGTATTCCAGCAGCTCACCCAGGTAAAAGAAGGCTGTATAGTCTGAGATGCGGCCGGCCTGGGCCATATTATGAGTCACGATGATGATGGTCACATTTTCTTTCAATTCATTCAGAA
This sequence comes from Candidatus Mcinerneyibacteriota bacterium, assembly GCA_016937175.1. Lineage (GTDB taxonomy): Bacteria > Macinerneyibacteriota > Macinerneyibacteria > Macinerneyibacteriales > DSCS01 > DSCS01. Next base: position 9,269 of record JAFGWL010000019.1, on the reverse strand, counting down.
GCTCTTCGATCTTTGCTGTGGCAATGGGATCCAGAGCTGAAGTAGGTTCATCCAGAAGGATCACATCGGGGTTCATGGCCAGCGCCCGGGCGATACACAGGCGCTGCTGCTGACCTCCCGAGAGGAATGTCCCCCGGTCGTACAGAGAATCCTTGACCTCTTCCCAGAGGGCTGTCCTGGTGAGAGACTGTTCCACAATGGTATCGAATTCATGTTTTTTCTTTTTGATCCCGTTAAGTTTATATCCGGCGATCACATTGTCGTAAATCGTCATATGGGGAAAAGGATTCGGCTTCTGGAATACCATCCCTATCCTTCTCCGGACAAGGATAGGGTGCATCCTGGCTATATTTTCGCCATTGAGAAAGATATCTCCCTCGATCCTGGCCCGGGCTTCTATGTTGACCTCATGGATCCGGTTGAGACATCTCAGAAACGTCGTCTTCCCGCAACCTGACGGGCCCATGATCGCGGTGATCTTGTTCTTATAAAAATCGACATTGACGTCCAGGACCGCTTTTTTATTTCCGTAATAGGCATTCAAGCCCCGTACGCTTAATACTTTATCTGCCATTTTTTCACCACCAATCTCGTTATCAGGTTCAAAATCAGGACAAAGGCGACCAGAATGAAAGAAGCTCCCCAGGCCAGGCTATGCCATTCGGGATAGGGACTTGTGGAATAATTATAGATCAGCAGGGGCAGGGCGTCCACCGGCTTGAAGATATTAGTATTGAGAAAAGGATTCCCGAAAGCAGTAAAGAGAAGAGGAGCCGTCTCTCCTGCGATACGCGAGACTCCCAGAAGGACGCCTGTCAAAATCCCCGAAAGGCCTGCAGGCAGGATGACATGAAGAACCGTCTTGTAATAGGGGGCTCCCAGGGCCATGGATGCCTCTTTCAAGCTCTCAGGCACCATCTTCAGGGTCTCTTCTGTCGATTTGATCACAATGGGGAGCATCATGATCCCCAGAGCCACCCCGCCAGCAAACGCAGAAAAATTTTTCATGGGCAGCACGATCCAGATATAGACGACGATACCCATGATGATCGAAGGGATCCCCTGCAGCATATCCACGGTAAACCGTATCATACGGGATATCTTGTTTTTGGGATGGTCATTGATAAAAAGAGCCGTAGCCACAGCCACGGGAACAGAAAGGATAACCGCAATGATGATGAGGATCAGCGTCCCTGTCAATGAATGCACGATTCCGCCGCCGCTCTCCCCCACACCAGCGGGCATGGAAAAGATGAAATCCCAGTTGATGGCTCCTATCCCTTTCTTAAAGATATACCCCAGCAGGAGAAAGAGAGGGATCACCACAAGGGAAGCGAAAAAGAGGACCAGCCCCTTGAAAAAATGGTCTTTGACCATACGTTTTGATACGGACGGATTTTTCATCTATCCTCCTACCTGAAAGCGTTTCATAATGCTTTTCCCTGCATAGTTGATAAGCCCGGTCAGGATCATCAGGACAAGGCCTACAGCGATCAAAGCTGTGGTATGCATCCCATCGGCCTCTCCGAACTCGTTGGCGATGACACTGGCCATGGTATTAGCCGGGCTGAAGATCCCCCTGGGTATAAAATTGGAATTCCCGATAAGCATCGTGACTGCCATGGTCTCCCCCACAGCACGTCCCAGGGCCAGAAAAAACCCTGCTGTGATCCCCGAACGAGCGTAGGGCAGGATGACATGGAAGACCACTTCCGAACGTGTAGCCCCCATGGCATAGGCCGCCTCTTTCAACTCTCCCGGGACCATGGAGATCACATCCCGTCCCAGGGAAGCTGCATAGGGAATGATCATGACAGAAAGGATCAGAGATGCTGTAAGAATCCCTACTCCATAAGGGATCAACCCCAGTTTCATCTGCAGAGATTGAATAAGCGGCATGAGGATCATGATACCCCAAAACCCATAGATGACAGAAGGAATCCCGGCTAAAAGCTCCGTAACACTCTTAAAGGCGGCAGCAAAGGGGCCGGTTTTAAGATACTCGCCCAACAGGATCGATAACGCCATTGAAAAGGGGAACGCTATCAGAATACTGAGAAGAGAGGTCATCAGTGTCCCTGCCAGAAAAGGAAGAACGCTGAAAGCCTCTTCCATGGGTGCCCAGCGCAGGGTGGTAAAAAAGCTGAACCCCGTTTCTCTGAAGAGAGGCCAGGACTGAAGCACCAGTGTCACAAAAAAGGCTCCCAGAACCATAAGAACTGAAATCCCCGCAAAAAGAAGAAAAGAGGCGAACCCCTTTTCCTTCATCTTGTGAGAAGTGAGGCGGGAGGCGGAAACCGCTTCCGCCCCCCTTGCATCCCCGGCTTTCATCATGGTCATTTTAGGATGGGTTTCCCGTTGTAACGGGCCGATCTCAGGACAGTTTCCGCTTTCTTCACAGCTTCCGCCGGAAGTTTTCCATATTTCAGATCTTCATTGTAACGCTGTCCGTCATGGATCATCCACCACAGCAGATTGAGGGTCTCCTTTGCCTGGGCCAAAGTGCGGCCGCCGTAGTTCTGCTCTTTGTAGAAAATGATCCAGGTAAAACTGGAGATAGGATAGCCCTTGGCTGCCCCTGTGTCTGTGATGGTGACACGGGTATCAGCCGGCATCTCCGTATCTGCCGCAAGCCCCACGCCTTCAAGGGTCGGCGCTATAAAGGCTCCGCTTCTGTTCTTCACAGATGCCACAGGCATCCCGTTGGAGAGGGCATAGATGACTTCCACATAACCCACAGCCCCGGGAATATTCTTGACCTGTCCTGCGACTCCTGCGTTCTTGGCAGCTCCGATGGCGTAAGCGCCCCAGGACGGGCTCTTGCTCCTCCCCATGTTCTTTTCCCACTCGGGGTTGACTTTAGAGAGGTAATCGGTGAAGATAAAAGTCGTCCCTGAACTGTCCGACCGGCGGACCACTGTGATCCTCATTTTGGGCAGTTTCACACCTTTATTCAGGTTGCTGATCCTCTCGTCATTCCATTTTGTGATCTTCCCCATAAAAATATCCGCGATGACATCCCCGGTCAGTTTCAGCTGGGGATTTCCCGGAAGGTTATAGGTCACAGCCACAGCCCCCAGGCATGTGGGGATATGAAGGATCTCTTCTTTGGCCTCGCTCAATTTGGCATCATCAAGGTAAGCGTCTGTCCCGCCGAAATCTACGACTTTTGACATGACCTGTTTGATTCCGCCGCCGGACCCGATGGCCTGATAATTGACTTTCACACCTGTCTCCCTGTGATATTCAGCAAACATCTTGGTGTAGAGAGGATAGGGAAACGAAGCTCCTGCCCCCATAAGTTCATTGTCCGCCGCCCGGGCTGTCCCGAAGGCGGTTAGAAGCAACACAGCTACCACAAACAATTTCAAAATAGATTTCATATATCCTCCTTTTGTCTTGTCTTAAGATACCTCCCTGCAATGAAAGAGAGGTGAAGGAAATGTTAATTTTCCGTTAATAATAGTGAAGGATAAACTTAACCTGAAATTAACGGAATATTCAAATTTCCTTTATCCTGTGCTACTATTATAGAAGGGAAAGGAGCTTGCTGATGAATGATCTTATCTATATCGTCGAAGACGAAGAGGATATCGCCGATCTGATCTCCCTTCATCTGACAAAAGCCGGCTTTACTGTAGAGACTTTTACGACTCTGCACTCTTTCACCGAGAGGATGGGGCAGAAACGCCCTAAAGTGATCCTTCTGGATCTGATGCTGCCTGACGGTGACGGGCTTGAAGCCTGTAAAGAGCTGAAACGGAACGAAAACACAAAATCCATCCCGGTGGTCATGGTCACAGCCCGCGGGGAAGAGATCGACCGTATCCTGGGCCTGGAGATCGGTGCCGATGACTACATTCCCAAACCTTTTTCTGTCCGGGAACTGACAGCGCGTATCAAAAACCTGATTAAAAGAAGCTACCCTGATGTGGAGTCCTCCGCTCAGGTCGCTTTGATGCTGACAGACAATATTCAGGTCGAGGTCAACCGCCACAGAGTCATGGTCGATGGAAAGGATATCGAGCTCACAGCGACAGAGTTCAATATCCTCCTCTACATGGCCCGTCACCGGGGCTGGGTCTTTACCCGCGAACAGATCCTGGACCACCTCTGGGGAGACGAAAAGGCGGTCCTGGACCGTACTGTGGATGTCCATATTAAACATATCCGTGAAAAAATGGAGCCCTACGGCGATCTGATCAAAAATATCAGGGGCGTAGGGTATAAGCTGGATTTATGATACGCTCCATCTTTCTGAAGATCATTCTCTCCTTTATATTCATCATCCTTCTTTTGGCCCTTCCCCTCTCTCTTTTTTCATCACGGACCATCGAAAAGCATTTTACCGATGTCCTCAAACGCGAACTGGAAAAGACCGTCAGGACAATCGTTCCTCTGGCGGCTGACCTCGGGGAAACCCCCTCACTGGAGCAGACAGTCGATTCCCTGGGTGAAGCCATCAAGACAAGGATCACTGTCATCGGGCGGGACGGGAAAGTCTGGGCTGATTCCACCAACGATCCCCGGACCATGGAAAACCATAATAACAGGATCGAGATCCGTCAGGCTCTTTTGAAAGGGACGGGCTTTTCCATCCGTTACAGCGATACAGAGCAAAAAAAGATGCTTTATGTCGCTCTTCCCTTCCCTGCCGACTCACGAGGTGAAGGATCACTCGGGGTAGTGCGAGCCAGTCTTTATCTTGAAGATGTCACGGTCCTGAACCAGGCCCTTTTCCGGAGCCTTATTCATCTCCTGGGGATCCTTATCGCCCTGGCCCTGCTCCTTGCCTTTTTCCTCTCCCGCTCCCTTTCTGCCCCGGTCAGAGCCATCGCTGCAGCTTCTATGGATGTCTCGCAAGGCCGGTTCGGCACCAAAGTCCACCTTAAAAACCATGATGAGCTCAAAACACTGGCCGACAATTTCAACTTCATGACCGACAAACTCTCTACCCTCTTCAGACAATTGAGCGAAGAAAAGGAAAAGATCTCAAGTATTATCGAATCTCTGAGCGAAGCTCTTGTGGTCATCGATGCTCAAGGCATGATCACCCTCTATAATACAAGCTTTCTTCACCTGGCAGAATGCCCGAAAGCTGAGGGACACCCTCTCATTGACATCCTGCCCTGGCCTGAACTCCTCACTCTTATCGAAGAGTGCCGGGCAGATAATCAGACCCGGTCAGAAGAGATCTCCCTGAGCAAAAAAGTATGGCTGGCCAGTGTGACCATGACAACGGCCGGCAGCGCAGTGGTTCTTCTTCATGATATCACCCTGATCAGAAAAACAGAAAAGATGAAAAAAGACCTGGTCGCCAATGTCTCGCATGAGTTGAGGACTCCCCTGACTGCCATCAAGGGTTTTGCGGACACACTTCTGGAGTCAGCAGAAGACTCCGACAGGAAATACCTTGATATCATTGCCGCTCATACAGATCGGCTTATCTCCATTGTCCGGGATCTGGGTGATCTTTCTCGTCTTGAAGAGAAGGGAACGGAAGGGTTTGAATCCGTAAACCTCTGTGAAATCATCGAAAATGTGATCCTTCTTTTCGATAAAAAGATCAAAGAAAAATCATTGAAACTCCTGACAGACTTTCCCGCCGGCCCCCTCCTTGTCTACGGGGACCGCCTGAGGCTGGAACAGCTCCTCATCAACCTAATGGAAAATTCTCTCCGCTATACAGACGAGGGAACTATCAAGGTCACAGCCCGGAGGGAAGACAACCGTATCCTTCTCACGGTTTCAGATACCGGGATCGGTATCCCCCGTGAGAAAACAGAACGGATCTTTGAACGCTTTTACGTCGTGGACAAATCCAGATCCCGCCGAACGGGAGGTACAGGGCTGGGGCTTTCCATTGTAAAACACATCGCCGTGATGCATGGAGCCTCCATCAGTGTCGAATCCGAACAAAAAAAGGGCTCTTCCTTTACCGTCCGTTTCCCGGCTCTATAAAAAATACAAAAAAAAAGGGCTCTCGTTGCTGAGAGCCCTTGAATGACCGTATTATAAATTTTTATCAGGAAGCTTTTTTCAGGTCGACGAATCTCTGGACCACATACTGCATCTTGTTCTTATAATCCAGAAGGAGCCCATCCCACTTGTCTACCTCTTCCTGGCGGCTGTCCACAGCCTGGGCCATTTCCTGTGCTTTGGAGCTGAACCGCTCGATGTATTTGTCGATGTCAGACATGATGGAATCGGCATCGCCGATGAGTCCGTTTGCCATCCCCTTGAGTTTCCCCGCTTTCAGATAAGAGACCATATCAGTCAGACGGGTCTTATAATCTTCGGCATCAAAATAGAATTTCCCCAGATTCTGGATGACTTCAGAAGAGACAGACTTGACACTTTTGATCTCATCAATACGATAGGCCAATCCCTGAAGAAGTTCCCGGGCCTGGTCATACTCGCTCTGATTGATATCTGCAGCTGTCTCTGCCGCTACAAAGTCCTCATAGACTTTGTCGATGAGCTTGAAATCCTCTTCCTGAGCAGCCAGTTCCTTCAAATTGACATCGATCTTGGGCACATTCTCCTGAACAAGCCTGAATCTTTCTGCTTCTGTCTGAATATCTTTTTTCATCCCGTCCAGCTGGCCCAAGATATCCACAAGGACTTTCTCGGGATCCACAATGGTGATCTTTTCCTGGTTCAGGACATATTTGTACGGATAACGGTCTTTGGCGAAGACGACCAGTTCATATCCGCCGCCGGACATCTCCTGATACTGTGTCCCCTTTACAGCGGGAGCAAAAACAGTCTTCAAATCATCCAGATCGACTTTTTCGAACTGGAACACTCCGGAGCGCTTGATATCCTCGACGATTCCTTTGACAGCGTCCAGGCCTTCACCGCTCGTTCCGGGCAATTCGCCGTCATATTTGGTCTTATACATATCAATCGCCACTTGAAGGGTCGATAAGGCTTTTTCCGCGTCAGAGCGGCTATGCAGGTCTTTCTGGCTCAATTGTGTCGGCCTGACGAAAGAATATATCAGGGCTCCTAAAAGAACGACTATGATAAGGTCCAGAAGAATCATGCTTTTCCCTCTATTGTTCATACACCACCTCCGTATTATTTCTCCATTATCGTATCATAAGAGAGCTTAAAGTCAACATTTATGTTGCAGTTTGTTATCTTCTTTCAACTTCTGCCTGATTTTGTCCAGGACATCATGATAGGCGCTCCCAGCAAAATCGGGGAAAGTCCAGGGAAAGGGAATCCATTCCCCTTTTCTGAACTGCAGCGTCATGTCAGCCCAGACCTCCTCTCCCAGATAGATCTTCTGCCCTCCCTCCTTGAAGGAAGCCAGAACAACTTTAAAGGTATCCATATATCCCGGATCCAGATTGACCCGGCGCGCCCCCTGCTGCTCCCACCTCTTTTCCAGAATAGAGGTTGTTCTCTTCCACCGGGGAAGGGCTGCAGGATCACCTAACTGGGAAAAGGAGATAAAGAAACGGATGAGCCCCCGGCCCATCTCAGGGACATAATAGTCGGTGGAAGAAAACTCGAACTCAGGACTGACAAAATCAACGGCCCCGAAGGCCTCTTCAAGGGCTGCGATAATGTCCTCCCGGGGGATGACGGGAGAGCATAGGACCCCTGTAAAATATTTGACAAGGGGCCGGTTCATACCTTACTGCTCCTCAGGCTTTCCAGGGCTTCACGGGCCTCAAAAAAGATCTTTTCTTCGATCCCGAACACCTCCCTGACCTTTTTGTGCGCCTCCATTTTGACATTGATATTGGTCTTTGATACCGGTGTGGTCACACGCATAAAATCACCTGCGAAAAATGCCTGTCGGTCTTCAGAGACACGGGATATGCATAAGTGGTTCATACTTTTAGCAAAAAAGGAAGCCTGCCAGTATTGGAAAAATTCGTTCTCTGAAACCGGGACATCGTCAAAGACATACCGCCATCTCATTCCGGCCGAAGGATGAAATGTCAAAAGGTTCCACCGGCTTTCTCTCTGTTCCAGGGCTGCAAAGACGAACTTTTGGGAAGTCCCCTTCTTCCGGCCCCCATTGAGAAGGGGAAGGGGTTCTGAGAAGAGATATCCCGGATCCACCAGGTATTTTGCCCCGCTGAGTTCAGCTATCAAGGCGCAGTGGACATTTTTTCCTGGCTTCATATCCGCTGTTATATAAAAAGTGGGGATTCCCAAAGGATCCAGAAGACTTTTTAAGGCATACGTCAGAGAGAAACAGGTTCCGCCTAATCCGTAGCGCTCATGGTCTTCGAAGACCTCCCGGGGATGTCGGAGGATCTCCCGGGGGTCACTCCCCCCCTGCCGGGCAAATTTTATGATCTTTGTCAAGTTCTCATAAGGAATTGCAGAAAAATCTGAAAGGACAGCCCTGAGCAGATTCATGGGCTCCGCAGAGGAGAAAGCTGAAGAGTGATAGTTTTTCGGATGAAACAAACCTCTCATGAAATAGCGGACACCATGGTAAACATCGGCATAAAGAGGGAGATGACAATGGTCCCGATCCCGCCTCCGAGGAAGACCATGATAAGGGGCTCCAGGGCCGTTGTCAGGGTTCCCACCGCCTGGTCCACTTCCATCTCGTAAAAATCGGCGATCTTGGCCAGCATATCTTCGAGAGAACCCGATTTTTCACCAGCGGAGATCATCGAGACGACCATAGGGGGGAAGACCTTGGCTTCTCCCAGCGGGACAGCGATCTCTGACCCGCCTGAGACTTTGGTCCGGGCTTTCATCAGTTCAGCCTCGATCACCGAGTTACCGGCGGTCCGGGCGGTGATCTCCATGGATCTCAGAATATCAACACCGCTGGCCACCAGAGTCCCGAAGGTTCTGGAAAACCGGGCCACGGCGTTTTTCTTGGTGATATCCCCGAAGATCGGAGTTTTAAGAATGATCTTATCCAAAGCATAACGGCCCTTTTTCGTCCGTTTCCATGTGACGAATATGACAGCAGACGAAATGATCACAAGAATGATATGGACGATATACTTTTGGGTAAAACGGCTGACATTGACTACGAACTGCGTCAGTGAGGGCAGTGTCTGCCCCATACTGTCAAACATCTCTTCAAAAGTTGGGATGACGAAATACATCATGCCTATGATCAGGGCTAGCGCCACGATCATGATGATGAGGGGATAGGTCATGGCTGATTTGACTTTCCCCACCAGCTCCATATTCTTTTCCATGTAGATAGAAAGGCGGTCCAGGACATTAGTCAGCAGGCCTCCTGCTTCGCCCGCCTCCACGAGGGAACAATAGAGGTT
>JAFGWL010000018.1 GCA_016937175.1 Candidatus Mcinerneyibacteriota bacterium | reverse complement strand
AGAAGAGATCGAAAAAGCCTTCGACTACAACTACCACCTCCGCAACGTGGACAAGATCTATACCCGATTAGGGTTATAGGGGTCGCGCCCGGCACTCGATCATCGACCGATCTACCGGGTGGTGGTTTTGAAATAGTAACGGTAGCCGGATCTCCCGCACTCACTGACAACTGGACAGATAAACAGGGTGTCTTCAGGAAATTTTAAAACCGAATATTTCTCCAAAAGTTTTTAATCATTGAGTGCGGGTCATTCCTTCTGTCGTTGATTGAGTCCTTTTTCAATCTTTTTTTATGCTAGGATCTCTCCCGTCCCATAAGAGAGACATTATAACCCCGTCTCAAACTAAAGTTTCGCTTCCCAAAAGGTAAATTAAAACTTTTGTTCTATTGAATTTGTCCTGAAATGGACGAAAATTATTACAGGTTCAAAGGAGGATCTATGAAAAAATTCGTTGTCCTTATGGTGATGACACTTCTTTTTCTCGGAACAGGAGGAATGCTTATGGCTGCAGACGGTCCCCACGTGGAGAAAGTGAACGACAACCTCTATGTGATCCAGGGGCTTGGCGGAAACATCACTGTCCTCATTACAGAAGAGGGTGTCCTGCTCATCGATGCCGGGAATACCCGGAAAGACGGAGAGACTGTCCTCAAGGAGATTGCCCAGCTTACGGATCAACCCCTCAAAGTTATCCTGCTTACCCATTATCACAGTGATCACTCTTACGGACTTAGCGCCATGCCGGCCGATGTCCCTGTCATCGCGACAAAGATGACGGCAGAAAACCTGAAAAACATCGAAGAGGTCAACAGGAAGCATGTCATCGAAGTGGGCTATCCCAAGTATTTCAAAGAGATGGAAGAGTATATTGCTCAGAATGAAGGAGTCAACGATGAGGAGGTGCAAAAAGCCAAAGCTCAGGTCGAAGCAGCGAAAAAGAGACTGGAAGCTTATAAGAGTGTTACTCTCCGTTATCCCGACGAGACGTTTGATAAAGAAAAGACCATCCGGCTGGGTGGATACACGGTCCGCTTCTTTTTCCCCGGCCCGGCCCATACCAACGGTAACGCCATGGTCCGTATTGAGGAGATGAATATCCTGATCACCGGAGACAACCTCTTCAGCGGGATGTTCCCTTATATCGATATCCGCTCAGGCGGCGATGCCATGAATCTCCTGAAAATCGTCAAAGAAGAGAGTGAAAAAGATTATGCTGCGGTGATCCCCGGTCACGGCCCTGTGGTGCGGGGGACAGAAGGCCTCAGGGATTTTGCGCGTTATCTTGAGTATGCCCGCCAAGAGGTCGCTAATGCCAAAGAAAAGGGGATGACAGAAGAGGAGGCTATCGAAAAAATCACTTTAGAAAAGTATTCAGGACTTGCCGCCCCCCAATACCGGGAGTTTACAATCAGGGCTTTTTACAGGGCCCTTTAACATAAAAGGAATACTCACCTTTCATCCACACAACTCCAACTCCGCAGACCCGGCCCTGAAAAGGGTCGGGGCGGGGCTGATGTCGTTTGTCAGCCTATAAAGCCCGTTTGTCGGAAAATCCTTGAAATAAGGCTGATCATTTTTAACCTGTAACTATGCTGAAAACAGGGGCCTTTCTTTTTACGCTTATCTGTACAGTATCCCCGCTTTTTTCTTTGACGGTCACAGAGGTGATGACAGACCCCGACTCCCACTCGGATTTCAGGCTCGAATGGATCGAGCTCTACAATAACAGCCCCGATCTCCTCATCATGGAAGATTGGACTGTGAACGGGTCTCCTTTTTCCATGACTCTTGATGCTTATTCCTGTGGCGTGATCGTCCGTCAGGCTGAAGGAGAGGACTCCTTTGCCTCGGCCTACGGGAACCAAAACGGGGTCTGGGGGGATGCTCCGGGAGAGGAGTATCCCTGCGTGGAGGCCTCCTTCTCCCTGGTGAACGGGGGCGGCTCACTGGCGGTCGCCGACAGCTCCGGGGTTATCGCGGCAGAGAGGGGTTATCCCGCTGATGAGGGAGAGGCAGAAGACAATACCATCCTCCTCTACTCAGAGGGGTTCTGGGAATACGGGACGGAACCCGGGGGGACTCCGGGAGAAGCTCACCTGATGATCTTTCTTGATTTTGCGGATACAGCTGTCAAAGAGGGGCGGCTTTTCCGGGAGGGGGAGGAAGCTTACAACGGCCCGTGTACAGGACATTGGAGAGTCTCGGGGTTGAGCGCAGGTTTTACTTATACTATGGAAATCAGCTATAACGGGGATGTCCTCTACAGGGATACTCTCCTTCTCCTGGAAGATTACTGCCGGGATGTGGAACTGGCTCTGCCGGATCCGTCAGCTGTCACATTCCGTTTTTTTGACAATGCAGGAGTTCCCCTTGGGCAAGCGGAGGTCACCATTGTAGGTGCGGGGACGGATATCTTCACCGGGGTAGTGGAAGAGAATACGGCCCTTGAGCTCTACCCCGGGGATTACAGCGTCTATGCATGTGTAGAAGGGTTCATCGGGCGCTATAAGGAATTTTCCGTCTCGGGCCCCGGCGAAGTATCCCTGTCATTTCCGGGCCCCGAAAGTGTCCGGATCTCAGAGTTTGCCCCTTTCGGGGCTCCCGAATGGATCGAAGTGCGGTCTCTGGCCGGTGGGGAAGTGACTCTCCGGGGGATGTCCCTGGGGGATAACACCGGAAGTGTGCCCCTTGAAGCAGAACGTGTGCATTTCGATGATTATCTGGTTTTGACAGAGGATAAAGTGGCTTTCTCTTCGCTCTGGGGGGAGGAGCTTCCCGTTGTGGAGATCTCCTCCTTTCCTTCCCTGAATGATACAGGTGATATCGTCTCTCTCTTTCTGGGAGAGAGTGTCTGCGACCGTGTGGAATTCGGGTCAGACTGGTACTCTGGTGATCGGCCGGCCTCCTTTGAACGGATCATGCCCCGGGAGCCGTCGGGGGCGGAGAACTTCTACAGCACTCAGACTCCCACTCCGGGAGGAGTCAACCGCGTGGATGGGATGCTGAACGGGGAGCGGAAAATCCTGCTCCGGGAAGTCTCTCCTTTTACTGAGGAGGAGTATGTGGAATGCCTGATCCTGGATGACGGGACCGAAGGGCGGGGTGCCCTCTTTTTTGATTATATCCTGACAGACCTGGATAGAGAAACGGCCTTCCCGAAAGAGATCGCCTTTCCCGGCGAGGTTATCCTGTTCAAGGATTTATCTCTGAGTTCACAGGGAGACCAAGCCTGTCTCCTGCGGAGAGAGAGGGTCGTGGACGCATTTGCATGGAGGGAAAAATATAAGGCGATGAGCCCCGGGGAACAAGACGACTTTGCTTTTCTGAGAGAGGCCGGCATCAGCCCGTTTCTTTTTGAGGAGCCTGATAAAACCCTTTCATTTCAATATCGCCAAGGAGTCTGGATGCTGGCTGGAGCGACTCCAGGTAGCATGGACCCTGTCGGGGAAAACGTGAGCTTTCACTTACCGGAAGCCGTTCCCCTGGAAGAGGGGGCATTGCCACTGGCCTATTATCTGGATCGTATGACGGAAGTCGAAATCTTTCTGTTCGATACAGCAGGGTTCAGACATTCAAAAAAAGAAGTCTACCTTGCAGGAGAGGGGGAGATAGCCCTTCCTCTCCCCGGGAAGCGAGGGCGCTATATCATTTTAGTCTCTTTCCGGCAGGGAGAAGAGCCGGGAAATATCCAAAAGACATTTATCGTCTATTGACAAAGAAAGGAGTGAAGATGAAACCTATCGAAGAGTATGACCTGTTCAAAAAAGCCCATGGCCTCAATGTCAGGCTGATCGACAAAAGAAAGGGGGTTCAGGCTGAAGAACGGTTTCTGGTGAGTGAAGCTCTGAAATACGGAACCGGAGTGAATATCGCTCTGATCGAAGGGGCCTATACAGGGAAAGGAGAGTTCCGCCCTTCGCTTGACCGGGCCTTTGCCCGGGCGGCGGGAGCGAAATATTTTATCGGGCTTCTGAAAGAAACAGGCCTCTTTGAAGAAGAAGAAGGGCGTGCCCTGGAGGATGAGGCTGTCGGGATCTGTAAAATGATCTCCGGTTTGCGCAACAAGATCGATCAGGATATTCAAGACAAAGAATGAGACGCGCGGGCTTTCTCTTCTTTTGTATTCTCTTTCTGGTGCATTCTTCAAAGGCTTTTTTCCTCTATGCCGATGAGGGAGTCTCCGGGCTGACCGGAAGATGGGGGCCGGGGGCTTCGGTAGCTGTGTTCCGGGAGAACCCTGCTCTTATCAGTGGAAAAAGCCGGATGGGAGCCCTATACAGCAGAAAGTACGGGTTCAGAGAACTGGACTTGAAAACAGTTGCCTGGTCCGGAGGCGGAGAGAGAATACGGTGGGGTATCCTGCTTCGTCAGTATCAAAAAAGGCCTCTTCAGGAGAATGAAGGGCTTTTGTCCCTGAGTTTTCGCCTGGCTGAAGGCCTTCGTGGAGGCGTGGGCCTCAAATGCCTGTATGGTGTCCTAATGGAGGAGGCTCTGTATGCCTTCTCCTGGGATCTGGGAATTGTCTGGTCGGTGGATTCTCTGGGATTCCATGTCAGCATTCTCAACGGAGAACATCCTGTCCTCAAGGAGGAGGTCACCCATACGGTTGTAGCAGGAGGAGCTTTCCACCGTCCGCCATTGCATCTCTTTGTGAAAGGGGCCTCTACCCATGAAGGGAACTCCTACGGAGTCATCTCCCTCTTTTATGAATTAAGCCCTATGCTCTCCCTTGGATACGGGCTCAATACAGGAAACGGAGAACACCGCTGTATCCTGGACCTGGCCCGGGGAGCCTTTTCTCTTAAGCTGGCTTATGTCGTGCCGCGGGTTTTACCACGTTATATTTCCACCGAGGTGGGTATCACATGGTGACGAGGTGTATCCTGTTACTTTGGGCCCTGACAATCCTCTTCTATTGCCGGGCAGCGGGATTTCCGCTTCCCTATGAGTTGGATATCCGGAGCGAAGAGGAGCTGATCCGGTATTATGAGGAGGGATATTTCGAGGGAATGGCTTTGGAAGAGCTGCTATCACTCTACAGGGACAAAGTGAACCTGAACACAGCGACTTTGTCTGAATTGAAAGCCGTTCCCTATCTGAACGAAAAAGAGGCCCGGCGGATCCGTTCCTTCTGCCGGAAAAGAGTCTTGTTTTCTTTGAGCCAGCTCCTGTCGGAGCAATTGGTCACACGCCGCACCCTTAGTTTGATCCGCCCCTTTGTCAGGGCCGGCTGGATACGTAAAGTAAAAGGAAGTATCAGGACTTCAGCAGACCGGGATTCTGTCTCATCTCGGGCCTCTCTATCTGTAGGCTCTTTGGAGGGAGAGGTGCGTGCAGATTACCGGGACCGGGCTGAGTTCCTTCCGGGAGCTGAATACCGGCTGAAAAAGGTCACGCAGGGAATCGTCCCGGAAGACTGGTACCTCAGCTGGAAGAGGGACAAGTTTTCTCTGCTGGCGGGATCGTTTAAGGCCCATTTTGCCCAGGGGCTGGCTGTTTGCGGAGGAAGCCTCCGTTCTCCTGAAGGGCTGAGGGGAGAGACGGGTGGGCGTGAATATTTCAAAGGAGCGGCAGTGGAATTCAGCCGGGGACCCTTTCAGGGGAGAGTCCTCTACTCGCGGTTCAAAAAAGGAGAGAAGATCCCTCTCCTGGTCGAGGAAGAAGAGGAGTATGACGTTTTTGAATGTGAACGGGTGATTACCACAGAGAGTGTGGGCGGGGAGGCCTCCTGGAAGGGGGAAAAAGGGGGAATCGCTCTGACAGGCCTTTACCATGAAAAAGAAGATAAGGTGTACCGGCTGGGGAGTGTGGGGTGGAGATACATGATGTCGGCTTTCTCTTTTGAGGGAGAATTGGTGACCGATGGAAAGAGAGGAGCGTGGCAGGCAGCACTGATACACACCGGACGGGAGATCGAGAGCCGGGCTCTGTTTTATGAAAACAGGGGAGTGGCACTTCCCTTGACGGATTCAGTCCGGGGGAAGCTCGATTCCTATTGGGAAGGTTCCTTAAGAAAGGATTTCTCAAGGGGAAGGGTCACTCTTTCAATCCGTTCCTATAATGGAAAAGAGGAGGAGGATGACAATCTGAAATACAGGGCCTCTGCCCGATGGGCCCTCCAGCCGGGAATAACACTTGAAGCCTTGCGGTATCATTATCAGAGAGGCCTTTATTACACCTCTCTGGAGCTACGTGTGAAGAAAGGTTCCTGGCGCTCATCAGTAGAATACCTCCTCTACTACAGCCGGGCGCAAAAGATCTATCTGGGCCTGGATTACAGCCGATATCCCTTCCGGGTGAGCCTGGACCTTCGTTACGGAGGAGCATACGGGTGGGATAAAGCTGCGGTGGCTTCAGGATCATGTCATCTTGGGCGTCATCTTTTCTTTTCCGCCCGTTACCGTTATGAATGGCCCTCCCCGGATAATAAAAACCGGTGGAGTGTTTATCTCAGAACAAGCCTCTGAAGGGAACCCTGTACAGACTAACACAATTGACAGCTTCCTTATCTCCGCTTATACTTGAACATAAGCGAAATAAGGAGGGAAAATGACCGTAAAAAGGGCTTTGATCAGCGTTTGGGATAAAGAAGGGCTCGTCCCCTTTGCGCAGACTCTTACAGAGAAGGGATGGGAGATCATCTCCACAGGAGGGACTTTTCGACTTCTGGAAGAATCAGGAATCCCCTGTACCCAGGTTTCGGAGATCACGGGGTTTCCCGAGATCCTCGACGGACGGGTCAAGACCCTTCATCCTAGGATACACGGCGGCCTTTTGGCGGTTCGGGAGAAAAAAGAGCATATGACGGAGCTGGACACCAATGGGATCAGCCCCATCGATATGGTCGTTGTGAACCTCTATCCCTTTGAGTCGGTATCTGCCCGTCCTGATGTCTCTGAAGAAGAAGCCATCGAGATGATCGATATCGGCGGCCCCTCCATGATCCGGTCTGCTGCAAAGAATTATAAAGATGTCATCGTCCTGTGCCATCCCGGCCAATATGCAGAAGCAGCCCGTTTCATCAGCGAGGGGAAGGAGATCCCCCTGGAAACCCGCAGGAAGCTGGCAATTGAAGTCTTCAAAAGGACATCAGCCTACGATGCAGCTATTGCCAACTATCTGGAAAACGATGAGTTTCCCGAACAGCTTCTTATTAAAGGGGAAAAGGTCCAGGAGCTTCGCTATGGAGAAAACCCCCATCAGAAGGGTGGGGTCTATCGCCTCAACCCGGATGATACCTCCTCTCTGGTGAATGCAGAAATTCTGTGGGGCAAGCCCCTTTCCTACAATAATCTCATGGATGCCGAAGCATGCCTCAATCTCACCTATTCCTTCCAGGAGCCTCTGTGTACCATTATGAAGCACAGTAATCCCTGCGGCGTGGGTATCCATGAAAAAGCGGCCCTGGCCTATAAGAGGGCCCTGGCCACAGACCCGATCTCAGCCTACGGGGGCATTGTCGGCTTCAACCGGGAGATCAATGAAGAGGCTGCCCGGGAACTCTCGACAGCTTTTGTCGAGGTCCTGATTGCTCCGGGCTTTACAGAAGAAGCTTTGGCGATTTTAAAGAAAAAGAAGAATCTTAGGATCATACGCGTTCCCCTGGAGGATTTCGGCCGGTTCAAATATATGGAATACCGAAGCATACGCGGCGGGCTTCTGGTCCAGGAGATCGATGATTATATCGTCTCTCCCCGTGAATTGAAGATCGTGACGAAGAAAAAAGTGGACGATAAAGAGGTCAAAAACCTTCTTTTTGCCTGGAATGTGGTGAAAACCGTCAAGTCCAATGCCATTGTCCTGGCGGATGAGACAGGGACAGTGGGGATCGGCGCCGGCCAGATGAGCCGGGTCGACTCTGTGAGGTTTGCTATTGAGAAGGCTGAACAGGCCGGGTTGAAGATCAAGGGATGTGTCCTGGCGTCAGATGCCTTTTTCCCCTTCCGGGACAGTATCGATGAGGCTCATCGTCTGGGCGTCAAAGCCGTGATCCAGCCCGGAGGTTCAATCCGGGACAATGAAGTGATCGAAGCCTGTGATGAACACGGGATGGCCATGGTCTTTACAGGGATCCGCCATTTCAGACACTGAAAGGAAAAGTATGCGTATAGCTGTGATCGGGTCTGGAGGCCGGGAGCATGCCATTGTGGAAACCCTGGCCCGGGAAAAGAATCATGAGATCTTTGCTTTTCCCGGAAACGGAGGCACTGACGGTGTCGCGGAGAATGTTCCTGTCCCGGAGGGCTCCGCTGAGGAGATCCTGGCTGCTGTCCTTGAGAAGCAATGCGAGATGGCTGTCATAGGCCCCGAAAAACCCCTGGTGGACGGATTGGCAGACTGCCTTCGTGAAAAAGGAGTGGTGACCCTGGGGCCGGGAGCCGAGGCCGCCCGGATCGAAGGCTCAAAAGTGTGGGCTAAAAGGTTTATGGAACGGCACGGGATCCCCACAGCTGCGCACCGTGTCTTTGATTCCTTTGAACAAGCGCGTGCCTATATCAGAAAAGAAGAGAAATATCCCCTTGTGATCAAAGCCGACGGCCTGGCTGCGGGAAAAGGTGTGATCATAGCAGCGACCCCCGAGGAGGCTGAGCAGACTCTCCTGAATATTATGGTGGAGAAGCAGTTCGGTGCTGCCGGAGACCTGGTGGAGATAGAAGAGTTCCTTCGCGGGAGAGAGACTTCGTATCTGGTCTTCTGTGACGGGGAGACTTTTCTGCCCATGGCCACGTCCAAAGATTATAAGAAAGTCTATGACGGAGACCGGGGTTTGAACACCGGAGGCATGGGGACATTTTCTCCCTCTCCCCTGGTGGATGTTCCCCTGGAAAAGACGATCCAGGAGACGATCATACGAAGGGCTGTGGAAGGTTTCAAAAAAGACGGGATCCCCTTTACAGGAGTCCTCTACGCCGGGCTGATGCTGACTGACCGTGGCCCGCAGGTCCTGGAATTCAACTGTCGTTTCGGAGATCCCGAGACCCAGGTGATCCTCTCGCGTTTGAAGACTCCGTTAAGCCAGGTCATCCGGGCCGTCCATGAAAAAAGATTGCATGACTTGACCCTGGATTGGGATGACCGAGCTGCGGTGTGTGTGGTAGCTGCCTCGGCCGGATACCCGGGGACTTACCAGAAGGGGAAACCGGTCACAGGCCTGGAAAACGTGAAACACGCCCGGGTCTATCATGCCGGAACGCGTAAGCTGGACGGAAAAGTCTATACTTCCGGAGGGCGGGTCCTCGGCGTCACAGCTCTGGGGGAGTCGCTTGAAGAAGCTCGCGAGACCGCTTATCGGGAATTGGAGAAGATCACCTTTGAAGGGATCTATTATAGGAAAGATATCGGATCTCTTTAGGTTTTCTTGCCGCGGCGGGAAGACCTGCTGACCGGCTTTAAGGATGGATTGTGCTTTATAAGAAAAGTGAGATAAACAAGATCGTCGAGGTCCTTGCCCGGGGTGGGATCGTCGCCGCCCCCACAGACACTGTTTTCGGGATTGTGGGAAAGGCCGGGGATCCGGATGTCCTGCAAAAGATCTTTACTGTCAAGGGACGTCCTGAAGAGAAAAAGATCCCCTTTCTGGCGGCCGGGCGTGAGATGGCGCAAAACCTAGTTAAAACCCCTTTATCCCCCTTTCTGGAAGAGGCTTTGGAGAGGCTTCCTGTCGGCCCGGTGACTTTTGTAGCTCCTGCTGCTCCGACTTGGGGCGCTTTTGCAGCTCCGGACGGGTCCATCGCTTTTCGCATTCCCGACGACCCTTTTCTTTCAGCGGTGATGAGAGAGCTCGGGTCTCCCCTGGCCGCAACATCGGCCAACCGTTCTGGATACCCCGTCCTCAGTCATGCCGAAGAGGTTGAAAAAGAATTGGGCTCCATCCTGGACGGAGTCGTGGAGGGAACTCCCGGAGGGGAGAGGCCTTCGACGATCATCTCTTTTATGGAAAAGGAGCCTTTTCTCATCCGGCTGGGCGCATTGCCAAAAGAGGATATCCGGAAAGTCATCCCCCTCAAGACCCTGGCCCTCTTTGTCTGCACAGGGAATACATGCCGCTCCCCCATGGCTGAAAGCTATGCCTCGGTGAAGCTGAAGGCGCAATGCCTTTCAGCGGGAGTGAGCACCTTATCCGGACTGGAGCCCTCACCTGAAGCGCTGAAGATCATGCGTCGCTATACTCAAAAAGAGAAACGTTCCTTATTTCTGGACCGGGAGTCGTATGAAAGAGCGGATCTGATCCTTGCCATGGAGGAGGAGCATGTCCGGATCATCCATGAAAAATATGGAGACGGGAAAGTCATTCGGTTAGGTGACTTTGCCCTTTCAGAAGGCTTTGTAGGAGAAAACGGCCGTTGGGGAATGGGCCCTGTAAAGAATAATGGATGCGATGTCCCCGACCCTTACGGAGGGACGTCTATTGACTATGAGCGGGCCTTTGCCCTGATCAAAGAGTATATCGACCGTATTGAAGGGGGAAAGCATGAAGTGTAAGAAACCTGTGCTTCTGACACTTTATGTCACAGAGCGCTGCCAGGCCAAATGCGGTTTCTGCAATATCTGGAAAAAAGAAAACCCTCGGGATGCCGATCCGGAACAATTCAAAGAGATCCTGAAAGAGGCCAGATCCCTGTTCGGGCCACTTTTTGTCGATTTTACAGGAGGGGAACCCCTTCTCTATGAGCCTCTGCCGGAACTTCTCAAAACCGCAAAAGAGCTTGGGCTCAGGACATCTGTGACGACGAACGGTATTCTCTACCCCCAAAGGGCGGAGGAGATCGCAGGGCTGGTGGATTTTCTTCTCTTTTCATTGGACGGGACACGTGAGTTTCATGACAGAAACAGAGGGGTGACTTCCTATGACTCTGTACTGGAGAGTCTGAAAAAGGCCAGAAGCCTGGGCGAGTGGCCTGATATACTCATGACGGTGACCCGGGAGAACATCAAAATGATCCCACATGTGGCTTCAGTGGCCTCTGAATTTGAACTTATTCTTCAGATCAATCCTGTCTTTTCCTATTTCGGGAATGAAGGGCTCACAGCTGATGATATCAGACTCATCGACGAATATGCCGTCTACAGCAAGATCTATATGAACCGTGCACAGTTGAAGCTCATTGCTTCGGGAGGAAATCGTTCCATAGACCCCCGTTGCCGGGCGGTCTCTTCTCAAATCGTCATCGACCCTTCGGGAGAGATGCTTCTGCCCTGTTATCATAAAGCAGTAGATTCTATCCCTGTGACGGGATCTCTTGAAAAAGCTTATCGCTCCTCTCTGAGGCGCTGGTATGAAAAGCGACAGGGATCTTTTGATTTTTGTGAAGGCTGTACCATCAACTGCTATTTCGACCCCTCTTTTGAATACCATCTGGACAAGTTGATGGTCTCCAGCCTTTCGGGGCGGGCGAAATATGCATGGCTCCGATACGGCCTGAGGCCGATGACACAATTCTTCAGGCGAATGAAGAGAGGACGGTAATATGTTATTTCCTTTTATCGGATATGCTGAAGTCCATCATCGGCGAGGAAGGCTGCCGAACTTTCTCTGGCAGAATGAGCCCGAGATCTTCTGTGACTTTCCCCGGCGCATAGAGCCGGGAACAAGGGAGTTCCCGGTAATCATCTCGGTGAAAGATGCTCATCTTTTCCCGATATTTATCGTGGAGGTGGCATTAAAATTCCTCTTTCCCCGGACTAAACATGAAGAATCTCTCTTTAAGGGGAAGATGCTGGTCAACAAGCCTCTGAAGCAACTTCTTTTTGAGACTCCCCTTCGAGCTTCGTATTCGGGAGAAGTGCCCGTGGCTGTAGAAGTCCGCTATTTTATCGGAGGCCGGGAAAAGATCATTACCAATCATAATTATATGAAGATCAAGCCTGAACTTTGGATGACCCGGTTTGCCGAGGAATCGAGGCCGCTGTTCCCCGGATGGTATGCGGGAGATATTCATTGGCACTCTTCCATGAGCTGTGACGATGTGGAGTTTGGGATGGATGTTGAGCTGGTCCGCCCACTGGCGTCTGTCATGGGCCTCCATTTTATCGCGGTGACCGATCACTCCTATGATCTGGATGACCTTTATCAGAACCACAGAGAGAAGGATACTCATCTTTCCAAATGGAAGGACCTCCAGAAAAGCGTCGACCGGATGAACCAGAAGAGCGTCGACTTCACATTGATCCGCGGGGAAGAGGCTTCTCTGGGAAATGAAAAGGGGAGGAATGTCCATGCCCTTATCTTGGGGAATCATCAGTTTGTCCCCGGGAGCGGAGACTCGGCTGAGGCCACCTTGCAAAACAGGCCTGATAACAGTCTGAAGGCCGTCCGGAAAGAGGGCTACTTTATTATCGCAGCTCATCCCTACGAAGGGGCTCACCTCCTCCCCTATCTATTTCTCCGGCGGGGTACATGGAGCGATAAGGACCTGGAGCTGGCAGACGGGATGGAATTTTACAACGGAAACCGGGGGAAAGGGTTTGAGAAAGGAAAGAAGAAGTGGATCGAACGGCTTCTTAAGGGACAGAAGATCTATGCCTATGGGGGGAGTGACGCCCATGGTGATTTTATCCGCTATTTTAAGATCGAGGTCCCTTTCTTGAAAATGGGGTCCTCCCGGGACCATCTGACGGGAGCGGTCCAGACCCATGTCCAATGCAGGAAGGTCCCTAATGAAGCTATTCTTCTGGAAAATCTCAAAAAGGGGCATTGCTATGTAACCGACGGCCCGGCTCTGAGCCTGGAGGTGAAGGGCTTCCCTGAAAAAGGGATGGGAGATACAGTAGAGGCCGCCGAAGGGATCATTATTACAGCCAAAGCTCTTTCCACGGCAGAATACGGATCTTTCAGGCGGGTTGCTCTCATCGGGGGAAAAAGGGACGGGACGGGAGAGGCCACCTTTGAAGAGGATTTTACCGGGGGTTTTACTGCAGCTCTTGAGGGAAAGGCAGAAGCCCGATTCCGTTATGTCCGGATCGAAGCTGAGACAGAAACAGGGAAGATCGCCTTTTCCAATCCGCTTTTTTTAGACTGATAACGCCGTAATTCACGATACATTAACATCTGCTTCATATGGCTGTTTTATCCTGATGCTTATGGGAGTAGGTTCAGCAAATCTGATTTACGGGTCTATTTTCGGTATTTTTTCTCAGGCCCTCCTTTCCTCGGGGATTCTCCTGATGAAAAAGGGCTATTCCCTGAAGGGGTCTCCTCAAAAGAGGAAAAAGGGCCAAAGAATATGGATAGCCGGGTTTATTATCAATAACTTCTATTTTTTCCCCCTGGCCGGAGCTTTGAAGTTTCTTCCGCCGCATATTGTCGGAGCCTTTAACGGAGTGGGGCTTGTCTTTATCTTTTGGGGGACACGGGTTTTTCTCAAAGAACCGCTTCATGGAAAGACTCTATGGTTATCCTTTCTCATCTGTATTAATGTGGCTCTCATCGGATTACAGAAAAAAAGTCTTCCCGGAAACGGGTATGATCCCGGATCCTTATTTCTTTTTGCTGGTTTTCCCTTTCTTTTTGTCCTGGCAGCACTCGTTTTCCCCTGGTTCAGGAAGCCGTTTGTTGCAGGGGCTCTTTCAGGGATCTTTGGTAGCCTCGCGGTGGTTATCCTGGATCTTTTTGTCGTTTTTGAAAAAGGTGTCGATAGTTTTGCCTCCCGCCTTCTGCTGCTGCTTCTCTACATTATTTTTTCAGGGCTCTCCTTCGGCGCTTTGCAATACGGATATGCTACAGGCCGTCTTCTTTCCGTTATTCCGGGCCGATACGCATTTATCTTGCTCTATCCCGCCTTACTTTCTGCTCCGGCCCTGGGTATTCCCGTCTCTTCTTTGGATTGGGCTCTTCTGGGCCTTCTCTTTCTTTTGATGTCCTTTCTGGCTCTTCTTTCCGGTGATTCAATTAACACAAAAAGAAAAGAACCTTAACGGCCCCTTTACAGTACGGGGATATATTGGGAAAAAGAGGAGGAAGTCATGATGGGAAAAACCGTCAAATGTGATATGCATGTCCATTCCACTTATTCGGAACGGCCCGGAGAGTGGATCCTGAAGACCATGGGCACCAAAGAATCTTATACTGATCCGATGGATATCTACCATAAGGCTAAAACAGCGGGGATGGACTTTGTGACCATCACAGATCACAACAGGATCGACGGAGTCCTCCTGCTCAAGGAGCGTTACCCGGACGATGTCTTTACCGGCGTGGAGGTAACCACCTATTTTCCTGAAGACAACTGTAAGATCCATCTTTTATGTTACGGTTTTACCCCGGCGCAGTTTGAGAAGATAGAGAAATTACGTCAAGACATCTATCACTTAAGGGAATATCTTCATGCTGAAAAGATACTGACCTCTGTCGCCCATGCCACGTATTCAGTGAACAATAAACTCAAAGCGGAACATCTGGAACGGCTTCTTCTTCTGTTCAATATTTTTGAGACAGTAAACGGCGGCAGAGGAGCCTACGGCAACAGGACATGGCAGGAGATCCTGAGCCATCTGACACCGGAACACCTGAAGCGCCTTGAGAAAAAACATCATATCGAACCTGTTGGGATGACTCCGTGGGTAAAAGGGTTTACAGGGGGGTCGGATGATCATGCCGGTTTGTTTATCGGAAAGACTTTTACTTCGGCGAAGGCAGACACCATGGCCGGTTTCCTCTCAGCTGTAGCAGAAAGAAAGGGGCACGGAGCCGGCCGGGTGAATGACTACCGCTCTTTTGCCCTGGCTCTTTATAAGATCGGATATGATCATCTGGCCAAAGAGGGAGCCCGCGAGAAAGACTCTTTTCTGACCAAGATCAATCAGCTCATTTTTAATGAGGCAAAAGAGACAGCAAAAGAGAGATTTCTGTTTAAAAAGGTAAAGAGGAGATACCAGAAAAGAAATGAGAAAGTGATGGATATCCTTTTCCGGATGGCAGAAGAGAGCCGGCGGAGTATCACAGAGAATGTTGAAACCTGGATGGACCGGTTATACGATTCTCTTACGGAATTGTCCGATTTCTATTTTCAGTCAGTTGTCAATTCAGCCATGAGGGATCTTAACCGAATGGATCTGATCACCTTTGTCAGAAAGTTGTCTTCTTCTGTCTTCGGAGTCATGCTTGCCCTACCCTTTCTCACGTCCCTGAAGCATATGTCAGCAGAGCGGCCTCTTTTGGAAGCATTCAAAAAAGATTATACAGATGAAAGAAAAAAGGGACGTAAGCAGATCCTGTGGTTTACCGACACCCTTTTTGATTTGAACGGCGTCTCGGTGACCTTGCAAAAAGTGGCTGAACTGGCAAAAGAGAAGGAGCTGAAACTCTCTGTGGTCACGGTCAAAGGGGCTGATGCTTCAGAAGTTGTGAGTCAGGGCAATATCATCGAGATCCCGCAGCTTGCTTCCATTCGTCCGGAGATCTACCATACTGTGGCATTAAAGATCCCCAGCCTGCTCGGGGCCCTCAAGGCCATCAGCCAGGCAGCTCCCGATGAGATGATCATTTCGACCCCGGGGCCTTTGGGGCTGACAGCACTTCTGGCCGCCCGTCTTCTGCAGATCCCGGTGAAGGGGATCTATCATACTGATTTTACTTCTGAATTTCAGAAGATGATCGGAGATGATCCGATTTTAGGGATCGTCAAGAGCTATGTCCGCTGGTTCTATCATCAGATGGATGAGATCCTTGTTCCCACAAAAGCCTATATCAGCCTCCTGTCAGAACGGGGTTATCAGCCTCAGAAACTCAGCCTCTTTAAAAGAGGGCTGGATCTGCGCCACTTCTATCCGAGACGCCTGGAAGGCGATTACTTGATGAAGAATTACGGAGTGACGGGCAAATATACGTTTCTCTATACGGGGCGCATCTCAAAAGATAAAAATATCGACTTTTTATGCCGTGTCTTTGAAGATGTACATGCTTTGTCTGATGTCTCGCTTGTTCTGGCCGGAGACGGGCCTGACCTCGAGAGTCTGCAGAAAAAATATAAAAATAAGAAGAATATCATTTTTATCGGGGCTGTGACGCAACAGGAGATGCCTAATCTCTATTCGGCGGCGCACTTCTTTGTATTTCCCAGCCTCACAGACACCTTCGGGATGTCTGTTTTGGAAGCGCAAGCCTGCGGGCTTCCAGCTTTCGTTACGGACCAGGGAGGCCCCAGGGAGATCATCAATGACGGCCAGACGGGTTTTGTCCTCCCGGGAGAAGATATAACCGCGTGGGAAGAGGCTGTCATCCATGCGACCCATATGGTCGAAAACCCCTTGTCGGGGTACCGGGAGATGAAAGAAGCTGCTGTTATGAATGTGAAGCTGAATTATGACTGGGACAAAAACCTCTCCGGGCTTATGGGCCAAAAAAGAGAAACCGCTTCTGCATTGGCTCCGGTGAATTGAACATTTGCTGTTTTCTCCGAGTCGTTTCACTCTTATAATTGAGTGATGAACAAAATAAAACCAGCCATCGCCCTTACAGGCTATTATCTTTCCCGGGAACAGTGGCCGGGGAAACGGCCCTGCACCAAGGAGGATCAGGATATCTTCCTCTCCACCATGGATTACCCCCGGGCAGTCTTCGCTGCAGGAGGATTCCCCGTGCTTTATCCTCCCATCAATGACCGGGACTATATCCGAAAAATAATTGAGACATCTGACGGGGTGATTCTGACAGGAGGGGCGGATCTTCATCCCTCCCGCTACGGAGAAGCACTGCATCCCAGATTGGGGCGGGTGGTCCCCGAGCGGGATGCTTTCGAATGGACGGTCTTGGAGACAGCGTTGAAGACGGGGAAGCCTGTCCTGGGGATCTGCCGGGGTTTTCAACTCATCAATGTCTTTTTCGGGGGGACTCTCTACCAGGATATCGAGAGCCAGGGGGCAAGTGCTGTGAGGCATTGGGGGAAAAGGCCGAAAGAGGAGACGGTGCATGAAGTTCATCTTCTTCTGGGGAGTCATTTGAACAGGGCTTACGGAACGGAGACGGTTCAGGTGAACAGTTTTCATCATCAGGCGGTGAAGGCCATGGGCCGGGACCTTTGTATAACAGCTACCTCCTCCGACGGCCTGGCCGAGGGGCTGGAAGGAGAGGGAGAGGATCTCCTTATGGCTGTGCAATGGCACCCAGAGATGATGTTTGAAAGCCGGCCGGTACAACTGAGACTCTTCTCCTATTTTATTCAGGCCATTGCCGGACGGATGTGAAAAGGAGGCGGAGATGCCGAGAGAGACCTTTACAGAGTTTCACAGGATCGAAGAGATCCTAAAGAAAAATTTCATCTGCACCCTGGCCCTTGAAGATGAAACAGCTCCTTATCTTTTTGCCATGAATTACGGATACAGGGAAAGAGCCTTCTACTTTCACGCCTCTCCCCGGGGGAAAAAGGCCACGCTCTTCAGGAAGAATAAACGCGCGGGGTTCTGGGTCGCAGATTCTGTTGAGCTTTTCGGAGATAAGAAGGACCCCTGTTCCATGACCATGCATTATGAAAGTGTCACGGGGAAGGCTGAGGTCATGGAAGTGACAGAGGTAAGTGAGAAAAACGATGCACTCAACCTTATTACAGCTCAGGCGGGAGGTATCTCGGGGGTCGATTATTCTCCGGAAAGCCTTGACGGGGTTTTGATCCTCAGAGCGGTTATCATCGAAGCCAGCGGGAAACGAAGTTTCCGGTGAAACAAAACACCCCCTTGAATGTTCTTATATAAAAATCAAGGAGGATATATGAATCCCCAACATTGCCGTCAGCTGATCCGTAAGATGGCGACGGGTACTCCGGAAGAAAAAGAAAAAGCCAGGGGGAAATTTCGTCAACTGCCTGTAACCGGGTATACGAAGACTCTTCTTCTCTGTGAAGCTCCCTATTTCAATGATGCCCCTCTCATGGAAGCAGCCCTTGAAAAGCTTTGCAGTTTCCCTCTGACGGTGCGTGACCATGTGAGACTGGAACGGGCTTTACATCACTGGGCACAGACAGAACCCCAGGCGCTTGAAGGCTTTTCACGTTATCTGGATGTAATCCGAAAAAAGAATCCGGGCCCGGCTCTGACGGCTCGATAGAAAAAGATTGCCATGATCTCATTTTGCAAAAATAACAGGGCCTTTAACCTGCGGGCTTCCGCTCTCATTCGAAGAGGAGAAGCGGTCCTCTTTCACACCGTCCGGGGAAATGATTTCTGGGTTTTGCCCGGAGGCCGGGTCCATCTCGGGGAGAGCACGGCCGAAGCTCTTATAAGAGAGATCCGTGAAGAGATGGGGGTGTCCGTCAGGATCATTCGCCCGTTGTGGGCGGTGGAGAATTTTTTTATCCATCAGGGGACAAAGCATCAGCATTTCGGGATCACCTATCTGGCCGAACTCGCAGGCCCTGAAGCGCAAACCTATTATAAACTGGACGGGACTCTGGAACGGAAAGAGGGAAACGAGACCCTGCTTTTTCGTTGGATGTCTCCTGAAGAAGCCTCCTCGGTGGAATGCTATCCTTCTTTTCTGAAAGAGAGGCTCCGCAACCTTCCCTCCTCATTCGAACACCTGATCCATTATGACGAGGTTCCCCCTGAGATAAAAGCCAAAGGATTAGATTAAAAAAAGGGGGAAGAGAACTCTTCCCCCTTTTCGAACTGTATCAAAAAGAGACTATTCAGTCATCTCTTCTTCGGCATCTGCTGTTCCGTCGTCATTTCCCGGCTCCATGACCGTCTCTTCTTCTTCAGGGACTTCATTGGGGTTTTTGGAGAAATCAACGGTGATCCTGTCTCCGCCGCTTACGGGAGGAGCGATCTTCACGGACATGGATTCGAAGATCTTGTAGACGGCTTCTTTCAGATTGCCCATATCACCAACAAAGGTCAGCTCATACTCTACGGAATTACGGGTGGAGTTGCGCTGCATGAGGTTTTTCACCCCATCGGCGTCTTTCAGTTTGGCCTTGAATTCCATGAGCATGGAGAAATCAGCGACATTGAGAAGCTCCAGGGTCACAGCCCGGCCGGAGACAGATTCGGACTCCCACCGTTTGATAAGTTTTTCAGAGATGAATTTCCCGATGGCTGTGCCGCCTTTACGGCCGGCTTTCTTCAGAGCGAATTCCACAGAATCTTTGTCGATGCCGGT
Source organism: Candidatus Mcinerneyibacteriota bacterium (assembly GCA_016937175.1). Classification (GTDB taxonomy): domain Bacteria; phylum Macinerneyibacteriota; class Macinerneyibacteria; order Macinerneyibacteriales; family DSCS01; genus DSCS01. Next base: position 72,555 of record JAFGWL010000018.1, on the reverse strand, counting down.
GGCTTTGAACGTGTCAGCGGCATAGATCTGGGCGCTGGAGGTATTGATGATCTTTGCAGAGATCATCACACGGGCCCGGTGGAAGGTATTGGTCTTGTTCTGAGGTTGGGATTTGACATTGAAGACCAGGATATATTCAGCCTGATTGTTCAGCCCGAAGCCTACAGACTCTTTATAGATCTCTTCAGAAGAGGCGAATTTCCTCAATGTGAACTGGTCGGCGATGCGTTTGCTCACAACGGGGAACTCTTTTTCGGTGAGATATTCGATGATCCCGTCATAGGCTTCTGCCACCACGGGGTTTCTCGGGTTATCCAGAGAATCGCTTACCGTGGGGTCATAGAGAACCAGGATCCTGGGATTTCCCATCTTCTCGCGCAGGATCCCCAGGGCATTGAGATCGTTTTTCAGATCTCCCTGAGAGACAGTGGCTTCGATGGTGACAGTCCATGTCCCGTCCACTTCCTGTTTTTCGCTGAGGAGTTTATAATTTTTCACATACCCGCGGGCTTTGGAGAGGATCTTGTCTTCAACGAGCATGAAATTCTGAGTCAGGGACTCGGAATCGATCATAGTCCCGATCCCCTGTTCCACAGCCGCGCGCTGGGCTGCCATCTCTGCATCCCGCTTTGTCGTGCCTATGCCTGAGGCTGTGACGACCGTCTGGGCAGCGGCGGCCGCAGCGAACAGAACGGCGACGATAAGAATAAGTAGTGTCCGTTTCATACGTTTCCCTCCCTTTTATTGGGCTTCCCTGAAGAAGCGGATGGTGTTTCCGAGGACAACGGGGTCTTCCTTCAGGTTGAGTTCCATGCGGCCGGGGATCTCAAAGAGGAGATCATCCAGCTGGCCGTCATACCAGACGGTGAAGGATGTGACATTGCCGGCTTTTGTCCCAAGCTTGATCTGATTGGTCATGTCTTTCAAAACACGGCGGATGGAACCGATCTCGCCGAAAGAATAGTCGTAGAAGACCAGTTTATAGGGACGGCCGTCGGCCACATAGTCTTTCCAGAAAAGGCGCAGTTTGTTCATGATGTCGCCCATGGCGCTGTTGATGGCCTCTTCCATCCCGGCTGAGATGGAGGCATCTTTGGAGCTCAGAGTCAGGGGGCGGGAATAACCTGTCTGGGAAGCGATGTTTTCCCCGGTCATGACCGTATAGGCGCTGATGGAGATGCTGACTTTAACGGCGCTCATCCCCTGGGAGACGGCCTCTTCAACGTCACCTACGACTTTGATGTAGAAGTCGGCGTTGGTGTTCCGGGCCAGGGTAAGCATCATGTCTTCTTCCCCGGTCTCCATGGATCCGGCGCTTTTTTCAAGGTTGATAAGCTCTTCATTGGCTTCGATCTCTTTGATCTCCTGTTCCCCGATAAAGGGAATATGTTGGTTCTGAAGGAAAGAGCCGATCTTGGCATAGGCCAGGTCTTTTCTTTTATAGAAGGCCGGATCGGATGTCTTCTCATCCACATAGGGCATGATGGAGAAGTTGTCCAGCTGTTTACGCAGGTCCTTGGATGAAGCGATGATCCCCATCATCTCCAAATCTTTGCGGATCTGTTCGGTGTTCAGCTTGAAAGTCAGTGTCATGGAGACTTTGAACTTTTTCCCGTTGAACTCCTGTGTCTTTTTGGCTGTGATCTTGCCGTTGATCTTGGCTCCGCCTATCTGATAGTTCAGGGCATTGGCCAGGACAGCCTCTTTACTGGTCTGGTATTTCATCTGCTCTTCGGTCATGGTGAGCATATCCAGGACCACGCTGTCCACGGCATTGAGCAAAGCATCGATCTTGGCCTCCTCGGTGTTCATCCCGCGCCCGGTAGAGCGGACTTCCACAGTCTTCTCGTCGATGGGCGTGATCTGAGCCACAGCGAAGGAGACCGCCATGAAAAGAGCCGTCATCAGAATAATTGTCTTTTTCATTGTATCCTCCTTTGCAAAAAAAAACGCAGGGGGAGCATGCTCCGCCCTGCATCTTTCGTTTGTCTCGTCTTAGAATGTGATGCCGATCCCGAAGGCCATCCCGACCCCGCCGGCGTTGAAATCTTCAAGCCATTGATCTTCCATGGATACGGTATCCCCGGAGACCTCTTCAGTGATGTCTGTGGGGTTTCCAAGGACATCATAGGTGAGCTGGGCGAAGGCGGTGAATTCAGGAGTGATGAGGATCTCGGCTCCGCCGCGGACGGTCATCCCCATGGAATGCGCTGTGTATTCCCAGCTTTCATCATCGGTGGTCCATGAATAGGAGGAGTAGGTCCCGGAAAGGCCCGCTGTAATGGCCAGCCGGGACAGGTAGAACTTCTTCATAAGCCCCACGTCGATTGTGGAAACGTTCATGGACCATTCATCAGTTATACCGGGCGCTCCTTCAGGATCTTCAAATGACGGGGCGGAGATCCTGGCGTTGGCGGTCAGGTAGAGCTCCGAGATGTTCAGAGAAGAAGCCAGGTTGTACTCGGCCCCTGCCAGGAAGGCGGCATGCTGTCCTTCGATTAAGACCGGGCCGTCATTCATTATAGAGAGGTTAAAAGGCACGAAAGCCAACCCCGCGTAGATGTTGAGCCCCAGTTTGGGGTCTTCTATGATCTGGTCGCCCTCTTCGCTCCGGCCGATGAGGACCTGGGCTTCAGAGTAGTTGGCGTCGATCTTGCGGATCTTGGCAAAGGCGGTCATGTGGCGGTTGCCCTCAGCGTCATACGTATAGGCTTTGTAGCGTTGGTCCATACGGATCCCCGTGTCTTTGCCCATGTCGAAGCCGATGGAGCCTGCTGTGACTGTAGAGGCTACGGCTTTGATCTGGAACTCAGGAATCGCGCGCATGTCTTTTTTCAGGACAGTAAGGAGACCGCTCACGGCTGCGTTGAACTGGCGTGTCTTCAAGGCTTCCAGCTCATCTTCTGTCTTGCGGCTGTCGTCGTTGACCAAGGAATCTCCCACACTGGAGAAGAGCATCCCCATGAGGTTAGAGCCGTTGTTGACTTTGATGGTCCGCAACTTGGCTCCGGTGGAAGTGCTGTAGAGGTCCAGGTGCATATAGATGACATATTTATAGGAGACGGGAAGATCCACTTCCTTGTCGCCTTCCTGGAAAGCCTTGGTCTTTACCTCTTCTTTAATGGAGTCCACATAGGGAACCAGGGTGTAGGAGTTTTCCAGGGTCTTGAGCAGGTCATCCAGGGTGACCATGGCCTCTTTGAATTTGCCGTCGGCGTCCATGCGCTGGGACGCGATGTCCCGGGCATTGTCCCGGATATAGGCGTCGGCGTTTTCCAGAAAGGCTGTGAAAGACTGTTCCGCCTGGACATCGAAAAAGTCCACGCGGGTAAACTCTTTAACGACCATGTCGTAGATCTCAGTGTCGATCTTTTCACGGCGCTCCGGAGTCACCAGGGCCGGGTCGATGTCGGCGCTGAACTGCGCCGGGAAGAGAAAGAGAGATTTCCTCTCATAGGTTTCCAGTTCTTTTGCAGAGACGATCCCTGCAACCAGAACGGCCATAAGCAGTATGGCAATGACTTTTTTCATATTACCCCCTTTTAGCTAGTTTGAACTTCACCCTATTATATCATGTGGAAAGCGAAATTCAAAGGTAAAGGGGAAAGGGAAGACTTTTTTTTTAAGAGGTTCAGGGATAGGCGATGACCAAGCCCCCGGCCCGTTCGGATTCGTCCAGAGCCTCTTCCAGGGATTGGATGATGTTTTTATAGGAGGTCTTTTCTTCGATAAAGAGGAGGGCATAGTCCATACGGGCTTCGATCCCTGCTTCTTTCAGCCCCTCGCCTACGGCGGCGACCACGCGTTCGGCCAGGCCGGCGGCGGCTGCTTCCTGCGGAGAGCGGAGGAGGATGAGGAAGGTGGACTCTTCAAAACGCGCTGGGGTATCGATATTCCGGATGATGGAACGGATCTTCCCTGTGAGAAGGCGTAAGCTTTCTGCGACTCGGCGGTTTCCGTAGAGGCGTTTCAGTGAGACCGTGGAGCGGTATTTCAGGCCCAGAACGGCGAACCCGTGGCCGTAACGCTCCAGATATCCCAGGGCGTCGATGATTTTCAGTTTGAAGTAGAAGGCATTGTAAGCGCCTGTGGTGTCATCGAAAATGGAATTGTGGCGGAGCTTCTCTTCGAGGAGCTCGTCATGGAGGATGAAGGCCGCCAGGATACTCAGGTTCTCAAAGGTCATGATCTCCTCTTCTGTAAAGGGGGTGCTTCGGGCCATGGCGGAAAAGCCCAGGCAGGAGCCTTTGAACTGAAGGGGGAACAGGAAAAGATGGTCTCCCTTTTTTTCGGGGAAGGGGCCGCCGTCGGTAAAGAGGAGCCCTTCGGCGCATCCGGGAAGGCGGGAGAAGGGGGGATCCTCTTCACATGGGTTGTAATGGCGCTGGAAATGAGAGGAGTATCCGCGGGAGATCTTTATTTTAAACTGATTGCCTTTTTTAAGGCTGATGGCGCATCCGGCCAGGTGAAGCTGATGGACCGCAGAATCCATAATGCCTGAGAGCATCTCTTCGTGGCTTGTGGCCCGGTTCAGCTTATGCATGAATTCGTGGAGGGAGTGGGGCATAGCAGCTCCTTTCTTATATTTAAGTATGCCTTCACAAAGAAGAAATTTCAATCCTATAGCAAAATTTTAGAAAAAAAGAAAAATTGGAAATTGAGCCTTTATATTTTTTGAAAACCGGGTTATAGTATACATTACCAAACAAATGGAGGTGTGTTATGAAAAAGATGTTAATGATCGTGGTTTTGATGGTCCTGGCTGTGTCCATGGTATCGGCTACACAGTTCGGCGTGAAAGCGGGCCTTGTCATGTCCAAGTTCACCGAAGACTTCGAAGGTGTGGAGCCCGGTGTGAATACAGGGCTTCTGTTCGGCGCGATGATCCATATGCCGCTGCCGGCTCTTCCCCTGACTATTATCGGTGAAGCCAACTACGTCCAGAAGGGCTCAAAGTTTGAGGAGAGCGGTGATGAATTTTTCTTCAACACCAATTTTATCGAACTGACTGCCCTGGCCAAGTATAATGTCCTTCCCATGGTGGGGATCTATGCCGGCCCCTCCTGGGCTTTTACAGCTTCAGCTGAAGTCGAATTTGACGGAGAGACCGTTGATATCAAAGACGAGATCAAGGGCTCAGAGATGTCTCTCAATATCGGCGCCCAGGGAAAACTCGGCCCCATACTTCTGGACGGCCGTTATAATATGGGCCTGACGGACATGAATGATGTTTCTGAGTGGGATCAAAATCTTAAGACCAGTACTTTCATTATCTCCGCCGGCATCCTTTTTTAATCAGTTCTTAAGAACCTGATTATCCATCCCGCACTCAGTTTGCATGCAAACTGAGTGCGGGGTTTTTTATTTCTCCCTTCCCTTCAACACAACACAAAAAACTTTCTTTGGACAATCCCCTTCTTTTCTTTTATACTGAAATATCCAAACCAAGGAGGATGTGATGAAAAAAATGGTGATGATGATACTTTGCCTGACTTTTCTTCTGAGCGGGGTTTCTGCTCTGGAGTACGGGCCGAAGTTGGGGCTGGCCTTCTCAAAGTACACAGACAAGGTCGAAGGGCTTGCACCGAAGTTTAAGACGGGTTTTCTTATCGGCGCATTTCTGCGGATCCCGGTGACGGGGATGCCTCTTACTGTGATCGGTGAAGCCCTTTATACCCAGAAGGGGGCTCATTTCGAAGAAGAGGGGTTTGATGCTGATATCAAGATGGACTATTTCGAAATGGCTCTTCTCGGCAAGTACCCTCTTCTTCCCCATGTGGGAATATATCTGGGCCCCTCCCTCTCTTTACTGACGAAAGCCGAGATCGAACAGGACGGATCGGGATCAGATGACCTCACGGATGATTTCAAGGGGAGCGAGTTTTCTCTGAATATCGGCGGACAGGCCGATGTGAAATCGTTTGTCTTTGATCTCCGGTTCAACTTCGGGTTGACCGACATCAATGATTCCATCAATGGAGGGGATTTCAGCATCAAGACAAACACCCTCACTCTTTCAGCGGGATACATTTTTTAACTCCTGTGAAATATTTTGTTGGATCAGGCAAGACGCCCGGAGAGATTCTTCTCCGGGAGCCTTGTTTTTCTCTATTGTCAGCTCTTCGTTCAGGCAGAAAATAACACCGGCTTCCTTGGTAATATCCCGGGCGGATGATATAATTATAATCAAAGATAAGGAGGTATCTTATGAGACGAGCGGTTTTTCTTGTTTTGGCGATGATCCTGGTTGTGGGGACGATGCAGGCTGCCGACATGCGTTTCGGGGCTAAAGCAGGCTTGACACTGGGAAATATCAACAAAGATGTGGATGACTTTGGATTCCCGTCGGGAATCGATAAAAAGATGCGCATGGGGATGACCGCCGGGGCGGTGATGCACATGCCGTTGAGCGACAACACAGTCTTCATGGGGGAAGGGGCCTATATCCAGAAGGGGGTCACCTTTGATGACGACGGCGATGAGATGACGATGAAGTTTGACTACATCCAGTTCGATGCCCTGGTCAAGTATCTCTTTTCTCCTAATTTCGGCTTTTATGCGGGCCCCGGAATGGGTTTTGTCATGACCGCCGAAGAAGTGTGGGAAGGCGGCAGCCTTGACCTGAAAGATGAGGTCAGCTCCACAGAGTTCTCCCTCAATTTCGGAGGGCAGTTTATGGCCACAGAAAACATCTTTGTGGATGCCCGCTACAACATGGGAATGAACGATATCCCAAAGGAAGATGAAGGATTCGAGCTGCGAAGCCGGACGATCTCCTTTACAGTAGGTTATCTTTTCTGAGAAGCTTTTTTAGGAGATGATTTCCCCGGGCACTCACAAGCCAGCCTGTGAGTGCCCTTTTTCTAAATTGAAAGGATAACTCTCTTTTTTTACACTTTTCTTTGAAATTTTACAAGAGTATGTTATATTAGATTATCAAACACTCATAAAGGAGGAGTTATGAAGAAAATGATTTTTGTTGTGTTGGCGCTTATCCTGGTTGTGGGCATGGTCCAGGCCTCTGACATGCGTTTCGGCGCCAAAGCCGGCCTCACTCTGGGGAATGTGGACAAGGATGTGGAAGACATGGGGATGCCTGCAGAGTTTGAGAAAAAAATGCGCATGGGGATGACCTTCGGGGCCATGATGCATATGCCCGTAGGGGAAAGCATGGTCTTCATCGGTGAAGGCGCTTATATCCAGAAGGGCGTCGGCTTCGAATATATGGACGAAGAGGTGACCATGAAGCTCGACTATCTCCAGTTCGACGCGATGATGAAGTATGCCTTCGCGGATGCCTTCGGCATCTATGCCGGCCCCGGCTTCGGCTTTATCATGGCTGCAGAAGAAGAATACCCCGGAGGAAGTGATGACATCAAGGATTTTGTTAAATCCACAGAATTCTCCCTTAATTTCGGCGCCCAGTTCATGGCCACGGAAAACATCCTCCTGGATGCCCGTTACAACATGGGACTGACAAATATCCCCGATGATGAGGAAGAGGGCGCTCCGGAGATTAAATCCAGGACGATCTCTATTACTGTCGGTTATCTCTTTTAATCGGTTCTCAAGAACCTGATTATCCATCCAGCACTCAGTTTTGGTTCCAAAACTGAGTGCTGGATTTTTCTTTTCAAAAAAGCGAAAGCGTGCTATCCTCAAATCTGTAAGGAGATAAGGGATATGCGTATGAGATATGTCTTGATCATATTGCTTATGGTTTTTTCGCTGGGGGTCAGCAGTGCCCGGGCGGAAGGATTGGGCCCCGGGCTTCGCATCTCCGCTCTCTGGAGCGGAGGTGAAGAGGGGCCGGGGGGAGAAGCAGCCCTCTTTTTTCAAAAAGCGCTGCTGGACAGAGCAGCGATTACTTTCGGAGGGGGGTATGCCGTCGCTTCATACGATCTCTCTTTTGAAGGAGAAAGCCTGCGTCTCTTCGGCCCGTTCCTTTTTGGAGAAGGGAAAGTCCTCCTTCTCTCTTTTCTTTCTGTCAGTGCCGGGATAGAATGGCACATGGCCTGCCGGGGAGATTATCTCATAAGCGGGAGTGAGACGAAATTGGATTCCGGAGCCCTGAAATCCTTCTATTCAGGAGTAACCTTCGGCGTGCAGCTTTTTTTGGACAGCCACTATATCCTCGAAGGGCGCTATTTCAAATCTTTGGATGATGTTATCGATAAAGACGAGTTCCCGGGAGGAGGGTCTCTTGACCCCGAACACTTCTCTCTGGGGCTCTCACTCTATTTCTAAACACGGCATGCTTTTTGGTTGCCTCTCAACTTCTTCTGTTATAGAATAGCCCTGAAATCACAGAGCTTGAAGAGAAGGAGGCGTATATGGCCGTTATCGGGTCAAATCCGTTGACAATTGAAGATGTCTGGCGTGTGGCTGTCCTGGGAGAAGAAGTCTCCCTGGATGATTCAGCCCGGGAGAATATCCTGGAATCGCGCCGGCGGGTAGAAAAGATCCTTGAAGAGAAGAAGACCGTTTACGGGATCAATACAGGATTCGGGAATTTCAGCAATGTCCGTATTTCGGGAGAAGAGCTCAAGCTGCTTCAGAGAAACCTGATTTTGTCCCATGCCGTTGGGGTGGGCACTCCTCTTCCCGCGGAGACTGTGCGGGCCATTATGCTTTTGCGTATCAACGCCCTCGCGCTGGGTTTTTCCGGTATTACTCTGGAGGCTGTGGAGGCCCTTACAGAAATGATCAATAGAGGAGTCCATCCTGTGGTCCCCTCCCAGGGCTCCGTGGGCGCAAGCGGAGACCTGGCTCCTCTGGCCCATGTCATGCTTGTCCTTATGGGCGAGGGAGAGGCCGATTACCGGGGCGAGCGCCTTGCCGGCAAAGAGGCCATGAAAAGGGCCGGCATCAAGACGCATACCCTATTGGCCAAAGAGGGATTGGCTCTCATCAACGGGACCCAGGTCATGACGGCCATAGGAGCTTTGGCTCTCTACAGGGTGAAAAGGCTTTCTGTATTGTCCGATATCGTCGGCGCCATGTCCCTGGATGCTCTTTTAGGGACAGACAAGGCTTTTGATGAGCGGATCAACCTGCTTCGTCCTCACCGGGGACAGGGGGCGGCAGCAACCAATCTGCGTGAGCTGCTTAAAGGGAGTGCCATCCGGGCTTCCCACCTCGATTGTGACGAGGTGCAGGACGCTTACTCTTTAAGGTGTATGCCCCAGGTGCATGGAGCCTCGAAAGATGCCCTGCGGTATGCCGTCAATGTCGTGGAGACAGAGATCAACAGCGTTACAGACAATCCCCTGATCTTTGAGGATGAGGCAATTTCCGGGGGGAATTTTCACGGCCAGCCCGTGGCCCTTGCCATGGATTTTATGAAGACGGCTGTAGCGGAATGGGGTAATATTTCCGAGCGCCGTATCGACCGACTGGTCCATCCTGCTTACAACAGGGGATTGCCGGCTTTCCTGACTGAAAAAGGAGGGGTGAATTCCGGCTGGATGATCCCCCAATATGTGGCTGCGAGCCTGGTCTCTGAGAACAAGGTCCTGGCCCACCCGGCCTCTGTTGATTCCATCCCGACATCGGCCGGGAAGGAGGACCATGTAAGCATGGGGACTATCGCTGCCCGTCAGCTGCAGATGATCACAGAGAATGTCTACTATATATATGCTATCGAAGCCATGGCAGCTGCCCAGGGACTCACCTATAGAAAACCCCACAGAGGCGGGGAAGGAGTCGATATAGCCGCTTCCCTTATTCTGGACAAGATGCCTCCTCTGAACGAAGACCGCTGGTTCAAGCCGGAGATCGAGGCTGTCCGGGATCTTTTCTATTCCGGTGATTTTATCGAAATTGTGGAAAAAGCTCTGGGGAAGCCGTTGCTGCCCTGAGAAAAGGAGGTCTCTATGCTATCCAATCATGATATCTCGCAATCCATGGACATTAAACTGGATGCTGTCTTTAAAGAACTGCCCCCGCCTGCGGTATTCCGGGAGGGGATACGGAGAGCCCCCAAAAGAGAGTTAAACCTTTCTGCACACGATATGGAATTGGCTCTGGCCAATGCCCTCCGCTACATCCCGGAAAAGTGGCATGAGGTTTTGGCTCCTGAATTTGCCGAAGAGTTGATTACCAGGGGCCGGATCTATGGATACCGCTTTCGTCCTCAGGGATCTCTCAAGGGGAAACCGGTGGAAGAGTATCCGGGAAAGACACTGGCGGGTAAAGCCTTTCAGGTGATGATCGACAATAACCTTGATTTTGACGTAGCGCTCTACCCCTATGAACTGGTGACCTACGGCGAGACGGGACAGGTCTGTCAAAACTGGATGCAGTATCATCTCATCAAGTTCTATCTCCGGGAGATGACGGAAGAACAGACACTGGTCCTTCATTCAGGGCATCCGGCAGGACTTTTTCACTCCCATCCCGGTGCGCCTCGGGTGATCCTGACCAATGCCCTTATGATCGGGATGTTTGACGATGTGGAGAACTGGAACCGCGCTGCAGCTATGGGAGTCGCCAATTACGGGCAGATGACCGCCGGGGGCTGGATGTATATCGGGCCTCAGGGGATCGTCCATGGCACCTACAGCACCATTCTCAATGCCGGGAGGATGAAGCTGGGGGTCCCCGCCGACGGAGACCTGACAGGGAAACTCTTTGTCTCTTCAGGCCTGGGGGGGATGAGCGGTGCTCAGCCCAAAGCGGTGGAGATCGCCAACGGTGTAGGGATCTTTGCTGAAGTGGATGCTTCACGCATCGAAACCCGCCATTCCCAGGGATGGGTCTCTGTCGTGTGCCAAAGCCCTGAAGAAGCTTTTTCGCTGGCTGAAGAGGCTGCCCGGAAGGGAAAGGCACTTTCTATAGCCTATCACGGAAATATCGTGGACCTGCTGGAGTATGCCGTCAAGGCGGAGAGACATATCGACCTGCTCTCTGACCAGACTTCCTGTCATGCTGTTTATGACGGAGGATACTGCCCCCAGGGCGTTACCTTTGAAGAGCGGACGCGTCTTCTGGAACAGGATAAAAAGACCTTTGTCAAGCTGGTGGACCGCTCTCTTCAGAAACATTATGAGCTTATCAAGACATTGGTCGGGCGCGGTGTCTACTTTTTCGACTACGGGAACAGCTTTATGAAAGCGGTCTTCGATGCAGGGGTCACCGAGATCTCCAAAAATGGAAAAGATGAGAAAGAGGGCTTTGTGTTTCCCTCCTACGTGGAGGATATTCTCGGCCCTCAACTCTTTGACTATGGATACGGCCCCTTCAGGTGGGTCTGTCTTTCGGGGAAGAAGGAGGACCTTCTCAGGACCGATGCCGCTGCGGCTGCCTGCATCGATCCCAACCGCCGCTATCAGGACAGGGATAATCATGTCTGGATCAAAGATGCCGATAAAAATAACCTTGTGGTGGGGACCCAGGCGCGGATCCTCTATCAGGACGCCCTGGGCCGGATGAATATCGCCCTGAAGTTTAACGAGATGGTCCGCAACGGGGAGATAGGCCCTGTCATGCTGGGTCGCGACCACCATGATACCGGAGGGACGGATTCTCCTTTCCGCGAGACTGCCAATATCAAAGACGGCAGTAATGTCATGGCGGAGATGGCCGTCAACTGTTTCGCCGGAAATGCTGCCCGGGGGATGACTCTTATCGCGCTTCATAACGGAGGCGGTGTCGGGATCGGGAAAGCCATCAACGGCGGCTTCGGGCTTCTTCTGGACGGAAGAGAAGAAACTGACGAGATCATCCGGAATGCCATTCCCTGGGATGTCATGGGTGGAGTCGCCCGCAGGGCCTGGGCCCGGAATGAGAATGCCATGGCCACGAGTATGGAGTATAATAAAACATTCAGGGGGAAGGACCATATCACCCTGCCCTATATCCCCGACCCGGATCTTGTCCGGCAGTCTTTGAAGAAAGCAGCAAAAAAATAAGGTTCGCGGGGGACTCCCCCGCTTTCCTCACTTGGTCAGTTCCCTGATTTCCCGTCGCATGGTTTCCGTATCCAGGCGGCAGGAGCTTCTTTTGAGGTTTAAGATGATCTTTTTCCGCTTCTTTATAAGCTTTCTCACTGTCTTCAAACTTCCCAAAAGAAGGCGGCAGGATGAGGGGCCCTTGGCATGGATGATATCGCTTCGTACCCTTCGGGCCCTTTTCTCTTCTTCTTTCAGCGAAAAATCATTTTCCCGCCATCTGATTCCGTAAGCTTTTTCAAGAAGCAGGATAAAGCCCTTGACGGCCGGGGCTGAAGTCGTGTCAAATCCCCGCCAGAGCCGGGCTGCTTCTTTTTTTGAAAAGTGGCCGTCACGCCTTGCTACGAAGCGGAAAAGAATCCCGGTAAGGTCTTCAAACCGGACAAAACGGATGACAAGCATAGCTTCTAAAAGATGGCGTATCATCAGATAAGTCTACACAGAAATAATCAACCGTCAAAGTGAAAAATTAATTGACATACCTTCTCTTTGCCTTAATATATTATGAATATGGGAAAATAATTCTTTGGAAATTTATTATGTTTAGTTTTCCGCAAGAATTATTTAAGTCGGTGTGTGAGATAAAAAGGAGGTATCATGTGAAACGAGTTCTTTTGTGGTCCCTGGTTCTGATGGTCGCATTTTCTTTCGGGTGTACGAAAGCCAGTGATATGCTTAACTCTGAATCGGTCAGTGTGGGAAGCCTCAGTGCTCCCATGAACGCTGTACCGGGACAATCTGTCCCCGGTGAGTATATCGTCGTCCTGAAAAGCCATGCCTCATCCAGGGGCGTCGAGGCTGTGACCCGTGTGGCTGAAAAATTGGCTGCCCGTCACGGTGTTGATTTCCCCGCAGTCAAAAAGCATGTCTTCGGAACGGCCCTCAAAGGCTTTTCCGCCCGGTTGAATGAAAATCAGCTGCAGAAGCTGGCTGACGATATCGATGTGGCCTATATCGAGCCTGTCCAGGTCGTGGGAATCGTCAAAAAACCCGTTGTCCCTCCGGATGATGATCCTGCAGGCCAGGCCGTTCCCTGGGGTATTACCCGTGTGGGCGGTGGTGTGGATGCGACAGGTGCTGTCGCCTGGGTCATCGATACAGGAATCGACCTGGATCATCCGGACCTCAATGTGGATACAAACAGGAGCCGGACTTTTGTGGTGAGGAGCAAAGATGCCAACGATGAAAACGGCCATGGGACACATGTGGCCGGAACCATCGCGGCTAAGGACAACAGTATCGGAGTCGTCGGTGTAGCCGCCAACGCCACGGTTATCGCTGTCCGTGTCCTCGACCGCCGCGGAAGCGGAACGACTGACGGAGTCATCGCCGGAGTCGATTATGTGGCTGCCAATGGCGCCCCGGGTGATGTGGCCAATATGAGCCTCGGCGGAGGGATCTCGACAGCCCTGGACGAAGCAGTCCTCAATGCCGCTGCTAACGGGATAAAATTCGCCATCGCTGCGGGTAATGAAGCCCAGAATGCCAATAACTGCTCACCGGCTCGTGTCAATCACACCAATGTCTACACGATCTCTGCTATCGATTCATCCGACCGGTTTGCTTATTTTTCTAATTATGCCAATCCTCCTGTGGATTATGCCGCTCCCGGTGTTGGGATCCTCTCCCTCTATAAAAACGGTGGAACGGCGACTCTGGACGGGACCTCAATGGCTTCGCCCCATGTGGCCGGCCTTCTTCTTCTCGGGTCTGTCCATGCGGACGGGTATGCTGTCAACGACCCTGACGGAAATCCCGATCCCATTGCCCATCATTGATTTGTTAAGGGCGCCCTTTCCGGGCGCCCTCTCTTTCATTGCTTTTTATTTCTAAATGACTATAATAGCCTTAAAGAGGAAGGAAAAGCGTGGTCAGTAATGCATTGATTCTTCTGGCAGCCTTTATTTTCTTTTCAAAGCTGCTGACCGATTTTTTCTATAAGATCAATCTTCCCCCTGTCCTGGGGATGATCATCATCGGGCTGATCCTGGGGCCAAGCGGGTTTGCTTTTATCGTCCCTGAAACGGCTGATTATGAAAAATTAAAGTTTTTTGCCGATATCGGCGTAACGATCCTTCTTTTCATGGCAGGATTGGAGACAGATCTCAGACAAATGAAGAGTGTGGGGAAAAATGCTCTTCTGGTAGCGTTGGCCGGGGTTTTTGTCCCTCTGGGCCTGGGGTTTGGCGTGACCTATCTTTTTTACCATTCTATTATGGCCTCGCTTATCATGGGTGTGGTCCTGACAGCCACATCGGTCTCTATTACGGTTATGACTTTGATGGACATGAAAAAACTAAAAACCGTCGAAGGCAATATTATTCTGGGGGCCGCCATCATAGATGATATTTTGGGAATTCTGATGCTTACTTTTCTGTTTGGTTTTTCGGGGACTTCGGAAGGGGGGCTCTTCTCTTCGCTGGCTGTCATTTTTCTCTATATTGTCGGAGCGGCTTTGTTGGGGATTTTTGCCTTTCCACGCTTACTTAATTTCGCCAGCAAAATGAAAGCTGACCGCCCTGTGGTCTCTATTTCCCTTGCCCTGCTGTTTTGTTTTGCCTGGGCCGCTCAGAAAGCAGAAATCGCTGCCATTACAGGAGCTTACCTGGCCGGGCTCTTTATGGGGCAGACTCCCTTTCGCCATCGGATCAACGAAGGGGTCTCCATGGTGGGGCACACCGTATTTATATCCCTCTTTTTTATTTTTATAGGGGTTGAGACCAATTTGAAAGTGGCGAATCTTAATGTGCTTTTCACTCTGTTTATTATTCTGGCAGCTATTGCAGGGAAATTATTGGGAGCAGGATTCACCGCCCGGGGAATCGGATTCGGCTGGCGGCGTTCCCTGTCCATCGGAGCCGGGATGATCCCGCGTGGAGAAGTAGCATTGGTATTGGCTTCGCTTGTGGCAACGGAGATGAAGGGAGTCCATTTTACAGACACTCATTTCAGTGCTGTTGTGATTATGGTAGCCGTGACGGCGTTGATTACACCGTTTTTATTGAAGTTTCTTTTTAAAGATTAAAGGAGGGTTTTATGCTCCAGCGGTTTTTGGACGTTTCAAAGATCTTTTTTGAACCTAAAGCAGAGGATAAAGAAGCTCTTTTTCAAATAATGGGGCAAAAAGCCCTGGATGAAGGCTGGATCACATCAGTAGAAGAGATGAACAGAAGTGTCCGCCAGAAGGAGAGCGAAGGGATCGTTGAGCTTAAACCCCATATTGTCCTCCCCCACGCCCGGGGCAGCTTCGTCAATTCTCTTTTTGCCCTGGTAGCGTATTCTCCTCATGGAATACCTTACGAAGGAGCTAAGGGGAAGAAAGCTGAGCTTGTCTTTTATATCGGGGTGCCTGAGGGTGATCAGAACTATCTGAAGCTTTTGGCGTCGATCTCACGTCTTGTGAGTAATGATGCGTTTCTGGAAGATATCAAGCAGGCTGAGTTAAAGGATGATATTCTGTATGCTGTAAAAAAGTATTGTCTTCAGGTCAAGGCTGATGAGAAGAAGCAAAAAAAGTATTTTCTTCTTCTCAGTTTGAATCATGATATTGAAGAAGCCAAGATCTCATCGTTTTTTGCAGAGATCGGCGCAGGGCTTGTCACAGAACTCCAGGGACGTAACCTGAGTGCCGGCCTGGGGATCTTTTCATATTTTACAGCCATGGGGTTTGGACAATCCCGGGGTCAGTATAACAAAGTCTATTTCGGGGTGACGGATGACGAAAGAGCTGCAGCACAATTGAACCTTCTTTTAAAACAAGAGGGTATCGACTTAAAGCAGGCCGGCCTGGGGACATTGATCCAGGTGGCTGCTGACGATGTCTACGGCGGAATACCCGAAGATATTTTTTAAAACGCAGATTTTTACCCAAATTCCCTTGACAAAAAAATGAATGGTGTTATTTTTAACTCATAAAGTTAGCTGAGGATAATTTAAGGAGCCTCCTATGGTAGAAAAGAAAGGTGGAGCCGTGGCCCCATTAGCGCAATTTCAAAAGGGAAGTCTTCTGACGATTGAGGAGATCCAGGGCGGTTGCCAATTTATTTACAGGCTTCAGGCATTAGGGCTGTCCCGTGGAAAAAAAATAGAAGTCTTGAAAGGCGGCCCCGGGCCGCTTCTGGTGAAGGTCGGTAATTGTCGTATCGGCCTGGGGTATAAGCAGGCGATGAAGATCCTTTGCCGCCTCAGTTGATAGACGGAGCGCAGTAATGAAAGAAGTCGTAATCGCCTTTGCAGGGAATCCCAATGTAGGGAAGACCGCGTTGATGAATGCCATAGCAGGCAGTTCTCTCCAGGTCGGTAACTGGCCGGGTGTGACAGTCGAAAAGAAAGAGGCTGTTTTTAACCGAAACGGTAAACGGTTTCGGGGAGTGGATATTCCCGGTATTTATGCATTGACCCCCTATTCAATGGAAGAGAAAGTAGCGCGTGACTTCCTTCTGGAAGAACGTCCCGATATCATCGTCAATGTGATCGATATGACCAATGTAGAGAGAAACCTTTCCCTCACACTTCAGCTTATGGAGTTGGGGATCCCCATGGTATTGGCTCTGAATATGTGGGATGAGTTCGGACATCTCGGGGGGGATTTTAATATCGGACTTTTTTCACAGGAGATCGGGCTTCCATCGGTCAAGACTGTAGCCCGCACAGGAGAAGGCGTCGATGATCTCATTTTGGAAGTAGTTAAGATCGCGGATGCTCCTTATGTTCCCAAAGTCCCGGTTTATAAACATATGACAGACACTATGGTTGAGGAAAAAGTAATAGCGGCCTCTGAGATCCTGGAAGAGTGCGGGCTTGAAGGACGTTATCCTCTTCATTGGATGAGTGTCAAAGCTCTGGAGGGGGACCGGGAGACCCTTGAACGGCTCAAGAGATGTGAAATCGAGGATCAGTTCGAACCTTTGCGGGAAGAGATCCGAAAATATCATAAACAAGACGTCCCGGACGTTTTTTCTGATATCAGAGAAGGGTATATCAAAGGCCTGCTGAGGACATGTTTGAAACAGTCAGGCAAAATAAGGAGACAATGGACCGATTTGATCGACTCGGTGGCTTTACACCCTTTTTTCGGCATTCCTCTGTTTTTTCTTATGATGTATCTGATGTTCCGGTTTACTTTTGAAGGAAGCGGCCCTTTTATTGATTGGACCGATTCTTTTTTGACCTCTTTTGTAGGCCGTTATATTGATGCTGGTTTGTCAGCTGCAGGTGCCGCTGAATGGATTCGGGCTTTGGTGGGGGATGGAATCGTAGGTGGTGTAGGTGCTGTCCTCTCCTTTGTCCCGTTAATGGCCTTTCTCTATTTTTTCCTCGGCCTTTTGGAAGAGAGCGGTTACATGGCCCGTGCAGCGTTTGTTATGGATCGGGTGATGAGAGCTGTGGGTTTACCCGGAAAGGCCTTTGTCCCTCTTCTCATCGGATTCGGATGTAATGTCCCGGCCATTTACGCCTCCCGTACTTTGGACAGCGAGAAAGAGCGCAAGCTCACAGCTCTGCTGACTCCGTTTATGTCCTGTGCAGCCCGGCTGCCGGTGTATGCTCTATTTACAGCAGTTTTCTTTAAAGATTCTGCAACGGGTGTGATCTTTGGCCTGTATGCCGGCGGTATTGCTGTGGCTATGATCATCGGCCTTATATATAAAAAGGTTTTTGTCAGAGGCGAGGGGACCCCTCTTATCATGGAACTTCCCCCGTATAGGATTCCTACGGGGAAAATGATATGGAACTCCATTTTTATCAGGACAAGGTCCTTTGTACGGAAAGCGGGGAGCTTGATCTTAGTTACCATGGTCATCCTCTGGGTGATGATGAACCTGCCCTACGGAACACCTGTGGAGAATACGCTTTTGGGACGCGGAGCCCGGATCATTACACCGGCCTTCAAACCTAACGGGTTCGGCAAGGTAGAGCCCGTGGCAGCCCTGATCCCCGGAATCGTCGCCAAAGAGGTCGTCGTGGGGGCTCTCGGACAGATGTATCATGAGACAGAAGAGGGGCCGGTTCAAGAGAACGAGCCTTTAAGGCCTCTGCAGGACATGGCCCGGGAAGCAGTTGGGCTGGGACGTGCGGCTTTGGATTCCGTAAAGGGTGTTTTCGGTATCCGGGCCCTTTCTGCTTTTGACCTTCCCGAGGAGGAAGAGACCGGGTTGAGCCGGCGCATAGGAAAAGACTTCACTCCTCTCTCTGCTCTCTCCTATATGGTCTTCATCCTCCTTTTTGTCCCCTGTGTTGCTGTACTTGCTGCGGTGAAACACGAGTTCGGTTGGAAGATGCTGTTTTATGTCCTTCTTCTGACCCTTATCGTTCCCTGGCTGGCCTCCTTTCTTGTCTATCAGGGAGGGCTTCTCATAGGATGGGGGGGAGCATGACCGATATTCTTATTGCCGCTGTGGGGCTTCTGGCCGGCTTTGCTCTTTATCTCATGATGAAAAAAAGGAAGGGGCGTTGTCACGGGGGCGTTTGTTCAGGATGTCCCGCAGCGGGGAACTGCACTATCATCCGGTCTAAAAAAACAGACTGATACCTTGTGAATCCTTTGAACCTCCGTTATAATCTTAAAAATAATACAAGGAGGAATTCTCATGAAAAGATCACTTTTACTGACGGTTATCCTTTTGGCTGCAGCCCTCTCAACGGCCCATGCCAGCAAAAATATGACTTTCAAGGTGGGACTCTATGCTCCGGCGGAGCTTAAAGCCGGGGTCATCTGGGGACTGGAATATGGCTATGCCATTGACGAGAATGTCTCTCTCCTCTTCGGGGGGGATCTCTACTGGAAGACCATAGAAGACAAAGAAGACCTGGGCGATACGGAAAGTGTGGGCGTCAATCTGGAGACGGGCCGTTATCTCAGCAAATGGAAGGGTTTCCATATGCCCCTGACCGCAAAGATCAGGATGGCTATCCCTCTGGACAATTACTCGTCTTTGAAACCTTTTGTGACAGCGGGCCTGGGGATCGGATATACCCATATCTCCTTTACTGACCTTGCCAATGACGGGACAGACCCCCAGGAGGACTCCCTGACATATACAGGCCTTGTCTGGCAGGCCGGCGGGGGCATCCTCTACAGGATCGGGTCCCGTTCCAGCCTCATCGGAGAAATGATCTATAACGGAGCAAAATTTGAAAAGGATGAGGAAGGCGGTTATTACACGACACTCAACTCATCCGGGCTGATGTTCCGAGTCGGGTTCAATATTCTGATGTTTTGATTCTTACGGGAACCGGCCTCAGAGGGCCGGTTCCATCCCATCCAGTCCCAGCCAGTGCTTAATGCTCCTGTCATAACGGATGATCTCCTGCGGTTGAAAGAAGATATCGATTTCGCGACGCGCATTTTCTACGGAATCGGAGGCATGGATCACATTGAACTGGGTATTGAGACAGTAATCTCCCCTGATGGTTCCGGGAGGAGCTTCATTGGGAGTGGTAGGCCCTGTGAGTTTTCTTCCGATATAGACGGCATTGTCGGCCTCCCAGACCATGGCCACGACGGGGCCTGATGTGATGAATTCGATTAGAGCGTCATAAAAGGATTTCTTTTGGTGGGCAGCATAGTGATGCTCTGCGCGTTCCCGGTCCAGAAGTAGAAGTTTGAGCGCCACCAGTTTCAATCCCTTGTTCTCAAACCTTGAGATGATATCACCTACCAGAGCCCTTTGAAGCCCGTCGGGCTTCACCATAATGAATGTTTTTTCTACCACGATCACTCCTCCTTTAATTTTAAGCGGCCGACTACTTCGAAATGAAAAGTGCGGGGAAACATATTGACGATAATATATTTTTCAAGCTGATAAGAGGTCATCTCAGCTAAATCCCTGGCAAAAGAGGCCACATTACAGGAGCTGTAGATGATATAGGGGATCCTCTTTTCACGGATGAAGGAGCGGACCAGGGGGGAGAGCCCTCCCCGGGGCGGGTTGACGACGAGGAAATCGGGGTGCAGTTCTTTCAGGTCATGGGTAAAGAGGTCTCCCTGGATCAGAGAGACTTCCGAAGGGGAAAACCCGTTGACCCGGAGGCTTTTCTCAAAGAGAAAAAGAGAGAGGGGGTTGCTTTCGATCCCTGTCACATGACTGAAATGGGTCGCCAGTTTCATGGTGATGGTTCCCGAGCCGCAGTAGAGGTCCAAAGCGGATGAACCGGGTTCAGCGATTTCCCCAGCCCAGGCGAGGATAACTGCCAGCCATGGCGATATGACAGAATCATTGGATTGGAAAAAGGTGTCCGGAGAGACGAAATAGGTAAGGCCGTCCAGCTTTTTGGGCCCGGCAGACAGATGGTCCTTATCGGTCTCCTTGGAGACATATTTGGGATAGACGCGGGACAGGAGCCCTTCATCTGTGGTCACGAAACGGACTTCACCCTCTTCAGGTGTATCGGAGAGACGAAAACGGCTCAGGGCCTGGTCAATATCAGGGTCTGCAAGGGGACAGGAGCGGATATCCAGAAGGCGCCTGGAAAGCTTTCTGTGAAGGCCTATGGCCCCGTGGCTGAAAGAGAATTCCATATTATTCCGGTAACCGAAAGTGAGGGGAGAGGATATAAACCCTGTGGAAGGCTTTCCCAACAGCTCCCGGGCCAGGGTAGCCTTGATCTCATGTTCCCGTTCAAGGCTCAGATGCTGAAGGTCGCAGCCTCCGCACTGGGTAAAGAAGGGACAGACAGGGTCGATACGGGAAGGGGAGGGGTTGCTGAGAACATGTTCGCTTCTGAGGTAATTCTTTCTCTTTTTTCTGAACCAGGGCCCCGACGTCTCTTCGCCGATATCGGTATAGAGGCAGAGAAGATCGCGTCCTGAACTGCCCTGCCCTGTAAAGAAACCTTTGGGAGACAATCCTGTGATCAACGCTGTATCATACCGTTCCATGACTTTATATTACCATAGGGGAGAGTAAAGTAAAGAGGCTCAGACAGAGAGCGATGCCCCTCCCTCGGGTAAGGGAGGGGCTTGATTTCACAGAGGAAGCCGGTAGGTCACGCGGAGCTCAAAGGAACGTTCAGGTGTCCTGTATCCGGGATAATGGACATATCCGCTTACTTCGGTGATCATGGGAGCAGGGCCGAAGCCGGCATCAACCATCTCCACTGTCTGGTGATAATCCTCTCCTGTGAGGTTGTCTCCCTTGAGATTCAGGGAAATCGTTTCAGAGAGATCCCAGGTGAGGGAAGCCGAAACAAGGGAATAGGGGGGCATGGTGAGGATGGGATATCCGGAGAGGCGTTCTCCCGTCGTGTTCAAAGAGATATCTGCAGCGATCCGGGAAGAGGAGAGATGCAGCCCTATCTGAGAGGAGTTTTCCGGGACCATGGGTATCTTGGCCTGAGCTCCCCCTGTGATATCCCGGGCCGTAGTGATGAGGTAGTGTCCGTAAAGACGGAGTCTCCATGCACCGGGATGGAAAAAGAGAGAGGAGCGGATCTCAAAATTGTCGATGCGGGCCCTTTTGTTGTTGATATAACGGTTCGCAGCATAATCCATGGTGATATAATCTTCAAAAAATTCACGGCTCCAGAAAAAATCGATCATAGCACGTCCGCCAAAAAGCTTATTGGCCATTCGTATATTGAGATTTGTCCCCTTTTCCGGTTTGAGGTCCCGGTTCCCAACGGTGACGGGGTCTGAGGTCATCCAGTCGATTGCTGTTCCGTAAAGCTGGAAAAGAGTCGGAAGATTGTAGGAGGTGCCGTAATTGACATAGAGCTGAGTCTCCCAGGGAGCTTTGAGAAGGTTCCAACGCGCTCCGGCTTTATAGACCAGGGCGGTATCGCTGCTCTCTGTATGAGGGAGCAGGATCCGAGCTGCAGCATCGAAAGAAAGATTTTCGGAAAAGGAGCTGAAGAGGCCTGTGTATATTTCCGAAAGAGCCATGGTCTCTTTTTCCATGTCATAATCATAGGAAGTATTCTGACGAGCCTCCTCATAAGTCAAGTCTCCCCCCAGCGACCAGACGGCCCTTCCGGCGGAGATGTCGTCCTGGAGAGAGACGCGTAACGAAGAGCCCCGGTACCGGTCTGTTTCGACCTCGGCGTCTTTGTAGATACGGTCAGTCCGGTTATAGCTTAGGGTTAAAAGACTCCGATGTCCGTGAAAGATCTCTCCTTCTCCCCGGGCCATGGCCAGAAAGTTTCTGTTCTCTTCTGTCAGCGGAGCATCGGAGGCCTGATGGGTCCAGCTGTCGTAATCCAAAGAGGAGTTCATATAGTGAGCTCTTCCTGTGAGAGAGAAGTCAGGAGAGAGGGGACGTTCCAGTGAAGCGGTGAAGGTGTATCCCCGGGCCCCGTCCTTTTCAGGCCCCTCCGGGGAGAGATTATAACCCTCTGCTGTCATGACCTCTGCCGTAAGTGTGGCGGCGGTGTTCAGAAAAGTGTGGGAGAGGGAAGTTTTCCCTGAAAAAAGGCCGTAACTCCCTCCTGCGAGAGAGAGCGTCAACGCCGGGTCCGCAGCCGGTTCTGTCATCAGGTTGACGACTCCGGTGACGGCATTGGAGCCATAAACGGCGCTGTTGCCCCCCCGGACGATTTCGGCACGGCTGACACCTGCCAGGGAGAAATTCGGGAGGCTGAACCCTCGGTCGATCCCCGTCGTGTTGGTCAGGGGGACTCCGTCCAGGAGGACAAGAAGGTTCTTTGAAGCACTTCCGCCCAACCGGACAGAAGAGACGCCCCAGGGCCCGTACTCCGCTACTGTAAAGAACGGAAGTGAAGAGAGAAGAGCATCAAGGTCGTTGAAGGCCTTTTCATTGAACTCCTCTTCGTCGATGACGGTGACATCCGCTGTGACCTCTTCCGGATCTTCTTTGATCCGGTTGGCCGTGATGAGGTATTCTTCAGGAAAAGCGGATGAAAGTGTGGCAGACAAGAACAGAATGAACAAAAAAACAACACGCATAGTCAACCCCCTCGAGTTGGTGAAAAGTGATAACCTCTGTTCATTAGGTGTCCTGGCTCGCGGCAGCCTACTCACCTGCCTTCCCGTGTATCACACACAGTGGCTGGATTAGGTTTTCGTTCCGCTTACAGTTGCGGGGCAGCACAGGCTTTTCACCTGTTTCCCTTTTGAACAGAGTGAGTATAAACCTTTGTCTCTTATGGTCAATGAAAACCTTGCTTGCTCTCGCTCTTTTGTTTGGTATACTGTCGCTATGATTAAACACAGAATCCTTTCCGGTGGCATCTTCCTGCTTCTCATGCTCCTTCTCCAGGGAGCAGGGAAAAGAGAGGACAATCTCCCTTACGTATCCATAGCCAGAGAACATGAGGTCTATCCGGGCCCGGAAGGCTTTCGTATCCGGGGGTATGAAGTGGTAAAAATCTTGAAAGAGGGGCCCATTTATCTATATCCCCTGTTGGGAGTCACCATATCCGGATCCTGCGAGTTCCGTTTTATCCGCAGGAGTATTGTCAGGCGTGATCCGGAGACAAGAAGGCTGGTTCTTCTCAGTGACAGAGAACAGGATGGCTTCCCCTACGAGCTTTATGAAGAGAAGGGTTTATCCGGTGATCTCCCCTTAGTCACGTTTCGTATGGGGAGGGCGGAAAGCCAGATGATCCTGGAGCTGGAATGGGAACTTGCGGTCTCATCGGCAACTCTCCGATATCTTTTTCATTCAGGTAGGGAGTTCAGGGACAGTATCCAGAGATTCACCCTTTTTGATCCCGATAAGTGCAGGATATCCGTTCAGGGGCCTCTGACCCGTCAAAAAGAGAAGGGGGCTCTCATCTGGACTCTTTCGGGTCCAGAACAACTTGGGCTCTCGTGGGAGGAGAACCCTGAGGTTACCCTTTCGCTGATACACCGGGATGCATCAGAAAAAAATCTGCCCGATTAAGTGAAAATAGAAGAGATCTCTTTCTGTTAAATTTTAACTTGACAGGGGGGGTGCGCTTTTTATAATTAATCGGCTTTACATCATATATTTCCTCGGAAGTATTGAAGTTTGGTTCATCACAGATGAGGTTGCCGTGCGGATGGTATCCGCAACATACGGCTTGCATTTCAATATCTCCCTATTGAAAGGAGGCTGCTATGAGGCTGGGAAGACATATCCTTGCGGAGTTTTACAATTGCAGCGAAAGCGTCATGAACAATGTCAGTTTCATAGAATCGGCTATGGCCGAAGCTGCGCGGATAGCCGGCGCAACGGTAATCGGGACAAACTTCCATACATTCGAACCCTGGGGGGTGAGCGGAGTGGTGGTGATCTCGGAATCGCATCTCAGTATCCATACCTGGCCCGAATACAAATACGCTGCCATCGATATTTTTACCTGCGGAGACGATGTAAATCCTTGGGTGGGGTTCGAATATCTTAAAGAAGTCTTTGCTGCCGAGCATACAGAGACACAGGAGATCTCCCGGGGGATCGTGGAAAAGGTCAAAAAATATTCTCATATCGACCAGGTCCAGCTGACCCACAAACCCCAGAAAGAGATCAACGTCAGATAAAGGTATAAAAGGGGGAGAGGTATGGGAGAGTGGTTCAGGGAAGAGGTAACCTATCAGAATCAGGCGTCTCTGGGATTTAAGATCGACAAGCTCCTCTGTCGTGAAAAGAGTCCTTATCAGGAGATCATGATCTTCGAGAACTCGTTTTTTGGTCGTGTCATGGTCATCGACGAAGTGACTATGCTGACTACCCGGGACGAATTCGTCTATCATGAGATGATCGTTCATCCTGCCATGGCTGTCCATCCCGGTATTCAGCGGGTTCTTGTGATCGGAGCCGGTGACGGTGGGACGATCCGGGAACTGACGCGGTACGACAATATCCGAACCATCGACTGGGTGGAGATCGACGGCACTGTCGTAGAGCTTTCCGAACGTTTCCTTCCTTCTCTCACTACAGGAAACCATGATCCCCGGGTCCGTCTTATGGTCCGGGACGGCGTCGCTTACATCAAAGAGTATTCGGGAGAACCCTACGACCTGATCATCATAGATTCTACAGATCCCGTAGGCCCGGGAGAAGGCCTTTTCGGGACACCTTTCTATCAGTCCTGTTTTGACATTCTCAGTAATGAGGGTATCATCATCAACCAGGCGGAGAACCCCCATTATTCCCCGGAGTGGGTCACGGGGATTGCCGGAAAACTGAAAAAGATCTTTCCGGTCTTTTCCTTTTATCAAGCTTTTATCCCTACCTACCCCAGCGGACATTGGCTCTTCGGGTTTGCCTCCAAAAAAAGGGATCCGAGGGTGCCGGAGGAATGTCCTGCTTTTGCTGATATTCTGAAGTATTACAACAGAGAGGTCCATACGGCGGCCTTTGCTCTTCCCAATTTCGTCCGGGACCTTCTGGGATAAAGATAGAGATTCTCATTAATAGAAAGAAAAAAAAGAGCCGGCTGATGCCGGCTCTCTCTGTATCTATTCAGAAGTGATTTTTGAGAAGGCCTTTTTCACGGCTTTGGGGACATCGTCAGTGTTACCAGTCACGTAAGGAGGACGGATAAAAGGCTGTCCGTTCTTCTCCATGATAGAGACTCCTTCCTCGGAAAAGAGATAGAGAAGGAACTTCTCAGCCAGCTTCGGATGAGGTGCATTCCTGGGGATGGTGATCCCGTAGATCATGGGAGCGCCTGTCTGTGTGATCTTTTCACCGGGGTTTTTCCCGGAGATGTCTACTTTAGCCAATGAATAGAAATCGGCTTGTGCCGGCGATTTCAGGTTGATTTCATCGTCCAGGATGACGTGGGGTGAATGGTGCTGCTGGGCCACAGAACGGTAGATAAAGAGATAATCCAGTTCTCCGGCTTCCACAAGGGCGATGAGATCCGTCTCTTTGTCGCGGATGAAGGTCTTCTTTTTATTCACCAGTTTGTCATAGAGGCCGGGACGGTTGTAATGGCGTTCAGCCAGCTGCCAGGTGAGAAGAGCACGGTATCCGCAGGGATCCGCGTTGGGATTGCTTCGTCCCACAGAGACATCGGGGCGCAGCAGGATATCCATCCAGTTTTCCCCGTTGATCTCGTCGCGGTAGAGGCTTTTATCAGAATACATGATGGCCATCTCATTGGTCACAAATGAGATATTCCATGTGGCGTATTCATCGAAAAGAAGATTTTCGATGACAGAGTAATCTGCACTGCCGAAGATATCGACTTCTTTTCCCAGTTCTGAGATCATGCGGGCGCATTTCCGGCTGCCGGCGGCTTCTCTCAGCACATCCACCCCGGGATTGGCCTTTTCAAATTCAGCTTCCAGTTCCGCGAAGGGAACAGAAAGGCTGCCGGCATGGACTACTACAAGGGTATCTTCCCTGGGAGTACGGCCGGCCTGGGAACAGGCGGTGAGTAACAGGACAACAGCAAACAGGATCAAAAGTGTTCTACGCATATTAACCTCCTTTAGCGTTATGATTATAAGTGCATATCGCTAAGGGAGCAAGAAAAAAAAAGGGCGGCCCGAAGGACCGCCCCGATAAAGATAAGCCAGGTTCAAAGAATCAAACGAGGCCCTGTTCGATCATGGAATCGGCGACTTTGAGGAAACCGGCGATATTGGCGCCGTCTACATAGTTGCCTTTCTTGCTGTATTTTTCAGAGGCGTCAAGGCAGGCTTTGTGGATGTTGATCATGATCTGATGCAGTTTGGCATCCACTTCTTCTTCGGTCCAGCTGTAGCGCATGCTGTTCTGGGACATTTCCAGGCCGGATGTGGCTACGCCGCCGGCATTAGAGGCTTTGCCGGGGGAGAACATGATCTTATCCATGTTTTTAAGGAAGACTTCGATGGCTTCAGGAGTGGAAGACATATTGGAGCCTTCAGTGACACAGATACAACCGTTCTTGACGAGGGTCTCGGCATCCTTGCCGTCCACTTCGTTCTGGGTGGCGCAGGGCAGGGCGATGTCGACTTTGACTTCCCAGGGGCGTTTCCCGGCGTGGAACTCTGCACCGAACTTGTCGGCGTAATCCTGAGCCTTGTCACGGCCGGAAGCACGCATTTCCAGAAGGTAGTCGATCTTTTCGCCGGAGATACCGTTTTTGTCATAGACATAACCGTCGGGGCCGGAGATGGTGACGACTTTCGCACCCAGCTCTGTAGCTTTGGTAGCGGCACCCCAGGCGACGTTGCCGAAGCCGGAGATGGCTACAGTCTTGCCTTTGAGAGACTCGCCTTTGGTCTTCAGCATCTCCTGGGTGAAATAGACGACCCCGAAGCCGGTAGCTTCAGGACGGATAAGGCTGCCGCCCCATTTTCTGTTTTTGCCGGTAAGGACGCCGGTGAACTCATTGGCCAGACGTTTATACTGGCCGAAAAGATACCCTATCTCACGTCCGCCTACGCCGATGTCGCCGGCGGGGACGTCGGTGTCATTTCCCACATGACGGAAGAGCTCTGTCATAAAGGACTGGCAGAATGCCATGATCTCGTTGTCGGATTTACCGCGGGGGTCGAAATCGGATCCGCCTTTTCCGCCGCCCATGGGCAGTCCGGTCAGGCTGTTTTTAAAGATCTGCTCGAAGCCGAGGAATTTCAGGATGCTCAGGTTGACAGACGGGTGAAAACGGAGGCCGCCTTTATAGGGGCCGATGGCGCTGTTGAACTGAACACGGTAGCCGATGTTGACATTGTGGTTGCCCTTGTCATCTTTCCACGGAACACGGAAAATAATAGTACGTTCAGGCTCGACGATGCGTTCCAGAATACCGTACTTCTCGTATTTGGGCTCTTTGTCCATCACAGGGCTCAAAGATTCCAAAACTTCGGTAGCCGCCTGCAAAAACTCTTTTTCCCAGGGGTACTTGTTTTGCAGGTTTTCCACGACACGTTTCACGTAAGCGTTCATAAACCCTCCTTTTAAGGTTAAATCTTGCGTAACAAGACCGATTTTTCTAAAAGAATGGTATCCGGTTAAACCCTGATGTCAAGCAAAATCGAGAAATGATTGCAAAAATGGAGGGGCTGTGTTATGCTGAAAAAGGAGGCTAACTATGGAATTATATGCAAATTATGCCATGAGAGACGAGAAGAGCCGGGGACGTTTGAATAAAGAAAATTTTCACGATAACCGGGGGATCTATGAGAGGGACCGCGACCGGATCATTCATTGCGAAGCGTTCCGGAAACTCGAGTACAAGACACAGGTCTTTGTCAACCATGAAGGAGATTATTACAGGACGCGGCTGACCCATACTATGGAGGTCTCCCAGATCGCCAGGAGCATGGCAAAAAGGCTGAGGCTGAACATGGAGCTGGTGGAGGCTATCGCCCTGGCCCATGACCTGGGGCATACTCCTTTCGGCCATACCGGAGAGAAAGTCCTCAACAGGCTTATGGAGGGACACGGCGGATTTGAACACAACAGGCAGAGCTATCGGATCGTCACTTACCTGGAGGAGCGCTACGGGTCGTTTAGGGGGCTGAACCTCTCTTATGAGACCCTGGAGGGGATCATCAAACACTCTACGCCCTATGACAAGCCATCCACAAAAGACCTGGAAGAGCTCTTCGACCTGGGGCGGGTCCCCACGGTGGAGGCCCAGCTCATCGACTATGCCGACGAGATCGCCTATCTGAACCATGACCTTGATGATGGCCTGGAATCGGGCCTGCTGGAGTGGGATGACCTGTCAGAGATCGCTATCTGGACAGAAGCCATGGAGGAGGCCCGCCGCGATGATGCCGGGCTCGGGGGCAAGGTCCTGAAATACCGGACTATAAGTGCCCTCATCGCCTTTTTCATCAACGATCTGATCGAGACTACTCAGAAGAATATTGATGAAAACAAGGCCCGGGACCTCGAAGAGATCAAAAGGAAAAACATCCGGGTGGTGGGATTCAGTCCCGCCATCGACGACAAAAGACAGCAGCTGAAGACATATCTCTACGACAACCTCTATAATCATCCCCGTGTGGAGCGGATGCGCATCAGCGCAGAAGGTTGTCTTGAGACCCTCTTTTCTCTCTACAAGAAATATCCCAATATTCTGCCCGGACGTTACCGGCGGGAGGTGGAGGCCTCTTCCCCCGAGCGGGCTATTGCCGATTACATCGCCGGAATGACAGACCGGTTTGCCCTGGATGAGTTCAGGAGGCTTACCGGTGTCGTATGAACCCCGTTTTATGAAAAGGGCTCTGGAACTGGCGGCTTCAGCCGACGCCGCTGTGCAGCCTAACCCCTATGTGGGAGCCGTGGCTGTCAGAGATGGCCATATTGTGGGGGAAGGGTTTCACAGCCGTTTCGGAGAGGCCCACGCTGAAGTGAAAGCCCTGGATATCGATGAACGCCTGGCCGAGGGATGTGATCTTTACGTGACTCTGGAACCCTGCAGCCATCATGGGAAGACTCCTCCCTGTACAGACCTCATCATCAAAAAAAAAGTCCGGGCTGTCTATGCCGCCATGGAAGACCCCAATCCCCTTGTAGCCGGAGAGGGCTTCAGAAAGTTAAAAAATGCCGGAGTTGAAGTCCGTGTCGGTTTTCAGGAGAAGAAGGCCAGGGAGCTGAACCGCATTTTCATAAAAAACATCCTTCAGAAGAGACCTTATATCATTTTGAAATATGCTATGACCGCTGACGGATATATCGCGACCTGCACCGGTGATTCCAAATGGATCTCCTGTGAAGAGAGCCGGGAAGTGGTCCACCGGCTCCGTCACAATGTCAAGGGGATCATGGTAGGGGCCGGGACTGTCCTCCGGGATAATCCCCGGCTGACCGCCCGTCTCGACCCCCGGGGGTGGCAGCCGGTGAAAGTCATCTATGACCCCCTGGGAGAGATCTCTTCTCCGGAGTTCCATGTCTTCGAAGGGAAAGGTGTCATTCTGACCCAACAGGAAAAATATCTTGATATCAAGGGGTTTAGAAATTATACTCTCCCTGGGGGATTTGCTTTATCTGGACGGGAGTTTACAGAAGTTTTATGGAAAGAAGGCCTCTATTCCCTTCTGATCGAGGGAGGCGCTCATACGATCCATATCCTGCTTGAAGCAGGCCTCGTTGATGAAGTCGTCGTCTTTATCGCTCCCAGGATCCTGGGAGGAGGGCTTTCACCGGCCGGCGGCCGGGGCGTGCCGAAGATGGAAATGGCCCGTCCACTGAAAGACCCTGTTTGGCGCAAGGTCGGAGAAGATATCATGTTGAAAGGGAAGTGTCACGATGTTTACAGGCCTCATTGAACAGGTGGGAACTCTTAAAACCAAACGGCTTTCGGGAATGGTCCTTGCCGTGGAGATCACCGCTTCGGTCTGGCCGGATGTGAAAGCCGGAGACTCTGTGGCCTGTAACGGAGCCTGTCTCACCGTCGTGGACGTCACAAAGGATTCCCTCTGTTTTGAGATCATGGAGGAGACTGTCCGACGGACCCTTTTCGGAGAGATGCCCCCGGGGACAAAGATCAATATGGAGCGTGCTCTTTCTGTGGGAAGCCGGCTGGACGGCCATTTTGTCCAGGGACACGTGGACGGGACCGGTGTGATCAGGGCCATCGAACGGCGCGGTGAGAGCCGCATCCTGACCATCGCTTTTTCCCCTGAACAGAGCGTTCTTGTCACAGAAAAAGGATCTGTGGCTGTTGACGGGATCAGCCTCACCGTGATCGATGCGGGATACGATTCTTTCCGGGTGGGGATCATCCCTCACACTTGGGAGAATACCTCTCTCAGGGAGAAAAAAGAGGGGGACCGTCTCCATCTGGAATATGATATGATCGGTAAATATGTCAACAAGGCATTAAAAGGGATAACGGGCGGCAAAGGATCCCGGTCCCTTGAGGAGGCATTAAAAGAATGGTAAATCAAAGCGGCGGCTTTTGCACCGTGGAACAAGCCCTTGAGGCTTTACGTCAGGGAGAGATGATCATCGTCGTCGACGACGAAAAAAGAGAGAACGAAGGAGACCTTCTCATGGCTGCTGAAAAAGCAACCCCGGAAGCGGTCAATTTTATGGCTGCAAACGGCAGAGGGCTCATCTGCCTATCCCTCACATCAGACCAGGTGAAACGGCTGGGGCTGAAGATGATGACTGACGTGAATGAGTCCAGTCACGAGACGGCCTTTACAGAATCAATAGAAGCCCGGCACGGAGTGACCACAGGGATATCAGCCTTTGACCGGTCAAAGACCATTCAGACGGCTATCAACCCCAAAGCTTCTCCCGCGGATATTGTGAAACCGGGCCATGTCTTTCCCCTGAAAGCTAAAGAGGGGGGTGTCCTGGAGCGGGCAGGGCATACGGAAGCCGCTGTTGATCTCATGAGGATAGCCGGGATGAATCCTTCGGGAGTCATCTGTGAGATCATGGAGGAGGACGGCCATATGATGCGGCTCCCGGGGCTCAGGAAATTCGCCCGAAAGCACGGCCTTCTCCTTTTGACGATAGCGGACCTTATCGAGTACCGGTTGAGCCATGAGCCCTTCATGGTCCGGAAGGCTTCAGCTGAGATGCCGACCGAATATGGGAAATTCATTCTTTACGGATATGAAAACAGACTGGACCGTAAAGAGCATATTGCTTTAGTCAAGGGAGATGTGAGTGACGGAGAGCCGGTCCTGGTCAGGGTCCATTCCGAATGCCTCACAGGAGACGCTCTGGGAAGCCTGAAATGTGAATGCGGAGACCAGCTCCACAGGTCAATGGAACTCATCGAACAGGAAGGCCGCGGCGTTATCGTCTATCTTCGTCAGGAAGGTCGCGGTATCGGACTCATCAATAAGATCCATGCCTACCATCTTCAGGAAAAAGGAATGGATACTGTGGAAGCCAACGTAGCTCTGGGGTTCCCTCCGGATCTCAGGGAATACGGAATAGGGGCTCAGATACTCCATGACCTGGGAGTCAGGAAGATCCGCCTATTGACCAATAACCCGAAAAAAATGGTAGCGATATCAGGATACGGTATGGAAGTTGTGGAACGTGTCCCGATCTATGGTAAGATATCAGAGTATAACAGAAAGTATCTGCAGACGAAAAAAGAGAAGATGGGCCATCTCATCGACGAAATCTGAGTAAAAAGGGGGATTTATGCGTGTCATCGAAGGCCATTTAAACGCGGATAAAAAAAAGGTGGCCGTGATCATCGGCCGGTTCAATGATTTCATCAACAAAAAGCTGTTGGAAGGGGCCGAGGACTGCTTCGTCCGGCACGGCGGGAAAAGCGCCGATATGGACGTCTATCCCGTCCCGGGAGCCTTTGAGATCCCGTACCTGCTGAGGAAACTTGTGGACAAGGGGGCTTACGACGGGATCATCTGCCTGGCGACAGTCATTCGCGGGGGGACACCCCATTTTGAATATGTCGCCTCGGAAGTCTCCAAGGGGATCGCCCATATTTCTATGGAGGGGAAGATCCCTGTGGCCTTCGGTGTCCTGACCACTGACTCTGTGGAACAGGCCATTGAAAGAGCCGGGACCAAAATGGGCAATAAAGGGTGGGATGCCGCGCTCTCTCTTATTGAGCTCATGGATCTGTCCGCAAAGATGAAATAATGATGGCCGCCATGGATGTCAAAGACAAAAAAGCTGTCCGTGACAGCCTTCTCCAATGG
This sequence comes from Candidatus Mcinerneyibacteriota bacterium, assembly GCA_016937175.1. GTDB lineage: Bacteria > Macinerneyibacteriota > Macinerneyibacteria > Macinerneyibacteriales > DSCS01 > DSCS01. The sequence goes on along the minus strand of JAFGWL010000018.1, from coordinate 40,101 downwards.
CTCTATGCCTACCTTTTTGCTAAAAGCGAAGAGGGGGAGGCGGCAAAACCGAGGGGAGAAGAGGTCCTTTTCGGGGGAATGGAAAGCCGAAAAGCGGCATCTTTTCATACAGCGATCTCTCTTCTTGAGGGGCGGATGGGGGAGATAGAGGCCTACATTCAACGGACATTCACAGGGTCTTTCCGGGAGCTGCACCTTGTGGAGCAGGCTCTCATCTATCTTTGTGTCTTTGAGCTGACTGTCTTGAAGACAGACAAAAAACTGGTGATATCAGAGGGGCTTCGTCTAAGCGACAAGTATGCCTCTCAGAATTTTGACAAAAAACTGCATGCCTATGTGGACAGCCTGGAGTAAGAAGATATTATGAGAATAGCTGTAATGGCCGATATACACGGGAATCTTGAAGCTTTCACGACTGTACTCCGCTTCCTGCGGGAAGAGAAGATCCGCAGGATCGTACACGTGGGAGATGTCGTGGGATATGGCCCGGATCCTGTGAAGTGTCTGGAGCTTTTTATGGCCATGGCCGGAGAAAAGACCGAAAAACTGGAACCTGGCGAGCTTGAATTGGCTTCAGGCTTCTCAGCGGATCTCATCATGGGTAACCATGACGCTGCCGTCATCAATTTTACGGATATCAGTTATTTTAACAGGATCGCCTATGAAGCGATCATATGGACCAAAAAAGAGATGGGCCTGTCTCATCAGAGGTTTGTCAAATCCCTTCCCTATTCGGCACGGTTTCACGGAGGTTCTTTTTATCACTCCACTCCCCAGATGCCTGAGAACTGGTATTATCTGGATTCAAGTGAAATGGCCCGGGAATCTTTCGGCCATACGGGAAAACTGACCTTTGTCGCCCATACCCATAAACCCTATCTCTATATTAAAAAGATGGACAGTGAGCGGGTGACCGGGCATGAACCTGAAGATAAAACTTGGAAGCTGGATGAGACGGCAGCCTATATCATCAACCCGGGGAGTGTCGGACAACCCCGCGACGGGAATTATATGTCTTCTTTTCTCATATGGGATACGGAACAGAAGACGATCCGATATGTCCGGCTGGATTATGATGTGCGTAAAACGCAGCAGAAACTTGCAGAACTGCCTTTGCCGTATATACTTGCCGAAAGATTGCTTTTGGGTAAATGAGTGAAAGGGGGAAATATGAAAAGATATTTGCTGTTGGTTCTAATGGTGTCCCTGAGCCTCTCTGTGTGGGCAGTGGACGGGGAGAACCCGGCTTCAGCTTTTTACGAGAACACCAGGATCGGCTATACCGATGCCGTTTCTCTGGGAATGGGGGGTGCCGGCATCGGACTGATCCGGAGTACCGGTAATCTGCTCAACCCTGCCGGATACGGTTTTTCTTACGGGATCGATGCCTTTGGAGGGATGGGCCTTTTTATGAAAGAACCCAATACAGATCTTGACCTCTATAAGAATATTTACGGAGGGGTTACATTTCCCCTTAAAGACTGGTTCGTGGTGAACATCACCGGAGTCAGAACGTCTCTTCTGCTTCCTGACGGGACAACAGGAGCCATCGATGAGAGTAATCCGGATGACTGTACTGTGGATATGGCCATGCTTTCTTTGATCCGGAAAGCCAACATGGGTGGTTTCGACCTCTCCCTGGCTTTTACCGGAAAATATATCATGCCCACCCTTGGCGAAGCTTATGAAGTCCCTTCGGCGGCTGATAATTATGTAGACGGAGCCATGGGAGGAGATGTATCTTTCCTGGCCCGTGTCCCTCTCACCGAAGAGGGGTCTACCTTCAACCTGGGCCTCTCTCTTCTGGATGTCATAGCTCCCATGGATGTGGCCATGGGGATCAACGTGGGAATGGGCCTTAAAGTGAACCATCAGCTCATGGGGGAAGCAGCTTTTTCTCTGGGGGCCGACTACCTGATGAACCATGCCAACTCCTCGGCTCTTCATGTAGGAGCTGAAGAGTGGTTCTTCAACAATACCATCGCCCTCAGGGCGGGATATCTGCAAAATACCTTTTATAAGGACGGCGGAGCCCTTTTTGAAGGGGTTCCCACCGATCCCGTCTATGACGGAGAAGGGCAGATAACAGCAGGGCTGGGATTCCGTTTCAGCGGATTTGAGATCGCCGCCGGCTATGCCCTGGCAGGAGAGTACACCGGGTCATCCATGGCGTTTCAGGTAGCCTATACCGGAGAAAAGACCATGGCATCAGCCTATAAGATCCCTCCTGTGGTCCGTATCATGGCCGAAAACGAGTGGATCTCACCCAATAATGACGGAGTAAAAGACCAGGTCAGGATCCTGACCGACAGCAAAGACGCCGAGATCATCACCCGCTGGGAGTTGGTCATCAGCGATGAGAACGGGAATGAAAAAAGAGAATATAAGGGCAAAAAGCCCTTCCCGCCCTTTATCACATGGGACGGAAAAGATGATAAGGGGAAAAATGTTTCCGACGGTGCCTATACGGCCGTAATGACGGTCAAGGACCGTTTCGGCAACAAAGGGAGCAGTAATACCGTCCAGTTTTCCGCACGGGCAAAGAATCCGGGGGTGACATTGACTGTCATGCCTGAGGCCCTTTCCCCCGGAGCCGGAGTCACGTTTAACGTTACTCCTCACGAAGCGGTGGATGTCACAGAGACCCGTATTATTGTTAAAAAGGGAACAGAGACGGTCCATGAGATCATTTATAACGGGTTGAAAGACGGTTTCGAGTGGAGCGGGTATCTGGCTGACGGGTCAGTTCCGGCTGAAGGAGAATCACTCGATGTCTATGCCCGTATCACCGATAAAGCGGGAAACAGCGGAGAAAGCCTGATCATCGCCCTCCCGGTTACTGCTCCTGCCGGGGAAGTGATCGAGACCCCCGTTATCGAGGAGAAGCCTCCTGTCCCGGCTCTCTTCCTCATGGCCAGGATACGCTTTGCGGAGAATGCTTATACCCTCGATGCTTCCCAGAAGAGCCAGTTGGATAAAGCTGTGGAGACACTGGCCCTTTATCCGGAGGCTAAGGTCCGGGTGGAAGGACATACGGATAATGTGGGGACAAGGCAGGCTAATGAGAAGCTCTCCCGTGAACGCGCAGAAATGGTAAAAAAATACCTTGTGGATAAAGGGGTGAGCGAAGAGCGGATTATCACCGTTGCCTACGGAGAAGATATGCCCGTCGATACCAACAAGAATGCAAAGGGACGGGCGAACAACAGGCGCGTCGACGTGATTATGATATCACGCTGAGCGTGAGGAGGGCCCATGCGTATCAAAGAGATCATTGATTTGCTGGATGGAGATGTCATCGCAGGAGAGGAGAGTCTGGATATAGAGGTCTCTTCTGCCTACAGCGCTGACCTTTTGAGTGATGTCCTGGCTCTGACCGAGGGAGATACATTGTTGATCACCGGGACTGTGACCCTTCAGGTGATCCGCGTAGCAGAGATCCTCGGGATCACTGCGATCATATTCATCCGCGGGAAGCAGCCTTCGGAGGATGTCATGGATGTGGCCAGAAAGCGGCTGAACATACCCATGATCGTCACCAGAAAGACCATGTTTGAGACCAGCGGGATCTTATATAAAAACGGCGTAAGGCCGTGTAAAAACCGTCCTGCAAGCGAGGTATAAGATGAAATTGAAAGAAGCTGCAGAAAAGCTGGGACTCAGGGCCCTGACTCAGCGTGAGATCGATGATACAGAAGTAACGGGAGGATACAGCGGGGATCTGCTAAGTGATGTTTTGGCCCATGCCAAAAGCGGTTCTCTCTGGTTTACGATCCAGCGGCACAAAAACGTCATCGCCGTAGCTACAGCTAAAGATATCGCGGGGATCGTCGTCGTCAACGGCGTAGAGCCTGAACAAAATCTGGTAGAAGCCGCTGAAAAAATCGGAGTACCCCTTTTTGTAACGGAAAAAGATGCCTTTACCTGTGCTGGGATGTTGTATGCTCTGGTGAAGTAGATGCGTTTCAGGGCTGACCTTCACATCCATTCTGTGCTTTCACCGTGCGGGGGGCTCGACATGTCTCCCGCAGCCATCGTGCAGAAAGCCCTGGAAAAGAGAATCGATATCATCGCCCTTGCAGACCATAACAGCGCCGGGAACCTGGAAGCCCTTGAAGAGGCTGCCCGGGGCAGGATCGCCCTATTTTTCGGCCTGGAGATCCAGAGTGCGTCCGAGACTCATCTCCTGGCCCTTTTCGGAGAGAGAAAAAGTGCTGAAGACATGGGAGGTCTTCTCTATCCCCGGCTGCCTATGATACCCAATAATCCGGACTACTTCGGGGATCAGGTGGTTGTGGATGCCCGGGACCAGATCATCCGTATGGAGGAAAAATTGCTTTTACAGTCTGTGAATATGGAGATCGAAGAGATAACCGAAGAGGTACATAGCCGGGGCGGCTTGGTATTTTTTTCTCATATAGACCGGGATACCTTCAGCGTTATCTCACAGCTGGGGTTTATTCCCGAAGATACCCTTGTAGACGGGATAGAGATCTCCAGGCATCTCTCTTTGGAAAAGGCACGCAGCCGATACGAGGAGTATACCCATTTCCCCTTTATCACAAACTCCGATGCGCATCTTATCGACGATGTGGGCTGTGTGTCCACTACTTACGAGCTTGAAGCTCCCACGTTTGAAGAGTTCCGGCTGGCTTTGAAAGGGGCCCGGGGAAGGAAGATCATCTATGATGCCTGAACTCTCCCTCCATATCATGGATATTATGGAAAACGGGATCGCTGCCGGGGCCTGGCATCTTGACCTTTTCATCGAGGTCGATACAGCAGAAGACCGGCTGAAGATCACTGTGGTGGATAACGGGAAGGGAATGGATACGGAAATGATAGAAAAGGCTATGGATCCTCTCTTTTCTACAAAAAAAGGGAAAGGATGGGGCCTGGGAATACCCCTCTTTATGCAGACAGCTGAAACCTGCGACGGAGGCTTCTCCATCGAATCCAAAGAGGGTTCCTATACAAGGGTCAGCGTGGAGATGAGATTATCCCACATCGACCGGCCTCCCCTGGGGAATATCACGGATACCCTTTTGTCTCTTATCGTGGGACATCCGGAGATCGATCTCTATGTCATGGTTAAAAAAGACGGAACCAAATATGAATTCGATACACGTATCATACGGGAGATCCTGGGCGATGTCAGCCTGGCTACACCCCAGGTTCTGGGAGCTCTGGAAGAGGATATTCAAAGCGGCCTGAAGGAACTGGACTTGACTGATTAGAGGCGGGACTATGGAACTACTCATGGAATTTGAAATCAAAGGCGGGGATTTTCTTAACGCAGGAGAGTCCTCCGGAGTCATAAAAGAGTACCTTAAAAAGCTGGGACTGCCGCCGGCCTTTATCCGCAGGGTGCTTATCGCTGCCTATGAGGGCGAACTGAATGTCGTCGCCCATGCCTATAGCGGAACCATCGCTTTCTATATGGATGAGACCAAAGTCAAGGTTGTCGTCCGGGATAAGGGCCCGGGAATCCCGGATATCGATAAAGCTATGGAAGAGGGATATTCCACGGCAAGCCCCGAAGTCCGGGAGATGGGGTTCGGGGCCGGAATGGGGCTGCCCAATATGAAACGGAACAGTGATGAGATGGAGATCGCCAGTGAGATCGACAAAGGGACCGAGGTCACGATGATCTTTACCATAGAGAAAGGATGACAGAGCATTATGTTGGACTATTTTCATGCTGTCTACGTTGACCAGAGCCGCTGCAACGGATGTACACGTTGTCTGAGAGTCTGCCCTACCCAGGCGATGCGCATCCGTCACGGGAAGGCCAATATCCTGGAAAACAAGTGCATCGATTGCGGAGAATGCATCCGAGTCTGTCCCCAGAAGGCCATTTCAGCGAAAGTCGACACCCTGGAGATCATCTCTGCCTACAAACATAAACTCCTTGTCTACTCTCCGGTCTTCTTCGGGCAGTTCAGGAAGACCGACAATGTCAAAAAGATCCTGGGAATCTTCAAACTCCTGGGGTTTGACGATATCATCGGAGTAGATACAGGCGGAATGATCATATCGGATATCATCAAGAATTTCCTCAAAGACAAAAAGAATATCTACCGTCCCTATATTTCCACCAACTGTCCCGCAGTTGTCAGGTTGATCCAGGTCAAGTTCCCTTCGCTGATCAATCACCTTGTGCCTTTGCGCAACCTTATGGATGTGGCAGGAGAATATCTGAAGCATGTCTATCAGGAGAAGACAGGGGCTTCCGATGATGAGATCGGCCTTTTCTACCTTTCGCCCTGTCCTGCCAAAGTGGTGGCGATATATCAGCCCGAAGCCGAAGAAAAGAGGATCTTTGACGGGGTCTTCAGCCTGGGGGACATGTATAATGAGATCCGGAGGATCATGGAAAAACAGGACTTTTCCGAGATGGATATGGAAGAGGAGATCGTCTCTTCCAAATTCGCCCTTCGCTGGAGCGCCCTGGGAGATGTCGAGAACAAATTCAACGAATCCGTGACTCTCAGAATAGACGGGATACAGAATGCCATCCGCTTTTTAGAGCGTCTTGAGAACGGGGAGATCAAGGATATTGATTTCGTCGATATGTATTCCTGTGACAACTCCTGTGTGGGGGGCGTCTTTACCAAGGAAGATGCCTTTATCAGTGAATACAGGATCAAAAAGATCGCCGAAGGACTTCCCGATGAACCCGCCCTGGCGCTTCCCTTCGACCGGGATGAGATCTGTTCCATCGGAATGCCTCTTAAGCCCCGCCCGATCAGCCCCCTGGATGAGGATATCAAGGAAGCTCTGAAAAAGATGAAGAAGATCGAAGAAGTCAACCGGCTCCTCCCCCAGCTGAATTGCGGGATGTGCGGTTGTCCTACCTGTTACGACCTGGCTGAGGATATCATCATCGGAAAAGATGTCACCATCTACGATTGCCCTGTAATTCTGAAGGAAAGGCTGCGAAAACTTTCAAAAGATATCGTCCAGATGGCGGGACATGTAAATCCCATTGAAAACGACAGTGAGGGGTTCAGTCCTATTTGACGCGGAAATCATCAGGAGTATCCGGGATCCCGTCAGCTCCCGATGAATAAATATCCTCTCCCCGGGCCGAGAAGGGATTGTGCCACCCGTCACGCCGATTCAGAAGTTCATCCCGTGTATAGACTGTTCCCATTTGAAGAGTCCTCTCTTTTTTGATCTCCCGGAAAGCTTCCGGATTCATAATACTTAAGTGATCTGTCACAGGCGTCTTAAACAGAGGCTTCAAAAGGGCCAGGTAGAGGATGAGAAGGAAGAGGACTGAGATAAAGGACAGGGCCTCAACCAGGGCATATGTCCCTGGACGGGGGGGCTGCAAAGGCCTGGGCGGCCGGGCTGAGGAAGAAACGGCCGGACGGGGAGGAGGAATTCTCTTCTGAGGAGGTGCCGGGGTTCTCTTCCGAGGTGTCTGGCGATGCGGAATCTCCCGTTGCGGGGGAGGGGCCGGTGCCACCGGCGTCTGCTGAGGTTCGGGTTTATAGACAAACTGGATAGGCTCTTCCGTATAGCGAGGCCGGGAAGCCGGTGTCTTTTCCTGAGGAGCGGGTTTTTCCGGTTCCGGCTTTTTTTCAGGTGGTGTTACAGGAGTTTCCTTTTTCGGAGCTTCTTCAGGGGCAGCAGAAGGTGCTGTTTTGCTTTGACTCTTCATACTCTCGCCGGGAGGACGAAGAATGTTTCTGTCATAGAGGTCGGCGATGACGCTCAACATGGTAATGTGGTTGGTCTCCCCGGCATTCTCGAGGATATCCTTGATAGAACGGCCTTTTCTGAAGTCGTCGATCACTGACTGCTCCATGGGGTTGAGTTGATGGATATTGACTGCTACAGAGTCGATTCTCAGAGATATATCGAGCCCTTCGATGAGGAAAGGCATTTTGACAAGGATCTCCGAGGAGTTCAGAAAGATCAGCAGAAGGTTGCTGAGAGTGATCGTGTAGGGGATCTGAGGCATCCTGTCGGGAGTCTCGCCTTCCCTGAAGACAAACTCGCCGTCCCGGATCAGGGAAATAGAGAAGAGGACATTCTCAATCTGGTAAGTCAGCGAAGCCAGCAGCTCCCTGGGGGAGATATACCCCTCTTTCAAAAGAAGGTCTCCCAAAAACTCATAGGTATTCTTTTTCTGTTTTTCCAGGGCCTGCTGAAGCTGGGTTTCTGTGATCAATCCCTGCCGCAGAAGGGTGTCGCCGATCCTGTTTTCAAGGCAGACCGGATGCTCCTCGATATAGATGATCTCCCCGTTTTTAATATAAAAGTAATAAGACTGTTCTGTCTTTTTATCGCGGATATCCAGCGTACCTGTCTTTTCAAGAAGAGATATATTCTCCACGGCTTTTTTAAAGGAGGAATAATCCAGTAGGACGGGATGGTCGATCATAGGCTCCTCCTGGCAAAGAAAGGCAGCATCACCGTGGAAACCAGGGAAAAGAGAGGATAGAAGAGGAGCAGGTCATTCAGTGAAGAAATCGCCCTCAGGTCGGAAATGAGGAGATAACGGCTGAAAAGAGCAGTAGTGATAAGAGAGGTGGTCAAAAAGACCCAGATCGAACCTGAGACCGTGGCTCCTTTGATAATATAGCCGCTCCCCGGGTAGATCAGGTTGATGAAATAGGTCTTTAAAGTATCGATCTTCCGGGCCATGGAATGCCTTCCGGCCTTCTGGTGAAGATAGACAGGCAGCATGAGATGACACCGTGAACAGAAGATGCGCCCCCGATGGGAAGTGGTGGCAGATCCCGGAATGATAGGGATGCCGCAAGATTCACACCTTACAAATGAGGCCCAGTTGACTGTCAGGGGGAAGAGAAACAGGATAAGGATAAGCAGGATCGCGGAAAAGGCCGGGAAAAAGGCCAGTTTGCTGTAAGAGAGAGCTTTGACAGGAAAATCCCAGCGGGCGGTATCCCGCAAAAACGAATGCCAGACAAAGGAAGGAGCGATCTTCTTTTCCAGAAGGATGATATTCTCCCAGTCCAGTACAGGGAGTTCGAGCTGCCCCTTGGCGGCGAAAGCTTTGTCATAAAAGATCTTTGCTGTATCATAGTCATCCCGGTAGAGATAATACTGGGAGATATTGTAGAGGATGACAGGATCTCGGGAGGCGGCGGAGAGTGCCCGTTCATAATAGGCCAAAGCTTGTTCTGAGGAATCCAGCATGAGCAGGGCATTCCCGAGGTTATTGTAGACAGCTGCCGACTCATAGCCCCCTGCAACGGCTCTTTGAAGGAGTGACGCTGTCCGTCTGTAAGAGGTCCCTTCAGCAGGAGTTCCCCGGCCTGTGGCCATGAGATAAAGATAGAGGGGGTTGTCCCGGACAAAAGCGTCTTCCCGGTATTCCCTTAAAAGGGAGATATCCTCCCGGTCAAAAGCTTTTAAAAGAGCCAGGGGAGAGCGGGCTGCCACAGCGTCGAACCAGCCTGCATGTGTCACCGTGACCCCAAAGGGGATAAAGATAAAAAGGGCCCAGATGGTGAGAGTCCTGAGCTCTTTTTTTGTAAAGTTATGAAGGTTCAGAAAAAAGACCAGGATCCAGCCTCCCAGGAAAAAAGCAAGGCTGACGGCGATGTTGACGATGAGGATCACCCAGGGAGAGGGACTGCCGTTGAAAAAGCTTCTTAGCGCCCGGAACTTGACGGTATCCAGATATTTGTAGCTGAGGAAAACGAGGTAGGCTGCCATGGCCAGTGTGACACACAGGAGAAAAAGCCACAGGGCATTGGTCAGCAGAAGAAAACGCTCCTCCAGGGAAAACCTGATTGAGAGGATAAAAGAGGATATTTTTCCGGCCAGTTCCAGAAGGGCTGAAATAAAGCCCGGCGTGTTCTCTGCTCTGAAAAAGGCTGCTGCACAAAGAAAAGACACCATAAAAAGGATTATACCCATAATGAGAGGCATTGCAACAGGAAAGGAGGCGGATGGCCTTCTGTTGTTGAAAAGTCTTGATATAGAAGGTATTTACTATATAATTATCCAAGGAGGAAAAAACTATGGCGAAATATCCGGTTATTGTGGGCGAAGCGATCCCGCTTAAAAGCGAGACCCTCGGGAAAAAGCATTTTCATTATCACAACGTCTATACCCGCAAAGATATGTCCCGCTATGGGTACCTCTTTTCTGTGATTGCCAATCCGCTGATCCAGGAAGAGTGGATCGTCTCGGTCATCGACCAGTATCTGGAACGGACCGAAAAGACAGGGATCCTCATGGCTTTGAAACTGACTCTCAGGGATTTGGCCCAGGAAGGGGATTTTTTTATCGGGATCATTTCCCATAAGACCCTCTATTTTGCTACCACCGATCGTTATAAGGCCTTTCTGTCCCGGAAAGACCAGCTCTGGCATGTGAACGGAGAGAGCAATGACCGCTGCCACTGGGAAGGGCATGTCCAGTTCGGAGAATATACCATTTTCCCGGGAGACAAGATCGCTGTCGTCTCGGAAAATATCGCTGAAGCTGTCTCTGAACGTCCTTTTGCCGATATCCTCGATGAATATACGATCCAGGTGGCTGCCCGCGAACTGTCTAAAAGAGCCTACGAGCAGGATGGTCTGGGCCAGTCTGAAGTCCTGACCCTGACTTTGGAATTTTCTGCACCCGGGATTATGATTCCCTGGAGAGCTCTGGGGGTCCTGGCTGCTGTTCTCCTCCTTTCCTTTCTGATATTCAACCTTATCCGCGGTTATTTGCATTCGGGCCCGGGAGAGGGTCCTCAGGGGGATATTACCCCGCCCGGGGATAATCCTCCCGCCCAGGTCACCTACCTTGAAAAGAACCTACCCCTCGAAGCGAAGATCGCGTGGGAAAAGAAGTATGGAGGCAGTATTACAGCTTCCCCGTCCGGCACCGATGACATCCTTCTCATCGCTTCAAAAGATACTTATATCTATGCATACCCCTATCCCGGCCATGAACTCTCCTGGCGAGCTCCCATGGCGTATGAGATCGCCGCCGCCCCTTTAGCAGAGGGCGATTCCTTTTTCATCGGAACATTCAAGGGGTATCTCTACAGGCTCTCTCTGTCCACCGGAAAGATCGTATGGAAATTCAAAACAGGAGAGAAGATCATCTCCAAGGCCGTGAGTGACGGAGAAAAGGTCTATTTCGGCTCCATGGACGGTTTTGTCTATGCAGTCAGGAATAACGACGGAAAGATGGCCTGGCGTTATCCCACCAAAAACCCTGTCTGGAGCGGCCCGGCCCTGGGAGAAGGAATCCTCTTCGCTGCCTCTCTGGACGACACGATCTATGCACTTGATACCGAAACAGGCAAACCCCTCTGGACAAAAAAACTGGGAGACGATATCTATTCGACCCCTGCTCTTTCCGAGGGAGTACTTTATGTGGGATGTGACGATCATCGGCTCTATGCCCTGGATACAACCACCGGGAAAGTGCTATGGACTTTTGAGGCCCAAAAAGAGATCGGGAGCAAGGTCACAGCAGGGGAAAAAGCCGTCTATGTCGGGTCAGAAGACCATCATGTCTATGCCCTGGATAAGAAAAGCGGGGTTCTTATATGGAAATTTGCCACGGAAGGAGTCGTCAGGTCCGGGGCCTCTCTCCATAACGGGATCCTCTATATCGGGAGTTATGACGGATCACTCTATGCCCTGGATGCCGAAAAAGGAGAACTGGTCTGGAAAGGGCCCATGGGCGGGCCTGTCCACGGGACTCCTCTTGTTTGGGGGGATACTGTTGTGGCCGGAGATGATACGGGCCTTGTCCGGGCCTTTGTCACAGACCTGAAACAGCTGAAACCTGTTTCGTTAGGAGAATGATGCGCCTGCCGGGGATCTTTGTTTTTCTCTTATTCGCCACACTTTCTCTTCAGGCAGAGATCGTGATCCAGAAGGCAGATACCAAGACCATGTCCCTTATAAAAGAAGAGGATCCTGATATGACGGAGACTCCTCTCCGTTCCGGATATCAGTATGCCAGCAGAGCCCCCCTGCGGGAAAAGGGGGGGTCCATCTATGAGACCATCCGGAAAGCCGCCCGTCATTACAATGTCGATTCACGCCTGATCGCGGCCATGGTCCAGGTGGAATCTCAGTTCGAACCTTATGCCGTCTCCCGTGTGGGGGCCATGGGCCTGATGCAGCTCATGCCGGAGACCGCCCGTCAGCTGGGGGTATCCAACCCCTTTGATATCGAAGAGAATGTCTATGCCGGGGTCCGTTATTTCAAGTCTCTGTACAACCGTTTCAGCGGCAATCTCCGCCTGACTCTGGCTGCCTACAATGCCGGCCCTGCTGCGGTGGAGATGTACGGGGGAGTCCCGCCCTATCCGGAGACCATGAGTTATGTGGAAAAGATCATACGGCTCTTCAGGGAGGCGGGGGGGCAGACGGCTTCCGGAACACCTCTCCGCGTGGAGCGTTCTTCCGGAGGGCTGGTCATTACCAATGAAATCTATTCCAAAGGACGATAGATGAAAGAATTTACCGTTAAGGTCATCCCTCCTTCCAACAGACGCGTCTGGCAGATCTCAATACCTGCCTCTCTTTTCTGGACGGTCCTTGTGGGCGCGGGGCTGATCATTATCTTTGCACTTGTCGATATCTCCGGGCCTCTGACGAAGGCCGCTCTGAAAGGGGAGATCGCTTTACTCAAGACACGGAATAAAAGTCTGAAGCAGAACTATGTCAGACTGGAAGAAAAACTGGGGCAGTTCGACGGAAAACTTGTGGAACTGCAGGAGATCTGCGATAATGTCCTTATCCTGAACTCCCTTCCTCCGATCTTTCAGGGAAAAGAGAACCTCTCCATGGGTGGGATCGGATTGTCCGAAGCGGACGACCTGTCGGGAGTGGATGAATCCTCTATGACCAACGATTTCAATATCGTCTTTTCCCAGGTGGAGCTTAAGCTGAACCTTCTGAAAAGCGGTTTCTACCGTGTCGTGGAAAAGATGGAGAACAGCGTGCAGAAATGGGAGCATGTTCCCACCATCTGGCCCGCTGACGGGTGGATCTCATCGAAGTTTGGCTGGAGGAAATCCCCTTTTAACGGACAGCGTGAATTCCATACAGGACTGGATATAGCCAATATGCCGTCGACTCCCATCAAAGCCGCTGCCAACGGCTATGTGGTCTTTGCCGGATGGTTCGGGGTCTATGGCAATGTCATCATGATCGAACACGGGTTCGGTTATGAGACCCGCTATGGCCATATGGACACGATCAGCGTGCGGAAAGGACAGTATGTCTCCAAAGGGCAATATCTGGGAACGATGGGGGACAGCGGACGCAGCACGGGGACACATCTTCATTATGAAGTTATCCATAACGGCAAATTGGAAGACCCTATGAAGTATCTCATTCCCGAAGAGAACAAGGTCTTGAGGGGTGTGACACGTCTTCATGGACAATAGACGTTATCATATTCTCATCCTTGGTGAAGACACAGCGGAGATCAAGCGCTTTTCCATCAGACACAGATGGCTCCGTATCGGAGTGATCCTGCTTATCACGGCCTTTACGGGAGGGCTGTTTCTTGCGGGGATGTGGGTTTCTGAGTATCACAGACTCAAATGCGATACAGCTCCGCTTCTGGATGAGAACTCGTGGCTTCAAAAACAGAATATCGCCCTTCGCCGGGAGATGGAGTCTCTGCATGGGGAATTCCGCAGGGTTACATTTACCTTTTTGAACTGGAAAAGAGATGCTGAAGAACGTTATGCGGAACTGGAAGAGAAAGTGACCCACGTAGCCCGGCTGCAGGGGGGCAGAGAGATCCGTGAAGAGGGGATCGGGGGTTCTCAGGCAGAACAGGTCCGTCTGCTTTTTAACGAAAGGGACCTTGAAGCTTATTCCTCGGTCTATTCGTCTCTCCATAAAAAGATCGACAATCTGGACGGGGTCCTGTCCAAAGAGGAGAACGAGCTGATACGCCGATATGTCTTTAACCGGGGACTCTCTTTTATCTACCCTGTGCGTGAAGGGCATATTACATCTTACTACGGGATGCGTTGGGACCCTATCACAGGGGAGAGCTATTTTCATAATGCTGTGGATCTGGGGAACAGTATGGGGGCTCCTGTCTACGCTGCGGAACGGGGAAGGATCTTATGGAGCGGGATGGCGGGAGAGTACGGGAACCTGATCATCATCGACCATGGAGGGGCCCTTTCCACACGGTACGGACATCTCAGTGTGTGCAGTGCGAAGACAGGTGATTTTATTGAGAAGGGATCCATTATCGGTTTTGTGGGGTCTACCGGAAGATCTACCGGCCCTCATCTCCATTTTGAGGTCAGGATAAATAACGAAACGATTAATCCACTTAAAGTATTAAGGTAGGTGACAACGATGGCAAACATCTTTCAGACGATTTTTGGCAATTACCAGGAAAAGATAGTAAAACGCTACAATAAGCGTGTTGACGAGATCAACCGTTTTTATGAGATTTTCCTGGGGACACTGAAGGATCCCGGAGATTTCAGAAAGAAGACAGAAGAGTTGAGAGAAGCTCTCCGTGAAGGCAAGACAACAGACGATATCCTCTGCGAAGCTTTTGCTCTTGTCAAAAGAAGCTGCCGGTATCTTGCAGACACAAAAGCAGCAGCCCAAGTCACAGGGCACGACAAAGAGTGGGATATGGTCCCTTTTGACGTACAGCTTATCGGAGGCATGGTGATCCATGACGGGCAGATCGCCGAGATGGCTACCGGAGAAGGGAAGACCCTTGTAGCGACCATGCCCGCTTACCTGAACGCCCTTAAGGGCCAGGTCCATGTGGTCACTGTCAATGATTATCTGGCCCTTCGGGACAGTCAGTGGATGGGTCTTCTTTATGAGACCTTGGGGCTGACGGTGAGCTGTCTGCAGAACGGGATGGATACAAACGAGAGGAAAGCAGCCTATACGAAAGATATCGTCTACGGGACAAACAGCGAATTCGGCTTTGACTACCTCCGGGACAATATGGTCTGGTCACTGGATGAACAGGTCCAGAAATACAGGGAATTCGCCATTATCGATGAAGTGGATTCCATCCTCATCGACGAAGCCAGGACACCGCTGATCATATCCGGCCCGGTCCAGAGGAGCAATAACTCCTATTTCAGGGATTTTAACCCGAAGGTGCGTGCCCTGGTCTCGAAGCAGCGGGACAAGGTCTCCCGTCTTGTCCGGGAAGCCCAGGAGGCTCTGGAGAAGGGAGAGGAACGGCTGGCCGGCAAGCTTCTTTTGACAGCGGAAAAAGGGCTGTCCAAACACAAACAGCTGATGAAGATGAAACAGGAGACCAGGATACAGCGGCTGATCGGGGATACCGAACTGGCCTATCTGAGAGACAAGAGCCTTCATCTCCTTGAAGAGGATCTCTATTATGTCATCGATGAGAAGAGGCATGTGGCCGATCTGACGGAGAACGGACGGCGCCTTTTGTCCCCGGATAACCCGGCTTTGTTCGAACTGACAGACATCGGGGAGACCTTCGCCCGTATCGACGAGACGACAGATGATGAAAAGGAGAGGGAAAAGGAAAAAAGGAGAGTCCAGAAGGAGTATGCCGAAAAAAGCGAGATCCTTCATGCCGTCTCTCAGCTTCTCCGGGCCTACTCCCTTTTTGAAAAGGATGTGGAGTACGTGGTCCAGGATAACAAAGTCCTGATCGTGGACGAGTATACCGGGCGCCTCATGCCCGGCCGCCGTTTCAGCGACGGACTGCATCAGGCCCTGGAAGCCAAGGAAGGGGTAACTATTGAAGGAGAGACCCAGACCTTTGCCACCATCACGCTCCAGAATTTTTTCCGGATGTATGACAAGCTGGCCGGGATGACCGGAACGGCTATCACAGAGGCTGCCGAGTTCAAGGAGATCTACGGGATGGAGGTCATCGTCATCCCTACCAATAAGCCTGTCCGGCGGTTTGATTACAACGATCTCGTCTTCAAGACGAAAAAAGAGAAGTTTAATGCTGTAATCGATGAAATAGAACGGAAGCACGCTTCTTCCCAGCCAATTCTTGTAGGCACGGTCTCTGTGGAGGATTCCGAGCTTCTTGCCAGGATGCTCACACGGAAAGGGATCAGGGCTAATGTCCTCAATGCCAAAAACCATCTCAAGGAAGCGGAGATCATCAGCGACGCCGGGAAAGCCGGCGCCGTGACCATCGCTACCAATATGGCGGGGCGCGGGACCGATATTAAACTGGGGGAAGGAGTCAAAGAGTGTGAAGAGTGTTTCCTTGTGGGCGGGGATCATGAAGGTGAGCCTCCACATCCTATCAAAGAGTGTATGGATGATGTCCCCTGCGGCCTCTATGTCATCGGTACAGAGCGCCATGAAAGCCGGCGGATCGACCGTCAGCTTCGGGGACGAAGCGGACGTCAGGGGGATCCCGGACTTTCGCGCTTTTTCGTCTCTCTTGAAGACAATCTCATGCGTCTCTTCGGATCCGACAGGATCATCTCTGTTTTGGACCGGCTCAACATGGAAGAGGGGCAGGCCATAGAACATCCTCTTATTTCACGGCAGATCGAAAGCGCTCAGAAAAAGGTGGAGCATCGCAATTTCCAGATCCGGAAACATACGCTGGAATATGATGATGTCATGAACAAGCAACGTGCCGTGATCTATGAGAACCGGAACTTTGTCCTGGAGACAGCTTACATCGCTTCCTTCTTCAAAACTCTTTCAAAAGAAGAGTTCCGCGATGAGAAAGAGCTTCGGGTAACTATCGAAGAACTTGGATTTGAAAGGCTCCTGACGGACCTTCTGAAAAAATATGAACTGCTGGAAACCGGACAGGACGGACGCCTGAGGGTGCATCGCAGGGATCTTCTCAAAGACGAGATCTTTAATATTATGGAGCGAGTGGTGGATGAGGGGCTGGATCTCTACTGTCCCCCCGATATCCGTTCCTTTGACTGGGATTACGAAGGCCTTAATGATTATCTGCTTGAATATTTTGCGCTGCGTTTTCCTTTTGACCCGGACAAAGATCCCTCCCGTGAAGAGCTTAAGTCCATGGTCATGGACGGGGTAGAGAGACTCTACGATCTTCGTGAAGCGGAGTTCGGAGAGGAGACCATGCGGAATATTCAGCGCCTGGTCATGCTGGACACCATCGACAGGAACTGGCGGGAGCATCTCTATGCCATCGATAATCTCATGGAGGGGATCAATCTCAGGGCCTACGCCCAGAAAGACCCTCTCTTTGAATATAAAAAAGAGTCCTTCGAGATGTTTTCCCAACTGGATACCACCATCGAACACCATATCATCCGCGCTGTCTTCCATGTCGCCGTGGAAAAGAAGGAGAACTCTCCTGAAACTGAAGCCGCCCGCCTGGAATACAGCACGACGACAAATGCAGCTATGGGGGAGCGGGGGAAGACCAAGACCATCACAAAGACAGCTAAAGTGGGACGAAACGACCCCTGTCCCTGCGGATCGGGGAAAAAATATAAGCATTGCTGCTGGCCGAAATATGAGGATTGAGTGTGGCCGAGACCGGTTTTCTTCTTGAGGACCTCTCTTCGGGGGATGTCCCGGCCTTTCTCAAGCCTGCGGCGCTATGCCGTCAGGTACACGAAAGTGCGATCCTGACGGTCGCTGAGGAGGGTATCTACGGGCCGTGTGACGGCCTGGTGACCCGGATCCCCGGGTTGACGCTGATGGTCCGGGTCGCGGACTGCACAGCTGTGGCGCTCTGGGGCGACGAGGGGCCTGCCATGATCCTTCATGCAGGTTGGAGAGGGGCTGCTGCAGGTATCCTGGAAAAAGGACTTGAGATCATGGCACGGGAGGGGATCGAAGCAGCTAAGCTGTCTGTCCATCTTTTCCCGTCGGCGCGGGCCTGTTGTTACGAGGTCATGGAAGATATTTTTACCCTTCTTCCCGAAAGCATGGCTCCCTTTATTGAAAGGAGACGCGGGAAGTCCTACCTGGATATCCCCGGATATCTGAAGAGCATTCTTGTCTCGAGGGGCTGCTTTCGGATCACGGTGGACCCCCGATGCACTATTTGTTCGCCAGGCCTTTTCAGCTATAGAAGGGATAAGACTCACAAAAGGCACGGCGCCTGGATCCGCCTGGGAGGAGAAGGATGAAAAGGCCTGCTTCCCGTCTTACTGTCACGGCACTTTTGACGGCTCTTCTTATCGCCGGTTCCTTTGTCAGGATTCCTTTGCCGGGAGGGGTTCCGTTGACCCTTCAGGTCTTTTTCGCCCTTCTGGGCCCGGCGCTGCTTGGAATAAGAGGGGCTCTTCCTGCCCTTCTCTACATTTTCCTGGGCCTGGCAGGGCTTCCGGTCTTTTCAGGAGGCGGCGGCCCGGGGTACTTTGTCTCACCTACCTTCGGTTATCTGGCAGGGTTTGTCCTGGGCGGGGCCCTGGCCGGGGTCCTCTATCCCCGGGCGAAGACTACGGCAGGCGGATTTCTGGCCCTGTCCGCCGGTTTGGGCGTGATCTACCTGACGGGCGGCGCCTGGCTCTACTGGGTGAAGAATATCTATATGGAGGGAGATTTCCCCATGATCCTGGTCATCAAATACGGGGTGGCGCCCTTTCTTCCTTTGGACTTACTCAAGGCAGCAGGGGTTCTCTGGACAGCTCGGAGGATCCGGCCGGCCCTGGGACAGCTGAATCGTTAAATCAAACACTATATTAAAATAATTCAAAACGAAAAGAATTGTTAAGTGCCCTGAAAACAATAAAAAAGAGTTTCAGGCTTTTTGTCTTGGCTTTTCAATATTTTTATTGACTTCTGATTTTGGGGTTATTATAATTGAAAAAACAGAATAGGGAGGTTTTTATTATGATGGAACTTTTTGTAAGAGGTGGATCTGTAATGTATCTTCTTGCCCTGGTGGCAATATTATCATTAGTCGTAATTATTGAGCGTTTTATTGTCTACGCCAAAGCGACCAGGTCAGCCAAGAAATTCCTCGTGGAATTCAAATCTCACCTCGTTCAGGGAAACGTTGATGAAGCGATCGAAGTGTGCGAAGTCACTCCCGGCCCCGTACCCTCTATCATGAGAGCCGGCTTGCTGAAATTCCAGCAGACGAGCGGGGACATGAATGAAGTGGAAAAGTCAATCGAGAGTACAGCCAACACTGAGCTGGCTTTCCTTGAGAAGAACCTGACCTTTTTGGTGACCGGTTTTACAGTCGCCCCCATGATCGGGTTCCTCGGGACAGTTCTCGGTATGATCCACGCCTTTGATGCTATCGCCATGGCGGGAAGCGTTGAAGCCACTGTCGTGGCCTCCGGTATCTCCGAAGCGTTGATCACCACAGCTACAGGACTGACTATCGCTATTCCGGTCAACCTGTTTTACAACTATTTTACCGCCAAAGTATCGGCCATTATTCTGAGCGTTGAAGAGAGCACAAGAGAATTTCTTGAGATTTTGAAGACCCAGACCAAGGCCAAATAATTGAAGGGGGACGCATGTTAAGAAAAAGTCGCTTGAAAGTGCAGGAGGATATCCCCGATTCATCCATGGCGGATATTGCGTTCCTTCTGCTGATCTTCTTCATGGTGACGACAGGGTTCTTCAATGACAAGGGCCTGTCCATTATGTTGCCCGGAGAAGCTCAAGGTTCGGCGAAGATCCCCAAACAGAATCTGTGCAAGATCTTTATCAACAGCGCGGGAAACATCTATGTGGATGATCAGCCGATGCAGGAATTGACCACCATTTCCAACTATGTCGAATCCCGGATGAAGGAGAACGACAAGCTGGTCGTGATCATTAAGACAGACGTCAATGCCCGCTACGAATGGATGTTGAGTATCTTCGACGAAATGAAGAAGATCGGAATGAAAAAGATTTCATTACAAGTTAACAAGAAAAGATAGCGAGGGAAGTCATGGCTGTTATTAAACGGAAAAAGAAAAGCGCTGACGCCAAGATACCCACCGCTTCCATGGCAGATATCGCCTTCCTCTTGCTGGTATTCTTCATGGTCACAACGGTATTTAAGGTGGACAGTGGAATCGACTTGCAACTCCCCTTGGCTGAAAAGGTTGAGAAGCTTCAGAGAAAAAATCTGGCCATCGTCTGGATCAACGATCAGGGAAAAGTGGCCATCGAGGACAAATTCGTTCCTATGGAGTTTGTCAGCAATCTCATGGACCAGAAAATGTTTGAGACCAACGGAGAGCTGATCGTGGAGATCAAAGCCGACAAGACTGCCCGTTACGGAGCCGTCGATGCCGTCTTTGAGGAGCTCAAAGCCTCCGGAGCCCTCCGGGTGGTTTTGGGTGCAAACGTCGAAAGCGGCGGGAGGTGATGAGCAATGGCAGAACATGTTAAGCGATTACAGGACATGGATCCGTTGTTCACACGGATAGCTCTTATTGCCAGCTTTGCTCTGATTCTTCTTATGTTGTGGACGATTCCCAGTCCCAAACCGCAGCCTTACAGGCCGAAGAAGATCAGGGAAGTGAAAGTCGACGTCGTGGATCAGACAGAAGTGATCCAGGAGCCTACGGAACCTCAGGTCGTCCAGAAGCCTAAACAGGTCGTGGAAGCTGAAGAGGATGAAGAGGTTGATGAGGAAGCGACCATTGCCGATACAGACCTAGATCTGGATCAGCAGGCGGTGGATACTGAGATACCGCCTCCGGATGCTTTCATCCCTTATTCCAATGCTCCGGTCGTTGTGAGTAAACCACCGCCGGAGTACCCCGAACTGGCCAGAAAAGCCGGCCTTGAGGGGCGTGTGTTTGTCAAAGCATGGATCGACATCAACGGTGATGTGAAGAAAGTGGTTCTGATGAAGGGTGTTTCCGAGGCTCTGGATAAAGCTGCCGTCGAGGCTGCTTACCGGGCCAAGTTCAAGCCTGCAGAAAACAATGGTGTTCCCGTGGCCGTATGGTTCGGGTTTACGTACAACTTCACGTTACGTTGACGAGACTATACAATTTCTAAGAAGAGAAAGGCACGGAGGATATCATCTTCGTGCCTTTTTTTTATCAAAAAAAGGAGCCTGCAATGCCTGTGAGCAAAAGAATGAGTACTATTCCTCCGTCCCCGATTAGAAAATTAGTTCCTTTTTCCGATGCTGCCAAAAAAAGAGGGATCAAGGTCTACCACATCAATATCGGACAACCCGATGTGGAGACGCCCCCGAAGGCTTTTGAAGTCCTGCGGTCCTTTAAGGAGAAAGTCCTCTCCTATGCTCCCTCTAACGGTATTCCGGAACTCCGTGAAGCCATGGCCGGCTATTTCAGCGGGATCGGTTATGATGTAAATGAAAAAGATATCATGGTGACCAATGGCGGCAGCGAGGCCATCTACTTTGCCTTTATGGTCTCACTGGATACCGGAGACGAGGTCCTTATCCCTGAGCCCTATTACGCCAATTATAACGGTTTCGCAAAGATGGCCGGGGTCAAAATCAAACCTCTGACGACCACCGTGGAAAACGGGTTTCACCTGCCTTCAGAAGAGGAGATGGAAGAGGCCGTCACAGAGAATACCCGGGCTATCCTGATCTGCTCTCCAAATAATCCCACAGGCACTGTCCATACACGTGAAGACATGGAAAAAGTCTTCCGGCTTGCCGAAGATTACAACCTCACCGTAATCGGTGACGAAGTCTATAACGAGTTTGTCTATGACGGACGGGAGCACAGCAGCGTCATGCATTTTAAAGAGAATGCTCAGCGCGTGATCCTCATCGATTCTGTCTCCAAACGCTATTCCGCCTGCGGAGCCCGTATCGGAGCCATGATCACAAAGAACAGGGAGTTTATCGATGCCGCCATGGTCCTGGCCCAGGCCAGGCTCTGTCCGCCCACCATCGACCAGGTGCTCTCTGTGGCTCTCTACGAGACAGGACCAGATTATCTGGATGAGGCCCGGAGAGAATACAAAAAACGCCGTGATGTGGTCTTTGAAGAATTGGGGCTGATTGAAGGCGTGACTTTTCATAAACCGGCCGGAGCTTTTTACACAGTGGTAAGACTCCCTATAGAAAACGCCGAGGATTTTGCCCGGTGGCTTTTGGAAAGCTTTTCCCATGAAGGCGAGACAGTCATGGTGGCTCCTGCCAGCGGTTTTTATGCTACTCCCGGGAAGGGGAAGAATGAGATCCGGATCGCTTATGTCCTGAAAGAAGAAGATATGCGGCGGAGTATTCAGTTGTTAGGGTTGGCCCTTGAGAAGTACAGAAACAGGTGATATGATTAATGATGAGTGAAAATATCAGAACGCTTATTCAAAGCGAAGAGATCTCCCTGCTCTCCCGTGAAGTGGAACAGGACAGCCGTGAAGCGGAGACTTTCTTCAGAGAAATGCTGAAACAGGGAAAGGGGTATCCCGATGTCCTCTTTCCCTTTTCTGTCCTTCTTCACTGTTCCGGCCGTCAGGAGGAGTCGCGAAGGTATATGGCGGAACTGGTCAAGATCAACGATCATTATGAAAAATATAAGACAGCCCGAACCTGTATGGAATCGGGGGATCGTCATCCTCCTGAGATGAGCGGTTATCCGCAGGTCCGGTTTCTCGCGTTAAGCGAACAGGTCGAAAAACATCGGGATCTCCTGGAGCGCTCATTTTTCAAAGGGGAGTTGGCCGGGGAGTATTATCTGATCCTGGGAAGGATCGCCCAGACAGAAGGACGTTGGAGGCGGGCCTTTCTCTACTATGTCACGGCCTTTTTCGCTTCAGCGAAGAAAGCAGAGCTTCTTCTTTCCCTGGGGCAACTGTGTTATGCCCAGGGGGAACTGTCCCTTGCCGGAGAAGCACTTAGAGAAGGGTATTCAGCCCACCCGGAGCATGAAAAGATCGGGTTGGAACTTTCCTATGTGGAATCGGAGCTTGGTCACTTTGACCGGGCCAGGGAGCTCCTTCATGTGATTTTCGAAAGTCATCCTGATTGGCCCGATGTGGCTTACAGGCTGGCTGAATATTATTTCTCGGAAAATGATGTCGGGAAAGCCCTGGACTATTGCGAGAAAGCCCTTACTGTGAATCCCCGCTACTATTCAGCCAATATGCTGAAATTCAGGCTGCTCATGATGAAAGAGGATCCTGAACTGGTGGGCGAGTTTATTCAGGGAATCGCAGACGATTCTCTGGCAGGTACATTCAGGATATTCCATGCCATGAAGAAAGAGGAACCGAAGGAGTCTGTTTTTGCTCTCCTGGAAAAAGTTCCGGGCCTCAAGGATGAGATGATAGAAGGCTTATGGGATGACGTGGTCAGGTCAGTCTCTTCAAATTATCTGAAAGGCTTTATCCGCTTTCTGCAAGAAATGAAGATGATCACAGAAGAGGAAGCCCTGGCCGCATTGAAACGGTATATCGGATAATGAGTATTAATGATTTTCAGCTGACCTCCATGGTGAGAAGAGTCATTGTGAGCCTCGGGCTTCAGACAGCGCTTCTGGATATCTCAGTCATCAACGGGGTGGCCTATATCAAGGGAAAGATCGAACGCCAGGATGTGGCCGTAATGAGGATCCGGCGTGATTATTACTATTCTGAAGAATTGATCCAGGAGAAGCTGAGTCACGAGTATCGCTCTACCCTGGAAGCCCTGGACAGGCAGATCAGGATCATGCCGGGTATCCGGGGGGCAGTCTATAAACTCAAAGGATGGGAACGACGCATCGGAAAAGGATGGGTCAGGATACACGGGGAGTCGTAATGGATCAAAGACAGCTGCGTGAAGAGATCGTTTTATGGATCTATGAAAAAGTCGTCAATGCCGGGGGAGACGGAGTGGTGCTGGGAGTTTCAGGCGGAGTGGATTCTGCCGTGACACTCCTCCTGGCAAAGCAAGCTTTTCCGGGGACGACCCTGGGGCTGATCATGCCCTGCGGGAACCAAAGCGATGATGAGTCGCTCGCCCGGGAGTTGTGTGAGGAAAACTCTGTCCCGTATCATGTTCTGGACCTTGAGGAGGCTTATCGGCCCTTAGCCTCTCTTGCCGGATCACAGGTCCGACGGGCCGATCTCAAAGAAGTCGAAGACCGGATGGAAAAGGTAGCTCTGGCCAATATCAAGGCCAGGATGCGGATGACCCTTCTCTATGCCTATGCTCAGAAGATGAACTATCTTGTTTTGGGAACGGGGAACAAAACAGAGCTGGAAATCGGTTATTTTACAAAATACGGGGACGGAGGAGCAGACCTTCTTCCTATCAGCCATCTTTTTAAAAGAGAAGTGGTCGATTTGGGCAGGGCTCTGGGCGTGCCTGAAAAGATATTAAACCGTATCCCTTCGGGAGGATTGTGGCACGGACAGACAGATGAAGGGGAGATCGGCCTGACCTATGACGAAATGGAATATGGGATCAGGATGGTCTATGGCATGCCTCTTCCCGAAGAATGTCCTGTACCCGAAAACGGGGATGAGATCCGGACGAAAGTCGCCATGATGATCAAAAAAGCGTCTCATAAACGTTTTCCTCCGCCGATCTTCATGCCTCACGCTCAAGGAGGCAGGCCATGACTCAGCTCTTCTGGATCTCCGCGGGCCTTCTTTTTTTCGCACTGGAAATCTTTTCGGCGCGCCTGTACGCGGGGGGGTTGGGAGCTGCGGCCCTTCTCACAGCGCTGTTATCTTTGGCCGTCTTCCAGCCGGCTTTGCAGTTCTTCGCCTTTCTCTTTATCTCCTTCCTTTTTTTCTCTCTATTCAGAAAAAAATGCCTCTCTTATATCAGCAGAAAAAGAGGCTGCCCTCCTTCCTCCTTTCCTAAATAATAAATTGTCTTTTTTCTCTCTGAAAAAGTGATTTACAACACGGTTCCATTTGGTATAATTCACCTGTTAAAAAAAGATCTTTAGAAGAAGGATCAGGTTCCCTTTCACGGAATGACGAGGAGGAGATATGTCTGATTATCGAATTAAGGAACATCCGGTCCTGGATATTCCTCCCACACAGGAAGTCACGTTTTTTTGGGAAGGCCGTGAGATGAAAGGGCAGGAGGGCGAGATGATCTCCGCTGCGCTCTTTGCCAACGGAGTCCGTACCTTTTCTTACCATCAGAAAGATGATGCCCCCCTGGGGCTTTTCTGTGCTAACGGCCAATGCGGGCAATGCACGGTGATAGTCAATGGAAGGCCTCTGAAGGCCTGTATGACGCCTCTGCGATCAAATATGCGGATAGAACCGCTGCGGGGGCTTCCGGTTCTTTCTGCTGAAGAGGAGAGCGGGACATTCCACGAGATCGAAGATGTGGAAACAGATGTCCTGATCATCGGAGGCGGCCCGGCAGGATTGACCGCCGCCATTGAATTAGGAAAAGCCGGAGTGAGGACACTGCTCATCGATGACAAAGACAAGCTTGGAGGAAAGCTTGTGTTACAGACACATAAATTTTTCGGGTCTGTGGAGGATTCCTTTGCCGGAACAAGAGGGTTTGAGATCGGCCGGTTTCTGGAAAAGGAGGTCCGCAGCCTCTCTTCTGTGGAGATCTGGCTGGATACAGCTGCTATTGCCGTATACAGTGATAAAAAGGTGGGAGTGCTTAAAAACAATGAGACCTATGTCCTTGTGACACCCCGGATCATCCTGAACGCAACAGGAGCTCGTGAGAAGAGCTTGCCTTTCCCCGGGAACACCCTGCCGGGGGTCTACGGAGCCGGAGCGTTTCAGACACTGGTAAACCGTGACCTGGTGAAGGCATCCGATAAACTCTTTATCGTCGGAGGAGGGAATGTGGGCCTCATCGCCGGCTACCATGCCCTCCAGGCTGGAATCGATGTGGTGGGCCTTATCGAGGCTCAGAAAGATGTGGGTGGTTACAGAGTCCACAAAGATAAACTCGTGCGTATGGGAGTCCCTGTCTACACCCGGCACACTGTGGTGAGCGCAAACGGAGATAAGGCTGTCGAGAGTGTGACCGTGGCTTCTGTGGACGACAGTTTCCGGGTGGTCCCGGGAACGGAAAAAACTTTTTCATGCGATACTCTTCTCATCGCCGTGGGGCTTGATCCCGTCAATGAATTCCATCTTCAGGCTCTGGATTTCGGCATGGAAAGTTACCTGGCCGGAGATGCCGAAGAGATCGCGGAAGCCTCTGCTGCTATGTTCAGCGGAAAGATCAAGGGCCTGGAGATAACAGGCAAATTAAAGAAAGAGTCGAAAAAGATCCCTGCTGAATGGACAAAAAAGATGGAGATCCTCAAGAGCAGGCCCGGAAGGGATGTAGAACCGCAGACAAGCGGACATAATCAGGGAGTCTATCCTGTATTCAATTGCGGACAGGAGATCCCGTGTAACCCCTGTACGTCTGTCTGCCCTAAAAATGCCATCTATATCGACCCTGAGAATATGATGGGTGTCCCGGTTTTTTTGGAAGATAAGGGTTGTATCGGATGTATGCAGTGTGTCGCCATCTGTCCGGGATTGGCTGTGACGCTGGTGGATTTCCGTAAAGAAAGTGATATGCCCACTGTCACTTTGCCCTATGAATTCGGGGACAAGGGATTGAATGCCGGCGACAAGGCTTTCGTTACCGACAAAGCGGGGAATCCTCTCGGGGAATATGAAGTGATCAGCCTGAGAAAGGCAGGGAAGGTTTCCAATACCTATCTCGTCCAGTTCAGAATGCCTGCTGAAGAAGCCAAAAAGGCTGCCGGCCTGATCATTCAGGAAGACCATACTGTCACAGAACCCCTGAGAGAGTATATTCCCGAGATCCGCGACGATGAGATCGTCTGCCGGTGTGAGCGTGTGACAGCCGGGGAGATCCGGGAGCTGATCCGTAAAGGAGTGCGTGACATCAACCAGCTTAAAGCGATTACAAGGGCCGGAATGGGGGCTTGCGGAGGGAAGACCTGTCAGAGCATTATTCTGAGGCTCATGCGGGAAGAGGGTGCTGATGTCTCAGAGATCACCCGGGACACGCTAAGGCCCCTTTTCTTTGATACGCCTCTTCGTTATTTCGCGGGGATAAAGGACGGTGAGAGCCATGAATAATTATGACGTGATCATCATCGGAGCCGGAAGTGTCGGGACGCCTCTTGCCATGTATCTGGGGCGGGCGGGTAAAAAAGTCCTCGTTCTTGATGAAAAACCTTCTCCGGGACAAGGGCAGAACAAACGCGCAATCGGAGGAATCAGAGCCACTCATTCTGACCGTTCCAAGATCCTCATCTGTCAGAAAAGCCTTGAGATCTTTTCCACATGGGAAGAGACATACGGAGATCCTATCGAGTGGGAAAAGGGCGGCTATTCCTATCCTGCCTATACAGAAACCCATGAGAAGACCTATAAAGAGCTGTTGATAAAACAGAAAAAATATGGGCTCAATATCGATTGGCTTGACCGGGACGACTACTTAAAGATGTTTCCCATGATCAATCCTGAGGGGCTCCGGGGGGGGACTTTCTCTCCCGATGACGGATCGGCTTCTCCCATGAGATCTATCAACGCCTTTTATTTCAATGCCCTGGAAAACGGCGTGACCTTTCATTTTCGTGAAAAAGTCATCGCCATGGAGAAAAAGGGCACACAGATTACCTCGATCAGAACGGATAAAGGGACTTATCACGGGGATGTCGTGGTCAATGCCGCCGGCGGATTCGCTGCAGAAGTCGCCCGTCTTGCGGGGATCGATGTCCCTGTGAATCCCGATTCCCATGAAGGAGGCATCACCGATGCTGTTCAGCCTATCCTGCCCACAATGATCGTGGACATGAGGGAAGCTCCCGGATCCAAGAACTACTACTTTTATCAGCATAAGACGGGACAGTTTATCTTTTGTATTACTCCATCTCCGGCCATCCTGGGAAAAGACGAGCGCCCGACATCACGCTTTCTCCCCCAGATCTCACGGCGGATGATCGATCTGATGCCGATCCTTAAAAACCTCAATGTGCGAAGGACCTGGAGGGGCCTCTATCCCAATACTCCCGACGGGTTCCCCATTGTCGGATTTACCCGTGATGTGGAAAATTACTATAACATGGTGGGGATGTGCGGACAGGGCTATATGCTGGGCCCCGGGCTCGGTTACTATGCATCGAAGGATATTTTGGGCGAGCTCAGTACTCAGGAGAAGGAGATCCTTAACGATCTGACCCTATACCGGGATTTTTCCGGCCAGGAAGCATTCAAATAGGCCGGCGGGGCGGGTTCACCCGCCCCTTTCCATTCTTTCCCATTGGCATCTGCTGATAATTGTGATATTTTTGTGGTTAACAGTGAGGATATTATGGATTTTCAGGAAGCGACAGCTTATCTCAATTCCTTTATCAATTATGAGGTCAAGAAAGACGTCCAGTATGATGAGTCGCATTATAATCTGGAGTCCTTTCGCGCTTTGGCCGCTCTCTTCGGCCACCCTCAGGAAGCGGTTCCATCAATCCATGTGACCGGGACCAAGGGGAAAGGGAGCGTGGTGGAGTTTTTGAAAAACATGCTCATGGCCCGGGGATTCCGTGTGGGGACATTTACATCCCCGCATCTTTATAATGTCCGGGAACGGATCAGAATCAATGATGAGTGGATCTCAGAAGAGGATTTTGCAGGCCTGGTGGAGAAGATCAGGCCGGCCACCTCAGGGCGGGAAAAACGCTACAGGACTTTCTTTGAACTGATCACCCTTATGAGCTTTCTCTATTTCAGGGAAAAGAAGGCCGATTGGGTCGTATATGAAGTAGGGATGGGGGGACGTCTGGACAGTACCAACATTATCATACCCCGATGTGCTGTGATCAATACCATCGGACTTGACCATACAGAGACTCTGGGCCCTACTTTGAGGCATATCGCCCGGGAAAAAGCGGGGATCGTCAAACCCGGGATCCCTGTGGTCATCGGTCCCCAGAAAGAGGGGATCCCGGACTATCTGGAAGAGCTAGCCCTGGAAGCCGGAGGCAAGCCGTTTCTTTACGGGAGGGATTTCACTGCTGAGGGTTCGTTTCTCTTTGTCGGCAGGGAAAAAATAGGGCCGGTAAAGCTCGCCATGGAAGGAGAACATCAGATCCGTAATTTCGCCTGTGCCTACCAGGCGCTCCACTGCATGGGAGAGTCCTCAGAGGAAAGGGAAACCCTGGTCAGGGCTGCGGAGAAGACTCTCCTGGGAGGCCGTATCGAGGAGAGGGTCTTCAGGGGAGGACTCTGGGTCTTAGACGTCGGCCATACGGTGGAATCAGTCGGGGCTCTTTATACAGCTCTGAAGGAGAAGTATCCGGGGCGCAGGCTGGTCTCGGTGGTCTCTTATTCACGCGGGAAAAACCTTGAGGGAATGCTTTCCCTTGATTTTGAATATTGTCGGAAGGTGATTTTAACGGAAAACTCTTCTTTCCGGTCGGCCACTGTGGAAGAATTACGGATGGCTGCGGGAGAGAGGGCGGGGATACTGACGGAAAGAGACCTGGAAAAAGCGCTGGAGAGGGCATTGGCAGAGGCAGGCCCCTCTGACCTTATCGTAGCCCACGGTTCCTTTTATCTCATGGGTGATATTTATGAAATTATGGAAAAATATAAAGACTAGCGATGATCTTCAGCAGCTTGACGAAAAGGAGCTTATCAGGCAGGTTCAAAAAGGAGACGTGAAAAGTTTCGATGAATTGGTGCGCCGGTATACTCTGTTTGTCATGAAGCATATCAGAAAACTCAATGGTGAAGAAGAAATCATGGAAGAGCTTTTTCAAAATGTCTTTATTACGGTATACTATAAGATAGAGACATACAAGGGAGAAGGGCCGTTTTCGGCCTGGCTCTCCACTGTCGTCTCCAATGAGTGGAAGATGTATCTTCGGAATCTCGTGAAGCGTCATTTTATCCCCAACCCCGAAGAGGAGTTGGAGCGTATGGAGAGAAGCGGGCGGGCTACCATGGAAGAGACCATGGAATATCGGGAGATTTCCCGAGCGGTAGAGGCTGCCATCAGGGACCTGCCGGTTCATTACCGGAAAGTGGTGGAGAAGGCTGCTTTGGAAGGAAAGAGTTATGAGTCCATCGCTGAAGAACTTGAATTGACGAGCGGCCAGGTCAAAAGCCGGCTTTTCAGGGCGCGAAAGATGCTCGAAGAGATGCTGAAGGATTATTTCGAGGAGTGAGGGAGAAGAGATGTTCGAAAAATACGGTTACCAAAGGAAAAAGATCAGACAGATGTCCTACCTGTCCAGAGGTATTCTCATTGCCATGGCGGTAGCTGTGGGAGCCTATCTTTATTTTCGCCTTAACAGCAGGGAAGGGGCCGTTCCGGATATACTCATCCTGGGAGCCTTCATCCTGTTTTTTCCACTGATGAAGTACAGCCGCCTTTTTATGAAGATGTCGACTACGCGATTCCTTCTGGATGAGAAGAGCCTTACAAAACTTGCTCCCGGAGGGAAACGGGAAGAGATCCTCCTGGCCGAGGTGGAGTCTGTTACACTTTTCCAAAACGGGGCGCTGGTCAAAGGAAAAGAGCGTGAAATGATCGTTCCCTCTTCCATTGAAAGATATGATGATTTTGTTCATAATATTGAGGGTTTAACAGAGAAAAAAGGAGAGGAAAAAGTATGAAACGTTTGCTTCTGATCTCATTTGTCATTTTTGCCCTGGCTGTCCCGCTCTTTGCGATAAGCGGCAAGGTCTCTTATATCGAAGGCCAGGTCATGATCAATTATGCTGTGGCCGAACTGCGCCAGGAAGTCCGTGAAGGAGATTTCATCTCGACCCAGAAGGGAAAGCTGGAGATCACATTGGACGACGGGACCCTTGTACGGGTAGGCCCCGATTCAAAAATCTATATGGAAAGCCTCAAAGAAGAAAAGGGACGAAAAAAAGTCTCTATCAAAGTGACTCTGGGACGGTTCTGGACCAAGGTCAAAAGGCTCGTTTCAAAGGATGAGTATAATGTCAGTTTCAGGACAGGCACCGCCGGAGTCAGGGGGACCGTCTATCGCTTGGACCAGTATGCGGATGACTCAGCCCAGCTTTTTGTCTATGACGGAAAAGTAGAAGTCCGGGGGGAAAAACCTTCAGGGGATGCCGATCAGATGCCCGCAGTTCCGGCGGAGATCGACGGCCCCGTAGAGATCGAAGGCCCAAAAGAAGTGAGCATGGAAGAATGGGTCAAAATCGTGAAACAGCTGAACCGGATCGCTATCTCCCCTGAGGGAGTCCCCACCGACCCGGTCGAGTTCGATCCTGAAAAAGACAGCCAGGACCCCTGGGTCAGCTGGAACCTGGAGCGTGACAAGGCAAGTGAATAGATAGAAAAAGGGGGGAGTGTTCCTCCCCCCGTCTTTTTGATCCCTTTAACCGTCTATTGCTTCGGCTGATTCAGGTATTCATAATACTGAGCACAGTATTGTCCTGTTTTATCGGAATAGGTGGCCCCTTGTTTGTAGTAATCCAAAGCTGAAAGGTTGTCTCCGTTCTCCCGGCAGATATCCCCTAACAAGGCATAATATTTGGAATTCTGACTCCTGTTGATGAGTTTGCGTCCGGTGGCAAGAGCTTCATCGTATTCATGGAGCTTAAAAAGGGTCCTGGTCAGGTAGTAGAGAGCATCTGTGTGGCCGGGATCCAGAGTCAGGGCTTCTGCCAGAGCTTCTTTGGCGGTGTCCAGTTCTTTACTGAAATAGGCGTAGCGCCCTTTAAAATAGTAAGTCTCCGGCTCAGGCTTGATGGAAACAGCCTGGTCCAGAATGGACAATGAACGTTTGAGGTCGTTTTTATCTTTTTTCTGTTTAAACTCCTGATAGTATAGAGAGGCCAGAATACGGTAATCGCCCGTATTGCGGTTTCCCGCTTCAAGGGAGCGCTCGAAGGCTCTGATAGCTTTGGTTCCCTTGTCAGCACGGTAGTAGGCGTTCCCGAGAAGGGAAAGGTTGTCGGGCTGGGGATCTTTGACAGAAAGCTCTTCAAGAAGAGTGGCGCTCTCTTCATATTTTTTGAGCATATATTTGACTTTTGCCAGCATATCCAGAATAGCAGGGTTATCCGGAGAGAGATCCCGGGCTTCTTTCAAAGCGATTTCGGCGTTTTCCCATTGGGAGAGCTTGAAATAGGCCTGAGCCAACCCGAGGCGTGCTTCCAGATGAGTCGAATCTTCGATGGCGGCGCGTTTGAATTGTTCAGCGGCCTCCTGATATTGTCCCTGATTCAGCAGGGAAACGCCTTGGTTATAGAACGAAGCTGCATTTTGAGCAGCCAGAAAGCACCAGCCGGACACGATAATGAGGGTCAAAAGTATCATGCGTTTCATAAAATCCTCCTTATGCTTAATATCTTGACAGTTCCTCTGATTATAAATAAAATTGTATCAGTGTCAAGGAGGCACGCAAACAAGGGAGGATTTGTCTGTGAAAACTGAAGATATGCTGAAAGCCCTTACGGAAGCCCCGGGGATATCAGGGGCGGAAGACGATGTGGCTCACCTTCTCAGAAATTATTTTGCCCGTTTGGCTGATGAAGCGACCATTGATAAGTTTCAGAATGTCATCGGTGTGAAGAAGGGAAGGACATCGGGCGGGAAAGTGATGATGGCCGCTCATATCGACCAGATCGGATTTTTAGTCAAGACATTCGATAAGGGAGGATTTATCCGCCTTGCCGCTGTAGGAGGGCATGACCCCCGCGTCCTTCCGGGCCAGAGTGTGGTGATTTACGGGAAAGAGCAGGTCAGGGGGATCATCGGAACTACTCCGCCTCATCTCCAGAAACCGGGGGATACGGCTAAAATTACTTCCCTTGATGACCTTTATGTAGATACCGGCCTGGATGAAATAACGCTTAAGAGCAAGGTACAGGTCGGAGACCCTGTCCTCTTTGACAATGTCTGTACGGAGCTTCAGGGAGGGCTTTACGCCGGAGCCGCCATGGACAACAGGGCCGGCGTCCTGGTACTTCTGGAGACCTTGAAGATCCTGGAGAAGATGAGACATGACTGGGATGTCTATATGGTGGGGACTGTCCAGGAAGAGGTGGGGACCCGCGGAGCAGCCATGACAGCTTATGAGATCGCCCCGGATGTGGGGATCGCCATCGACGTGACGTTCGGCGATTTCCCCGGGATACCGGAAAGAGATACAGCGAAACTCGGAAAAGGCGGGGCTGTGGCCATCGGGCCTAATTTTCATCCGGCGCTCACCGAAAAGCTGATGGAGTTGGCGCAGGAGTGGGAAGTCCCCTTTCAGAAAGAGTTTATCCCCCGTCCGGGCGGGACAGATGCTGTATCTATGCAGATCGCTGCACGGGGTGTTCCTATGGTACAGGTGAGTATCCCCCTGCGCTATATGCATACGACGGTGGAAACGCTGGATCTCAAGGATATCAAACGGGCTGCCAGGCTTCTGGCTCTCTTTGCAGCGCAGTTGGAACAGACCCACAGGGAGGTTTTGGGATGATACATATTTTAGAAAAGTATTCGAAGGCCTTCGGGGTATCCGGACATGAAGAAGATATCCGGCGCAGGATCGAGGAGAGTGTACGTGACCATGTGGACTCACTTTCAACGGATTTCATGGGCAATCTCTACGCTCACAAGCCCTGCGGCCGAAAAAATGCGCCCCACCTTCTTCTGGTAGCCCATATGGATGAAGTGGGCCTGCTGATCAACGGAGTGGAAAGTAACGGGATGCTCCGGTTCGTTCTGGTGGGAGGTGTAGATCCCCGTCTTCTTGTCTCTAAAAGGGTCATCCTCGGCAAGGAGCGCGTCCCCGGGGTGATCGGAGCCAAGCCGATTCATCTCCAAAGCCGTGATGAATGGAAATCTCCCATCCCCCTGTCGGGGCTCTATATCGATATTGGGGCGTCAGATGAAAAAGAGGCTGCGGCCAAAGTCCCCCCCGGTACCGCCGGTACCTTCCATACCTTTTTCGAGGCTCAGGAGGATGTCGTCTTCGGGAAGGCCTTCGACGACAGGGCGGGATGTGCTTTGATCACAGAACTGCTCATGACCGAAGAGGACGAATCCTATCCTGTGGATATTACGGCGGTCTTTACCGTCCAGGAAGAAGTGGGGCTGCGCGGGGCCTCTCTCTTAGCTGAAAGAGTCCGCCCCGATTTTGTCATTGCTTTTGAAGGGACCACAGCCGGCGATGTCCCCCGGGACGATTATGCCAGTCCTTCCACTGAAATGAGAAAAGGGCCGGCTATCAGTTTTATGGACCGTACGGCCATCGGTTCTCCCCGTCTTATCGAACATTTAAAGAAGACAGCCGAGAAGAACAAGATCCCCTTCCAGATGAAAAAGACCGTTTCGGGGGGTACGGATATCGGAGTCATTCACACCAAAGGAGGGATCCCCTCTGTGGTGGTCTCTGTCCCTGTCCGGTATATCCACGCTCCCCGGGGGATTCTGGCTGTTGAGGATTATAAGAATACCATTCGTCTGGCTAAAGCAGCCCTGATGAATTTTAAGGAGGTCCTATGAAGGCATTGTTGAAAAAAGTAGTGGAAACCTTCGGCCCCTCAGGGCGCGAAGACGCGATCCGGCAGCTTCTTCTTGATGAGATCAAACCCTATGTGGACCGGACTTTCATCGATAATATGGGGAACCTTCATGCGGTGAAAGAGGGAAAGGGAGCCCGGGTCATGGTGGCAGCTCATATGGACGAGATAGGGTTTGTCGTGACTCATATCGACGAGAAGGGTTTTCTAAGAATCTCTCCCGTAGGCGGTGTGGCTCCTGTCCGCTGCCTTTATCAGCGGGTCCTCCTGGAAAACGGAGCCAGGGGAGTCGTGGGAGTTGAGAGTGTCAAAAACCCCAATGATATCGATTTTTCCAAACTCTATGTGGATATCGGGGCCCGTGATGAGAAAGAAGCCCGCAAATTGGCTCAAGAGGGGCTTTTCGGAGCATTTCTCAATGAGATGACTGAGATGAACGGCCTGATCACAGCCAAATCGCTGGATGACCGGGTAGGTTGTGTCATCGCTGTTGAGGCAGCCCGGCAGCTGAAAAAGAGTCCCAACGAGATCCATTTTGTCTTTACGGTCCAGGAAGAGGTCGGCCTCAGGGGAGCTATTGCAGCCGCTTACAATATCGAGCCGGACCTGGGGATCGCCCTGGATGTCACAGGAACAGGAGATACTCCCGATGCTCCGAAGATGCCCATGAAACTCAGAGAGGGAGTCGCTGTAAAGATCAAGGACAACTCTCTTCTTGTTCCCAGGCGAGTCAAGGATTTTTTCATGCGCGTAGCCGAAAAGAACAAGATCATCTATCAGCCAGAGATCCTCACCTTCGGAGGAACGGATGCCGGCGCGATCAACCTCTCCCGTTCGGGGGTCCTGGCGGGATGTCTCTCCATTCCCACACGCTACATCCACTCTGTGTCAGAGACTGCTTCACTCAGTGATATCGAAGAAGCAATAAAACTACTGGTGAAGATCCTGGAGAGCGATGTTAAAAAAGAACTTGAAGATTAACAGGCGGAGGCTGTTCCCATGATGAAACGGCCTCTCTCTTTGATCGGTGTCTCCGATGCTCTCCGGGAAGTCCGCCGGTTGATCCGGCGCGTGGCCGCCTTTGAGAACACGGTGCTCATCAGAGGGCCCAGCGGCTCAGGAAAAGAGCTGGCGGCCCGGTGGATCCATTACCTGAGTAGGCGGCGGGAGAATCCTTTTGTCGCTATCAATGCAGGAGCCTTCCCGGAAAAGCTTATCGAATCGGAGATCTTCGGATATGAGAAGGGAGCTTTTACCGGGGCTGAGAGCCGAAAGCCGGGCAAGATCGAGACAGCAGAAGGGGGAAGCTTTTTTCTCGATGAGATCGGGGATCTGCCTCTTCCTCTTCAGGTCAAGCTGCTCCGGGTCCTTCAGGAAAAGACCTTTGAGCGCTTAGGGGGGGTCACCCCCCTGGACGCAGATGTCCGTTTTATCGCTGCTACGCACCGGGACCTGGAGGAGATGATTTCAGAAGGGCTGTTCAGAGAGGATCTCTATTACCGCCTGAATGTCATTACCATCAATATACCCCCTTTGAAAGAGCGTCCTGAAGATATCCCTTACCTGGCCCGTTTTATCATCCGTCAGGAACTAGGCACTATCCCGGAGATAGATGAAGAACTGATGGCTACTTTGCAGAGTTTTGAGTGGCACGGGAATATCAGGGAGCTCTACAACAATATCCAGAGGATCCTGGTCTTTTATCCCGGGGAGGGGCCCCTACGCCTGAAAGATGTCCGGGATCATATCCGGCCCATGGGATTCCTGCCGGGACAAAGAGACTCAGAACTCTACACCCTGCCCTTTAAAGAGGCACAGCAGGAATTTAAAAAAAGATATATCAGGTTCAGGCTGGAGAAAAACCGATGGATGCAGAGAAAGACAGCCCGGGAGATGGGAATCCAGCCCAGTTACCTTTCAAGGCTGATCAAGGAGCTGGGGCTTGGCAAGAAGAAGGAAAAGCCTTGAAAATGCCGAAGAAGGGACTCGAACCCTTACGAAGTTAACCTCCACTGGATTTTGAATCCAGCGCGTCTACCAATTCCGCCACTTCGGCATAAAGGCGGTTGAATTATAATCATTCACCCTCTTCTGTCAAGCGAAATCAAAGGAAAGGAGAGAGATGAAGTCCTATAGAAAAGAGTTGTGGTTCCATACAGAAACGCGAATGGCTTTCATTAATATCACAAGACAGGTGGAGGAGGCTCTCGCAGAGAGTGGGATCAGCGAAGGCCTCTGCCTGGTGAATCCCATGCATATCACCGCCAGTGTCTTTATCAACGACAATGAAACCGGACTGCACCGGGACTATGCCCGGTGGCTGGAGGAAAAAGTCCCCCATGACCCGCAAAGGTACGACCATAACCGAACCGGAGAGGATAACGGGGATGCCCATATTAAAAGACAGCTCATGGGAAGGGAGGCCGTTGTAGCTGTGACAGGGGGGACCCTTGATTTCGGCCCCTGGGAACAGATCTTCTATGGTGAGTTCGACGGGAGGCGCAGAAAACGTGTCCTCATAAAAATCATCGGAGAGTAAGCCCTCCTCCCCTTGTGAAGCGCTCTTTTCAGTGATATTATTCCTATAGACCAACTAACGGAGGTAAATATGAAGAGGAAGATGATTCTTTTTGCCATAATCGTTCTTATGATTGCTTTTGCAGGAGCCCAGGAGTTAGGCCGGGGAGTTATTACAGCCCTGGAGGGAGAGGCTGAAAAGCGTCAGGCTCCCGAAGCGGACTGGCTGGAGGCGGCCCTGGAAATGGATATCTATTCCAGAGAGATGGTGCGGACCCTTCCCGAATCTTTTGCCGAGATCTCTCTTTCCAGAGGCTCTGTGATCCGTCTGGCTCCCAAGACCACGGTCAATATGAACAAATTGTATGAAGAAGCCGAAGACAAGATCGTGACCAATATCGAGGTGGCCGAAGGTGAGATCTGGGGTAACGTCAATAAGACCGGAGAGGACGAACTCTTCTCCGTGGATTCCACAGCTGTCTCCTCTTCTATTATCGGGACCATTTTCCGCATCGACACGGGAGATGACGGGACTCTGATAAAAGTCTATCGCGGGAACGTGGAGGTCTCCGGAAAACCTTCTCCTCCCAAAGATGCCCCCGCTGATGACGAACCCCGTGAGATCCAGGGGCCCACGGAAGTGGAAGGGCCTAAAGAGGTTACCTTAGAGGAGTGGACGATCATCGTCCGGGAGATGATGGAGCTGAAAGTCGATGCCCAGGGGCGTATCGTCCGTATGGATGCCATCAAACCCATGAGCGCTGAAGAACAGTCCGCATGGGTCAAGTGGAACCAGGAACGTGACCTGAAGAGCCCGGCCAAACATTAAGATGAAGATTCTTCTAGTCAATGACGACGGGATCTATTCCGACGGGATCCAAGCTCTGTGGAAGACTCTGAGTGAGCAGAATGAAGTCACAGTAGTGGCCCCTCTGGAGGAGCAATCCGCCACGGGCCACGCCATAACCCTCTTCCATCCTCTTCGTATCGAACAGGTCAGCAGGAGAGGGGGGTTCACAGGCTGGGGTGTGACAGGGACACCGGCCGACTGTGTGAAGATCGCTTTGTCCCATATCAATGAAGGACCTCCCTTTGAGGCCCTCATCTCAGGGATCAACCGCGGATTCAATACATCCAACAATATTCTCTATTCAGGAACGGTGTCGGCCGCAGCCGAAGGCTATATGGCCGGGATCCCATCTCTGGCTGTCTCCACAGCGTTTCATTATAACCGTTCTCCGGAGATCGCCCGTTTTATATCCCTTTTTCTCCCCGTTTGGGCGGAGAGCCCCTTCTTTAAGGAGAGGCTGGTCCTTAACATCAACTATCCCGACCTGCCTCTGGACAGGATCAACGGGGTCAGGTTTACCCGTCAGGGCAGCAGCTTTACCCATACCCGCCTGGTGGAGCGGACCGATCCCATGGGGGAGAAATATTACTGGTTTTCCGGGCATATGGTCCCCGATGAGGAGGGGGTAAGTGATGACGGGGCTTTGATGAAGGGGTATGTCTCTATCACTCCTCTGAAGTTTGATTTGACAGATTATAAGGCTTTGGATAAAATGAGAGCATTGGAGGAGCCCTTGTGGAAAAAATTGAAATCCTGAAACAGACAGACCTCTTCAAAGGACTTCCCCTGGCCTTCTTTCCAGGGGTCATCTCTCTCTTTGAAAAAATGAGCTATGACAAAAGGGAGACGATCTTTCAGGAGGGGGATGTCGGGGAAGATATCTATATCCTGGGGGAAGGAGGAGTCAGTATTATCCTGAACATCCCGGGAGTCGGGGAAGAGGAGGTGGCGATCCTTCATCCTTATGACTTTTTCGGAGAGATGGCGATCATAGACGGTGATGTCCGGAGCGCTACCGCCATCGCCCATAAGGGGACGGAACTTCTTCGGATCAGCCGGAAGGACTTTCTTTCCCTCATCGACGAAAAGGCTCCCTATGCCACGGTGATCCTGGAGAATATCATCCTCAAGCTGAGCATACGCATCCGATCGACCAGTGATAAATTGAATATGTTTTATCTCATGGATATGGGGGTCTGACATGATCGAAAAATACTATCTCTTTTCACTTCTGAACCCCGAAGAGGCAGCTCTTATCGAAAAGAGGCTTTTTCTCAAAGCCCATGAAGCCGGGACGATGATCTTCGAAGAAGGGGAGGCCGCCGATGCTTTTTTCATTATTCAGAAAGGGGAAGTCGAGATCTTCCGATATATCCGTGAAAAACCGGCCCAGACGGTCATGACCTTCAAAAACGGTGATTTCTTCGGCGAAGTAGGCATCATCGACTCCAAAGGGCGTTTCGCCAATGCCAGGGCCAAGACAGACCTGGAGCTTCTCGTCCTTCTGCGAAGCGATTTCGAACGCATTCTGGGAGATCATGACGAGATAAGGTACAAGATCTATAGGTCTTTTATCCGCGAGATGGTCATCCGCCTCCGGCGGTCGGATGAGACCTTCAAGTCCTTTTTTAAAGAAGTCCTCCATCGGGAACAATGAAAACGATCAATTTTTTTTCTCGGTTTAAAATCTATTTCAATGACGATGCCTATAATTTCTTCAAAGATGTCTTCGGAGTCCTGACCCATACCTACGGGATCGATTCGCTTTTTCTCCTGGACATGGATCATGAGAAGTGCCTTCATTACGGGTTGGATAAAAAGGGTTATGAGATCGAAAAGTGGATGGAGCCCTATGTCAAAGAGTTTGCCGGGCAGGTGGATGTCCATTACTCTCTGGATGCTTCCTCAGACCCATTTTTCAAGGATGTCTTTGAAAAGACCGGAAGCCGGACCTCCATTTTCATCCCCTTGAGGATGGAATTCAGGTCAAAACCGGCTTTTCAGAACAGGGAATTCTATTTCGACCTGAAAGACATCATGCACATCGGGTTTAAACGCGCTAATGCTATCACCGAGACAGAGATCGTCCAGCTCTCTCTTCTGGTCAATCAGTATGCGATCCGCTACAGCGCTTTCGGAGCCCTTCGGTCCTTTGTGAATTTGAATGCCGCTCTCTACGAAGGGATCCCTTTCGGCCTCATGTCCGCTGACCGGAGCCTGCTGGCCAATATCAACTCAGCTGGGCGGAAGATCCTGGGGCTCGGGGAACAGAAGGGCATCATCTGCACCGGGATGGGGATGTGTTATTCCTGTAACAGGACCCGCTGCGTCTATCGCGGAAAGCACCTGGTCGATCTTCATGATGTCTTTGAGACTCAGACATTGAAGGAACTCGAAGAGGCTATCGGT
>JAFGWL010000017.1 GCA_016937175.1 Candidatus Mcinerneyibacteriota bacterium | reverse complement strand
GGCTCTCGACGATAAAAAACGCCGACAGGATCCTGGTTGTCCGAAAAGGGGTCGTGACGGAATCGGGTACCCACGAGGAGCTTCTCCTGAAGAAGGGATACTATTACCGCCTCTACACAAATCAGTTCATGGAGGAGCATGAAGAGGCCCTCCTCGATTGATGTTTCGTATTACGTAGGAATATTTCTTGCAATCTCCTTTTCTCCCGGTACAATGGGAGAAAAGGAGGTCGATATGGACCAGAAAATGCGATGGGATTTGACACCCCTCTACACATCTTTTGAATCCGAATCTTTTCATAGAGACATGGAGGAGCTGGACCGGCTTATCGGGGATATGGCGCGATGGACGGAGTTCCGTGATCCCGGACTCTCTCCTGTGGAGGTCATGGAAGGATATCTTGACCGTTCCAATATCCTCAGAGACCATCTCTCCCGTCTTCTCTCATTTGCTTCGCTGACCCTCAGCGTGGAGACGAAGAATGAAACAGCTCAGGCTGTCATGGACCGTATTATGAAGAAGGCTGTGGAGCTCCGTGTCCCCGAAGTCCGTTTTCAGCGATGGTTGAAAGAGGCCGGAGACCTGGACGGAATTATCTCTGAAAGTGAACTTCTTAAAGAACATGCCTTTATCCTCGAAGAGATGAAGGCCAAAGCTGCCAGGATCCTGGAAGACAGGGAAGAGTACTTGGCTGCTAAACTCTCCAACACCGGAGGACGGGCCTGGAGTACATTGCAGAACCTTCTTACAGCCAATCTCATGGTGGATGTCGAGGGCCCGGACGGAACTTTGCGGGTTCCTCTGACAGTGGCCCGGAACATGGCTCACTCCCGTGACAGGAAAGAGAGAAAGGCCGCCTTCCTGGGGGAGATGCAGGCCTACGGAAAAATCGAAGATGCATCGGCAGCGGCGTTAAACGCCATCAAGGGCGAGATCCTCACTCTTTCAGAGATACGGGGCTATACCTCTCCGCTTGAGATGACTCTGGAGGATTCACGCATGGACAGGGAGTCTCTCGAGGCCATGCTCAGAGCCGTCGAAGAAGCCCTGCCCCGTTTCCGGGCCTATTTCAGGGCAAAAGCAAAGGCTCTGGGGTATGAAGGAGGCTTACAGTTTTACGACCTTTTCGCTCCGGTAGGGGAAAGCGACAAGGATATCTCCTTTGATGAGGCTAAAGAGCTGATTGTCGAAAAATTCAGCTCCTTCAGCTCCGCTCTGAGCGATTTTGCCCGGCGGGCCTTTGAAGAGAACTGGATCGATGCCGAGCCGCGGGAGGGGAAAAGGGGCGGAGCCTTCTGTTCCAATCTCCATCCCATCGGCCAGAGCCGTATTATGGCTAACTTCAGTAACAGCCTGAAAAATGTCATCACCCTGGCCCATGAACTCGGGCATGCTTATCACGGCCACTGTTTGAAAGATGAAAAGGCTCTTAACGCCGGCTATCCCATGCCCCTGGCGGAGACAGCATCCATCTTCAGCGAGACCGTTGTGAAGAATGCTCTTCTCAAAGGATTGGGCTCCGAGGAGAAGAAGACGATCCTGGAAAGTGCGGTCACCGGTTACGGACAGATCATAGTGGATATCTACAGCAGGTATCTTTTTGAGACGGAACTCTTCAAACGCAGGGAAGAAGCGTCCCTCTCTGTGAGAGAGTTGAAGGAGATCATGGCAGAGGCCCAGAAGAAGGCCTACGGTGAGGGGCTCGACCCCGATTCCCTCCATCCCTATATGTGGGTCAACAAACCCCATTACTATATGCCTGGGAGACACTTCTACAACTTCCCCTATACCTTCGGGCTTCTTTTTGCCAAAGGGCTCTACGCGGAATATCAGAGACAGGGCGAATCTTTTGTCCCCCGTTACGATGAACTGCTCAGGGCTACGGGACGGATGAGTGTCCGTGATGTGGCGGCCCTGGTGGGAATCGAGACGAGGGATGAAGCCTTCTGGCGCTCTTCACTCGCTCTCATAGGAGAAGAGATCGATACGCTTCTCGCTCTTATGTAGAGTTCAAAGACGGATCGATTTACCGAGCAGGGATTCGGCAAGGATCCCTGCTCCTCTCTTAAAGATGTTGATGCGGGCCTTTGTGTAGTAGGCTTTTCCTTTCAGATCAGTGTAAAAACGGTAATCAGCTGGGAAGACCTCTGCTGCCCGGGGGCGGGTGAAGATCATCCGCTGCATATGAAACTGCATCACATGTCCCAGGGGAGGTACCGGGTCTCCCTCTTTCATAAGATGACTTATAAAGCGGGCAGCTCCTTTCTCAAGAGCTTTTCGGTTTTTGTTTTTCTGTTCAGGAGAAAGGCTTTTTCCCGGTGGGGTCTTCAGCCTTGTGGTTACCAGCGATGAGAGTCCCCAAGTCCTGAGGACTTTCTGCAGATAGGCGGAAGCCTCTTTTTCGCCGTACCCTCCAACAGTGACCAGAATGAACCCTTTCTGGCGGAAGAGGGCCGGCCTGTGACAAAGAAAAGCCAGGCGGTCGATGAAGTTCTTCATGAGGCCGCTGACATTGAGGACATAGACAGGGGAAGCGAGGATGAGCCCGTCTGCCTTCATGACCCGGCTGAGTAATGAGGGGAAGTCGTCCTTCAGAGGACAGAACCCGATTCCATGAGTAAGGCAGGCCATGCATCCCGAGCAGGGAAGGATCCTCATCTCGGAGAGGGAGAGGAGGGTGACCCTTACTCCCGGCTCCTCTTCCAGGATCCCTTTGAGGCGGATCAGAGACTGAAAGGTATTCTTCGCTCTCGGACTGCCGTTGATGGCCAGGATCTCTTTCATTTTTCCTCAGTAGCGGTAATGGTCCGGTTTGAAGGGGCCGTTGACGGGGACCCCGATATAACGGGCCTGTTCTTCGGTAAGCCTGGTCAGGGTGACCCCCAGATGTCCCAGATGGAGTCGGGCTACTTCTTCGTCCAGGCTCTTTGGAAGCATGTAGACCTGTCCCTTTTGGTAGCTGCCGCTTTCAGTGAAAAGGGAGAGCTGGGCCAGGACCTGATTGGTAAAAGAGGCGCTCATGACAAATGAGGGATGTCCCGTTGCATTCCCGAGATTGACAAGGCGCCCTTCAGAGAGAAGTATGACCGATTTTCCCCCGGGGAGGAAAAATTGGTCCACCAGAGGTTTGATCTTGTTTCGTTTGATGTCGGTCCGGCTGAAAAGGGGTGCCACCTCGATCTCATGGTCAAAGTGGCCGATGTTACAGACGATGGCCCGGTCTTTCATCCCGAGCATGTGATCGTAGCGGATGACGTTGACGTTTCCTGTAGCCGTGACAAAGATATCTCCTTCCCCGGCTTCAAGGATCTTTTCCAGGGTAGTGACCTCATATCCTTCCATGGCAGCCTGAAGGGCGCAGATGGGGTCTGTCTCTGTGATAAGGACCCGGGCGCCGAATCCCCGCATGGATTGGGCACACCCTTTCCCCACTTCACCGTATCCGCACACGACCACGGTCTTTCCGGCGATCATGATGTCTGTAGCCCTTTTGATCCCGTCAGCCAGGGATTCCCGGCAGCCGTAGGTATTGTCGAATTTGGATTTGGTGACCGAGTCGTTGACATTGATCGCCCTGGTCTTCAGGCGTCCTTCCCGTGCCATCTGGTAAAGCCTGTGGACCCCTGTGGTCGTCTCTTCACTGACGCCGATGATCCCTTCCAGGAGGGCGGGATGTTTTTCGTGGACAAAGGCCGTAAGATCGCCGCCGTCGTCGATAAGCAGGTTCGGCCCTTTTCCGTCAGGCCATAAAAGCGTCTGCTCCATAGCCCACCAATACTCCTCCTCCGTCTCCCCTTTCCAGGCAAAGACAGGGACTCCTGCTTGAGCCATGGCCGCGGCGGCGTGGTCCTGGGTGGAAAAGACGTTGCATGAAGCCCAGCGGATCTCCGCTCCGAGGCAGATAAGTGTTTCCATGAGGACGGCGGTCTGGACCGTCATATGAAGGGATCCGGCGATACGGGCTCCTTCAAGGGGCCTCTTCGGGCCGTATTTTTCTCTCAGGGCCATAAGCCCGGGCATCTCTTGTTCTGCCAGGGCGATTTCTTTACGGCCCCAGTCGGCCAGCCCCATATCCTTGACTTTATATTGTTTCATAAGAACCTCCTTCGGGTTCAGGATAATAAGAAGAGGAAGAAGATGCAACCTATTTATCAGAGGATTCCGGGGAATAGAGCCTCTTCCCTTCGATGATGAGCCGTCCTTCTTTGCTGACCCAGGCGTAGACATAGTGGCAGCGGCGGCAATAGAGGTAGGGTGTCCGGGCAGGGACAAAGGAGTTCTCCGTCCCGCAGCGGGGACAAACAGCCTTCACAGGGATATTGAGGTCATGAGAAAGGGAAGCGTCATCTTTCATGGATAAATATAAATCCCGTCATGAGAAAAGACAAGGAAGCGTCTTGACTTTTTCCAGCGGCCAGCCCAGGAGGCTGCGGTGATGGGTGTCAGATCCTCCTGTGGCCAGAAGTCCGTATTTGGAAGCGAGGGAGAGAAGAAACGAGTGAAAGGAGTGTTCCTCTTCCCGGCTGGGGAATCGCGCAGGGGCTCTTCTCCGGTAGGGGTAGTAGACTTCAAGGCCGTCGAGCCCCAGAGGCCTCAGAGCTCTGAGAAGTCTCTCCGGAGGCGAAGGGTAAAGGCCGGGATGGGCCAGGACAGCGATGCCCCCTGCGCCATGAAGGACTTGGATGGCTTTTCCCGCCGTGACTTTATTCAGGGGGTTTCTTTTCCCTCTCTTGTGCACAGACTCCCGTATCAGCTCTTTCTGTGTCAGGGACTTCCCCTTGAACAGAAGGGTATGGGAGGCATGCGGAAAGACAGAGCGGGCCCATTCCTCCCTGGCTTTCCGCTGATGAAGGAGGAGAGTCTC
The DNA here is from genome assembly GCA_016937175.1 of Candidatus Mcinerneyibacteriota bacterium. GTDB lineage: Bacteria > Macinerneyibacteriota > Macinerneyibacteria > Macinerneyibacteriales > DSCS01 > DSCS01. The sequence continues at coordinate 16,579 of JAFGWL010000017.1, read as the reverse complement.
CAGCCCCTTGTCGGAGGGGTCGAAACAGTACCCCAGAATATGGACCGTCTCATGCTGGATACGTGCGGTGATCTCCACCCCCGGTATGATCCGGGGGCGACGGACATCCAGGTGAAGCCCTCCTGAATAGGCTTCTATCGTATCATGGTCGGTGATGGAGATGACGTCTATCCCCTCTGTCAGCGCCAGGTCTGCCAGAGACCCCGGAGAGAGAGAGCCGTCAGAGTAGGATGAGTGGATATGAAGATCGTACCGGCCGAAATTCAAAAAATACTCCTTTTGCTCATGATAACAGCTTTCGCCTCGTTGACAACAGCCCTTTTTAGGGAAATTATATTGACAATGGTATTCTCGACTTCTATACTTGAGAAGATAAAGGGAGGTTCCTATGTTGCAAGATGGACTGATCATGTATGAAGACAGCTTCGAAAAAATAAATCTCATCCTTGACGAATTAATGAAGAATTCCAAATCAGAATGTGTCTTTTTAGTGGATAAAAGCGGGCAGCTTATCACCATGCGTGGTAATATGGAACAGTTCGACTCCACAGCCTTCGCTTCGCTCTCCGCCGGGAATTTTGCCGCGACCAGTGAATTGGCCAAGCTTATCGGGGAGACGGAATTTTCAGTCCTCTTCCATGAAGGGGTCAAAGACAGTATTCATATCTCCATAGTCGCCGGGTCGATTATCATGGTCGTTGTTTTTCGAGTGGTCAAGACTTCCCTGGGCCTGGTCCGGCTTGAGGTCAAGAAAAGTGTCGAGCATCTGGCCCATGTCCTGAAGGAGATGGTAGAGCGGAGCAAGAGAGACGGCCAGATCAAAAAACTTGACGAATCTTTTACTCAGGCCATCGAGAATGAGATCGACAGTTTATTTAAAGACTGAGTGAGGAGGATGCATGTCATTAATCAATTATGCTTCACGGGAAATAAACTGCAAGATCGTCTACTACGGCCCCGGCCTCGGCGGGAAGACGACAAATATCAAATATGTCTATAAACAGATCGATCCTTCGGCCCGAGGCAAACTGGTCTCTCTGGCCACGGAAGCGGACCGGACACTCTTTTTTGACTTTCTTCCCCTGGATCTGGGACAGGTCCAGGGCTTCAAGACACGTTTTCACCTCTATACAGTCCCGGGGCAAGTCCACTATGACGCCAGCCGGAGGCTCATTCTGAAAGGGGCCGACGGAGTTGTCTTTGTCGCCGATGCCCAGCGGGAACGGCTGGAACAGAATATTGAAAGCCTTGAAAACCTCAGGGTCAACCTTATCAGCCAGAACCTTGATCCCGAGACCATCCCCTTTGTCATGCAGTACAACAAGATGGACCTGGCCAATGTCATGAGTTCAGAAGAGCTGGAACAGCAACTGAACCCCAAAGGGTACCTCTCTTTCGAAGCCATCGCCGTAGAGGGGATCGGTGTCTTTGATACGTTGAAAGCAATAAGCAAACTGGTTCTAAAAGCAATAAGTGAGGGTCGATAAAAATGAAAATCGGAAACGAACAGGTGGAACAATTAGAAGAAGTCCTTTCGGAACTCATCTGGAAGACTTCCTCGAAAAGTGTATTCCTGGTTGATATCAACGGAGAGCTCATCGCCGTTGCCGGATATACCGGAAATATCAACGCTGTGGCGCTGGCTTCCTTGTCGGCGAGTCATTTCGCCGCGACAGTCGCTCTGGCCAGGATGCTCAGCGAGAAGCAGTTCACCGTCCTTTTCCATAAAGGTCTTTCGGAAAATATTGATATCAACCGCGTAGGCAATAAGTTGCTGCTCATTACCATATTCGGGCAAAAGACAGTATTGGGTATCCTGAGAGAAGAGACGGAGAAGACGATTCAGAAGATCAATGATATCGTCAGCCAGATCCCCGGGGTCGAAGAAAAGCCCATCAAAAAAGTGAACAATACCCTGCGTGACGAGATCAACAATCTCTTGAAAGATATGTAGGAAGGGGGGTTCATGTCGTTACAGGGGACATTAGCGGATTTTTCCATCGCCGACCTTTTCCAGCTTCTGGGGCTTGGCCAACGGACAGGCTGTCTTAAGCTGGAGCATAATGCCGAACAGGGGGAGATCTATTTTAAAAACGGAATGATCGTCGCTGCCAAAGGAGGCAAGTTCGAAGCCGAAGAGGCGGTCTATCACTGTTTTGGCTGGAGCAATGGCCGGTTTGTCTTCGAGAACGACAAAGCGCCTCTCCGTGAGAATATGATGATTGACTGGCAGAACCTTATCCTGGAAGCAGCCAGGAGAAATGATGAACTCTCCGAAGTCAAGAAGACGATCCCCGACGGGAATGCTATTTTGACTCTTATCGATGAAGGACAGAGGGATATTGATACAATCAAATTGAATAACGAAGACCTGAAAGTCCTTTCGCTGATCAACGGGAAACGGACGGTGGATGAAGTCATCGCCAAAAGCAGTCTTGACAATGTGGAAGCCAGTAAGACCCTGGCATCTCTGATAAAAGCCAATCTTGTGGACATCAGGATGACCGAAGAGGAACATCAGCGTCGGATGGAAGAAAAGCTTAAAAAGAGCGGCGTAGATGTGGAAAAAAACAAAAGCATGCTCACCTCGATCTTCAAGAGGAAGCGCAAAAGAAAATATGAGATCGTGAACAGTGCCGCGGGGCTTATCATCGATGCCATTAACCGCTATCTGGATTCACTTCTTCTGGATTCGCCCATCATCCAGGTCCCCATGAAAGAGATCACCGATAAATTCGAGGAGTTGAAGATGATTTACCCTGATATGGAAGGGGTCGTCTTTTCCAAAGTGACGGAGCGTTTTAATTCTGATCAGCTTGACTGGGATGAGACAGCGGAGACACCCGAGGCGGTTCTCAAAGGACTTTCCGAGATCCTCGAATATATCTTTGAATTGGCCAGGCAGGAAGCGGGAGAAGCGCCTGCTCTTGATAAGTTCAGGGAGGTCCGTGAAGACGTGGTGAAAGACGCCAGCAAGATGGACCGTCCGGCCGAAGCAGTTCTGGGAATCAAGTATCTTCCGAAAAAATAAGAACGGGAAAAGCGGGAAGGGATCCTTCCCGCCACTGGGAAGCCCTATTTCAGGGAATTTACGTAGCGGGCGAGTTTAGACTTGTCACGGGATGCTTTGTTCTTGTGCAAGATCCCTTTTTGAGCTACGCTGTCGGCGACTTTATAGAAATTTTCAAGGGCTTTGAGAGCTTCTTCCCTGTTTTCAGCCCCCAGGACTTTCTTCTTAGCAGTCTTGACCTGGGATTTGTAAGCCCGGTTGCGCAGACGTAGCTGTATGTCTTTTTTCATTCTTTTTTTCTGCTGTTTGGTATGCGGCATAAATCCTCCTCCTTTATTTATTCGCTGAGGAAAACTAACAGAAAAGGCGTCGGGTGTCAAGATAAAAGGCGACAATTGATGTTGACAGGCTCCGTTTTTTAACTATCATAGAGCCGGAGGTGAGACATGAAGACATTGGGAGTTTTCATGATGGCTGCCCTGATTCTGGCTGCATGTGCCGGAGGAGAGGGGATTGCCGCGGAGACAGAACGATATTTTACAACCTATGAGAAGATCGTCCGCTTTACCTATGACAATATAGAGAAAGAGGAAGGTGTCGTCAAAGAGGGCGTGGACAGGATCCTGAAAGAAGCCGGCTATACCATGGAGAGTTACCAGGAAACCGGGAAAAGGCTTCTGGACCGCGACAAAGAGACCTTTATCAGGAAGATTGATGAAATAAACAGACAGTTCGCCCGGCGGAAGTAATGAGGCGTCTGTCTCCCTGTTCTGCGCGGTGCGCAGGACTTTAAGCCGAAGGGAGGTGTAGAGATGAGAATCTATGAAGGTGTTTTTCTGACACGTTCTTCATTGGACAGCGAACAGAGGGATTCTCTCATTCAGAAACTGGAAGGGATCGTTACCGGAAAAGAAGGTAAGATCCTGAAAAAGGATGAATGGGGCAAGAAGAGGCTGGCCTATTTGATCGACAAAGAATCAGAAGCGCATTACACCTATATGGAATTCATGGCCGATGTCGATATCTTAGACGAGATGGCCAGGATTATGCGTATTGATGAAAACTTTTTACGTCACATGTTCGTAAAGAAGGAAGATTGATATGGCTGTTTCTGTGAATAAAGTCTTTATCGCAGGGAATATCACCCGGGATCCTGAGATCCGGTATACCGGATCGGGAAAAGCTGTCACGACGCTCACTGTAGCCGTTAACGACTATTTTTCCCAGGAAGCTTCGTTTTTCCGGGTCGTCGTCTGGGAGCGCCAGGCGGAGAATTGCCAGAAATATCTATCCAAGGGAAGCCCCGTTCTTGTAGAAGGACGTCTGCAGAGCCGCAATTATGAAGTGAACGGGGAGAAACGCAACGTCGTGGAGATCGTGGCTCAAAACGTCCAGTTCCTCTCCTCGGGAAGCAGCAGCGAGGGCGGCGGATCCCGGAAAACCGGTTCATCCGACGACCGTCCTGAAGAAGAGATCCGCCGCAAAGGGGAGGAGACAGTGGAGAACAACGAAGGGGAATTCTTTGAAGAGAGCGGCGAAGATGATATCCCCTTTTAAACAAAGTCAGAGGAGGAAAAATGGCTGAGCGTAGTAGTGGAAGACGTTTTTTCAGAAAGAAAAAGTACTGCAAATTATGCTCGGGTGAAATTAAAGAGAAGGACATTACCTATAAAAATGTTGATATCTTGAAAAATTTTATTACCGAGCGGGGAAAGATCTCATCCAGGACACGGTCCGGCTTGTGCGCCAAACATCAGAGGCTGGTCACAGGTGAGATCAAACGGGCCCGTATGATCGCATTGCTGCCCTTTAAGGTAGAGTATTACAGAAGCAGCAGAAAGTCATAGGCGGTGATCGAGATGAAAGTCGTATTGAAAGTGAATGTTCCGAAATTGGGAGAAGTGGGACAGATCGTCAAAGTCCGTGACGGATATGCCCGGAATTTCCTGGTTCCCCAGGGAATGGCTGTCCCCTATACCGAGAAGACCAAAAAAGCCGTGGATCATGTGATGAAACAGCAGAAGGGAAAGGTCGCCCGGAAAGAACAGCAGTATCAGGCTCTTCTGGAACAGGTGAAGGGTATCACCCTCGCCTTCACAAAAAAGGCCGGGGAAAACGGGAAGCTTTTCGGTTCTGTCACTCCTGCCGAGATCATTGATGCTTTGAAGGAACAGAATATCGATGTCGATAAAAAGTACCTGGTCATCACAGACCATATCAATAAAATCGGAGAGTATGATATTCTTCTGAAATTCGCCCAGGGTTTTGAAGCTCCCTTCAAAGTCGTTGTGGAAGCGGAAGAAACCCAGTGACCGGGAGCCGGTTTCATGGACCGCAACCCACGGCTCTCTGATAAGACTGTATTTCAAGAGATCTGTGACCTTGATGCAGAGAGCGCCCTTCTGGGCGCTCTTCTGCTGGATAATACCATCATCCCCCATGTCCTGGACGAGTTGGGGGAGAATATCGATATCTTCTATTCACGTTCCCATCAGTTGATCTATTATGCTATTCTGGATCTTTTCCGCAGAGATGTAAACTCAAGGATCGATCCTGTTGTCCTGAAGAATTACCTCAGCGAAAGAAAAAATACACCCGAGGGACTTCCACTGAATCAGAAAGGGTCTCTTCTGGAAGAGGCCGGGGGGTTTGAATACCTCAGCGCTTTATGGGAAAAGAGTTCCGCTTACATCAATTATGACGGCTATATGGATATTATCCGTCATAAATATATCCTCCGCCGCCTGAGAAGCGCTTTGGTCTCTACCTCCAATGATATCGAGAATCTGCCTTATGATGTGGACAGGATCCTGGAGACAGCCGAAGCCCGTATATTTGATATCGTGCAGGAGCGGAAGATCAAGAAGTCGTTTTCCACCCTGGAAGAGCTGGTCGCTCATCAGATCAGTTATATCGAAGATATTAAAGATAAAAAGATTACCAAAAGTGATATCGAGACCGGCTATCTCCTCGTGGATGAGATCACCGGCGGGTTTAAACCCGGACAGCTGATCATTGTAGCGGGACGCCCGGGGATGGGTAAGACGGCTTTTGCCCTAAATGTTGCGCTGAATGTCGCCGAAACCGGCGACAAAGGCGTCGTCGTCTTCAGCCTGGAGATGTCAGAAGAGGAGATCGCCCGGCGGTTCATCTTTATGCACTCGAAGATCCGGGGCCATGAGGCCATGAAAGGGTATATCACAAAAGATGATCTCAAAAAGCTTCATGCCACCGGGTCTCAGCTTTCCCGGCTCCCCATCTACGTGGATGACTCTGCGGGGCTTACCCCTCTCCAGCTGAAAGCCAAGCTCCGCCGCCTCTTTACCCAGAAGGAGTATCATCTGGTCATCGTGGACTACTTGCAGCTTATGAATACTGTGGAGAATTATGAGAGCATGAATGCCAAGATCACCATGATCTCCCGGCATCTGAAGGAGATCGCTAAAGAGTTCAAAGTCCCGGTCATCGCCCTTTCTCAGCTTTCCCGGAGCGTGGAAAAAAGAGACAGGAAACGGCCCATGCTCTCGGATCTGAGGGAGTCCGGATCCATCGAGCAGGATGCGGACATAGTCATGTTTCTCTACCGGGAGGACTACTATCAGGACCGTGAAGATGGAGGAGAAGACAAATCGGTGGAGATCAATGTGGCCAAAAACAGAAACGGGCCCATCGGAACCAAAAAACTGACCTTCCTTAAGGAATTCGGAAGATTTGAGAATTATTCCGGGCGGGATGACTACCCCGGGGAGGCTTGATGTTCTGTCGCAGTATACCCTACAAAGCAGTTGTCCGGGCTGCCGGGAACCTGATTCGGGAAGCTTCTTTTTATCTTCCCGAAGGAGTGCGCAAAAGCCTTGAAGAGGCTGATCCCGGAGGGGAGGGCCCCGGGAGAGAAGCCCTGGAACTGATCAAAAAGAATATAGAAGCCGCAGGAGACGGGAAAGTCCCCCTTTGCCAGGATACCGGGCTGGCGTTTTTCTATGTCCGAGCCGGTTCATCTGTGGTCATAGAGGGAGGGACATTGGAAGGGGCCCTGAATGAGGCCACTGCCGCCATGTATACTTCCCTCTATCTGAGAAAATCTGTTGTGGAGAGCCCGCTCAGGCGAGTCAATACGGGCTCGAATACTCCGGCAGTGATCCATTATGAGATCGTGGAAGGAGATGAATTGGAGATCAGATTTATGGCCAAGGGAGGCGGCAGTGAGAATAAAAGCCGCATGGCCATGCTGACACCGCATGCCGGAAAAGAGGACGTCCTTCAATTTGTCCTGGAAACGGTTCAGGCCGCGGGGCCGGATCCCTGTCCCCCTCTCTTTTTGGGCGTCGGGCTGGGGGGAAGTTTCGATACAGCGCCCTGGCTGGCTAAAAAGGCTCTCTTCCGCCGTCCCGGAGAACGCCATCCCGATGCGGCGCTGGCTGATCTGGAAGAGGAGATAACCCATATAGTGAACCTCAAGTCCGGCGTAGGGATCCAGGGATTCGGACAGGGGGTGACTGTCCTGGATACCTTCATCGAAGAGGCTCCCTGTCATATAGCCAGTTTTCCCGTGGCTGTGAATATCAACTGTCATTCTGCCCGGTACGCAGGGGTGGTACTGTGATCTCCATTCAGCTGGGAAAAGACGACCAAAAGCTTTTATCCCTGAGCGCGGGGACATCCCTTGCTCTTTCGGGAGTGGTCTATACAGCCCGGGATGCTGCCCACGAGCGCCTCTCCTCTATGATCCGAAATGGAAAGCCTCTCCCGTTTCCCCTGAAGGGTGCACTCCTGTTTTATGCAGGCCCCGCCCCGGCTCCTCCGGGGCTGGATTGCGGCGCTATCGGCCCTACGACCAGCAGCCGTATGGATCCCTTCACCCCGCTTCTCCTGGAACAGGGGATCCTGGGGGCACTGGGGAAGGGGAGAAGAAGCCCGGCCGTCAAAGAGGCTTTCCTGCGCCGGGGAGCCGTTTATCTTGTGGCTGTTGGGGGAGCTGCGGCCCTCTTATCACGGTTCGTGAAAAAAATAGAACTGGTCGCCTTTGAGGACCTTGGGCCGGAAGCGGTCTATAGCGTGGAATTGAACGGATTTCCCTGTTTTGTCGGATTGGATACACAGGGAGGAGATATCTATACTATGAGGGAGGACACAAGATGAAGCTTTTGGAATATCAGGCAAAACATCTGTTGAAGGAGTATCATGTCCCCATTCCCGAAGGGTTTGTGGTGAAAGGCTTGTCGGAGCTGAACAAAGTCGTCCAGCAGCTGGGGGGAAGATGCGTAGTCAAGGCGCAGATCCTCGCAGGAGGGCGGGGGAAGGCCGGAGGAGTCCGGCTGGCGGGAACGCTGCGCGAAGCGGCCGCTGCTGCAGAAGACCTCCTCGGCAAACCCCTGGAGACCTACCAGACAGCAGGACAGGGAGAGATGGTCAATGCCCTTCTCATCGAAGAGCAGCTCTCCTTCCTCAAAGAACTCTATTTCAGTGTGACTTACGACAGGGAGACACAGACTCCTGTTATGATGCTTTCTGCTGAAGGGGGTGTCGAGATCGAAGAGATCGCTGTAAAAAAAACCGACAGCATCAGAAAAGTCCATGTAAATCCCCTGACAGGGATACAGGAGCATCATATCAGAGAGCTCTATCTCTCCCTGGGCCGGGGCAAAGAGGGGTACAGGGCTTTCACCGAACTTGTGAGAAATATCTACAGACTCTATATGGAGAGGGACGCAGCCATGGTGGAGATCAACCCCCTGGTCCTTCTCCCGGACGATACTTTTCTGGCCCTTGATGCTAAGATGATCATCGACGATAATGCCCTTTTTCGGCACGGAGACCTGGTGGAGATCCGAAAAGTCCCCGATGATGAGCAGCAGGAGGTGGAAGCCAGGGAAAAAGGCCTCAGTTTCGTCAAATTGGATGGCGATGTGGCCTGTATGGTGAACGGAGCCGGGCTGGCCATGGCCACCATGGATATGATCAAGCACAATGGGATGGAGCCTGCCAACTTTCTGGATATCGGCGGCTCCTCCAATCCCCAGAAGGTGATCGAAGCTCTTGATATCATTATGAAGAACCCCAGAGTCAAAGTGATCTTTATCAATGTCTTCGGCGGGATCACCAGGTGTGATGATGTGGCCAACGGGTTTAAAAAAGCCCTTTCCCGGCGTTCCCTGGAGATCCCCATGGTCATGCGGCTCACCGGGACAAATGAAAAAGAGGGGCGCCGTATTTTGGAAGAGATCGGTTATGAGGCCTTTACCGACCTTAAAGAGGCCGTCGCCAGGCTGAAAGAGGTCCGCAACGGGATAAGGGAGGGAAACTGATGGCTATTTTTGTGAACAGAGAGACAAAAGTCATTGTACAGGGGATCACCGGCCGGGACGGGTCCTTTCACACCGGGAAGATGCTGGAATACGGGACTAAGATAGTAGGCGGTGTCACCCCCTTCAAAGGGGGCCTGGAGGTCGAGGGGGTCCCTGTCTTCAATACCGTTGCTGAAGCTGTTTCCAGGACAGGGGCGGATACTTCCATTATTTATATTCCTCCGGCCTTTGCAGCCGGGTCTGTCATCGAGGCAGTGGAAGCGGGAATCAAAAACATCGTCTGTATCACAGAAGGCATCCCGGTCACTGACATGATGACCGTGGCTCATTATGTCCGATCTAAAGGAGCCCGCCTTTTCGGCCCTAACTGCCCCGGTATCATCACACCCGGGGAGACGAAGATCGGGATCATGCCGGGGCATATCTTTTCTCGCGGCCCTGTGGGTGTGATCTCCCGCAGCGGGACCCTGACCTACGAAGTCGTTCACAACCTGTCGAGTGCCGGACTCGGCCAGTCGACGGTCATCGGGATCGGAGGGGACCCCATTATCGGGACGAAGTTCGTCGATTGCCTGGAGGCCTTTAAAGAAGATTCCGAAACAAAAGCAGTGGTTCTGATCGGTGAGATCGGGGGAAGTGATGAAGAGATGGCCGCTGACTATATCAAAAAGCACTTCAGTAAACCCGTGGCCGTCTTTATTGCAGGGAAAACTGCCCCCAAAGGAAAAAGGATGGGGCATGCCGGTGCGATCATCCATGCCGGAAAAGGGACCGCCGAAAGCAAAGTAGCCCTCTTTCGGGAAGCCGGAGCTGTCGTCGTGGACCTACCGGTGGACATTGCCGCGGCTGTCAAAGCTTTTTTCTAAAATGTCCTTTACTTATTACCTTCGCTGATTATAATGGCGGCAGGTGACCTGGGAATGACAAGGAGGATATCGTGGCTGGCAAAAAAGAATTTCTGATCAAGATCAATCTGGATTTCTGTAAAGCCTGCGGACTATGTTACAGTTATTGCCCGACAAAGGCCATCGGCCCTGATCATGAGTTTCGGGCCTCAGTAAAGGATGTGGCCAAGTGTATCGGATGTCTGCAATGTGAAAATTACTGTCCTGATTTCGCTATAGAAATTGAAGAAAAAAAGTAAGAGGGGGAGATCATGGGAGAGATCAAATTTTTACAGGGAAACGAAGCTTGTGCCCTGGGAGCTGTCCGGGCAGGCCTTCGGTTTTTCGGAGGATATCCGATTACCCCGTCTTCAGAGATCGCGGAACAGTGTGCCAGATTATTGCCCCGTGTGGGAGGGCGTTTTATTCAAATGGAAGATGAGATCGCTTCCATCGCTTCTATCATCGGCGGGTCTCTGGCCGGAACAAAAAGCATGACAGCGACATCAGGCCCGGGTTTTTCTCTTATGCAGGAGGCCCTGGGGTATGGGATCATGGCCGAGGTCCCCTTTGTGGTGGTCAATGTCATGAGGGGCGGCCCGTCGACGGGACATCCTACAGGGCCTTCTCAGGGAGACATCATGCAGGCACGTTGGGGCACACACGGTGACCATCCTGTCATCGCACTCTATCCGGAATCTGTCCCCGAGACCTATTACGAGATCATCCGGGCATTTAACCTTGCAGAACGCTTCAGACAGCCTGTCGTCTTTCTGATGGATGAGATCCTGGGGAAGATGAACGAATCGGTGGAGATCCGTGATGATATCGAGATCATCCCCCGCCGGAAAATCGAAGGCGACCCCTCCAGGTATGCGCCCTACGCCATGAAAGAGGATATCCCTCAGACTGCCAATTACGGAGAAGGACTCCGTTTTCATGTGACAGGACTTTTTCATGACGAGACCGGCTTCCCTGATGTGAGCGGGGACAATATTCAAAGAAGTATCGACCGTATGTTCCGTAAAATAGAGGAGCACGAGGACGTCATCGGTAAATGGGAAGAGACCGGAACCGTTGATCCCGATATCCTTCTGGTCTCTGTAGGAACCCAGGCCAGGAGCGCGAAAATGGCTTGCAAAGAACTTAACAGGGAGGGTATATCCGCAGGAGTCTTCAGGCCGGTCACAGTCTGGCCCTTCCCGGAGAAGCGCCTGGCCGAGTTATCCCGGAAAGCAAAGAAAGTCCTGATCATCGAGATGAACAAGGGACAGCTGGCTGATGAATGTCGGAAATTTATAGACGGGGATAAGATCATCGCCCTGAATCAGCTCAACAGTGAAATGATCTCGCCCCGGGAAATCATATCGACGGCCAAGGGGGTGCTCTGATGTTTGATTACTCGAAATACTTAAGAATGGATAAACTGCCCCATATCTGGTGTTACGGGTGCGGAAACGGGATCATCCTCAAAGGGGCGGTCCGGGCCATCGATAAGATGGGTTGGGACAAGGATTCGGTAATGGCTGTGTCCGGGATCGGTTGTTCCAGCAGGGCTACGGGTTATGTAGACTTTAATTCACTCCATACTCTTCACGGACGGGCCATTCCCTATGCCACAGGGATCAAGATGTCCAGGCCGGACCTGAACGTCATCGTCTTTACGGGAGACGGGGATGCTACTGCCATAGGGGGGAACCATTTCATCCATGCGGCCCGGAGAAACATCGATTTGACGGTGGTTCTTTTCAATAATAATATTTACGGGATGACCGGAGGGCAGTACTCGCCCACCACACCCCAGGGCTATTTTGCCTCAACGGCTCCCTACGGCCATATCGACCCTTCTTTTGATATTGTCCAGTTGGCCATGGGATCGGGAGCGACCTTTGTCGCCCGTTCAACGGTGGCTAACCCCAGGGAGATGGAAAAGTTCATCCATGAAGGCCTGAAGAATAAAGGATTTTCCCTCATCGAGGTTGTGAGCAATTGTCATGAGCGCTTCGGCAAGAGAAACAAGATGAAATCCCCTTACGAAATGATCGAATGGATCAGGAGCCGCGCGGTATCCAAAGTGAAGGCTGAGACTATGGAGCCCGAAGAGCTGGAAGGAAAGATCATTACAGGGATCTTCCGCCAGGAGACCCGGCCTGAATATGTGGAGGCCTATGACAGCTTTGTCATGCAGAAAGCCGGAGGAGGAAACTGATATGCGCTATGAGATCATTTTTAGCGGCATCGGAGGACAGGGAATGATCCTTTGCGGGAAAATCGCAGCTGAAGCAGCCTCTTTATATGAGAAAAAGCATAGCGTACAGACCGTCTATTATGGCCCCGAATCCCGGGGCGGCATAGCCGAATCATATGTGATCATCTCCGATGAGCCCGTGGATTATCCGAAGATCACGAAAGCCGACGCCCTGGTGGCTATGAGCCAGTCCGGGCTTGAAAGACATCTGGAGCACCTCCATGAGAATGCTGTGGTCGTCATTGACAAAGGAAAGGTCAGTGTTGAAAACCTTCCTGAGACTTTTTCTCTCTCCTCTGCTCCCTTTACGGAAGAGTCCATCCGAATCATGGCCCGGCCCATGGCAGCCAATATCGTCGCTTTGGGATTTTTTTCCGCTGTGACAGAGATGATCTCGCCCGATGCTTGTAAAAAAGCAATCAGGCATAATGTCCCTGCAGGGACCGAGGAGAAGAATATAGCTGCTTTTGAGGCCGGGTTCGATCTGGGCCGTCATGCGTGAGCGGACAACACGGAAGCATCCTGCCTATATCAGTGTCCAGATCCTTATTTTTATTATCCTCCTCTATTTGACTTTCCGATTAGGCGGCGGCCTTCCCGCCGCCGGCCTGGCCCTTCTTTTTTCTGTTCATCTCACAAGTGAGATTCTCTCTTTTGTAAAAGTCTATTCGGGTTTTCTCCTGGTTAGAAAGGGCTGGGCTTCAGTGAGGATCCCCTATAAAGAGATCTTCCGGGTCACATACATCCACCAGGTGGGAGGGCGCGAGTTTTATCGGATCTTTTATCAGTCGGGAGGCAAAAAGAGAGTCCTCAAGCTCCACTCGTATATGTTTACTCATCTTCCGGAGCTGATGGAGCGTCTGGAAGAGAAGGGGCTCTCCCTTTCCCACAAAGAGAAGAAAAAGGATTATGTAGCCTGGGTTTTGTTCGGTATTGTCTCATTCTTCGGCCTGGCTCTTTTGAGAGAAGTCCTGTCCCGGGGTTATACCTTCCTGCAGGCGGCTCTCTCCGGGGGCTGGCACATCTATAACCATCTCTTCCTCTGGCTCATCTTCCTGCTTTTTACTATTTTTATCCTGTCCAGGTTGTTTTTGTTCTTGAGACAGAGCGAGTACCGTCTTTTCTTTTCAAGGGTTTTTCTCCATCTTGTCATCCTGGGGCTACTCTATCTCTTTTTACAGGACTATTCTTCCCAAAAACATGAAGCCGAGATGTTCAGGATCCTTGTGGATGTCAAATATCAATGTGAGACCGCCCGTTTTGAAAAAATCAAACCTCCGTATATAGCAGAGGGAGGCACCGGCTGTGAGTTAACGGAAAAAACCAGGCTCATGAGAGGATGGCATCGGGCCCCGGTCCAGGTCTTCAGGATGAGTCCGAAAGAACCCGACCTGGACCTGTTCAGCCAGCCGGGGCGGATCATCATCTTTCAGACGGAGGAGGGGGTTTCCTATTACGCAACGGCCTGGGAGGAGGGCCGTGTCCGGGTAATTTCTCCGAACTATGAAAAAGAGGTTGCGCCGGTCCTGGAAAGTATCGTCAAGGCCCGCCCCTGACCCATAGCTTTTAATCAATCGGGAAGAAATTTGGAATATTCGATCTTTTGAGGAAGCTTAGGCGGTTCCGGGATCATCATGCTGAGATATTCCCTATAGTGGTCTGTCACCGTAAACCGGCCCTCATCATAGTAGACATCCGCCGGGAAACCCTTGTTCCCCAGAGATGCAAGGGGAATGGTTTTTGTGTTGTAGGCTTCGACTTCCCGGAAAGGCGCCATGTGATCTAACACAGGCATATGGCCGAACTGTTCATGGAGGATCATCTTCAGGACCATCTGACCCAGGGCTGATGCGACCTGGTGGTCATATTCGGAAATACGGCCGGACCGGGGAATATATCCTGCGACTTGTGTCCGGGGCTGGTTGATCCCCTCTTCTCTGAGCCGGTTAGCGATCATCGCCCCGACTCCGCCCAGGCGGGGGTGGCCAAAGGCGTCAAGTTCACGGCTTTCCATGACGACGTCACATGTCCCTGATTTTTCATTCCACCACCGGACCCCTTCCGAGACTCCGATAATAATATCGTTGTGTTCATGGTCGTGCATATAACGGACGAGATCGTAAAAACGCTGGATCCTTTCCTCTGTCATAGGGACTTCCGGGACAAGAATAAAATCAGCGCCGCCCAGGGCAGACGAGGCCGGAAGCCAGCCGGCATCCCTCCCCATGATCTCGAGAACGAAGATGCGGTTATGGGTCATAGCGGTGGTGCGAAGAGAAGCTGTCAGATGGACGATATTTCGGGCTGCGGTAGGAAACCCGGGACATAGGGCCGCTTCCACAGATTGTCCGTTTTGAAGGTGGTGCATCGTCTGTGTTTTGATATCATTGTCGATGGTCTTGGGAAACCCGATGACAGGTATGCCGTGGTCTTTATAGAGTCTTTGTGCGACTCCATTGGTATCATCACCTCCGATGGAGACGATGATATCGATTCCGTATCGCTTGATATTGGAAAGGACTTCATCGACCCTATTCTGCCCCTCCTTATATGGATTCGTCCGGGAGGAGCCGAGGATTGAGCCTCCGATGTGGCCGTTGATGGACTGTTCTGATATATCGACGATAAAACCCTCGCCCAAAAGCCCCTTCCATCCAGCATAGATACCCAGGACCCTGTAGTCGAGAAGATAGGCGACGTTTTTAATCGTTTCGATGCTTCGGTTTAAGGCGCAGGTGTCCCCGCCCCCTGTGAGAATAGCCACTGTTCCGCGATAAGATCTTTTCATGGATACTCCTTTCCCCTTCACATTGTAATTAAGCTTACTGCTTTATCAAGCCTTTTTTATGCGTTGAAAAGAATCAGGCTTCATCGTATACTGTTCCGGGAGGGATATGAAAAAAGAATGGAAAGAAGCCTTGGATCTGAGCCTGAAGACAGGACGGGACGCAGCACGTCTCCTGATTTCAGGATTCGGAGGAAGCCAGCTGGAGATCTCCGGCAAAGAGGGGCGCGAACTGGTCACCGCCTGGGACAAAAAAGCAGAAGAGCTTATTATCCGTGAACTGGAAAGAAGCGGCTGGCCTGTCATCGCTGAAGAGTCGAAGCCCCGTCTTACTGGGAACCCGAAAGCCTATTGGGCCGTCGATCCCCTGGACGGGACCAACAATTTCGCTCATGGGGTCCCCCATTTTGCAGTATCCATCGCCCTGATGGAAGAGGGACTGCCGGTAGCGGGGGTGGTCATCGACCCTTTGAAAAGAGAAGAGTTTACAGCTGTCAAAGGTGGAGGGAGTCATCTCAACGGGAGACGAATCAGCATCTCCGGACAAACAAAGCTGTCGCAGGCTCTCCTGGCGACGGGTTTTTCCTATCATAGAAGCGAAGAGAATTACAATAATACAGAAAATTTTAAACGCGTAGTCCTGCGCTGTGGAGGGATCCGCCGCATGGGAGCCGCTTCCCTCGACCTGGCCTATGTGGCCTGCGGACGGTTTGACGGATACTGGGAGACAGATCTGAAGATCTGGGATATGTCTGCCGGTGTCCTTCTTGTCCTAGAAGCCGGCGGGAGGGTCACACGCTTGAACACTTCTCCCTGGGACCCGGAACGGGATGATATACTGGCAGCTGTCCCGGCCCTTCATAAATCTCTGGCGGGATTGATGGATCGCTATGATTGAGTGTCTCTTCATAGATAAAGAGTTGGGGAAGGTTGTCCGGAAATATGTTTCGGCCCTGATTGAAGAGGGACGAATATCTCCTAAGCAGGATCTGGTTGTGACCGATGATGAGGAGTACCGGGATAAAATGAGCGAACAGAGAGTCCTTTTGCTGACGGATAAGAGGGTCCCGTCCTCTTCTGTCTGTTCTCTTACTCTTCCCTGCCGCAGAGAAGCTCTGGCAGAAGCGATTTTACATTGTTTAACTTCTTGAATAGAAGCCTTTTATCTTGACATCGTTCGGCTGTATGGTATGTTTACCAAGTGAGGCCGAACATATATATGGAGATTGTATTGGTTAAGAGGGGGGATATATGACAAAAAGTGACCTGGCAGAAAAGATCATGGAGATTTACGATTTTATCAATAAAAAAGATGATGTGACCATGGTTGATATTGTTTTATCTTCC
>JAFGWL010000071.1 GCA_016937175.1 Candidatus Mcinerneyibacteriota bacterium | reverse complement strand
TCTGTTGAATTCCCCGCCGTTACAGGGTCAAAACTATCCACCGTCTGGACCGTCGATGAATACAACGTCAGAGAGTTCGTGGAGTACTTGTCGATCCCGTCTTTGTTGGCTCTCACCCGATAATAATAGGTCCCCACAGCAGGAGCCACAGGTGTGAAGGAGAGGCCTGTCGTGGTGGCCAGGGTAGTCACGGAATCGAAACCGGATGTCTCAGAGCGTTCCAGGTAATAGGTCACTGTGCCGTCTTCTCCGGCTGACTGCCAGGAAAAGGCGATATCTGCTCCGGGGGCATAAGTGGAGTCGTCGTCCGGAGTGATAAAGTCAAAAGCGGCCAGCTCTCCCGAGAGGAAGAATGAAGCCGTCATGGAGGCCCCGGCATCAGAGATGTTCCGGATGCTTACATCTGTGGACTGGCCTGCATAATTTCGGCTTGAGGGTGTGGTCAGGTCGGTAAAGGACCGGACACTGTCGATACCCGGGTAAAGATCTCCGGTGTCGGAACTATTTCCGTTTTCCAGGTCAAAATCGCCGTCAGCCTGCTCCAAAGCCACCAGGTAATGGGACTCGTTGGTATTCCCCGACATGGATTCGTCCACATGCCAGATGGCAAGGCCTGAAGAGGGGAGCGACATATCCCATCCGGTTTTGTAACGGTTCTCCACGAGGAAGTATTCATTCCCGGTGTAAATGCCCTCTTTCCAGATCTTGATGACCGTGGTGTCGGCATTATCAGCGACCTGAGGGATGGTGTAGGTCCCGGTATTGCTTTCAGTGATCTCGATGGGGTTCACCCAGCCCAATTGATATCGGCACCAGGCGGACATGAAGATGGGTTTTGTGCCTCCTCCGCCCCAGGAGCCGCCGCTCATCAGACAATAGATCCCGGTCCCTTCAGAGGAATAATCGGTATCATACAGGTCGGGAAGCCCAAGCATATGGCCGAATTCATGGGCGAAGACTCCGATACCCACAAGAGCATTACTCCAGTCCACTTCCGGCTGGATACAATACTCGTAGATCTTCACCCCGTCGCGCTCGAGATAGTAGGCTTCTCCGGAGTCCACGGTCCCGTTGCCGTTGGCATCATCCCACTCATAAGTGGACCATTGATGGGACCAGATATCATTGACCGAGCCGGTGGCTTCAGCCCCTTTCCCTGCATGGATCACGATGAGATGGTCCACAAACCCGTCTCCGTCCTGATCATACTGGGAAAAATCTATGGTAGCATCCACAGCATCCACAAGGTCCTTGACCAGGCCCTGGGCATTATGGGGATAAGGCCCGTCTGTCCCGTAACCGTTATAAGTATAATAGGAATAATTGTTCACCGTGATGCGCACCCAGTCCATGGCCACCGGGCCTTCCAGGTTGAATGTCCCGTGGGAGATATCCTGGTAATAGTCGCGAAAGCTCCCCGTGGCGTAAGTATCGTCACTGAAGAGCAGCTCGTCGAACTGAGCTTTGGTCTTGCTGTGGGTCTTGTCGCTGAAGTCCACCATGAGGACCAGCACTTTCTGTGTTCCGGTAGTGTTGACTCTTTTGATATCCTGGCCCATAGTCCTTTTGACATGGCTCTGTAAAGCCGCATCCCAATAGACCTGTTTTGTGGGCAGTTCCGGTTCACGGGGAACGGGTTTCCCCTCATTTTCCAGTTTCTCTTTTAACCTGGGATCCACAGGGACAGCAGAAAGCAGTCCCGCCGCCAGGAGCACAAGAAGGCTCAGGGCTGAAAAACGTTTCATAACGACCTCCGTTGTTAAACATCATTCCACGGAAACATCAGGGCCTTGTCCAGAGTTGTCTCGTCAAGCAGGATCATGAAAAGACGTTCTAATCCCAAAGCCCCCCCGGATGACGGGGGAAGCCCGATCTCCAAGGCTTCAATAAAACCCCTGTCTATTTCATATACAATTTTTCCTTCCTTTTGTCGCAACTTTTTTTCTTCTTCCATGCGTTTCTGCTGTTCTTCAGAAGAATTGAGCTCTTCGAAACAATTGGCCAGTTCCACCCCGCCCAGGTAGAATTCGAAGCGTTTCGCTACACGCGGGTCTTCCGGCTTCAACCGGGCTAGAGCCGCCATGGATGCCGGGTATTCGCATAAAACAACAGGGCATTCCCATCCCAGGCGGGGTTCGATATCATGAGTCAGAATTGCAAAATAGAGCTCCTCCCAGCCGGGACGGTTATCCCAGACGCCGAGTTCCTCAAAGGTCACTGAGGCATACTTGATAAAAGCCTCCTCAACTGTCATCACCTCATAGCGGGAAAGGTCCACCTTCTTCCCCTGATAAGTGAGAGAGGAGGAGCCCACCAGATGACGGACCAGGGCCCCCAGGTCATCCATGAGGCTCTCATACCCTTCAAAATTACGGTACCACTCGAGCATGAGAAACTCAGGGTTATGCCGGGGCGTTGCCTTTTCTTTCCGAAAAACAGGTACGATCTGGAAGATACGGTCCATGATTCCCGCCACAAGCATCTTTTTCATCAAATATTCGGGGGATGTATGAAGATAAAAGGTCTCTCCGAAGAGCGACGTCTCCAGAGAATCGATGGTCGGTTCCATGGCGGGGAACCGTGCAAGGAGAGGCGTGTGGACCTCCAGAAACTGACGGTCCCAGAAAAAGGAACGGGCCTGGGCTGTCCAGAGAAAGGTCTTTAAAAACTTGCGTTTGAGTTCCAGGTCATAGAGGGCTTTTTTCCAGTTTGCCCCTCCCCTAGGTTCCCGGCCTGAAACGAGGACGGCAGCCTTTTCAACGGCGATCGCCCCTTCTGATTCCTCCCCCCGGACTTCTATGATATCAAACAGCGAGGCATCCTGAGGCGGAATCTTATAATAGGTGTATCCGGATAGAAGATAGGCTTGTCCATCGATAAGAAGGTAGCGCCCTCGGAATATCATAAGACAAGGCGCATCCCGTCGTAGGCATAGATGATCTCCAGCCCGTCCCGGCTCTCATTCTGGAAAAATTCAAGATAGCGCTGGCTGAAATGGGTCAGGATGAGCTGCTTCACTCCATGCTTCAGGGCCAGGCTTATCGCTTCCCCGTGGGTCGAATGTTTTCCCCGCCGTGCATGTCTCTTGTCTTCGTCCTTATAGGTCGCATCGTGGATGAGGACCTGAGAGTTTTTTGCCAGGTAATGAGTCCCTTTACAGGGTTCTGTATCCAGGGCATACCCTACGGCGATTCCTTCACGTGGCGGCCCCAGCACCTCTTCAGGACGGATGGTGCGCCCCTCCCACTCTATGGGTTCCCCCCGCTGGAGCCTTCCATAGAGAGGGCCGGGAGGTATTTTCAGACGGCTTGCTGCTTCCACGTCGAACTTTCCCGGTTTCTCCTTTTCCCGATATAAAAACCCATAGGTGGGGATTGAATGCTTCAACTCAACGACGTGCACCTCGGCCTGAGGCCCCAGGTCAAAGATCTCCCCTCCCCGAAACTCGTGGATATGGAGGGGGTAGAAGAGGTCTCCGCGGATAAATCTCAAATTAAAGGCCACATATTCTCCCAGCCCTTCAGGTCCGTAAAGAGAAAGGGGGATGTCACGTCCGTTAAGGGAAAGAGTCGTCAGAAGGCCCATAAGCCCGAAAAGATGGTCACCGTGGACATGGGAGATAAAAATGGAACGGATCTTTGAATGGCGGAGGCGGACTTTCTGGATCTGATGCTGCGTGGCTTCTCCGCAGTCAAAAAGCGTAATCTCTCCGTCATGGGAAAGGGCCGTAGAAGAATGGTTTCTGAACAGGCCCGGGACAGCTGATCCTGTTCCCAGGGTGACGATCTCCAGCATGGAGCTCCTTTCATCTCTCTCCGTAAGTCGGCTTCATCTTATGGCAAGAAGCCTGCGGTGTCAACGTTTTAAAAGCGTTCAGAGAGAGAGCCCCAGTTGCTCAAAAGAAAAGAAATAGAGGTCTCCCTGTTCGTTGGAAACCAGAAGCCCTTTCCGGATAAAGAGAATGCTTTCACACTGTTTTACCTGAAGGGTATCCAGGAAGAAGCGCTTTACCGGTTTTTGAAGAGTGATTTTTTCTGATACATCGAAGATCAGGATCTCGCTGTAAGTCAGCAGGGCCAAAAAACCGGCGGGGTGGAAATCAGCCCCAGTAACAAGCCCCTCAACAGGAAAACTTTCTCTGTAGGCCAACGGGCCCGAAAATTCATTCTCTTCGTCAAGGGTATAGAGGTCCGTCTCCTTGTTTCCTCGATTTTTTGTAAAAAGACAAAGGGTCCCCCTGATATAGCAGAGGGCCTCACAATCGAAATTACGCTTTTTTAAAGGCGGAGGGAACTCTCTTTGCCCGGGATATTCCAGCGGGATGATATGTGAGGAAACCGTCCTTGTCCCGGCATCAAGCTCATGTTCATCGATGATAAGTATCCCGAGGTCCCGCCTCCTGTTCAGGTTGTTTCCCGTATCGGCTATGAAAAGGCGTCCCTTCCCGTCGGAAGCCATATCTTCCCAGTCCCGGTTTTTTCTTCCGGATAGTTTAATACTGAACGGCTTCGCGGGATTTCCCTCCCGATCCATGGCAAAGAGCTCCGGGAGGTGGCCGGAATCATTGATACCCCAGATGACACCGGGAAAACAGGCTGACAAGGCCATCCCCGAAAGCTCTGTAAGCCGCGAGACACGTATCGTATCGAAACAATCGGGATAAAGGCGTCTGCCGGTACCGGGGAAAGAACACCCCGTTAGGAAAAGGACCGCCATAATCCCGAAAAGCGGCCCCTTCTGCACAAAGAGCCTAATCCACGTGAAGATACTCTTCATAAGAGAAGCCGTCCTGAGGTTTCCCCGTGATGGCCATCTCTTCCACCGCTACAGCGGAAGGAACGATAAAAGAAGCATAGATGTCCGTCTGATTTCGTTTATAGACCAGATTGCGTGCCTTAAGCGGTGCTGCCACCCCCAGAAGATGCTTCAGGGTTCGGGGAGAAAAGAATAGAGCTTCTATATTACGGATAGGCTCCCTCCGCCCGTCGGGGTAGACTTTTTCAACACAGCGGGGGAGAAGCGCTCCGGGCTCTTCCCAGGATTGATCTGTCAAAGAGTCGAGAAATCCCGGCTCTGAAAGGGAAGAGATGGAGATATAGTAATCATAGCCGTTTTTTTCCGCCTCACGGCTCAGTTTTTCATGCAACGCCTCTTTTGTCAGGCTTTGTTCGGGGAAAACCGCCACAACCCCGGGAGCATCGTCAATGCGCCAGGGATTGACCCATCTTTTATGCCAGCCTGCTTCATCCCCTTTGCGCGCAGGAGTCCTGCTGGAGAGCATCTCTTTAAGGATTCCCCGGGAGATCAGTGTCTTTTCTTTGACAGGGACACCCTCTGCACTGCATGGGAAATAGCCCACAAGCGGGATACCGTCCCAGGCCTCTTTTCCCGATACGGCTTTCACTGTCAGCAGCGGGGAGACTACCAGACGTCCCCGGCGGCGGGACATCAGCCCGGTGTTGCGGTCGGGGTCGGCATCGGCGATCCGTCTGTCGTAGTAAAGGGGCTGTTTTCTGTCGATGAGGGGATCCTTTTCTCCGAAAAGAGCTGACGCAAACAGCTGCCCCACGGCTTCGCCACTGAACAACACCGGCCCCTCATAATAGTCGTCATAGGGAGATGCGTCTATCTGTCTAAGAAGGGCATTCCGGAATTCCCGGGCTTGTTTTATCCATTCAGCCCGGGAAGGGAACTCCCCCCCTGCAGGAAAGACGGCCCTGAAGCGCATCCCTTCCTGTTCGCCTTCCTGTGTGAGCCCGTAGCCGGTCAGGGTCAC
This sequence comes from Candidatus Mcinerneyibacteriota bacterium, assembly GCA_016937175.1. Classification (GTDB taxonomy): domain Bacteria; phylum Macinerneyibacteriota; class Macinerneyibacteria; order Macinerneyibacteriales; family DSCS01; genus DSCS01. The sequence continues at coordinate 40,745 of JAFGWL010000071.1, read as the reverse complement.
TGTGATCCCCGATAAGGGAAAGACTTGCATGGATCCCTCTGTATTCACATAAGAGATCAGTGTCTCCCATCCGTAAATATCTGTTTGAGAATCTTTTATGCGTTTTTCTGACCCCACCTCCTTCGAGATGACTTTGGCCGTCTCCTCAAGGAGGGCCATGGAAGGAAGGGCTTGCCGGCGGGTCCGTGAATAATGGATCTCTCCGGCGGGGATAAAGTCGGGGCCGGTCTCATCAACGGTCATCCCGCACTCTTTCATAATACTCTTTTTGTCCTCCAGACGGACCACAGCCTCTTTATACAAGGTATCGGCCATGAGCCACAGAGAGCGTTGGATCGCCAGCGGGTCATTCTCCTGGACTGTCCCCGTGAACCGGCCTATTTCACCAAACATATTGTTATAGGTCAGGAAGTTTTCGTTGTTCAGCTCATAGTCCCCTACCATGAGACGTCCCATGATTCCCCTGTAGGGGACGTCACGTTTCTGGATGATAGCTCCCCTGACAGCAATGACTCTCCTGAAACGGATATCGGTTAATGCCGCTGAAAGGTAAAAGGGCCCGGGGCGTCCCTCCAGAGAAAGATGATTCTTCTGATAGAAGAGTTCTTCCCGGAGCACCCGGTGAAGAAGAGGGTCATAGGAAGACTCTCCCGAGGCAGAAAGAATGAGGACTGTGAGAAGGCTTAACAGGGCTGTAAGCTTTTTCATGGCTCCTCCCTCCGGTCCGGGCGCTCAAGAAGCGGGGGCCTGTTTTGCGAAATTCCTTTTTTCTGCAATTCCACCTGTGAGACAAAGAGTTCCGGAGCCACAGCCGCCACAGGCACAGCGCCTGATTCTGCTCCGCAGAAACCGCTGAAGACCCCGTACTCTCCTCCACCGGCTTCAATATGGGAGAACATGGACAATGGAGTCCCGATAAGGTCGACGCCTCGGACCAGTTCGTCAGGACGGCCGTCGGTGTAGACACGATAGACGATAAAAGGATTGACATTGAAGGCGTTGGGGGAGAAGCGCTTGGTCAGCGTGAATCCTCCCTGCACCGCTTCAATACGATATCCGAAAGACTTCCCCTGTTCTTTAAGCTCCAGGATCAAGCGCCGGCGAAGAGCCTCTTTGGTGAGAGGATCTTCCACTGATACGAACATGTTCGATTGCCGTGCCACAGGAAGGCGCCCGGCCTGGGCCCTTCCGTGCCCGTTGGAAGACGGATGTCCCTCAAGGGGTGTACGCGACATGAGGAAATCCTTCAGTATTCCCTTTTCCACCACATCGACTCTCTGTGCAGGAACGCCCTCATCATCAAAAGCATAGCCTCCCCACAGGAACTTCCCCTCAAAGCGGGTCCGGACAGGGTCGAAAGTGACGCTGAAAGAGCGGGGAAGCACCTGATCTCCGATCTTGTCTTTAAATGTCTGACTGTCTGTAACCTCCTTCATCCGCTGTCCTTCGAGGCGGTGTCCGAAGATCTCATGGAAGAAGACTCCCGCGGCCTCTCCGGATAGTATCGCCGGGCCTGAATAGGGTTCCACCAGAGGCGCATTTCTCAAAGCTTCCATAAGAGCGGCTCTCTTCTCCACCTCCCGATAGACAAGCTCCCGGGACGGAAAATCATCCACCGATTTCCCTTCAAAAGAGAGAAAGACCGGGATGACCATCCCGTCATCGGCTTTGGTCATAGCTTCAAAGGAGAGACGTGCCCGGCTGGAATACTGGACGATGGCAGCCCCTTGTGTATCTACAAACGTCTTTTCAGTGTCCACCAGCTGGATCTCAGCTGTCCCGCTGAAGCATCGGGGATCTCTCAGAAAAAGAGCGCTCCAATCCTTGAGAGGCTCTTCCCAGGAAGAGAGAAAAGGACGTGGGGCTTCCGCATGATCTGAAGTCGCCGAAACCGAGGGGGAGGGCATGGTATAATCGGGAGAGGAGTCCTCTTCGGCGACTTTCACTTCAAGGTTCGCCCTGACTTTGGAAAATCTCATAAGAGCTTTCCGATAGGCCTTTTCCGTAGCCAGGCGGACCACATGGGCGACGGCTTCCGGGTCATCCTCATAAGGGAGACGGGACTCTTCCCCCTGAGACGTGTAATAGACACTCACATCTTCCCGAAGGGGATGGAAATTGTCACGTTCAGGAGACCCTACACGGACCATGACCGTGAGGATACGGTTTCTCTCTTCGTCGCGGGAAGAGACGGCTCCCAATTCCGCACTGAGCGTCACACTCCTCTCGTCTTCCACACGATAGGAAATATAGTAGGGAGGTATCTCCTGTTTCTGTAAAGCTTTAAAATTTCTACCCGCTTCCCCTGAAAGGATTTCTGAAAACTTCGTTGTGACAGTCTCTCCTTCCACAAAAACCGTAAAAAGAACAAACATTGAAAAGAATAATACTGATCGCAGCATGTCACCTCCCCTGATAACGCGCCAGAAAATCCCGGCGAAACGCCTCGAACCTCTTTTCTCTGATCGCCTGCCGGACCTTCTCCATAAGTGTCAGGTAGAAATATAGGTTATGATAGCTGTTCAGCCTTAAGGCCAGCAGCTCCCCGGCTTTATAGAGATGGCGCAGATAAGCGCGTGAAAAATTACGGCAGACATAACAGGAGCACTCAGGTTCCGGAGGACGCCGGTCTTCGGCAAAAGCTGCATTTTTGATATTCAGCGGTCCATCCCAGGTAAAGATCATTCCGTTCCTGCCGTTCCGTGTGGGCATGACGCAATCAAACATATCGATCCCCCTGTAGACACCCTCGACAAGGTCAACGGGTGTCCCCACGCCCATGAGGTATCGCGCCTTTTCTTTAGGAAGAAGCGGGACAGTGCTCTCCAGAATATCATACATGATCTCTTTGGGTTCACCCACACTCAGGCCTCCGATGGCATAACCCGGAAAACCTATCTCACGGATCTGACGGGCGCTTTCAGCCCTCAGGTCCGGATAGACTCCGCCCTGGACTATTCCGAAGAGTAGTTGTCTGCCCGTCGCTTTATGGGCCTCTTTACAGCGTCCCGCCCACCGGGTGGTCCGTTCTACCGAATGCATCACATAACCGTGTTCCGCCGGGTAAGGGACACACTCGTCAAAAGCCATCATAATATCGCTGCCCAGGGCGTTCTGGATCTCCATGGAGAGCTCAGGGGTGAGAAAATGGTGCGACCCGTCTATATGAGACCGAAAAAAAACTCCTTCTTCCGTGATCTTGTTCAATCCCGAATGGGAAAAGACCTGAAAACCACCGCTGTCTGTGAGGATAGGCCTGTCCCAGGATGAAAAAGCATGCAGCCCTCCCAGGCGCCGGATCAGATCGTGCCCGGGACGCAGATAGAGATGATAGGTATTTCCCAGAATGATCTGAGCCCCGACTTCTTTCAGTTCATGGGGGGTCAGAGTCTTTACCGTCCCCTGGGTCCCTACAGGCATAAAAATAGGGGTCTCCACCTGGCCATGGGCCAAAGTCAGCCGCCCTGTCCGGGCGCGTCCCTCCTCATTCAATAATTCAAATCCCAGCACTTGTGTCATATGTTCAACTCCACTTCCAAATATCCCGTCAAGGGTTCCACTTCCACGACACGGGCGGTCCCTTCCAGGCCGGGAACCAGCTGGCGGGGGTCTCCCTTGATACTTTTCAATGAAAGCACGGCTTCCACTCCAAGGCCTTCCAACTCCACAGCCGCCCGGTCAGCCCCGACCCAGGTCACAACCCCTTTCAGGGGATCTTCCCGATGGGTGTCCAGGTACCTGAGGATCTTGATCTCCCTTGAACGCTGTTCCGCTGCGGCGATCACACGCTCTTTTTCCGATAATGTCTTACCCAGGGCGAATAGCTCCTCTTCGCTGAATCGGCGTCCCTTGATGATCCTGTGGATGACAAGATCGGGATAGCGTCGGATAGGAGAGGTAAAATGTGTATAGGAAGAGGACTGTAGTCCGTAATGGCCGGTATTCTTGTCTGTATACCGGGCCTGCTTCAAGGATTTCAGCAGCTGAGTCTTTAAAAAGGGGCCTGCCGGAGCTGAGGCGATCCTCTCAAGAAGCTTGTTTATCTCTTCAGGAGCAAACCCCTTCAGGGAAAAACCGAAATAGGAGAGAAGATCTGAGAATTTGTTCAAACTGTCCTCCGACGGACTCTCATGGGTCCTGAAGAGCAGGGAAGCCCCTTTTTTCTCAAGGTGTGAGGCGACTGCTTCATTGGCTGCGATCATCGCCTCTTCTATGATCCTGTGAGCCCAGGTACGTTGAAGTGGTTCCAAAGCAACGGGATTTTTCCTCTCATCCAGAATAATCCGGATCTCAGGCATATCCAGATCCAGGGCCGCCCTCTTTTCTCTCTTTTTATTCAGGGCCCGGGCACAGTCCAGCATCCGGCGAGCGCTTTCCGCCACCGGCCCGGTTTCTTTTCGCTCTTTATCCAGGAGAGACTGCATCTCTTCATAACTGAGAAAACGGTCCGATCTGATGAGGGAGGGGAAGATCCCGGCATCAGACACCCCTCCCTGCCTGTCCACATCCATGACGACAGTCAGGGCCAGCCGTGCTTTTCCCTCTTTCAGGCTGCAGAGCTCGCCTGTGACCGAGGGAGGGAGCATGGGACGGTAAAAATCTTCACAATAGACAGAATAACCCCGCTGGAAGGCATGTCTGTCTTCAAGCCCCCCTTCCTCAAGGAAAAAGGAGACGTCGGCAATATGAACATAGAGACGCCATCCCTTCTCCGACTCTTCCACAGAGACGGCATCATCATGATCCTTGGCATCGGCGGGGTCCACGGTGAGTGTCACAAGAGAAGTCAGGTCTTTTCTTCCTTCAGACTCCTTCTTCAGAGCCTCTCTGAGCCTTGAAAGTTCCCCGGGATCCAGATCCGTAACATCCTTATCCAGATGATAAAGGGCAAAAACGACTTCGTCATCGATGCGGGGATCGTCAGAAGGCCCGATGATATCAACGGCCCGGGCTTTCATAGGAGAATAGGATGTGATCCGGGCCGTGATCACGGTGTCGTCTGAGGGACGCTTAAAGCCCTCGGGATAGTCCAGAGTTATCATTTCAGGCAGATGCTGGTCCAGAGGCATCAAATATCCCCCTGTCGCCATTCCGGTGATGAGAGAAAATCCCCTTCTGACTATCTCCATCACCCGTCCTTCCCGCTTCCCTTTATAAAACTCTTCCCGGACGCGTACGATATCCCCATGAAATGCTCCGTTTAATTTCATGGGAGGGATATAGATATCCTCCAGGGCCGGATCTTCAAAAACTGCAAATCCGAATCCCCGGGGATTCATCTGCAGACGCCCTTCTGCTTCAGGGGCTGTTGCAGTCTTGAACCGGTTCCGGCTGTCTTTGGTTATGAGTCCCTTATCAGTCAGCTGACGGAGAATAACCGAAAGTTCCCCGAAATCCTTTTTTTTGATATGGAGGATTCCCGCCAGCTCCCAGAACCCGTAGGGATGATTCGGATGGCCTTGTATTGTTTCTAAAACTTTCTTTTTCAGTTTCAAAAGAACTTCAGTATCCTTTCAAAGCGGATATCCCGCCTGTTTTCCTCCATGGAAAAATAGATGAGCAGAGGGGTCCCGATGACTTTCTTGCGAGAGACAGGCCCGAAAAACCGGCTGTCGTGGGAGTCATCCCGGTTGTCCCCCATCATAAAATAGTACCCTTCAGGGACAGTGACCGGCCCGAAATTATCCCGTGGGATGTACTCTCCGGGATAAACACGGGCATCAATATGCTTCACATAGGGTTCATCCAGGCGTTTCCCGTCCACATAGAGCTGTTTGTCTCTGACTTCCACCGTCTGGCCTCCTTCTGCCACACAGCGTTTCACCAGCCGCAGGTTTTTGCTCTTTTTCCAGAAAAAGAGCTGGTCCCAAAAAGAGGGCTTGGGGCCTTCCGGACTCCAGAAGACGACGATATCCCCCGGCCTGGGGTCCCGGAAACCGGGAACCCTGATATTCACCAGGGGCACCTCTCCTCCGTAGGTGAACTTATCCACCATGAGATAGTCTCCGATGAGCATAGTGTCTTCCATGGATCCCGAAGGGATCTTATAGCCTGAGACCACAAATGGTTTCACGATAAAGAGAAAGACAAGCAAAGACCAGATGATGGCGTTCTTCCACTCTTTCAACTCCTCTTTAAAACTTTTTTTACTCATTTATCCTCCTTATCGGTGATATTGCCCTCCGAAGAGCAATGTTCCTGCCCGGTAGATCTGTTCAGCCAGGACGACCAGGGCCAGTTCATGACTCATGGTCAGCGGCCCCAGCGAGATGAGCTTGATTCCGCTTTTTTTAAGCGGTTCCGGTATTCCGTAAAAATTCCCTACATGAAACCGGGGATGCCGGCCCGAGATCAACAATCGGTTGATAAAACGGGAAAATTCCAGAGAATCCATTAATTCGCCCCGGGTATCCAGCAGAAGCGGGATACGGCCTGCGGCTCCCAGAGAGGCTTCCAGTTCAAGGGATTCCTTTTTGACCTGTTCATTTTCCTGCAGGGCACGGCTCTCTTTAAGGATCACATGGGCCGTGGGGATCTTTCTGTTGGCCAGTTGCAGATAATACTCAAAAGCCGTCTTAAGGGCCTTATTCTTTATTTTCCCGAAGCTTGCGATCTCAATCATGACGGCTGATGACATTGACCCCTCCGTAAAGATGGTCAAGGTCGTAAAGTTCCCTCTTTTGCGGTGTAAATAGATGAACAAGAAAGTCAAAGTAGTCCAGAATGATCCACTCCCCGTTCTCGTACCCGTCCAGATGACGGCAGATAAGCGAATTCTCTGATTTCAACTCCTTCATCACGTGATCGGCCAGGGCCTTGGTCTGTTTGACTGTCTCGGCTGATGCCAGAATAAGGTAATCTGTTATGGGTGAAATCCCGCGGACATCCAGGGCTCTGATATCAAGCCCTTTTTTGTCATCGATCAGTCCTGCGACTTTATGTACTATTTCCATTTATAAATAGACCTCCAGTAGATTTTTATGGTTCTGAAACAACTCTTTAGTCAAAATATCACGCCCCAGGATCACCGTTGCATCGATCTTCTCCATCTCTCTTCGGTCATCATAAAGGATAACTGCCTTGTCCACTTCAAAATAGGTCTTGAGGATGGAGATCTTCTCAGGATTCCGTCCTGTCCTGTCGATGATCACCGTTTCAGGATATTTCATGCTTGGGGCATTCCCGAACTCAGCTACATCGAATCCGTCCAGGCGAAGGATCTTTGTGAGAGTATAGGCCAGATCGGCGATATCCGTTCCGTTGAGGACTTCCACACGGATGATCCCTCGGGGGAAGTTCCGGTAGAACGCTCTGGCGGCTTTATCTTTCTGCCAGCGCCATACGACAAAAGCCCCGGTGCAGAGAAGAAGGATGACAAGGAAAAGTTTTACTTTTGCGCCCATTGATACAACCCTCTCTCTCGGATAAGCTCCCATGTCCCCCCGGGCAAAAGCCGGGAACAGTCAAGCCCCTCTTTCAGGCGATTCCTGATCTCAGAAGAAGAGACAGGGATCTCCCGGGTCTCCATCCACCGGAACTGCCGGCCCCATTTCTTTTCCAGTTCTCTTCTGGAGGCTCCACGCCGGGGATAGACGACCACCGTCGCCAGGGACAGGATCCTTTCATAATCCTTCCAGTGGTCCAGGAAAAGAGCCGAATCGCTCCCCATAAGCAGATAGAGAGAGCCTTCACTCCTGAAACTGTCCAGGGTCTCCACTGTATAAGAGATATCTTTACGCCGGTATTCCACATCGGAGACCACCACCCTCGGGTCCCCGTCCAGCCCTGCACGGATCAATTCGGCCCGGTCTTCCCAAGAGGCGGCGGGCTGATGATCTTTCAACGGCTGCTGCCAGACCGGGACCAGATAGAGCATATGGGGCTCATAGAGTCGGAGGAAAGAGCGGATAACGGCCAGATGTCCCTTGTGAAAGGGGTCGAAAGATCCCCCGAAGATTCCTGTTTTCATTGATCCGCTTGAAAGGATTCTCCGATATCTTTGATCTTTTCAGCCAGATCCTTGTCTTGAATATCCTGCTGCAGCAAAAAGGAATAGAGAGAGAATGCTTTATCTTTTTCCCCGAGTTCCAGATAATCCCGGATCTGCAAATATCTGAGCCAATTCCCGCCTGTGATATCTCCGTACTCTTTCAGGGCGTTTTCGATCACAGCCAGAGAGATCTTATATTCTTCCCTCTTGAAGTAGAAGCGGGCAATATAGTACTCCTTCATGGCCAGGGTATTCCGGCAGTCGGCTATCCTTTCACGCGCTGTCTCCTGATAGGGAGAATCCATCTCCGTCACCTTCTGAAAATAGTAGATGGCCCTCTGTGTGGGCTCCTGGTCGCGCTGGGGTTTTCTCTTCTGCTTATAGTAAGCCTCCCCGATCTTGAAAAAAGCGTCATCAAGGTATTCGCTTTCAGGATATTTGTCGATCACCCTCTGGTAGGCTACGATGGCCTCCTCATACTGTTTCTTCTTCGCATAAGCCTCTCCGATGAGATACTGTATCCAGGGGCCCTTCCGGCTTCCGGGAAAATCGGAAAGGAAATACCGGGCCTCCTCCTGGAAATCGGAAAAATCCTTCTTTTCATAGAGCTGGTTGAGCCGGAGGAGATACTCCTCCTCTCCCAGAAGGACGCGGGTGTTCTTTTTTGAACATCCCATATAAGAGGTGATGATGAAAATAGTCAGGACAGCAAGAATGAGTTTTTTCACGATATCACTCCAGTTCTTTCAGTTTATTGAGGGCATAGATCGTATTTCTCTGCTTTTGGTAAGGGTCCTCATCCACAATTGCCTGATAAAGTGTGATGGCTTTCTCACGGTCCCCCGTCTTCAGATAAGCATCCCCTACGATGCGCTGGACGTCGCTGATCCAGATCTTGGGTTTCCCGATGCGAAGTACCACTTCCCCCCGCTGGATCGCTTCTTCATAATTTCCCGATTTAAAGGCTCTTTCAGCCAATTTATAGTTGATATTCCCTATATCGAAATAGATGATCTGTTTTTTAGGATGGTTCGGATAGAGGTCAAGAAGCCGGTTATAACTCATATTGGCGTTCTCATAATCCCCTGTCTCGTAATAACAGCGGCTGATCCTGTAAAGGACACTCTGTCTGACTTCCTCGGGCAAGTCTTCCCCCTCCACACCGGTAAGATAAAAGGCCAGGGCTTTCTGGTAATCAAACTTCTCTTCGAAGTATTTGTTCCCGAGATGGATGGCATAATCCTCCCCGATCTTATACTGGGGCATGATCTCCACGATGTGTTCAAAGGCATCATACATGTTGTCCAGGCGGTTGGCTTCTTCCAGCTCACGGGCGAAGTCATAATAGGCATCGGCGATGCGCTGCCTCTCTTTGTCGCCGCCGTAGATGAGGGCCTTGTTCATATTGATGACAAAGTCTCCGTACCTCATGCGGGCTTTGTTAGCCATGGCCAGCCAGTAGTAGCCGTCGGGGGACTTAGGGTTGGCCCGGACAGCCCGGTCAAAATAACCGATGGCATCCATGACCTTGTCGTTTTTCAGCGCCTGGCGCCCGTCACGGATGAATTTCTGAAACTTGCCTCCGCATCCCAGGAGCGCAAAAAGAACGATTATCATCAAAAAAGACCTAAAAATATCCCGCATAATCTCTCCCTTTTCTCCGATAATTGTAAAGGCATTCCCCCTTTTGTCAAGAAGAGGATTGGGGTTTACAAAAAGCACAGGGGCTGTTATATTGGCCTATGTCTGATTTTACAGCTTTTCAGTTAAAATCGGGGATCCCGGGCCATATTGACATCCAGTCCCGTCTTACAGAAGACCTCTGGGACGAGTTCATGTTTCATGACCCTGTCTCCAATGCCCTATGGGGAGAACTTTTCACTTCTTTTCCTGAATACCAGCAGACTCTTTTTGTCAGCGGCCGTCCCGCCGGCGTGATCAATGCCATCCCCCTGCAATGGGATAAGCCCCTGGACGCTCTTCCTGACGAAGGCTGGGACTGGGCCTTTCAGAAAGGGGTAGAAGATCACAGGAAAAAACGCACCCCGGACCTTTTATGCGGGCTTCAGATCGCCGTGGCTGAAGAGTTTCAGGGACAAGGCCTCAGCGCTTTTCTCGTGCAGTCCATGAAAGAGACAGCCCGGGATCACAGCCTTAAAGCGCTGATCATCCCTGTCCGTCCCACCTGGAAAAGCCGCTATCCTTTGACATCCATGGATGATTATATCAGTTGGAAATGTGATGACGGGCTCCCTTTTGACCCCTGGCTCCGGATCCATGTAAAATGCGGCGGCACCATCCTTCACCCGTGCTCACACGCCATGACCATCCCCGGAACCGTCGCCCAATGGGAAGAGTGGACTCATCTGCGCTTTTTTCAAAGCGGTGATCACATCATCCCCGGCGCCCTTGTCCCGGTTCATATGGATATCGAACATAATCAGGGACTCTACGTGGAACCCAATGTCTGGGTGGTGCATCACCTCGAGGGGTAAGGCGCTGGCCGTTTCTCTTTTTTCTTTACATCCCCGTGATAAAAGCCTACATTGAGACCATGCTCACTGAAGAAAAGATCATCATCTCCCCTAGGGCGGCAGCCAAGATAAGCGGCGGCTATCCCTGGGTCTTTTCCAACGAGATCGTCACCCCTCTCCGGGAACTTCCCGACCTCTGCCTGGGGGCTCTTTCATCACCGAAGGGGGACTTTCTGGGAAAAGCTCTTTTTCATAAACACTCTCTCATCGCTCTGCGCCTTCTCACACACGACAGCAGCTTTTCTCCGGAGACTTTCTTTTATAAACGCATGAAGAGTGCCCTGAAACGAAGAGAAGACCTCTATCCCGGATGGAACGTCCTGCGCCTGGCCTACGGGGAATCAGACGGCCTTCCGGGCCTGGTGGCCGACCGCTACGGCGATTATCTTATCCTGGAATTCAACGCCAAGGCCCTGCTTCCCTACGAAGAGCCCATTGTCCAAGCCCTCAACGAGCTTCTCAGCCCCAAGGGCATCCTTTTGAAAAACACCGCCTCTGTCCTCTCCCGAGAAGGTATCACCCCGGAGACAAGGCTTTTGAGCGGGACAGTTCCGGAAGAGACCATCGTTGAAGAGAGAGGTGTGCGGTTTCTCATCCGTCCTTACAGCGGCCAGAAGACCTCCCTGTTTCTGGACCAGAAAGAAAACAGGAAAGATTTCTCCGCTTATACAGCGGGACGCGCATTTACAGACCTTTTCTGCTACGCCGGAGCCTGGGGGCTTTATGCCCTGAAAGCGGGAGCGGTTTCGGCTCTCTTCGTGGATATCTCGGAAGAGGCAGGAGAACTGGTGCAGGAAAACCTGAAGCTCAACGGATGGGCTGACAAAGGCACCTTCATCAAGGCCGATATCTTTCAGTATATCAAGGAGATCCCGTCGCTGGATACCGTCTCCCTGGACCCCCCGGCCTTTGCAAAATCCAAAAAAGACCTCTCCTCTGCCCTCAAGGGGTATCTCTACCTCAACCGCGCCGTGATGAAAAAGATGGCGCCGGGAGGGCTGCTGGCGACCTCAAGCTGCTCCTACCATGTCTCCGCCCTGCAGTTTGACGAGATGCTCATGAAAAGCGCTCTTGAATCACGCTCCAGGATGACTCTCCTCCCGGGCGGAGTCCAGGCTCCGGACCACCCCGTCCTCATCCAGTTCCCCGAAAGCCTCTATCTCAAGACCCGTTTTCTGCACAAAGATTCTCTTTGATTATTAAAACGATCCCCGTTCTTGGACTGTTTACTTCGGGGGACCTCCCGTCTGATAGTTAGATAAAGGCACATGGAATTGGTTTTTTATGAGACATTCTGCAAAAAAGCCCCGGATGTCTGCCTGATCCTTGAAAGGCTCGTGCAAAATCCAGGGCTGGATGAATCGTTATTGAACTTCTTTGGTCACGGGCCTGTATACCCGAAACCCGACATAGGGAGAGGCTTTATGAGGATATTCGGCATTGAAGCCGGGAACCTGTGCATGGTCTTCACCATCAGCCCAGCACCCGCCGTAAATGACCTTATATTTATTTTGGGATGCTGTGGCCGTCCATTCCCAGACATTGCCGCTCATGTCGAAAAGGCCCAACTCATTGGCCTTTTTACTTGCACTTTTATGGGGAGCCCCCATGCTGTTCTCTTTGTACCAGCACACATCACTGATATTATCGCTTCCGCTGTACTTAAAACCATTGGTCTTTTTCCCTCCGGCAGCGGCATAGGCCCAGACTTTCTTTTCCGGGAGGCGATAGCCGGAAGTCTCTTCACGGACAGTGACATCCGCTTTGACAAGAGAAGCCCCTTCATAACTGGTATTGCTTAAAGTGTAGCAGGGTTGCAGTCCTTCAGCCTCACTCAGGGCATTACAGTAGGCTAACGCGTCATACCAGGTCACATTATGCACAGGCAAATCGTCACCCTGGTGTTTTGACGGGTTAAATCCCATCAGAGCCATAAAATCTTTTTGAAGGACTTCGGTCTTTCCCATCAAAAAGCCACTCTCTGCAAATCCCTTGGCATTGCTTCCGGCTTCCACAGCGATCATGGGACTTCCCATCTCCTTGGTTTCGTTTTTCAGGCCGGGCCGCACAGTTTCGCAAGCCGTAAAAAAAAGAAAAATGATAATAAATAAACCAATCACACGAATATTCCGCATAAGCTTTCTCCTTATCTCTTTTTCAGGGAAGGGTCCGGCAGAGACGAAATCCCACGTTGGCCCCCTGCCCCTCGGGGTCTGCATGGACTCTGGCCACTATGACAGAGTGTTTGGCTTCGGAATACCAGCATCCCCCTCTGAGGATCTTTCTCTCCCCGGTTGCCGGGCCTCTGGGGTCTTGCTCAGGAGAATCAGAAAAATAAGACTCCCCGAACCAATCCCAGCACCATTCGTAGACATTCCCGCTCATGTCATAGAGGCCCAGTTCGTTTGGTTTCTTCTCTTTTACAGGATGCGGTTTAAACCTGCTGTTCTCTTTATACCAGGCAACGTCATCAATGACATCAGACCCTGCATATTGAAACCCCTGGCTTTGTTTTCCCCCTTTTGCAGCAAACTCCCATTCCGCTTCGGTGGGCAGCCGATAACCGTTTTTTGTCCAATCGATTTGAGCTCCGCCATCCTTGATCGTGTAAACGGGCTCCAAACCCTCTTTTGAACTCAGACGATTGCAGAACTCTACGGCCATGAGCCAGGTGACTCGATCCACAGGAAGGTCTTCACCTTTGAGACGCGAAGGGTTGTCATCCATGAGCTCATTCCACATCCGCTGTGTCACTTCCCCTGTACTGAGGAGAAAGGATGAGATGGTGACGTTATGGGCCGGACGCTCCCTTTCGCCTGCATGGTCAGACCCCATGATAAAGGTCCCGCCTTCGACTGTGACCATCTCAGGAGATTCTCCGCAAATGGCCGGTGTCATAAAAAGAACATACAGAGCCAGAAAGGCAAAAAAAACAATCGTTTTCTTCATGCTCTTGTCCTCTTCCATTAACCGAAAAGTCCTTTTAAGATCTCCGTTTGCCCTTCATCCTCTCCCTGACTCTCGATCTCATACTCTTTATATTCAACACCGGAATAAGGCTGGAAATAGGAATCCTGGACATCGTCACCCGGGACAAAGTGAACGGCTTTTTCAAAATACTTGATTCCCATGATATTGCTTTCTGTCTTCAAACTGATTCCTTTATGGACCCAGACCCGGGAACCCAGTGCACGGACCACATCGCAGGTGTATCCCATGAATGACTCCTGCCCTTCGATCTCCCCGCCCAGGGAATCCAAAACAGCCTGTCCCAGGGCCTCCTGTTCTTTCTCTGTCATCTCATCGACGGATTCGTCTAATTCCGTTCCGTAAAGTGATCCCTTGATACCAGTCATCTTATCCAGGTCAGCCGTCCAGAAGCGGTCTTCAACGGTAACAGTGACTGTATGCGTCGTTGTTTCGCTTTTCACTCCCAAAATTTTTGTAACTGTAACTGTACTGATCTCTTCACGCATTTTCCGTCCGTAATCATCCCACCAGACGGACCTGGTTCCGTTGGTATTTCCGCTGATCTCGTACTTGACTGCGCCTCTTTTTATGCCGAAGCGCTGCATCTTTTTCCCTTCCTGAGCTGTGATCAGGCCTGCCAAGACCATCATTGAGACAATTAATAGAACTGCTTTTTTCATCTTCCAGACTAACCAACAAAATCATTTCGTAAATCCTGTCAGGGAACAAGTGAATAGAAGAGTGTAGGAATTAAAAGGCTGTTTTCATCATTCTCGGGTATAAGCCAGTGAAGATAATCTGATCCCATAAACACCTCATTTCTACGCTGCCTCTCTTCTTCTGAGGCCTTTAGGGCATCCTGTGATTTTACTATTATAAATGGTTTACGAAAAACGACAAGTCACTCGATATTTTTTCAATCTTTTTTTAAATAAAATAGCCGTCCAGCCTCTCTACACAGTGGGCGGACATCCTGTAGCCCCAGACGAGGTCTATGACCTCTTCTCCCTCAAGGACACAGGGCATCCCGCATATCCTGTATTGCAGCCTGTCTGCTTCTTCACGGGAGATCTCCTTGTCATAAAAGAGGAGGATATAGGCCTGGAGGAGAGGAAGCATCGCTTCAGCGGGAACACGTACACCCCGGCCGAAAGAAGCCTTTTCAAAGGAGAGATGCTCTTTTTTTTCAATGGAAAAAGCATAGGAGAGGTTCATCTTCGGGGTCACCAACCCCATGCGGTAAGCTGGAAGATAGAAATCATTATCCCGGAAACGGAAAAGATAGAAGGGAAGATAGAAGATCCCATCCCGGGAGTAAGGTGGAGAAGGGATCAGAAAGGGTTCCCGCTTCAACCCCTCTTCACTCCACTTCCAGGTGGCTCCGCAGTTTTCACACGCCCAGAAGAGATCGTCCTCAAACCCGGTAAGGGGATGATCACAATTGCGGCATGTGAGAGATTCTACGCGTATTTTCAATTATCACCATCCCGCTTTTAATCACTTTCGCCACATTGTTGATACCGTAATTATAGAAGAGATATTTATAATTAGGAATATCCAGGAGGATAAGGTCAGCCCTCTTTCCGGGAGCGATCCGTCCCCGGTCGGACAGGGAAAGCGCATGAGCCGCATTCACCGTGACAGCGTTGATGATCTCTCCTGGAGTCATCTTCAGCTTCATAGCGGCCAGGTTCATGACAAACTGCATGTTAAAGCCATGATTGCTCCCCGGGTTATAGTCAGATGCCAGGGCGACCATGGCTCCTGCTGAGATCAAGCTGCGCGCCGGGGCATAATCCTTCATCATAAGGAAAAAGGAGGTTCCCGGAAGAAGAGTGGCAACCGTGTCGGATTCGGCCAAAGCCTGGATCCCCTGATGGGATATCTGCATGAGATGATCGGCGCTCACGGCTTTGAATCGGGCTGCAAGTTCCGCTCCCCCCAGGGGGTGGAGCTCATCGGCATGGATCTTCAGCCTGAACCCAAGCTTTTGGGCTTCTTTGAAGTACCGTTTACCGCTTTCCGGTGAAAAGACCCCCTTCTCCACAAAAATATCAGCAAACTCCGCCAGCTCTTCCGCTCTGACCCGGGGAAGCATCTCCTGACAGACTTTATCCATGTAGGACTTTTCCGTTTCACCGGGAGGGATCTCATGGGGGCCCATAAAAGTAGCAACGATGGTATCGGGGAAAGCTTTGCGGAGGCGGCGGATCACCCGGAGCATCTTCAGCTCGTTCTCCGTGTCCAGTCCGTACCCGCTCTTGATCTCCACGGTCGTCGTCCCGTAGGCCAGGAGTTCTTCCATCCGCGGAAGCGCCAGTTCAAAAAGCTCATCTTCTGTCAAGGAACGTGTATGGTGGACAGAATTCTTTATCCCCCCACCTGCTGCAGCGATCTCTTCGTAGGAAGCCCCTTTGAGCCTGAGTATAAACTCCTCTTCACGGCTTCCTCCGTAGACAAGGTGTGTATGCGAATCAATGAGGCCGGGCAGGGCCACATAGGAGGACGCGTCCATCTCTTCAGCGGCCTCCCGGGAAAGGTTCTCCCCGATTTCATCGATAAACCCATCTGTGATGGAAATATCAGTATTCGAAGTACAGTTGAAAAGACCGGCTTCGGCACCACGGGCCGTATCATAGAGAGGGGTCACGACTTCACGGCAGTTTTTTAGAAGCAGATCACATTTTTTCATGATTTTCCCCTTTCATCACTTCTCTGAGCATGAGTATGCGTACCTTTTGAGACCATTCGTCAAAATCCATGCTGACTCTTCTGATCCCGTTTTTATCATGGCTGAAGCCCATCACTACAAAAGAGTGATGGCTCGTCTTCTCTCCCCTGTACGTCATTTCAACAACAGGAAAAAGAGAGGCTTCCACCGCCTTTTCAATCATCTCCTCCCGCCGTCCTTCCCATATTACCATAAAAAAAAGGCCTTGTGACGATAAAAGCCGTTTCGCGGCCAGCAGGAGAGATTGAAAATCCAGATGAGTATCATAGAGAGCGATATTCTTATCCTTAAAAGGACTGAGCCTTCCACTGCCCGCTTTACGGTACGGAGGGTTGGAAAAGATCAGCTCATAAGGTTCCTCTTCCCTGTAGTCACGGACATCACCTTCAAGAAAACGGACACGGGAGAGCCCATTTCTCGCAGCATTCTCGCGGGCCAGGTTTCGGTTTTTCTCCAGGATGTCGATACCCGTAACACAAGAGGAGGGATTGTCTCTGGCATAGAGGAGAGAAATGACTCCACACCCTGAACCGATGTCCAGAACCGAAGAAGATCCCGGCGGAAGTGAAATGTACAATAAAAGAGAATCATGAGAGATACGGAAGCCTTTTCGGGGCTGAAGCAGTTTCAGGCCGCCGACAGCGGTCTCGTCGTAATCAGAAGCGGGAAAGCGTTTCGGCCACATCAAGACGGATCAGCGCCCGGTGGAGAGCCGATTGAGCCCGCTTCACGTCGATCTCCTCATCATGGGAAGATAGGCGCTTTTCAGCACGCTCTTTGGCTTTTTGAGCCCGTGAGACATCTATTTCATCGGCGAACTCAGCGCTTCTGAGGATAAGGGTGACACTTCGGGGGTCCACCTCGCAGATCCCTCCCGATGTCGCCAGGATCCTCTCTTTTTTCCCGGAAAAGGAGATGGTGATCTTTCCGGGGTTAAGAGGAGTGACCATGGAGATGTGATTAGGATAGACAGAAAACTCCCCGGCGGCCCCCGGGAGGATGAGCATCTGAACCTCCTCTTCCGCCTTGACCCCTTCAGGGACGACGATTTTCAGAACGAGTTCAGCCATTGTTATATCCCTTTCTTAGTTCCGCATTCATCAGGCCCTACTTCTTTTTTTTCTTTTTCTGCCCCTTATCCCCTATTTTCTTTTTTTGTCGTCTGCCTTCTTTTTTCTCTTTTTCTTCCTCGCCCTTCCGGCGGGGTTTCTGCTCGCCTGCCTCTTCTTTCTCTTCAGCTTTGGCCTCTTTTTTGACGTCAGATCCGGCATGGGGACGGGTTCCTTTCAGGCGGTCTGCCTTTTCCCGGGCCTCTTCAATGGTTCCCACGTAAATAAAGGCCTGTTCAGGAAGATCATCATGTTTCCCGTCGATGATCTCACGGAATCCCTTGACAGTATCCTCAAGGGGGACATATTTGCCGGCCATTCCGGTAAACTCTTCGGCTACGAAGAAGGGCTGCGAGAGAAAACGCTGAAGGCGGCGCGCCCGGGCGACAGTGATCTTGTCCTCTTCGCTCAGCTCCTCCATCCCGAGGATGGCGATAATATCCTGGAGTTCATTGTATTTCTGTAGGATACGCTGGACTTCACGGGCCACCTGATAGTGCTCTTCCCCGACCACTTCAGGACTCAGGATCCGGGACGTCGAAGCCAGAGGATCGACGGCGGGATAAATCCCCAGCTCAACGATCTTGCGGCTCAAGTTCGTCGTTGCATCCAGGTGGGTAAACGCATTGGCCGGCGCCGGGTCGGTATAGTCGTCGGCCGGGACGTAGATAGCCTGGACAGAGGTGATGGAGCCTTTGTTGGTAGATGTGATCCTCTCCTGGAGAGCCCCCATCTCCGTGGCCAGGGTAGGCTGATAGCCAACGGCGGAAGGCATACGCCCGAGAAGGGCCGATACTTCAGAACCTGCCTGGGTAAAGCGGAAAATATTATCAATGAAAAGAAGGACATCCTGATGCTCCACGTCACGGAAATATTCAGCCACGGTAAGTCCGGTCAGCCCCACTCGGAGCCTGGCTCCGGGGGGTTCGTTCATCTGCCCGAAGATCAAAGCTGTCTTTTCGATGACCCCTGAATCCTTCATTTCCAGCCACAGGTCATTCCCTTCACGGGTTCTTTCTCCCACACCGCTGAAGACAGAATAGCCACCGTGTTCTGTGGCAATATTCCTGATAAGTTCCTGGATCAACACCGTCTTCCCTACACCGGCGCCACCGAAAAGCCCCACCTTTCCCCCCTTCATATAGGGGGCCAGAAGATCCACTACCTTGATCCCCGTCTCCAGGATCTCTGTTGTGGTGTTCTGCTCCTCCAGGGTGGGCGCCGGACGGTGGATAGCCCACCTCTCCTCTGTATCAATGGCTCCGGCTTCATCGATGGGGTCCCCTGTGACATTCATGATCCGTCCCAGAGTCTCTTTTCCCACCGGAACAGAAATAGGACGTCCTGTGTCGATGACCTCCTGATCTCGCTTCAGTCCGTCGGTGGAGGACATGGCAATTGTCCTGACGATGTTATCGCCCAGGTGCTGTGCTACTTCCAGAACAAGAAGGCCTTCCTCTCTCTCGATAGTCAAAGCGTTGAAGATCGCCGGCAGTTTCCCGGGGGGAAAGACAACATCGACGACCGGCCCGACAATTCTAAAAATCGTTCCTTTATTCATCCTTATCCTCCAATATTATTGCAATGCATTGGCGCCGCCGACGATCTCTGAGATTTCAGTGGTGATCATCGACTGGCGTTCCCTGTTGGCCTTGAGCACCAATTCATTGATCATTTCTTCAGCGTTATCCGTTGCAGCTTCCATGGCTGTCATTCTGGCTCCGTGTTCACTGGCCAGAGATTCCAGCATAATGCGGTACATCTCAGATTCCAGATACTCCTTCATGGCAGATTCCAGCATACTGCTCATATCAGGCTCTGCCAGGAAGATCCTCTTGGGCTCTTCGATCTCCCTCATCCGGGGCAGGAAGGTCTCCTGTGTGATCTCTGAGACGATGGAATTCTTAAAGCGGTTGTATACGATTATGATCTCCGTGACATCCTCATGCTCGAGATAAAAACGAGCCAGGAAATCCGCTACCTCCTGAGCCACGTGATAGGTGGGAGGATCGAAAATGTCAGTATAAGCTGCCTCCACAGCGATCTCCATACGTCTGAAGGCATCGCGCACCTTTTTTCCCATGACCACTTTGTAAGCCCCGGGATTCTCTTTCACAAGGTCACGCCCCAGGCGGATGATGTTACTGTTAAAAGAGCCGCAAAGCCCCTTGTCCCCTGAAATGAAGACATAGAGAGGGACTCCTCTTTCACGGCGCACGTAGAAGGGGTGAGCTGTCTCCACATGGTAGTTGAGTTTTTCCACCAGCCTGATCAGAGCATCAGCATAGGGCCGCATGGCCATAAGGCGCTGTTCCATCTTCCGCAGTTTGGCTGCGGCCACCATGTTCATGGCCCGGGTGATCTTTTTAGTGCTTTGAACACTGGCTATACGCTTGCGTATGGCTTTTAAGTTGGCCATAATCCCTGCTATTCCTTTTCTTTCCTGTTACTCTTTTTGCTCTCTGTCTTGGATGAATCAATCTTCTTTTCCGCTGAGGTCCCCTCTATTTCGGGAAGCCCCTCCTCTTCTCCGTCAAGCCCGATTGTTTTGACAAAACGTTTTTTAATAGCCGTTATAGCTTTGTCGAGCTTTTCTTTGACAGGATCATCCAGTTTTTTCTCCTTCTTCAGGGTCTCAAGGATACTCTTATCCTGCCCCGGAAGCTCTTCAAGGACTCTCTCCAGGAATTCCACGATATGGCTCTGGGGAATATCATCCAAGTATCCCCCCGTCCCTGTAAAGATCTGCACGATCTGCTCTTCCACGGTCATAGGCCTGTATTGAGGTTGTTTCAGGACCTCTACAAGACGCCGCCCGCGTGTAAGCTGGGACTGGGTCGCCGGATCCAGTTCAGACCCGAATTGGGCAAAGGCCTCCAACTCTCTGAACTGGGCCATATCAAGCCTTAATGTCCCGGCCACCTGTTTCATGGCTTTGATCTGGGCATTTCCCCCCACTCGTGAGACAGAAGTCCCTACGTTGATGGCGGGACGGACTCCCGAATAGAAGAGGTCGGCACTCAGAAAGATCTGCCCGTCGGTAATGGAGATGACATTGGTGGGGATATAGGCAGAAATGTCGCCAGCTTGGGTCTCAATGATGGGAAGTGCCGTAAGCGACCCGCCGCCCATCTCCTCAGAAAGTTTGGCAGCTCTTTCCAAAAGGCGGGAATGAAGATAGAAGATATCTCCGGGAAAGGCTTCCCTGCCCGGAGGGCGCCTCAAAAGCAGAGACATCTCACGATAGGCTGCAGCCTGTTTAGTCAGGTCGTCATAGATGATGAGAACATCTTTTCCCTTCCCCATGAAATATTCCCCCATGGCGCATCCGGCGTAGGGAGCGATATACTGAAGAGGGGCCGGTTCGCTGGCTGTGGCTGCGACGACGATGGAATAGTCCATGGCGCCGTATTTTTCCAGAGTATCCACGATACGGGCCACAGTGGAGCGTTTCTGTCCGATGGCCACATAGATACAGATCACCTCATTATCTTTTTGATTGATGATGGTATCCACAGCGATGGCCGTCTTTCCTGTCTGACGGTCTCCGATGATGAGTTCGCGCTGTCCGCGCCCGATGGGGATCATAGAGTCGATGGCTTTGATCCCTGTCTGCAAAGGTTCTTTCACCGGCTGGCGATAAACGATGCCGGGAGCGATCTTATCTATGGGAAGGGTCTCGCGGCTTTTTATCTCGCCTTTTCCATCCAGGGGGTTAGCCAGGGGGTCGACAATGCGCCCCAGAAGCTCTTCACCCACCTTGGTTTGCATGATGTTTCCCGTTGTCTTAACCTTGTCCCCTTCTTTGATCAACCGGGTATCACCGAAGACCACAACTCCGGCACTGTTTTCTTCCAGGTTCAAAACAACGCCCATAACTCCGCTTTCAAACTCCACAAGTTCCATGGACATGGCATTCTTGATGCCATAGACGCGGGCTATCCCGTCACCCACCTCGATGACAGACCCTGTTTCCGAAATATCGACTTCAGTCTTATATCCCTCCAGCTCCCGCTGGAGTACATCCTTAAGCTCTTCTGCATTGATCTTCATACCCATCACTCACCCTTCAACACATGTTCACTTTGTTTGAGCCACCCGGCCACGGTCCCGTCATAGGTCCGGCCTTCCAGTTCCAGCTTGATCCCGCCGATGAGTTTTTTGTCCTCTTGTTCACGGATAACTACACTCTTACCGGGCCTGGCCTTCTGAATAAAGGCCTGGATTGACTTTTTCTGCTTTTCCGTAAGAGAAAAGGGAGTAAAGATTGTGACATCGACCTCCCCCTTTGATTTCCGGTAGAGTTCTTCATAGGCATCTGTGATATCGGGGAAAAGGGGCATACGTCCCCGGGAAAAGAGAAGCTCTAAAAAATCAAAAAAAAGCGCTGAAGCTTCTCCCTTGTCTGTCATCTTCCTGATCAGGTCCATTTTCTTTTTTTCAGGGATCTCCGGATTAAGCAGGAAACCTGCCAAAGCAGGAGCCTCTGTAAAGGCCCGCTTCAAGGCTGATAGAAACCTGAAGATATCTCCTGTGACCTTTTTGTCCATGGCCACGTTAAAGAGGGCCATGGCATATTTACTGACAACAGGATTAGCCGTCAATCATATCACCCGCTTTTTCCAAAAACCTGTCTATCATTTTTCCGTGTTTCCCCGCGTCGACCTCTTCTTCCAGGATCTTCCCGGCCAAAGCAACAGAGAGTCCGGCAACCTCGCGGCGCAGTTCTTCCCGGGCTTTTTTTACTTCCAGGGATAGCTCTTTCTCAACTTTTTTGCGCAAGCGGTCCCCCTCTTTCTTCGCTGTCTCGATGATGTCCTCTTTTTCCCGTTTGGCAGCATCCACGATCTCCCGGCGTTCTTCTTCTCCCCGGGCCCTGGCTTTATCCATGAGAGCTTCATATTCGGCTTTGATCTTCCGGGCTTCCTCTTTCATGGATTCGGCTGCTTTCAGGTCGTCGGAAATCGTCTTTTTCCTCTTGTCCAGGGTATCCAGGACTGACTGATAGACAAGCTTTTTCAAAAGAAAAAGCAGAATAAGGAAGCTGACGGCCTGGAAGGCCAGAGTCCAGTTCACATTCATAGGAGGGCTTCCTCTCTATTTTCCCACGACAAAAATAAGCAGCAGGGCAACGACAAGGGAATAGATCCCGGTGGATTCCGAAACAGCCTGTCCCACCAGCATGGTCCTTGTGATCAGCCCGTTCTCTTCGGGACGTTTGGATACCCCTTCACAGGCTTTCCCCGCAGCGAAACCTTCTCCTATACCGGGCCCGATGGCGCCGAACCCCATAGCGATACCGGCTCCGAGCATGGCCGCAGCCTGAACGATCTCCTTGCCGGTGATAGCGGCTTCCTGAACAATAGTCTCTAAATTAGCCATAAGGCATCTCCTTTCACCTTTTATACCACAAATATCAATAACAACGCGACGACGAGGGAGTAGATCCCCGTCGACTCCGAGACAGCCTGTCCGATGAGCATGACCCGGAAAATATTCCCCTCTTCATGAGGGTTTCTCCCGATCCCTTCGACTCCTTTTCCTGCGGCATACCCCTCTCCGAGTCCCGGCCCGATGGCTCCTAACCCCATACTGAATCCGGCCCCCAGAAGAGCCATGGCTTTGATGAGTCCGGCCTCTTTGGGAGCAGCAAAAAGGAGAAGAAGAGCTACGACAAGAGAGTAGATCCCTGTAGATTCGGCCACAGCCTGTCCGATGAGCATGGTCTTCATGATCTTATCGGAAACACCAGGCTGACGGGAAGTGGCTTCCACCGCTTTGCCTGCGGCGAACCCTTCGCCTATCCCCGATCCTATGGCACCGAGGCCCATGGCGATCCCGGCGCTGAGTAATGTCACTATTTCAGTCCAGTTCATTCAAACTCCTATTGGTTTTTGGCCACGGCGATGTAGGTCATAGAAAGCATCATAAAGACAAAGGCTTGGATCAGCCCCACAAAAAGGCCGAAAAAGCCTGCCAGGAAGGGGCCCAGGACAACAAGGATCCATGATGTCCACCAGCTGGACATCAGCATGGTATAGGCCACCCATATAATGACCGATCCGCCGAATATGTTCCCGAAAAGACGGAAAAAGAGAGAGACGAATTTCCCTATCTCCCCCACGACATTCAGAGGAAAAAGAAAGGGGATCGGCTCGAAAAAGCTTTTGATATACCGAAAAAGGCCATTGTATTTGATCCCTGAGAAATGGGTCACAAAAAAGACGATGACAGCCAGGCCAAGGGGAGTATTCAAATCCTTTGTAGGTTCCTGCATAAAAGGGACGATTCCCACCCAGTTGGAAAAGAGGACAAAGATAAAGATGGTGAGGATCAACGGGAGGTAGCGCCTGGAATCTTTTCCGATAGTCTCTTTCACCAGGCCGTCGAACATCTCCATGACCATCTCTACAGCGGCCTGCCGCCTGCCGGGGACCTGCCTCATTTTCCGGGAAAGCCAGACAAAAGTGATCAGGATCAGGGCAATGACGATCCAGGTCATGATAAGGGTCACAGGATTAAAGACTATGTGAAGAGGCCCCAGGTCAAAGGAGGCTGTCTGAACGACCCCCACTTCATGCATCGTGTCGTCCCCTTTCTTTATTGGACAGGATCAGCGCAAATACAAAAATGTAGACTTGTGAAAAGAGGAGCCCTGCCAAAGCCATATACCCGTTAATATTCCGGGCAGCAAAAGCACCGGCCAGCAGCCCTCCCATAATGGCATAGCGCAGAAAGACAAAAGCATAGACGAAACCGGGCTGCCGCTTTTCCCGCAGGACCTTTTCGTTCTGATAGGCCAGAAGTTTCCAGTTGATGAGCATAGCCAGGATACCCACGGCAAACCCGAAGGCCACAGCAGGAGTGAAGATGATATATAAAAGGGTACTCACGATCAGGGCGATAAAGATAAGGATCTTTCCGATCAGCAGTTTCATCATATTGTATTCCACTATACCCTCCTCTGCCGTGAAATAATAATGGTTCTGCACCTCACTTCAAGTCTTTTTTTCCCTCTCCTCATTTTCGTCTTTTTTGACTTCCTCCACAAAACGGAGAAAAAGCTTGTAGGTATTGTAGCCGGCCGACCCCAGGCCCACAAAAAGCCCCAGAACGGTAAAGAGTCCGTCATGGCCTGAAATATTCTTGTCCAACAGGGTCCCCAGATATAAGAAGAGGACGATGGATATCACCACGACAAAGCTGATCTGGGAGAAAAGGACAAAGTACTTGAATCCCGGCCGCATCTATTTGGCCGTCATATTGCATTTTCCATGGAGAACGGCTCCCTCCTCCACCGTCAGCTTCTCTGTCTGGACATCTCCCACAATGCGTCCCGTGGACTGCAGCGTAAGCTGTTTATTCTCAAGGATATTTCCTTCGATAACACCGCCTACAATGATCGTAGACGCCTTGATATGGGCGTGGACTTTGGCTTTTTTCCCGATGACAAGGGAGTCGGCGGATATCTCGCCGTTAAAATTACCTTCTATGCGTAAACTTCCCCTGACGTTGAGTGTCCCCTCATAGGTCGAATTTTCACCGAGAATGGTATTCATTTCAAATGTCTTTTCTGCCATATTTCCCTCCTGATTATCGTATTAATGTCTTGTTAGCGATCTTCATCCCGGAGATCTCGGGATTGACAGGCATGTTGAGAAGTTCGATCTGAAAGTGAAGGTGGGGGCCTGTGGTCTTTCCCGTGACCCCGACTTCGCCGATGGGCTCTCCCATGGCCACACTGTCTCCGATGGACTTATAGACCTGGCTGGTGTGGCCGTAGATGGTCACATAACCCCAGCGGTGATAGATATAGACCACTTTCCCCAGGGTCTCGTCGTTTTTGATATTGACCACGATCCCGTCGGAAGCAGCCCTGATGATACGCCCTTGAGGAGCGATAATATCCACGCCATAATGAAACAGCCGCTCTGTCGTAAAGGGAGACTGCCGGTAGTCAAACCGGGAAGAGACCCAGCCGTTAAGAGGGATGTACAAAGGCGTAGAAAGACGCAGGAAACTGTCCCGTGAGATATAACTGTACTCTTTCAGGGTGTCTCCGATCCATTTAGATTCATATGTGGATTCGTCAAAACGCTCTTGAGCTGTCGTTTCCATACTCATCTCCACACCGATGAGATTGGATATCTTTCCCAGAAGAGACTCCATCTCCGACAAGTCTTTTCGGATCTTTTCCAGCTTTTTCTTATCCTCTTCCCTCTCTTTCACGAGAAGGTCATATCGCGCCGCCAGGGTCTTATTCTTCTCTTTCTCGTAAATGTAGGTCGAAAAATTGAAGACCATCCAGACACTGTAGATGATGACCCCCAGCAGTACCATCGTCATCAGGATGAACAGAATCCTGCTGAGTTGGAATTTGAAGATCTTCGAGCTCCCCGGAGGGACGATCATGACAGTAATTTTTTTCATTTATTTCTCCCAGTCGCCTCGATTATATCAAAGCCTCTTCTCATTTCAAGAGATATCCGTTAGGTCCCGCTTTACTCCGGTTTTTCTCTTGGAGTAAATATAAAGGCAGAGACGGCTACGGTGGCAGGGACTGCTACGATCAGCCCCAGGCTTCCTGCAAATCCGCGCAATATTTCAGACGCGATCATATCGAGGTTTATCGTTCGAATCAAAGGCCACTCATAGGCGTGGAAAAGAAGAAGCAGAGGCAGAGAGGCTCCGGTATAGGCTAAAATCAATGTATTCGTCATGGTCCCGATAATATCCCGCCCGACGTTCATCCCTGCTTTCATATGGGCCCTTCGGCTCATCTGAGGGGCCGCTGCCCGGATCTCCCGCATGGATGAAGCCAGTTCTACCCCCACATCCATTACGGCTCCCAGCGCCCCGATGACGATACCGGCAAAAAGCAGCCCTTCGATGGAAAAGTGTCCTTGTCGAGGCATATACCTTAGCATCTGGGCTTCACTCATATTGATCCCCGAAAGATGCATCATCTTCTGAAAAAGAAGTGCGATGAGTCCCGATGCCGCCAGCCCTCCTGTGATACCCGTCAGGGCGGCCAGAGTCTTCAATCCGAATCCGTTCAGGAGGACAAGTGTCACAACAGTGACCAGGGCACAGGTAAAAAAGGTGAGGATGAGAATGGGGACCCCTGTCAAAAGAAGCGGGATAAAGACTTTCAGGATCACCAGGAGAGTGATCCCCAGACTGGCCAGGGCGCGTAACCCTTTTCCTTTTCCTATGAGAACCGTCGCGGTGAAAAAGAGAAGAACGATAGTGATAATACCCCACGTCCGGTCATAGCTGTAGAAGTAGTAGTTCCCCTCTCCTTCTTCTTTTGCAATGATGATGCGGTTCCCCCTGGAAAGTCCCCGTTCCACAGGACTGTCAGGAGAATAATCGAGGGTTATCTTGAGGATCTTCCCCTTATCGGGCCCATCAGAAGGACGGATGAGTACGACCTGCCGCAGGACCGTCTCTTCGGGTGTGCCAGGCACAGGCTCTTCGCTCATGATCTCCACCACGCGGGCCCTGAAGACCTCTTCTGCCCCGGCTGAAGCTGCTCCGGCCAGGAAGATCAGAAATAAGAGAAGAGAGAGACGTCTGAAGAAATTCATGAGAGAAGTATAGTCAATTTCGAGCAAAGGTCAAAGAAAAAGAGGGAGCCGAAGCTCCCCCGCTCTTTTCAGAATATATGATAAGCTACGACAAGCCCGGCGACGACCACCGAGACCATGCTCATGAGTTTGATGAGGATGTTGAGGCTGGGGCCTGAAGTATCTTTAAAGGGGTCTCCCACGGTATCGCCGATGATAGAGGCTTTATGAGCATCGCTCCCTTTTCCTCCGCCGGCTCCTGTCTCGATGAATTTTTTGGCATTATCCCAGGCTCCTCCGGAATTGGCCATGAAGACAGCCAGGACAAATCCCGATGTGAGGGCACCCGCCAGAAGCCCCATGACTCCGGCGACCCCAAGGAAAAGTCCGACAAAAATGGGAATGACGATAGCCAGAAGGGCCGGGATCATCATCTCTTTCTGGGCGGCTTTGGTGCTGATCAGGACGCAGGAGGCATAATCGGGTTCTCCCTCCCCTGTAAGGATCCCCTTGATGGTCTTGAACTGGCGGCGGACTTCATCCACCATCTTCCCCGCTGATCGGCCGACGGCGTTCATGGTCAAACCGCTAAAAGCGAAGGCAAGCATCGCTCCGATAAAAAGGCCGATTATGACCATGGGATTCGCCAGGGTCACGTTGTAGTAAGCCATAAAATCCCCCATGGTGGCCTCTTTCACGGCAATGACCCTGTCATAGACAGTGATAGTCTCGGAAAGTTTCCCCAATTGGAAAAGATGGATCCAGGCGGCGCGTATCTCCTCGACATAGGCTGCGATAAGGGCCAGGGCTGTCAAAGCCGCAGAACCGATGGCGAATCCCTTGCCGGTCGCAGCAGTCGTATTTCCCAAAGAATCGAGGGCGTCTGTGCGTTCACGGACTTCACGGGGCAGTTTGCTCATCTCGGCGTTACCGCCGGCATTATCCGCTATAGGCCCGTAAGCATCCGTGGCCAGGGTGATTCCCAGGGTAGAGAGCATACCCACAGCTGCTACAGCTATCCCGTAAAGGCCATACGACGTATTTTGAAATCCCCCGGCCAGGATATAGCTCAAGAGGATTCCCAAAGCCACAGAGATCACCGGGACAATGGTGGAGATCATGCCTACCCCCAGTCCGCTGATAATCACCGTAGCCGGGCCGGTTGCGGCATGGCCGGCTATTCTCTTTGTGGGATTATAGGCATAAGAAGTAAAGTACTCTGTCGATTTGCCGATGACGATCCCGACTCCCAGGCCGATGATGACAGCCCAGAAGATCCCGAAATTCTCCGGGATCAAAATTTTGATCAGGATAAAGGAAGCCACGATGATAAAAGCTGAACTTAGGTAAATCCCTCTGTTCAGGGCTTGCAGAAGCTGATTCTGGTCCGCCCCTTCCTTCACCCGGACGCTGAATATCCCTATAATGGAAAGGAGAGTCCCGATGGCTGCAATGAGCATCGGCAGGACTGCGCCTTTGAATCCGAACCCTGCGGCAACACCAAGAGCTGCAGCAGCCAGGATTGAACCGCAGTAGGATTCATAAAGGTCAGCGCCCATTCCGGCCACATCTCCCACATTATCCCCCACATTGTCTGCTATGACAGCGGGGTTGCGGGGGTCGTCTTCGGGAATACCCGCTTCGATCTTACCCACAAGATCTGCTCCCACATCGGCAGCTTTTGTGTAGATCCCTCCACCTACGCGGGCAAAGAGAGCTTGTGATGAAGCTCCGATCCCAAAACTCAGCATTATAGTCGTGACCTGGGGAAGCGGAAGCTTGACACCGTAATAGAGTACGATAAACCAGATTGAGATATCAAGAAGGGCAAGCCCCACCACAGTAAGGCCCATGACAGAGCCACTCCGAAAGGCTATCTGAAGAGCTTTGTTGAGTGATGTCCTCGCCGCTTGCGTCGTTCGTACGGAAGCCAGTGTCGCCGTCTTCATCCCGATATATCCGGCCAGCCCTGAGAAAAAACCGCCTGTTATAAAAGCAAAGGGGACCCAGGGAGACTGGACCTTCAGGACAAAAGCCAGAAAAAGGAAAAACAAAAAAGCAAATCCGAAAAAGATAGAGACCACTTTATACTGCTGAGACAGATAAGCCTGGGCTCCTTCCTTTACATAACCTGCGATCTCCTGCATACGCTCAGTTCCGGCATCCGCTTTCTTCATGGTACGGAAAAAAAGAACGGCGAAGAAGAGGGCTGCCAGTGCCCCGATGGGCGCCAGCAGAAACAATTCATTTGCAACCATAGTCACTCGACCTCCTCGATAGTCTTTCTCAACATACATCCTGACATCGAATCAGCTCATATGAGCAAGCACGGAAAGGAATTAAGTGAATTTTTTCTTGCTCAGAGCCAAAGTATTCATAATTTAATACTGACTTTGATGTCAACTGCTTAATATAATAAGCCACCTTCACAGGTAGGTATAAAGTAATTCGGATAGAGTGTCAATACAATTTTAAAAAATGTCGAAAAAATGGTCACAGTTCCACAATAGTGGCTGCACCTCTTGAAGATTCGTCGTAGAATTTTTTAGGGACACGGCTCTCTCTCAGAAACTCCTGCACAGCTTCTCTCAAACGTCCCGTCCCCACACCGTGAATGATCTTGACGCTTTCGAAACCCTTCATGACAGCGTATGGGAGAAAATCCCTGAGTTTGTCCAAAGCCTCTTCGGTCTTCATACCCACAAGGACCAGCTCTTTTCCCATGAACTTCGGGCGGGTCTCCACGGAGAAGCGGACAGCCTCCTCTTTGGCGGGAGTCTCCGTTTCTGCAAGACGGGTCCCGATCATCTGCGAAGCGGGAACACGGAGGATCATCCCGTTACAGTCTATCTCATACTCTTTTTTACGTTCGTCATATCCGCAGACTCTTCCTGTAACTCCGAATTTCTCCAGAAAAATGCGCTCGCCTTTAACCGGATTTTTGATTTTCTCCATCCGCTCCTCTACCCGCTGACGCTCACGATGGATCTTTGTCAGTGTCTTTTCGATCTCCTTCTTGCGAGCCATGATCTCCTGCTCTTCTCCCTGTTTTTCCCGGAAAGATTTCAATATATCCTTCAGCTGATCCCGGATCTGATGAAACTCACTTTCAAAATCAGCCAATGATTCCAGTTTTTTACGGTTTCTTTTATCGGTGATCTTTTTCAGCTCTGACTCGTAAAAAGCCATCTTGCTCTGGAGATTTTTGTTTTCCACCTGCAGGCTCTTTTTGAGCTGCTCGGCCTGGGATAGCTCTCTTTCCAGTTTAGAGATGATCTCCTCAAGACGGACACTCTCTCCGGCCATAAAGGATTTAGCCCTCCGGATGACCTCAGGAGGCATCCCCAGCTTCCCTGCCACAAGAAGGCCGTTGCTGGACCCGGGGATCCCCACTTTGATAGCATATAGAGGCTCCAAACGGTCATAGTCGAATAGGCAGGAAGCATTTTCCAGGCGCTCATCATCCATGGACTGCCGCTTCAGGGCGTTATAGTGGGTCGTCACGACCACTACCGCCCCTTTATCAAGAAAATGCGTGATAAGGGAAAGCGCCAGGGCAGCTCCCTCTTCAGGGTCTGTCCCCACACCCACTTCATCCAGAAGGACCAGGCTGGAGTGGTTCACCTCTTCAGCAAAGGTCTTGAGGTTTCTGATATGCCCCGAAAAAGTCGAGAGGTTTTCCTGGATACTTTGGAAGTCGCCGATGTCTACGAAGATCTCTTCAAAGATTGAAAGGAGCGTCCCTTTCTCGGCGGGGACAAGCAATCCGTACATAGACATGAGTGTAAAGAGCCCGATGGTCTTTAAAGAGACACTCTTGCCGCCTGCATTGGGCCCTGTGATGATAAGCCCTTTTTTTCCGTCTTTGATCCATATATCGATGGGGACACACTTTTTGGGATCCAACAGGGGATGACGCCCCCTGATGATGTCGATCTCTCCCCGGTCATTGAGTCTTGGTTTTGTCCCGTTGAGAAGAGAAGCA
The DNA here is from genome assembly GCA_016937175.1 of Candidatus Mcinerneyibacteriota bacterium. Classification (GTDB taxonomy): domain Bacteria; phylum Macinerneyibacteriota; class Macinerneyibacteria; order Macinerneyibacteriales; family DSCS01; genus DSCS01. The sequence goes on along the minus strand of JAFGWL010000071.1, from coordinate 9,857 downwards.
TATTTGATCTTTCCGAGGAGAAAATCAAGATAGTAGAGGTTTTCAACACTGGACTTGACCTCTCTGATGCGGCCGGAGATCATCCGCCCTATGTCTGTAAGGATCCGCCTCATCTCTTCTTCCAGAGCATAACGGAGCTCCATGTTTTCATTATTCAGGGTAATAAGGCTCATAGGCTCCATGAAAACGGTATTCCCGCTTCCGGACCCACCCTGGACGATCCCGTTGACTTTTTTGGCTGACTGGGCACGGACGGGGATGACATAGCGGTCGTTCCGTGTGGTATAGAAATCCTCCTGAAGGGCGCCCTCTTCAGCATACTGTTTGAGAAGCTTTCCCAGTTCCTGTTCCATCCGGCGTAATAGCCCGTCCTGGCGTTGCCGGAGCTTGCGGAGTTCAGGGGTGGCATTCTCCCTGACCTCTCCCTCCTCACTGATCCGGCTGTCGATGAAAGAGATGAGTTCGTCAAAAGAAGCCAATCCGAAGCCATAATCCTTCACCCGCGCCCACTGCTCCGGAAGCTTTTTCAGAAAGAGGCCCAGGCGCCTGGATTCTTCCAGGACTCTCTGGGTCTTCTTGTATTCTCCGGGAAGATGGTAATAGAGCCCCTTTTCGATCTCGTCCAGCAAAGGCATGATATCAAAAAGAGTCCGGATCTCGAAATCATCTTTTTCCAGATAGAGAGAGAGCCCCTCTTCAACCAGGTCCAGCCGGAACTGGACATCGGACAAGTCATAGGAAAAAGCCGTCTCGTCGGCGATCTGACGGGCCCTCTCTGAAAGCATTAGAGCTTTGACACGGTCCAGGACAATGTGAAATTCAAGTTTTTCGGTGTTGATCGTTTTCATGTTTAATAATTATCGGCTCATCTCCAGCATTCTGTCAAGAGACCGGGAAGCCCTGCGGATTGTTTCAGAATCGACGTTTATCGGTTTTTCCCCTGTGAGGAGGGCCTGAAAAACCTTTTCCAATGTGATCTTTTTCATATTTTCACAGGTGAATCTTTTTCCCATGGGATAAAAGTCCCTGTCCGGGAAAAGAGTTTCAAGCCGGTATATCATCCCCTCTTCTGTCCCCACCAGAAATCTCTTCGCTTGAGCTTCCCTCACATAGGTGATCATCTGTCCTGTGGATAAGACAGCATCAGCGGCTTTCAGTACATCCAGGGGGGATTCCGGGTGGATGATGGCTTCAGCTCCGGGATGCTCAGCGCGCCCCTTCTCCAGGTCCTCCAACCTTATACGGTTATGGACATAGCAGAACCCGGGCCAGACCTCCATATCTGCCCCCGTCTGGTCTTTGATCCAGGACCCCAAGTTTTTGTCGGGCAGGAAAAAGATCTTTTCCCCTTTCAGCTTCCTGACCAGAGCCAAGGCGTTGGAAGAGGTGCAGCAGAGGTCGACTTCAGCCTTGACTTCGGCACTTGTATTGACATAGGCCATGAAAAGATATCCGGGGAACTCTTTACGTAGGCGACGGACATCTTCAGCGCTGATCATATCAGCCATGGGGCAGCCGGCTTCTTCTTCCGGGGTAAGGACTGTCTTTTCAGGCGCTACGATCTTGGCACTCTCTGCCATAAAGCGGACTCCGCAGAGAAGGATCCTCTCCTCTTTCAGCTCTCTGGCCAGACGGGCCAGTTCAAGGGAGTCTCCAAGGATATCGGCAACATCCTGGACTTCAGGCCTCTGGTAATTATGAGCCATGATCACTGTCTTTGTCTCTTTTTTCAAATCCATGATCCGGGAAACAAGTTCATGATGATTCATGCTTTCTCCAGTATATCCTTCAGTGTGGTCTCTTTGAGAAACCCTATGATATGTTCGTTCAGCCTTATCCAGACATCCCTCGTGAGACAGTGGCTGATATCAAAATCACAGGTAAACCCTTCGTCCACGCACTCCACCACCTGGACTGCTCCTTCAAAAAGGACATAGAGGTCATATAGCGAGATCTCTTCCGGTTTTTTGAGAAGATAGACCCCTCCGTGTTTTCCCCGTGCACTTCCAATGATCTTCTCTTTGCTGAGCTGCATGACCAGCTGCCGTAGATAATTGTTGGAGACTTGCTGACGAAGAGCCACCTCTTTTGTGCTGATAACGCCGTTTTTCCCGTAGAGGGCCAGGTCAGCCAGAAAACGCAGACCGTATCGTAATTTCGTGGAAACCTTAAACATAAGCCCCCCTTCAAGGACGATGCCTTTTCTTTACTATAAGGGAAATAGAGGCTCTGTCAAATGTTATTTACTTATTGACATTAAACCGGGTTGCCACCGGAATGACAATCGATAAGGCCGATGACTTCACCCCAAAAGAGATGATGGTAATCATGCCCTTTGTAAAAATGACTCTCCACATCTTCGGGAACCGCCCCCGGATCCAAGGCCTGGACAGAGATGATTTTGCAGATAAGGGAAAGCGGCGCCTCCCTGATATAGGGGATCTTCTCTTGCCCGTATCTTTCCACAGGGATCTGCAGCTCTTTTATCTTGTCTTTTTCACGAAAACTCTCCGTCCCACAGATACGGAACCACTCTTTTCGGTCCGGATCGTCAAAACAGTTCACGGAAAAAAAGGGCCACGTCTTCAGGTTTTTAAAAGTATGGCGGCTGGGGCGGATATAGGCAAGAAAGACTGACTTGTTCCAAAGAGTCCCCCAAAAACCCCATCCAATAGTCATGGCATCAGGCGGTTCATCCGGCCCGGCAGCTGAACATAAAAGAGCCCGGCCCGAAGAGACAGCGTCACTCAATCGGACAGCAGGCTTCCAATGATTTTCATTCCGCTTCATTTTTCTCTCCTTTTTCCTGATCCCTTTATCCTAACATACCGATTCAGAGCGGTAAATAGAGATTGACGCACAGGGAGATTTTGGTATACTTCTTTTCAGCCTGTTGCTTTGGATGCTTTCATGGGTCTTTACGATGGCAAACCGGTGAACCCCGCCAGGTCCGAGAGGAAGCAACGGCAGCCGTCTTTGCCAGGCGTAAAACCGCCCGGAAAGCATCCAAAAGAACGGGGTGGTTATGTCCTATTTAGCACTTGCCAGAAAATACAGGCCTCAGGCCTTTGAAGAAGTCATCGGCCAGAAGCACATCGTCCAGACACTTTCCAATGCCATTCTTCAGAACCGCATCGCCCATGCCTATATGTTTATCGGCCCCAGAGGTGTGGGAAAGACGTCCATTGCCAGGATCTTTGCAAAATCCCTCAATTGTGCCGAAGGGCCCACGGTGACTCCCTGCGGGAAGTGTAACTCCTGTACGGGGATCTCTGAGGGCTCCAGCCTGGACATCATCGAGATCGATGCTGCGTCCAACCGTAAAGTGGAAGAGGTCCGGGAAATCCTGGATAACGTCCAGTATCTCCCCTCCCAATCCCGTTATAAGGTCTATATCATCGATGAAGTCCATATGCTCTCCACCCACGCATTCAATGCTCTGCTCAAGATCCTGGAAGAGCCTCCGTCCCACGTGATCTTTATCTTTGCCACTACAGAACCCGCAAAGATCCCGGAGACCATCGTCTCCCGTTGTCAGCGTTTTGTCTTCAAGCGGATGTCCCGCGAGGAGATCAAGGCCCAGCTGAAATATATCATTGCAGAAGAAAAGAAAAAAGTCGAACCGGAAGCCCTCGACATGATCGCTGATGCTGCTGACGGAAGCATGAGAGACGGACAGTCGATATTGGATCAGGTCATCGCCTATTCCGGGGATTCTGTTGAAGCCGCCCACGTAGAGATCCTCACCGGAGCTCTGGAAGAGAGCCTCTCCCGCAAGGCCCTTCCCCTCCTGTCCGGGTCGGATTTCCATGGGATCCTGTCTCTTCTTGAAGAGTGTGAGGAACGGGGCGCTGATTTTCAGGTCATTTTATCCAAACTCTCACGTTTAGTAAGAGACATGCTGCTTTTCCGTGAAAACGGGAAAGCAGAGATCCTTTTTCATAAAAATGACCTGGATTATTATGAGGGAATGGCCTCTTCATTTTCTCCGGAAAAACTTGTCCTTATCAACGATCTTTTAGCCGATGCTGCCCAGAAACTGCGTTTTTTATCAGAGAAACGTATCTTTATGGAGTTTCTCTTTTATAAGATCATCCATTCAGAGACCCTTTATGCCTCTTCTTCGGAAGCCCGGAACACAGCGTCTCCGCCTCCCCGCGCTGCAGCTGAAACATCCTCTCCTGCTCCCCGGAAAAATACCTCTTCCTGGAAAGAGTCCGTTTTGGAACTCGCCGGCGAGGACCATTCTCTTTATCCTATCCTGGAAACAGCCCGCATGGCGGTCAACGGCAAAGGAGTCCTCTTTCTGGGATGGGAAGACCCCTATTTTCATAAACAGGCTCTTCTCCGTGAAAACCAGATCATCGGCCTTATCCGAAAGATCGATGCAGAGATACCTGTCCGGATGATCCTCATCGAAAAGAAGAAAGATTCCCGGAAAGAGAAGGAGAGCCGCCAGAAAGCTGAAAAAAGAGACAAAGATATCCCCGAAGAGGTCCTGGAATTCAAAAACACCTTTAACGGTGAGATCATCGAACAAAGGAGGAAAGACGATGTTTAACGGCCAAAATATGAAACAGATGATGAAACAGGCGCAGAAGATACAGCAACAGATGATGGAGGAACAGAAACGCCTGGAAAGCGAGACCCTGGAAGCCCAGTCCGGCGGAGGAATGGTCAAAGTCACTGTCAATGGACGAAAGGAGCTTCTTTCTCTGGAGATCGCTCCCGAAGTGATCGACCCTGAGGATAAAGAGATGCTCCAGGACCTTGTCATTGCAGCGGTCAACGAAGCCAACACCAAGATGGAAGAACACATCCAGTCGCGTATGGAAGAGATTGCAGGGCCCTTCGCAGGTTTAGTATGATCCCGGCTCTTGAAGAGCTTATCGAATTCCTTCGTCTCTTTCCCGGCATCGGAGAGAAAAGCGCCAGGAGAATGGCTTTTTATCTCCTCAAACTTTCTCCGGATAAGCTGGATACTTTCGCCGAATCCGTCCTGGCTGTCAAATCCATCACAAAATGCCCCCGTTGCGGGATGTTCACCCAGGAGGATCTCTGTGAATACTGTCGTTCATCCCATCGCGAACGCTCGACTATCTGCGTGGTGGAGGAGGTCCAGGATGTCCAGGCCATCGAGCAAACGGGCATCTATAAGGGGCTTTATCATATTCTTGGAGGCCATATCTCCCCTGTAGACGGAATCTTCCTCCCTGATCTGAATATCTCTTCTCTTTTCGAGCGGATCGATGCATCTGTCCGGGAGGTCATCGTCGCTACAAACCCTACTCTGGAAGGTGAAGCTACAGCCAATTACCTCATTGAACAACTGCGCTCTTTTCCTGTCAAGATCACCAGGCTGGCCACCGGGCTTCCCATCGGCGGGGATCTGAGCATCCTCAGCCCTATCACTGTAAGAAACTCGCTTCAAAACAGAAAAGATCAATAATCCTTTTCCCAGGCTTCTCTGAAAAGTTCCCAGACTTCACCGGGGCTTATCTGATCCATACAGTTGATCTTCGGACGTGTACACTTATGCTTCCGGCATAAGATACACTCTCCTCTGGGGCCTACCGCGACTGACCCTTTCTGGACAGGGCCTACCTGTGTCGGGTCAGTAGACCCGAAGAGAGCGATGGTAGGACGGTGCAGAAAATCCGATAAGTGCATAGCCCCGTTGTCGACAGAAACGACAACCCGTGATCTACGGATGAGCCCGGTCAGCTCTGCTATTGTCGTCCTCCCGATCAGATCCCGGTAAGGAAAAGCGGCTTTTTTCAGTTCCACCGAGATAGGCTTGTCTGCAGGCGACCCTGCAAAAACGGGCACGATCCCCTTCTCTTTCCAGGCCATTTCTCCCAGTGCCAGCCATTTTTTCATAGGCCACATTTTCGAAGGACGTGTCGTCCCCGGGAAAAAAAGAGCCGGTATTTCCTCGGCAGAGGCTTCCGGATCTTCTCTGAAATTAATCTCCCGAACGGGATCAGCCCCCAGGGCTTCGGCATAGATAAGGGCTCTGTCTGTCACATGACGGGGGAGGCCCTTCCCCTCATGATGGGGCGGATTCACGATCCCTTCCGGATTCACGGCACGAACCAGAGAGAGGACGTACTTTGATTTCTGGAGAAGAATGATCTTATCGGGGCGTACTTCTTTCATCTCCCTCAAGATCCGTTTTCGGGAAAAAAAGGAGTCGCGGGCGCCTCTTTCGATCCACCTGTCGACACCCCGGACGATTCCCTCCACCCCCTTTCCTCTGCTTCCGATACAAAAGGTGACTCTGGATTCGGGATAAGCGGCTTTAAGAGAAGTGGCCAGGGGCAGAGTCATAAGGATATCTCCGAAATAATTCAAGGAGACCACTAAAAAACTAAAGGTATTTTCCATAGACTTCCATCACCTGCTCACTCATCATCTCTGAAGTAAACCTTTTTTTGTAGCTTCTGTAGGCCGCCTCTCCCAGGCGGAGAAGATTATCCCTCCCGAGAATTTCTTTAAAGGCGATATCAAAGGAATCCTTTTCCTCCCTCTCAAAGAGCAGGCCTCCGCTGCCGGGAGTTATGATCTCCCTGATCCCCCCTGTAGCTGCTGCCAGGACCGGGACCCCCCGGGCGAAAGCCTCGATGATCACCAATCCGAATCCCTCCTTACGTGAGGGAAGGACCAGGCAGTCGTGTTCCAGAAAAAGAGGCCCCATATCAGGGACGAATCCTTTAAAAAAGACTCTCTCTTCTATTTTGAGATCCCGGCAGATAGAGATAAGCTCATCTTTCTGGTTTCCTTCTCCCGCAATGGTCAATGTCCAGGGGGCCTCTCGAAAAGAAGCCAACCGGGCAAGGAGCAGGTCGATCCCTTTTTCCCGTGAAAGCCTTCCGGCAAAGAGAAGCCGAAGAGTCCTGTCTTTCAAAAAACCTTTTTTCTGAACTCCGGGATCAGGGATCCCGCTATGAATGACATGGATCTGTTTCCGGCATCTGCCTTTTCCGGCAAGATGCTCCTTGACGGCCCTTGAGACAGCGATAAGAGCTGTAGAAAACCGGTAGTCTTTTCCTTTATTCAACCCATGTACTGTCGCTATGACAGGTTTTCGGCAAAGCCTTCCTGCAATTCCTCCCAAAACAGAGGCTTTGGCCAGATGGGTATGGATAATATCGATCTTTTCCCGGCGGATAAGACGGCAAAGCCTGACAAGGTGCCATGGAGAGACAGAATTTATGACATGAGTCTTCACATCAGCTTCAGCCTCTTCGGCGACTTCATCATCCCGCCGTCCGAAGAGATGACGGTATAAGTAGATCTTGTGTCCTTGCCTTTTTTGCTCTTTGATAAGATGGAGAAGATACTGTTCAGCTCCTCCGAAATTAGACGATGTGATCAAGTGAAGTATCTTCATGAAGAAAAAAAAGGGGCGTTAAAAACGCCCCCTTAAAAAGAGATCAGGACTCGGTCCAGGTCCCGGTACTTGAATCGTAGGCTACAGAAAGTCCGGTGGCATTTCCCGTTGCTGACCCTGTGGCGGTGATGGTCACCGTATCATTGGGAGCAGCGCCGGTTGTCGTGACAGCAAAACCCCAGTTCGCCTCGACAGCGGGGTCAAGGTCGATATCCAGTGTGCTTTCGATGGCAGCTATATCAGCCAGGGCAGCAAACTGATTTGTCTTTTGCTTGTAGACTCTTTCTGCGGTGTAAATAGCATCGATAGTGGCTTTGGCGACGGCTCTTTTAGCATCCTTTACATAGTTGAGATAGAGCGGTACACCCGCGGCGGCCAGAATTCCTACAATAACAATAACCGTTATAAGCTCGAGTAACGTAAATCCTTTTTTGTTCATACTTTCCTCCTTTTATAAATCGCCTTAACCTAATTATACCAAAAGAAATTAAAACGTCAAGTCAATTTAAACATTCTCCTCCTTAAGGCGGTTCAGGAGGTCGCGTGCTTTGGTGCTGACCTTTTTGGGGACTTTGATCTTCACCTGGACGAACTGGTCACCTGTTCCGTAGCTCCTCGGTGTGGAGACCCCTTTTCCTTTCATCCGGAAGACTTTACCGCTCTCTGTTCCCGGAGGGACTTTCAGCTCGGCATGCCCTGTCAGGGTCGGGACTTTCAATGTCGTCCCGAGCACAGCATCAGCAAAGGAGATCTCTTCTTCCAGGATAATATCCAACCCATCTCTTTTGAAGAGGGGGTGCGGCTTGACTCTGATCTCTATAAAGAGGTCTCCCGGCGGCCCACTCATCTTTCCGGCTTCCCCCTCGCCTCTCAGCTTAAGGACTGAACCGTTGTCGACTCCGGCAGGAATCGAGACTTCTATCTTTTTCTCTTTGCGGGCCTGACCTGTACCGTGACAGACTTTACAGGGATCTGTGATCACCGTTCCGGTCCCTCCGCACCGGGGACAGGGGCGGCTCATCATGAAAAACCCGTGGCTCACCTTGACCTGTCCTGTCCCATGACAGTCAGGGCAAGCCTGGGGAGCCCTTCCGCTAGCAGTCCCCGTCCCGGAGCAGGCCTCACAGACATCCAGTTTGACAAAGGATATCGTCTTTTTTGTCCCGGAGACAGCCTCCATGAAATCGAGGGTGAGCTCATACTGAAGATCACGCCCCCGGGTGACCCCCGGGTTACGGTTCCTCCCTGACCGGAATGTCCCGAAAAAATCTCCAAAAAGATCTCCCACAATATCATTCAGGTCAGTAAAGTTGGAAAAATCAAACCCGCTGCCGTTCATTCCCCCCTGTTCAAAGCCGGCGTGGCCGAAACGGTCATATTGCTGGCGTTTGGCCGGGTCACTTAGGACCTGATAGGCTTCAGTAAGTTCCTTAAACTTGTCTTCAGCCTCTTTGTTCCCGGCATTTTTATCAGGATGGAATTTTATAGCCATCTTCCGATAGGCCTTTTTTATCTCATCCTGGGTAGCGGTCCTGGGAACCCCCAGGACCTCATAATAGTCTCTTTTTGCCATGATCGTCAGTCAACTTCTTTGAAATCAGCGTCCTGGACGTCATCCTTATTCTTGTCATCCTTCTGTTCAGAAGAAGCTGCTCCTTCTTCAGGGGCAGCCTGTGAAGCGCCCTGGGCTTGTTTGTATGCCTCCTCAGCTAATTTATAGGAGGCTTCCTGAAGCTCTTCCGAGGCCTTCTTGATCCGTTCGACATCATCGCTTTCCAGCGCTTCCTTCATGGCCTTGATCTTCTCTTCTATAGCCGTCTTTTCTTCAGCGCTGACCTTGTCTCCGAACTCTTTCAGGGATTTTTCAACGCTGTAGACCAGGCTGTTGGCATTGTTGACGATATCGATCTTCTCTTTTTTCTTCTTGTCTTCTTCGGCGTTCTTTTCGGCTTCATCCACCATGCGCTTCACTTCATCTTCAGAAAGGCCAGAAGATGACTTGATGACGATATTCTGCTGTTTGCCCGTGGCAAGGTCCTTGGCGCTGACATTCAGGATTCCGTTAGCATCGATATCGAAGGTCACTTCGATCTGGGGGACACCCCGGGGTGCCGGGGGGATTCCTGTCAGTTCAAATCTTCCCAGAGTCATATTGTCGGCGGCCATGGATCGTTCTCCCTGAAGGATATGGATCTCCACTCCGGGCTGGTTATCTGCAGCAGTGGTGAAGATCTGCGATTTTTTTGTGGGGATGGTCGTGTTGCGTGGAATTATTGAGGTCATGACGCCACCCAGAGTCTCCAGTCCCAGTGAAAGGGGTGTGACATCCAAAAGGACCATATCCTTAAGTTCCCCTTCTCCGGAGATGATCCCTGCCTGGACGGCTGCCCCTACAGCTACCGCTTCATCGGGATTTACGCTCATATTAGGTTCTTTGCCGAAAAACTCCTTGACCTTTTTGTGT
>JAFGWL010000016.1 GCA_016937175.1 Candidatus Mcinerneyibacteriota bacterium | reverse complement strand
CCTCCCGGAGCAAGAAGTGTCATCGCTTTTTCCAGAAAATCCTGCTGGATCGATTTTAGAGAGTCGAGCTCTGAAGGAGTCAGCCGATAGGCGATATCCCCCTTTTTGGCCAGGACTCCCAGTCCCGAACACGGAACATCCAGGAATATCCTCTGATAAAGCCGCCCGGGCTCGAATTTCAAAAAATCCCCGGTTGTCAGGCGGGGGAAAGGGATCCGGAGACGTTTCAGATTCTCCGAGAGGCGGTCAAGCCGCTGCGGGGAGACATCCAAAGCTTCCACGTCTTTCATGTCCAGGAAAGGCGCCAGAAACATCAGTTTCCCCCCGGGGGCACTCCCTACATCCAGAAGAGAGCCCTCAGCCGGAAGAAGAAGAGAGGCAGCGACCTGAGCTCCGAGATCCTGGTTAAAAAAAAGCCCCTCTTCATAGCCGGGAAGGCCCGCAGGACTGTGGTGTCCCCGAATCCGGAAAGTCCCTTCCCATCCGTCAGGCCATTCGGTAAAGGTGACTGCGGCCTTTTCCAGAAGCCCCTTATAGGAGGAGTGGTCTGTCAGCTCCAGGTTTATCCGGATATCATAGTCCCTTCGCTTGCGGAAATAGTCCAATATCCTTTCCAGAGTCTCTCTTCCGTATTGGCTTACCAACAGCTGTGTGATCCACAGGGGAAGAGAAAATTTTACCGAGAGAGCCTCTGTTTCATCCCGGGGAAGGGAGACAGTTTTCCCCTGACGCAGGAAATTTCTTATAACTGCATTGACAAATCCCTTTTTGGAAGGGGAAAGGCGCCCGGCGAGACGGACCGCTTCATGGGTAACAGCATAGTCTTCACTCTTTTCACTGAAAAGCAGCTCGTGAAAAGCCAGCCGCAGGATCCAGCGGGCCTCCCGGCCCGGGTCATTCCGGACAAAGGGCGCCATGGCATGGTCGAGGAAAAGAAGGTTCTCGATGACGCCCCGGGCATGGAAAAGGATAAAAGGGGAAAGCGGCTTCTCTTCCAGGATCCTGCTCAGATAGAGGCTCTTCTGCCATCTCAAAAAGAGTTTGACAAGCTCCAGCCGCTCATCTTTCATAGAAGATCGACTCCGAAACGGCTGGAAAGGGTTTTTATAAAGGCGTTGACGGGAAATCCAACGACGTTGTAATAGTCCCCCCGGATAGAGGAAATGAAAAAAGCCCCCTTGCCCTGGATAGCATAAGCGCCGGCTTTACCCTCATACTCCCCCGTTTTCAGGTATCGCCTGATGAGTTCAGGGGAAAGAGGCATAAAGCGGACCCGGGTCTTCTCACAGAAGGCGGCTTTCTTTCCTCCCCGGGATATCACAACTCCTGTATAGACGGTATGGATGCTCCCTGAAAGGCGAAACAGCATCTCTTCGGCCTCCCGCTCTGTCTGCGGTTTCCCGAGGATGGTTCCCCGGATACAGACGATGGTATCCGCTGTCACAAGGAAGACTTCCCGTTCAAAAGGCCCCTCAGTTTCCAGCGCATTCATCTTCTCTCCCGCGATATCCAAAACAGTCCGGGAAGGTTTGCCATGCTGAAGATGTGAATCTTCCCTGATATCAACCGGATGGATCCTGAATGAAAGCCCCAGGCGCTCAAAAAGATCCCGCCGCCGGGGAGAAGCAGAACCCAAGATAAAATGCGGCATCATCTTTTTCTGCTCTCCAGCATAAGGGTCACCGGGCCGTCATTGACCAGTTCGACTTCCATGTGAGCCCCAAAGACTCCGGAAGCCACCGGGATCCTCCCACGAGCAGAGGCCTTTTCAAGAAAGAGTCTGTAAAGGTCTGCGGCCTGGCCGGGAGATGCCGCGGCAGTAAAGGAGGGTCGGTTACCCCGCGAAGTATCAGCCAGCAAGGTAAACTGAGAAACGACAAGAAGTCCTCCGGAAACCTGCTCCAGGGAGAGGTTCATCTTTCCCCGGCCATCTTCGAAAATGCGAAGATGCAGGATCTTATCCAGAAGCATATCTACATCACCGGAAGTATCTTCAGGGGCTACACCCAGCAAGACCAGGAGTCCTTTTCCGATCCGTCCTGCGCATCTTCCTTCAGCGGTGACAGAGGCACGGCTCACGCGCTGTATCAAGGCTTTCATCGGGGCATCACTCCCCCGAGCCGGGTGATCTTTCCGGCGCTGTCAAAAACAATATAGTTGGAAGGTGCGGATAAGAGTCCCGAGGGATCGGCAGTCATCCACAAAAGCAGGCCTTTCTCGCTTTCAAAAAGAAGAAGGAAAGGTTCATCCAGCCTGATCTTGTTCCCATTCATGGTGGTGACCTCTTCATTGTTTTTAAGGATATTAAAAGAGCTCTCCAGGTCGGCTGGAAGGTCCGGCCCCCAGAAAAGAAGCCGTTTTCCCCGGCCCAGCGGAGGCTCATAGCCGGTCAATTGCTTCATCTTCCGGGCTGTCTCTTCATCGGCGGCTTTCACGGAACCTGAAAAAAAGTCTTTGATCCCCGGCAAAGCGATGGACTCGCTGACAAAGACATTCCAGATATCATTCTTCTCATCCAGGGAAAAACGATTGAGTTCTCCCGGAAAAGCAGGATAAGCCTTCCCATTGATGAAAAGAGATTCGGTTTCTTCGCCAACCGGATAAGTAAAATATCTGATATTCTCTGTGTAGATCTCCGGCGCTTCCCGGCTTGTATCCAGGCTTGCTGAAAAAAAAGAGATATCATAGTGAAGCAGTTCATAGATCTCCATCTCTCCCAGGCGGTTATGAGTAAGAGCCGTCGAGCGCAGGAACAAGGGGGCATCCTCTCCTGCGGACTTATCCGCCTCTGAAAAAAAGGCCCTGATTTCATTATTTTCCGGGAGCGGCCTGATGCGGAAAAAATCGGGATAGGAGATCCCCCTCGTCTCCCGCCCTTCCCAGAGAGTGACCTGGTAACTGCGGAGAGAATCGATTTCGGGATCATAGAGAAACGACCCTGGATCCTCAATACGGACCAGATGGAGAGAAGGCCTGTAAGAAGCCGGCCCCTTTTTGATCATCTCTAAAAAAGCCCGGCCGGCCTCTCCTTCCAGAAAAAGATCATCAGCTGCAGTCTCTTTCCAGAAAAAGTTGAAATCGTAAGCCAGGGGAGCTGCCCGCTCGCGTGGAGGGACAAAGATATAAAGGTTCCCGCGATATCCTTCTTCTGCAGTTTTGAGAAGCACTGCGGCCTTTTCATAGCTCCCGGTGATGATCCATCGACAGGAATCTTCCGGGCCGGGATGATAAAAGAACTCATAGGGAGTATCAAAAAGGGGGCCATGCCGCAGGAGAACATGGCTTTTTAAAAAGGCATTCTGCAAAATATCCTCATCGGACTGTACAGGGATGTAATCATCTTTCACTTTGATTACATCAAAAGTCTGCGAGACGCCCCCTTCCGGAGCGTCCCATTCCAGGAGATTATGCTCCTTCCACTCTCCGGAGCTGAGGATAAGCTTGAACGGGGTCCTTCCCTCTCTCACCATAAGTGGAGATTTTATTTCACGGCCGTTGACCCTGAAGACGGCCTGCCGTGTCTCTTCTCTCCGGGAAAAGAGCTCTCCATAGAGGATCAGGTTGTCCCCTTCCCTGAGATAAAAACGCCCTGCAGCCACAACAGGCCCCTCGCCCGGGAGAGGAGGGTTCAGCATCAGCTCTAAAGGAACGTCTCCAAGCCTCAGGGTCTTCTTTCCCCAACTGTCACAGTCATAAGCCCAGAGCTGAAGGCGGTAGGGCTTGTATTGAAGAAGGGGCCAGGAGCCCCAGGGAACAGAGATGTGATAAATGCGGTCCTGTTCGCTCTCCTCCTCTACTCGGACATGTCCCTCTCCGTAAAGGCCCTTTTCTCTCTTCCCGCTGCTTTCCCAATATATCTTCCGGTCAGAATAACCCTCCAGGGAAAGCACCAGGGCAAAGGCATCGTTCTCCCCCGGGGAATCCTCAATAATATCGTCATCATGAACCCGCAACATAATAGAAAGCTCCCTGGGGGTATAGCCGAAATTGAGGGCTGCATTGAAATCACCCCGTCCCCTGAGGATTCCGCTGACCATCTGCCGCTCATAGCCCAGATATACAGTCGGGTAAGGAGCAGTCTCTCCATCCCCTGTGGGTGCGATCTCATAAGAGAAAGAGGTCCGGGAAGCGGTTGTGACAGGCTTCAACTCCAGAGCCAAAGCCCCCGAAGGCCCCGTTATCAGGGAGATCAGCACAATGATTTTAAAAACGGATCTCAAACTCTCCTCCCAATTTGATCTCATTATAATCCTTTGTGGGGATCTCACTTCTGTAGAGATTATAACCCAACAGAGCCGAAAGGGTCATCCCCGTCCCGAAATCGTATTTCCCCGAGAAATTGGATTCAAACGAGTGATAGTCTGTCCCCACTTTGTACTGCTGGCCGATATAACGAAGATTTCCGTTTAATGTCAAAAGAGTATTTACTTTGCTTTCACTTTTCCGGAAAAGCCCTTTGAGCAGTTTTGCATTTCTTACCCGATAACTGAACTCAAGATAGCCTTCCTTACGCTCCTCGTCCCGGTCATAAGTCGTGGTAATATTCTCCTGATAACTCTTTTTATAATAGCACCTCGTGGTAAGCATACCGCTCCAGGAGACGCGCCATTCGCCGAAGAGGGACTGGTTCCGGGTGGTCCGGGAGTAATACCCGTAGGTCATGGTCTCCTTCTCACTGTATCTCAGGGAGAGAGAGTGGGAGACGACAAATTTATCGAATCTCTTGAGCAGAGGGATCATTCTGAACGTGTTCAGGGTGAACGAAGCATCGGGCCAGTTGATGACTTCCTCCTCCTGGATATTCCCTGCATTATCGGTATCTTTTGTCGTCCAGTCATATACCAGGTTAAAAGAGACCCCGTCGACAAACTCGGTTTTAGTCTCCAGAGAGACCACCTGGGTCGATGTCTCCTGGTCGGGATCCCCCTCGACATCCAGGCTGGCCAGAGACCCGAAGAAGACCCCCGCTCCGGATTTTCCCGGTGTCATATCAAAATAATAGCGGTCTGTAAGTTTAAACGAAGAGGTAAGGTCGAGTTTTCTCTGAAACAGAGGAATGATTCTGGCATACTCGATCAGATGAAGAGTCATCCTTGTCTCATAGAGGTTGGACAGGTCAAAGGTCTTGAAAGAGTAATTCCCCTCGTTCATGGCCCTCTCATAACTCCACGATTCTCTGTATTGCGCCCGGTATTTAGCATAAAAATCCATGATCCATAGACGTTTGTCCAACGAATTGTCAAAGGAGGAGACAAGACTCCTGTTGATATAGAGATCCTGTATCTCATCCCACTGGTCTTTGAGATTATAGGAGAAGGCCGACCTTAATCCGTTAAAAGGCACCCAGTTGACCTGGAGACGCCAATCTTCGGTCAGTTTCATAGAATCGGTATTCTTATTCTCTTCAATCAGGTTCAGGTAATCACTTTTATCCCTTTTATAATTGAAATTAAACGAATCGGGAAGCCAGTTTACCAGGAGGAATTCCGCATCAGGAGGGAGGTAACTCAGGCCGATATCGTGGCTGATCCGTTTTTGATACAAAGGTCTCGTCTCATTTTCCACGGTCTGTTCAAAGGAGTTATAGGCATAGGAGAGGGTAGGCCATTCAGTTTTAGAGAGTTTGGCTATCACTCCCAGAGTATCGCTTTCTGTCTTCCCCCGGGACCGATAGGTCACCCCAGACAAAACACTGGCATCGGTCTCACTCAGGCTGCTGGAATAATTCAAATTGACCGGCAGATTGATGCCGCTTTCTTCCCAGAACCATTTGGCGAAATTGACATTCCCCCGGAAGGTATGGCTCGAGGTATTTATCTCCCCGGGAGACTGGCCGATGGGAGCGAATTTCCCGTCCCTGTCGGTAAACTGGTAATAGGCCCCGGCGAAGCTTTTGTAGTTAGCCTGGACTGTGGCCGACCTGGCCATTCCCTCCTGAATATTGGAATCGACCAGACGGATATCGTTGACATAGAGGACTCCGTCGTAGGGCCCGTTATCTCCGGAGACTCCGATGAGGATATAGTTGATATTTTTGATGTTCGGTTCACCCACCAGAGTCGCACCCTGGGCAGGATCATCGATCCGCCCCATATCGAACTCCAGATAATGCCAGGCCCCGAGATCATCGGGAAGGACAGAGACTTCTTTTTCAAAATAGTTATCCTGGCTCGTCATGAGCCGGACAGTAAAGGAATAGTCCCCGTTTGTCTCCTTGGGGAAATAGTAGATCCTTAGCTTGTTGTACAGGGTGAAATCCCGGCTTGTCCCCAAGTCTTTCCGGGAAAAGGCATGACTTGCATCCGTACCGTCGGGGATCATGTCAAAATCCATGACCAAAGAAACATCCTCCAGGACACGGTCGGTCTCCTTGTCCACTTCATGATGAAGATTGATATAATTGGGGTCGTCATATTGGCTGATAGAGCTGATCTCCAGCGTACTTCCCGGAGGATAGACTTCATCCACCTCCCAGACAGTTCCCACTACCGCCAGCCGTCCCAGGGCGAATTCCGTCTCCGAGCTGAAGCCCTCTCCCCAGATCCTTATATTCTTGACGACTTTGAGAATACTCTCATCAAAATCAGCTGCAGAATCCAGCGGGACGGTGAGGACACGCCACTCATTCTCTTCGGGAGACTCCCCCTCTCCCAGGTCGAAGGAGTAATGGACCACAGCCTCGCTCTCGTTCAAGATGCCGTTCCGGTTCAGGTCTTCGCTGTCCAGTGTCCCGTTGAGTGTCCCGATCGGGTACACGGTTCCCAGAAGGTCAAAGGCAAACCCTGTGTCTTCTCCGGCATTCAAAGTCATATTCCCGTCGGTATCTTCTGTATCCAGGGTTCCGTCGCTGTCGGCATCTTCACTGATATACCCCATATCAAGATGAATGGTTCCTGTGGCGCCCGTATTGACCCTATACCAGATCTCCAGCTGTTTGTAGTCGCTGAGGTCCATCCCGTTCTGAGAGACAATAGTCGCATAGGAGGTAAAGGCCCCCACTCCGGGTAGTTGTCTGAATTTTAAGATCATATTGTCACCGGTTCCGTAATTGGAGTTGATCTCTCTCAGTTCGACATAGTCATTGGAAAAATAGTTGTATGAATCAAAAACAGAGCCGTCCGAAATAGTGTATGTGGGAATAAAACGGTTCTCCTGGGAGAAGCCCTCCGGAGGAGAAGCGATAAACCAGGAGCTTTTCGACAAAGAGATGCTCTTGACCTGTTCGCTGGACTCCATATCTTCCAGATAGACCATCCCGTATGTATTGGGATTCACCCGGCTTTTGGCTGCCTCCGCCTTGGCCAGGATATTATAATCCTTCTCATTGACGGTATAGTTGATATTGGCACCGTAGACGCTGTGACGCGTCGTCTCATCTCCCAGACGGGGGATAGTCTCATCATCGGACTCGGGCATCCACTCATCCATGTAGGTGGCTCCCACGCTCAAATGCTCATTGGGGTTATACTCTACGCGGTTACCTATGAGGGTCTTGCTTTGTGACATCATGAGCGGGCGGTACTCAAAAGTAATGGTTACAGCCGCGTTCTCAGTGACTGCACTTTCATTCAGGATCTGGACAGTACCCGTAAGATAATCAATGGAATAGTCCCGTCCCCGGAAGAGGACCTCCCCGTTGACAGCGACCTTTTCACTTCCTTCGATGATATTGAACCGTCCCAGGTTAAAAACGGGCTGGGGGGAAAAATACTCGGTATAGATCATATACTTCCGCGGCGTTGTAGACCCCTCTTCGTAGATCCCGCTGTTATCCAGGGCTTCCATCAGGGCCACAAAGGGGGTATCACCTATCTCTTGCCGTACAGCTTCCAGATAAGGGGGAAGGTCGGGAACGATTCCCGAAGGCTCGCTTTCAGACAGGAACTGCTGCGTATTGAAGGGCTGAAGTGTCGATAATGCTATAAACCCGTTCTCATAGGAAGAAAAATCGAGATACCCGTCTGCCAGGTTCAGAAACGGCAGGTCCGCTGTCCCGTCCCGGTCACGGTCGATTCCGAAAAGATACATATAACTGTAGGTCTTCTGGCTTAAATCATCAGCCGTAACCGTGATCTCCGTCTTATTGCCCAGGTCCATGATCTCAAGGGTCAGCCCGTTGATATCCAGGTCGTTTTGCCCAAGAGAGTAGATATTCTTCTGCTGGAACTGTTGACGCAACAGCTGATACTCCGTCTCATTCCGTCTGGAATAAATCAGTGTCCCGTAAGAGAAGGACGCGGGGTCAGGGTTCCCGTAGGTGATACCGTCGGCGTCGGTATAGATCATGGCCACCGTTCCTGTGGAGGACAGGGTCTTCTTCAGGACTATAACTCCCTTGTCATAGTCCACCACATAATCTGTGATGGGAGTCAGCGGTTCAAAATAAAACTCGCCGGCTTGAATACGCCCCTCATCCTCCTCATTGAAGACCCCGTCATCGTAATAGAGGTAGACCTCTCCGGCTCTCAGGGGAAGGGCGATCCCCGGGATCCCCTGCTGTAAAGAGAGATGGACAGGGGAGGTGAGGAAAGCCGTGTTATTGATACTGTTCTGGGTCATATCACTGAACCCGGTAAAGGAATCACTGCCGGTGACACCTTCTTCTTTGGTAATAAGGCCATAATAGGAATAGGGGCCCATGACAAGAGCCGCCCTGGCCCCGAACAGTGTTCTGTTGAAGGAGATGAACTCCGTTTTGGGAAGGCTGAGATTCAGATCTCCCAATGCGATCTCCCTTATGATCTCATCTTCTGTCCCTTTGTAGACCACAGAAATATGTTCCCTGTCCTCCATCTCTTTGGTATCGTCATAATCCACATCGATAAAGATCCTGTTTTTGATCACACCTTCCACTTTTACCTGAAGCTGCTGATTGATATCAGGTTCGATGGATCCTGACGACTGGTAGTAATTGGAATCGGCGATATCTGAGACATTGGGATAAGTCTTCCGCGCGATCTCGAAGCTGATCCTCTTGCTGCCGGAGATCCTGATCGTCGAATCCTTCGCGATCTTAATGTCGGGGACAAGCCCCTCTGCCATCATTTCCCGGGGAGTTGCGATTCCGGTATCAGTGGAACTCTTCCAGATATCCGGGTCAAATTCAAAATCAGCCGAAAGGGACTCGTATTCGGCTCCATAATAGAACGGAGGCGGAAGAGACACCCCCGATACGGAAAAAGTCGTAACAAAAAAGAGTAGTATCACTAAACAGGTATTTCTCATGCTCTCTCCGGTTCTTCCTGTCGGCGCATGCGCCGGGCGACATTCAAAGCTTCCTGATCATCCCGTGCCCCGGAGATCATCCGGGCGACCTCTTCGACGATCTCTTCTCCCTCAAGGACACGGGCCCGTGTGACGGTCCTCTCACCGGCATAGACCTTTTCCACGTGAAAATGGCGCTCTCCCAGAGCTGCGATCTGGGGCTGATGTGTGATCACGATCAGCTGATATTTCTGCGCCAGCCTGGCCAGTTTAGACCCGACCATCCCTGCCACAGCCCCGCCGATCCCGCTGTCTATCTCATCAAAGATCATACACTGGATATCCAGATGGCGTCCGATCACAGACTTCAGGGCAAAGAGGATCCGTGACAGTTCACCTCCGGAGGCCGTCCTCACAAGGGGATGGCTTCCTTCTCCCGGATTGGTCTCGATAAAAAACTCTGCTCGCAGGCTTCCGGCGGGGCCGTAAAATTTTTCATGAAAAGCCAGGCCCTGGTCCAGCGGCAAAAACCTGACCTCAAAGCGAGCCTGCTCCATTCCGATATCCTTCAGCTCTGCCTCTATAGCGCTGGAAAAATCCCGGGCTGCTTCCTGACGTAGAGCCGACAGAGCGTTATCCTTCTCTTCTATCTGACAACCCAGTTCTTCAATTTTACGGCTGAAAGACTCGGCATCGAAAGTCATCTCCTCATAAACGGCGAGATCCTCTTTTATCCGGCTACCGTAGGCCAGGACATCTTCTATGGAATCCCCGTATTTTCTTTTGAGTTTTTCGATGTCAGCCAGCCTGCGGTTCACTTCATCCAAATGTTCCTCATCCAGCTCCATTCCTTCTACATAGCGCTGGAGAGCCCGGGAAGCTTCTCCCATTCCATCAAGATGGGCATGAAGGTCTTCCACCAGGCTGTCCATGGTATCGCCGATCCCCCGCAGCTTTTCAAGGCGGGCTGCGACCTCTTCAAGAGCTCCGGTAAAATCATCATTCTCGTTGAGGAGCCTGTCGATAAAGGCGGTATGCTCCATGATGGACCGGGCTTTTTCCAGGATCTTCACCTCTTCCAGGAGAGTCTCGTCTTCCCCCGGCCGGGGATTAACAGCTTCTATCTCGCTGACCTCGAAACGATAAGTATCGATCTTGCGGCGGATCTCCCTCTCCTCACGTTTAAAATGCTCATACCTTTCAGTAAGGTGATAAAGTTCTTTGTACAGGGACTGGTAATCTTCCATAGCCTTGCCGGGCATTCCAAAATAGTCGAGGAAGAGAAGGTGGCTCGACGGATCCATGAGCATCTGATGCTCGCTCTGATTATTGAGGTCGATAAGCCGCTCGGTTATCTCTTTCAGCTGGGACAGCGTAGCCGAAGCCCCGTTGATGAATACCCTGTTTTTCCCATTCCGTTTTACGATCCTTTTGACGATGCAGACGTCTTCCAGGGGGAATCCCTTCTCCCTGAGCCAGGACGCCAGAAGAGGATGCATGGTGAAAAGAGCCTCGACGACGGCTTCCTCAGAACCCAGGCGTATCATCTCCTGGTCAGCTCTGTCCCCCATAGCCATGGCGATGGCATTCAAGATGATGGATTTCCCCGCTCCCGTCTCCCCTGTGATGATATTGAACCCCCGGCTGAATTCAAGAGTGACATCATCTGCAATGGCGAAATCCTGCATGTGGAGCCGTTCTAGCATTTTTCTTCACCCCTTTTTCCCCAATGCATTTTCAGGCGGAGGACCTGATAGAAGTCCCAATCTACCGTTCTGATCAGGGAAAAGGCATCCCGGGCCAGTGAGACTTCCAGGGGGCCTTCCACAGTCCCGCTCAGCCTGCCGTCGATAATGAGGGACATAGGTTGATGAGGAACGATTTTCAGAGTATGCCTCTCCCCCATGACCAGAGGACGGATCCCCAGAGCGTGGCTGGCAATAGAATTGAGGATGTACCCTCCCGCTTCGGGATGGATGATAGACCCTCCCACAGAAAGGTTATAAGCGGTGGACCCTACCGGAGAGGAGACGATGAGCCCGTCAGCGCTTTGGGTATGGATAAATGCTCCGTTGAGGAAGACGTCGAAACGGGACATCTCTTCCACACGGACCCCCTTGAGGACTACATCATTGACAGCAAGCCCTTCATGCCCGTTACCCCGATAGAGCAGATAGCGGACAAGTTCTGTCTTATAGATCTTCCGGATAAAGACATCTTCAAGGACATCTGAAGTCCCTGTCACTTCAGCCGAGGTCAGAAAACCGAGATGGCCGAGGTTGATCCCGAAATAGGATTTCTGAGTTCCGTAACGCCCCATGGCATAAAGGAGGGACCCGTCTCCACCCAGGGTCACGATCCACTGGGCTTTTTCCGGATCATCTTCGATGACACAATGGGTACGGAACCATTCTTGAAGGGGCTCGGTCTTCCCCGCCCACTTCTCCTTCTGCTTCGGGTTAGAAATCAAGGAAATCTTCATCTTTAAGCACTTCCCTCTTTATCTCGTCCGGGGTTATGACAGCAGCCGCTCTTCTCTCACAGAAGATGAAATACTCTCTGTTTCCCTCTCCTCCTAAAACTTTTGACCTTTTGATTATAAGTGGGAAGAACCCTTCTTTCAACAGATAATCTCGGAAGCTCTTCAGGGCTCTTTCATGAAGAGACAAGTCGGTGACCACTCCTTTTTTATTCTTGTCTCCCGGAGGAGTCTCAAACTGAGGTTTATAAAGGAGGAGGGAAGGCACCCGGGCAGCAGCGAAAAAAGGAACGATTTTTGTCAGAGATATGAAAGAAAGGTCGGCGGTGATCATCCCAAGCCCCGGAGGGGGAGAGGCCAGAAAATCCCGGATATCACACTTTTCATACAAAGCAAGGCGCGGATCCCCTGCCAGAGAGGGGTGAAGTTGATTACGTCCCACATCCACAGCCCAGACGAACGAGGCTCCCCTCTGAAGAAGGATCTGTGAAAATCCTCCTGTGGAGGCTCCGGCATCGCAGATTTTCAGCCCGCTGACGTCCAGCCCTGTCTCATCCAGAAAAAGCCTGAGTTTCAAAGCAGCCATGCTGACATACGGCAGGGGATCTCCCAGGACAGTCACCCTGTCTTCCGGAAAGACACGTAGAGAGGGCTTCCTGGCTGTCAGCCCGTTGACGGCGACATATCCCTTCCGGACTGCGCGGGAAGCTCTTGTCCGGCTCTCAAAAAAATCCTTTTCTGTGAGGAACGCATCTAACCGCGGGTGAACCATGCGGTCATCCTTTCGGCCAGAGAAGCGCTGTCTAATCCGCATAGCCGGATCAGTTCCTGCTGCGTCCCCTGTTCTATAAAACGGTCAGGGATCCCCAGCGGGAGAAACGGAAGCTTTTCTCCGCCCTCCTCTGCGATGATCCGGGCGATCTCTTCGCCGATCCCTCCTGAAAGCGTCCCATATTCCAGCGATACTACTCCCCGGGCTCTGAGTCCGTATGTTATAACGGCCTCCCTGTCCAGGGGTTTGGCAAAACGGAGATTGTAGACACCTGCGTCGATCCCCCTTTCTTCCAGAAGGCCGGCAGCATCCAGGGCCTCTTTGACCATCCTCCCCAAAGCAAAGATCATCAGGTCCCGACCGGGCCTGAGGAGAAGCCCCCGCCCCCTTTCCACAGGGGCATCGTTCCTTCCGGGGAGAGAGACAGCTTCACCGCGGGGATAGCGTAAAGCCACCGGGCCCTCATCATAACGGCAGCAGAAGGCGATCATATCCCGGAACTCCTTGTCGTCGGCAGGAGCAAGGAGCGTCATCCCCGGGATCGTTCTGAGATAGGCGATATCGAAGGCTCCGTGATGCGTCGGGCCATCTTCCCCGACCAGCCCGCTCCTGTCGATGAGGAACCGGACAGGGGCATCCTGAAGGGCTACATCATGGATCAGCTGGTCATAACCTCTCTGTAAAAAAGTGGAATATATCCCCACAAAAGGCTTTTTGCCAGCCAGAGCCAAAGCAGCCCCTATGATTACAGCGCTTCCTTCAGCGATCCCTACATCGATATAACGGTCCGGGAAGACCTCCTTGAAGACCCCGAGCCCTGTTCCCGCCGGCATAGCGGCAGTAACAGCCACAAGATCCTTCTCTTTTTTCCCCCATTTGAGGAGCTCCTTTTGCAGGAGCGCTGTATAGGTCTTTCCCTTCTTCCCCGTTCTGCAGGGGGATATACCGTGAAAAGATTCAGGATCCTCTTCGGCGGGGCTGTATCCCTTTCCCTTTTTTGTTCGGACGTGGAGGAGGACCGGCCCCTTCATCTCCTTTGTCTTTCTGATAAAAGAGAGGAGCTCCTTGAGGTTGTTCCCATCCACCGGCCCGATATAATTAAAACCCAGGTCTTCGTAAAAAGCCCCTTTGATGACCATGTTTTTCATAGATTCTTCCAGGCGCCGAAGCCATTCGTAGACCGAATCGCCTGCCGGCAGGGATTTGACGAATCTCTGCATATCCTCGCGGATCCTGTTATAGAACCGTGTGGTAATAGCCCGGTTGAAGTATTTGGAAAGCCCCCCGACATTATGGTCGATGGACATATCGTTGTCATTCAGGATCACAAGGACATCCAGCTTTTCAGCTCCGATAAGATTCAGCCCTTCAAAGGCCAGCCCGCCTGTCATCGCTCCGTCTCCGATGACGGTGATGACTTTGTAATCCTCTCCGTTAAGGTCCCTTGCTTTGGCAAAACCGGCGGCCGCTGCAACCGAGGTGGAAGCATGCCCGGCTCCGAATACATCGTAAAGAGACTCCTCCCTTTTAAGGAACCCTGAGATCCCGCCATGCTGTCTGAGATTTTGAAAATCTGCGATCCTCCCCGTAAGAATCTTATGGGCATAGGCCTGATGGCCCACATCCCAGATAAGAAGGTCCCGGGGAGTCCGGAATGTGTAATGAAGAGCGACAGCCAGTTCTACGGCCCCGAGGGAAGGGGCAAGGTGGCCTCCGTTTTCCAGGCAACGGCTGATGATGACCTCCCGGATCTCTTCAGCCAGAGCAGGCAGTTCCTCCTCTTTTAAAGCCCTCAGATCATCGACCTGAAAGCGGTTATGGAGGATTTTTTTTCGTTTCAGATTCTCCTGTATTTCCTTCATTCACCGGCTCCGTTCATGGCTTGCGTCCTGTCATGGTTTTCATAATACAGGAGATGCCGCAGATTTCAAGGAAACCTTTTTCTTCAAAAAGGCTTGCTCAAAAACCAATCCCTCTTATACTCGATAGAAGGCAGGAAAAGCGCCCGTCCTTTCTCCTGCTGCCATCTTAGGAAGGGAGCGTTGTCCATGCATCTGTTCACCATTGTCATTTCCATTCTTCTCCCCATCGCCCTCGGCATTCTTTTCCGTTTTCTTGGATTCTCTCTTGACGAGGCGGCATCCCTGAGAAAATTCGTCATCCGAGTCACCGTCCCTTTTATCGTCTTCCGCAATCTTTTCAATGCAAACCTGGAGAGCTTAAGTCAGATCGCACCGTCTGTTCTGGCCATGTTCCTTCTGACGCTTCTCTTTGCCGTTTCCTCTCTTCTCATGAGCCGTATCCTCCCGCGGGGACAGGCTCTCCGCAACGCTTTTGTCTTTTCAACATTTGTGGGAAACTACGGCTATCTCGGCTGGGGAGTGATGTATCATTTTTATGGGGATACCGGCTTTACAAGGTCCGTATTCTTTACCCTCTTTTTCTGGCCCATCTTTCTCCTGGTGGGATTCGGCCTGATCTATTTCCTCAACAAGGAAGAGAATGTCTCAGGAAAAGAGATCGTGCGGATTCTTCTGAAAAATTCCGCCCCTCCCCTTATTTCTGCAGCAGCCGGACTGGGCCTTAACCTTCTCTCTTTCTCTTTTCCGCCTCTGATCTCCGACTTTATCAGCCAGTTTGCCTCGATGACCATCCCCCTGATCCTCTTTACCATCGGCCTCTCTTTTCACTTTACCATGAAAAAGTCATCACTGGCCACTGTCCTGCTTTCCTGTTTCCACCGCCTTATCCTGGGATATCTCCTGGGATGGGCTGTCTGCTGCCTGGTCTCTCTCTTTTTTCCCCTGGATCCTGTGACGCGAAAAGTCATTCTGCTGGAATCCATCATGCCCACAGCCGCCATGGCTCCTTTTTTTGCAGAACATATCATCGTGGATAAAAAACTCCAGGCGTCCATCGTCACCCTCTCCACGGCCCTTTCCTTACTGACCATTCCTCTGTGGTACCTCATCACAGAGGCTCTCTTTTAACAGGAGGTCTCCTATGCTCTTTTATCTGGTCAAAGTCATCCTCTCAGCTCTTATCATAGTCCTGGTCTCTGAGATCTCCAAACGAAGCAGCCTTATGGGCGCCTTACTGGCCTCCCTCCCTCTCACGTCTCTTCTTGCGATCCTCTGGATCTACATCGAGACAAAGAACACCGAGACCATCAGGGCCCTCTCTCTGAATGTCTTCTGGCTTGTCCTCCCCTCTCTGCTCTTTTTCCTGGCTCTTCCCTTTTTTCTGAAAATTAAAGTCCCCTTCTCCCTGAGCCTTATCTTCTCCTCCTCCCTCACCATCGCCGGCTATATGATTATGATCCATGTCATGAAAAAAATGCAGTGATATCCTCTGTGACAACCATATCAATGGGGAAATAGCATGGGGTTCACCGGTATACTGTTCACACGGACCTCCCAATGGAGATGGGGCCCGGTGGAAAACCCTGTCGTCCCCACATCCCCCAGAACATCTCCCGGGCTGACCGCTTCCCCCGTCTTCACTTCCAACCGGTCCAGGTGATAATAGAGGGATTTGACGCCGCACCCGTGATCCAGGATGACCGTAAGCCCCCTGGCGTAAAAATCTTCTGCGCAGAGGACTTCACCGCCCAAAGGTGCAGTCACCGGTGTCCCGGCAGGGTTTCCTCCGATATCAGCCCCTGTATGGTAGGTCCGGTATCCCCTGCCGTTATAGGAGCGGATCACTCCGAAAGGGGATGTGACCCTCCCTCCTACAGGGAGATCGAATCCACGGGGAGGATCCCCCAGCCACCCCGATTTTGATTTCAGAAGCCGGGCCACTTTTTTATTCTCATAATCCAGGAGAAGTGAACGGATGCGTCCCAGTCCGTCTTCCCCCGTATAGACAGCTCCCAGAGTCAGCCGTTCTTTAAGATATTTCCCTTTTTTCACTTTGACAGCAAAAGTGTATCTCCCGGCGAAACCTGACCGTGTGACGGCTTTCACAGTGATAAGACTTTCATTTTCTCCCGACAAGACAGGATAGGCCAGGTAAAAGATGACCCGGTCTCCTCTCCCCCGATAAAGGGGGATTTTTTCTCCGTCCATCCTTACCTCCAGCTTTTCCAGAGGGCGCGGAGGGTCTATCTCCACTCTCCGGGCGACCCCCTCTATACACTCCCGGGGAAATTGCACAAACCCCAGGGCCAGGTCTTCTTCCGTCAAAAGGGGATTGAACGAGACATCATCTGTGATGATTCTCAGCTCCTTTGCTGAAGAAACCAGAAGAGGCAGCCGGATATGAAAAAAACCACGGTCTTCGGTTACAGGAAGTTTACGGCCGCCGGCCAGGGCCTCTATCCTTTCTCCCCGGAAAAAGGTCCTGTTAAGGCAGAGGGTATTGTCTTGAACATAAATGGGAATCCCGGCCCTGACACTGTTCTGCGCCGAAAAAGAGGCCGGGATAAGCAAGAGGAGTATAAAAAGAAAATAGGATCTATTCTGACTTTTCTTTTTCATGGGGACGGTTTTTAATTTCATGGGCCGGGGCTGAAGAGGCCCCCATATTGATATCCCCGTTCAGAACGCCTCCCTCTTCAAGAAGGAGTTTATCAGTCTTTAATTTCCCGATGATGGAACCTGTGCTGTGGATCACAGTACGCTTTTTAGCGGTTATATTGCCTGTGATCTTCCCTGCCGTCACCAGCTCATCGGCTTCGATATCCGCCTGGATCTCTCCGGTGGAGGAGATGATGACTTTCCCCCCGGCTTTGATATTTCCCTTGAACCTGCCTGAAATGGTGATCCCGTGTTCCACGTTCAATGTTCCTTCAATGCGGCATGTATCTCCGATGAATGTTTCCATACGCTCATGATCCATGTTTACCTCCGTTACTCACTTTATGTTTTCCTGTAAGGCCACGTTCAGGCCGCGTAAAACCAAAAAGGGATCCAGCTCCACGGGATGTTTGATGAAATCAGCAAAAAAGACCGAATACCCTCCGGTCAGGGCCACCCGGCAAGGATGGCCGACAAACTCTTCGATCCGTGTGATGCAATATTCCATGGCCCCCAGAACCGTCCAGAAGACACCGGCATTGACCGATTCTTCCGTATTCCTTCCCACATTTCTCGCAGGGACTTCCAGGTCGATCATGTCGATCTGAGATGTCCTGCCGGCCAGGCTCTTGAGGAGAGAGTAGGGCCCCAGAGAGATCATTCCGCCCCGGAAGACGCCTTTCTCATCGACAAGGGAGAAGGTCAGGGCTGTCCCTACATCGACGACGATGACAGGAAACCCATGGAAGTGACGGGCAGCATACCCACCCATGATCCGATCCTCCCCTAAAACTCCCTGATAATCGATCTCCATTTTAAGATCCATCTCCGACACGGCAAAGAGTTTTTTGCGGACAAAAGACTTCATAAGGCACTTGACCACACCCGTGGCTTCGGGGACGACGCTGGAAAGCGCTCCATAGTCGGTCCCTTTCTTGAAGTATTTACTCAGTTCCGTCTCTGTGACGATTTCCGGCTTTGTCATGACACTGCGTGTGGGATACGTCTGGTAGTTTTCGATCTCGCCCCCGTTAAAAAAGGCGAATTTCGTCATGGAATTTCCGATATCGATGACGAGGACAGGGTCGCTCATCGCACCTCTTTCCGGCTTCCCGGTTTGATATAGGGAATCCCCCGGCGGCACAGGGGGCAGTCATCCGGGTCATACGAGGTAACATCCAGAGTGAGCAGAGCCTGGGCTTGATACCCGAAAGAGGCCTCTCCGTTGCTCCGGTCCACAAGAAACCCGACTCCGGCGATCTCGACCTTCAGGGATTCAAGAAGGGCGATGACCTCTTTAACGGATTTCCCCGTGGTTACGACATCTTCACAGATAAGAGCCCTTTCCCCTTCTCTGAGGGAAAACCCGCGCCGGAGAGAGACCATGCCGTCGACACGCTCTGTAAAGAGAGCCCGTACACCTAGGGCCCGGGCTGTCTCATGGGCCACGATAATGCCGCCCATGGCCGGGCCCACCACAACATCGATCTCTATTCCTTTGAATTTCTCAGCCAGGGCTTTGCCCAGTTTTTCGGCGATATCGGGATATTGCAGAATAAGAGCGCTCTGCAGATATTGGTCTGAGTGTCTTCCTGACGACAGAAGAAAATGCCCTTTCAAAAGGGCTCCTTTCGCTTCATAAAGATCAAGCAGCTGCTTTTTATCCAAAACCTTCCTCCTTGATGCTTCCTGGATAACCGGGCAGGCTTTATCAGATGCTAAGCCGCCGGTTTTCGTGTTTTCCTCATTATACCACCAGCAGAATTCTATTCAATGGAAAACATGTCCCTGAAGAGAACCCCTCGCCCCATGAAGGGTTCTCTCAGAGGAGAAAAGGGCTTTTTCCTGACGGGGAAGCCTTCAGCAGAGTCGTGAGGATCCGCCTTTTCTCTCCCCTTGAGAAGGCTTGAAGAAGCCGCCGGGCCTCTGTCCGTTTACCGCTTCCCGCCAGGGGACATGAAGGCTTCTGCAAAGAAGGCAGGTGGAATTTTTGATTGTAAGCGGCCACTTCATATTTAAAGAGGCCGCAAAAGGGCCGCGCCAGGAAAAAAGACCCATGAAACATTTCCACAGGCTGAAACGTATGGATCTCCCCTCCGTAGAGAAGGCTGATGAAAAAAGATTCCAGAAGATCGTCTCCATGATGTCCCATAAAGAGGATCCGCGCCCCTAAGTCAGAAGCCTTTCCGAAAAGTGCCTTCTTCCTCTCACGGCTGCAGAGATAGCAGTTTTGCGGCCTTTCTGCTTTAATACGGATTAATGCCAGTCCCAGGCTCTCGCACACAGAGCAGGCCATCCTCACCTCCTCCTCAAATCCATAATCCACCATACAGGGAAAGACCCGGAGCTGAAGAGGATGATGGGTAAGAAAATGGAGGAGAGCAAGACTGTCAGGTCCGCCTGATATCCCTACCAGGACTGTCTCCCCAGATCCAAGACAGAGAGCTGTATCCTTATCCAGAAAAGGGGAGGCCTTCTTGAAGATTTTTTTATAAGAAGAGGAAAAGCGGGACTCTCTTATCAACGAGGATTCAGCTCTATTTGAAGTTCGATGGGAGCT
Source organism: Candidatus Mcinerneyibacteriota bacterium (assembly GCA_016937175.1). Taxonomy (GTDB): domain Bacteria; phylum Macinerneyibacteriota; class Macinerneyibacteria; order Macinerneyibacteriales; family DSCS01; genus DSCS01. The sequence goes on along the minus strand of JAFGWL010000016.1, from coordinate 6,833 downwards.
GCCTGGCCTAACGTCGCCGAGACACCGCAATATTTCTCATGAGAGAGTTTAACCGCCTTTTCGATCTTTTCCCTGTCCAACTGCTCCCCCCAAAAACGAAAGATGATTTTAAAAGAGGTAAAGGGTTTTGGAAATTCAGGATCCAACGCCGCTTCGACGACAACATCCATCTTCTCCGGAAGAGCGCGCATTTTCCTCAGGATAGAGATCACATCCATGCCTGTACACCCGGCCAACCCGGCCAGGATCATTTCTTTAGGACTGAGCGCTGTCTCCTGCCCGCCGACTTCCCCGGAGGTATCCATCATAGCATACCCGTAATTTCCGTTCGCCCTGAAGAGCATGTTACCCTTCCATTCCGTGATCACTTTCATGACGCTCCTCCTCCCATGTTCCTTCTAAAAATTCTTTGAGTAATATCCGGGCGTTTTGTTCATCCTTTTTATCTACCCATAGCCGGATCCCCCGGCTGAAGGTCAATCCGGGGCTGACTCCTCCGCAGTCATCGTGAAGAAGGAAAGCTGCGATCCCGTTGGATTCCAGCCACCCTCTCAAAATCTCCGCTTCAGGAAGCGATGATGTCTCATAAATGAGAATCCGGTTATCCATGCCGCTCACTTACTTTTGGAAGGGATCTCCATGGAAAGGGTCTCTTTGATGTTATCCTGCATCTCCTTACGCTTCTCATCATACCCCTCACGCCCCATGATAGCGTAAGTGGCTTTTTTCCCCTCCTCGACTCCGGGCTAATCAAACGGATTGACATTGTAGAGAGTCGAAGTAAAGACCGTCTGAAGCTCAAGGGCATAGATCAGCGCACCCAGATGATAGGCATCCAGTGATTCAAGAGAAACCGTGTAATTGGGTTTCCCGTTGAAGGCCAGGGCATATTTGACTCCTGACATCTCGGCTGTGATCAGGTCGTGGGAGCTTTTCCCGTCAAAATAGGCCAGGCTCTTATACTTACTCAAGGAACCGATATGGAATCTTCTGTCCCTGTCGGGGTTTCTGACATCAAAGAAGACAAAGAGTTTGTCGTTGGGCCCTTCCATAAAGAGCTGCAGAAGGGAATGCTGGTCCGTAGCTCCCCGTAGTACGACCGGAGTCGCTCCCGTCTCTACCAGGTTGCTGTCCAGATCATACTTTTTTCCCAGGCTCTCGGCCCAGAGCTGCTGATACCAGAGTCCCATCCCCCTCAAAGCATCTTTATAACACATCATGGCCAGAATATTCCGGGCCTGCTCTGTATGATAGAGATAATTGACCAGGGCACTGACAGCAATAGGGTTCTCCTCAGCTGGTGTCCTTCTCCAATAGGAATCCACATCTTTGGCTCCTTCCAGAAGCGCATCCAGATCGACTCCCATATAGAGGGCAGGCAGAAGCCCGACCGGTGTAAAGAGGGAGTAGCGTCCGCCGACTCCTTCGGGAATGGTGAAGGTCGGAAGATTATACTCTCCGGCGATCTTGACCAGGTCTCCCTTTTCCCGGTCCGTGGTCACGACAAGATGATCGTTAAGAGGCAGCCCCTCCTCCTTCAAAATGTTGAAGATCAGGGAAAAAGCCGACATGGTCTCGGCAGTGCTCCCCGATTTCGTGATGATATTGAAAAGGGTGTTCTTCAGATCCACTACGTCAAAGACATTAAGGATCGTCGCAGGGTCAGAATTATCGATAAAAAAGATCCTCCGGTCGGAGATAAGGTTGTGATACTGATGTTTCAGGGCGTTGAAAAGGGCATAGGCCCCCAGCGCTGAACCGCCGATCCCCACCACGACGAAGTTCTTGTACTTCCCCAGGATATCAGAGTACTTCTTGATCTCTTCATGGTCTTCATAGGGGAGCTCCATGAAATGGTAGGGGTATTCCCCCCGCCCGTTTTCTATCTTCAGATATCCTTTCCGGATGATCTCATTATACTCGTCGGGGAAGTTCGGGCTGAGCCCGAATTCCCCTCCGATATTGGCCTTGAGGACATTGGAAAAATCAAAAGAAATCATAAAGCTCCGGTCTAATACTCTCCGCGTATCCTGGCTTCGATGATTTCCAGACGACCCCTCACATAGGGGTACTGGGGATTGTTGGCAATGGCCTGGTAATGAGCCTTAGACTCCTGCCACCGCTCAAGAATAAAGAAGACATCGCCGAGGATCGAATGGGCATAGGGATTATCCAGAATCTCAAGAGATTTCCGGGCGTTGGCAATGGCTCCTGTGAAATTGCGGAGTTTCTGCTGTGCATCGGCCAGCAGGGCATATCCTTTTTCATTGTCCGGATAAACTGTTGTAAACTGCTCCAGGACTCCTATGGCTTCTTCGGCATTTTTAGCATACTGGGCAGTTCCCTTGTTATACATCTCAGCTTTACGGATCAGGGAGCTGGCCAGATGAGTCATGATCTGGGCAGAATCGGGCTTGATGCTCAACCCCTTTTTATCTGTGGAAATGGCTTTGTCATAGTAAGAGATCCGCAGTTCACGGTCAGCGCTGGTCAGCCGCGCTTTATCGGCGCCTACTTTCATCCCCTTGGTCAGATAGGCATCGGCCAGGTAGAAATAGGCCTGCCAGTCATCGGGCCGGACCTGGGCCATCTCTTCGTAAGCTTTGATCTGGCCGTCATAATCCCCTTTTTCCTCGTAGGTCTTCCCCAGCTGGAACCAGCCGTTTCCGTCCTGGAATCCGGGGTCTTTGGCCAACCCTTTTTTATAGTATGTGATGGCATCGTCCAGGCGGCCGTCCTGTCGGTAAATATTGGCCAGGGCAAATTCAGCTACGGCACTCTCAGGATTGACATTCATGGCTTTGGTGTATTGGGCAAAGGCTTCTTCAGACTGCCCGTTCTTCTCCAGGATGGCCCCATAGTTGAGATATCCGTTGATGTCTGCAGGCCAGCGGTTGATATACTTTTTGAAATAGCCGGAGGATTTTCCGATATTTCCCATATTTCCGTAGGCCAGGGCCAGTCCCATCAGGGTCTTCTGATAGATATTCTCTGTGCCGGGCTCTTTGAGCTGCTCTTCAGAGAGCTTCATCAGATGAGATTCGGCTTCCTCGTAAAAAGGAACGGCTCCCGCCCAGTTTCTGGCTGCAGCCTGTGTATACCCTTTGTTATAAGCCACAACATAGGGAGGTGTCGTCTCCACGATGGCGGTATCCCCGAAAGGGTCCTCTTCCTGTGTCCCGGCACACCCTGACAGAAGGAATGTTCCCGCCACACCTATGATCAGGATGACAATAAGAGTTAACTTTTTCATACTTTACCTCTCTCTTTCTTTTCCATCAACCAAGGCCGATGATATGTTTAATCGCAACCCACCAATCCGTCTGTAAAAACTGCACACGGCCGATCAGGAGCGAAATCCTCGCCATAACCGTGTATCCGAAGGAAGCTCCGAACGTGATCATCAGGACCCATATCCCAACCTTGGCAATATGGCCGTATCCTCCGGTATGCTCCTTGGAAAAGAAAAAATACACCAAAGCAGCCAGAACGGCAAGCAGAATTATGATCGCGTTCACCGAAGCGACCAGGCCGCCGTTGTTGAAATGAAGGCTGGCAAAGGGGCTCAGGGTGGCTCCGATCTGTTGCAGGATATTGGTCTGCAGCTCTGTGATGGTATTGAATCCCACCGTCATCCCCACGGAAAAGGCCATGGCCCAGCGTGAGATCCAGGAGACTGACGGGATCAGACGCATGAGCATGAAGAAACCGAGGAGAACCGGAAGAGCCACATTGAAGTAGTCTGCGAATCCTCCGGCTTCACGCCAGGCGACCAGGACATTGGGAACAAAGATATTGTACACATTATAGATAAACCAATACCCGGCCGAAGTCCCTACAAAAAGATGTTCGGCAAACTTGTAGACCGGGTTATCCTTGTAGAGGAAACTGAATATGGCAAGGGTCAGCACTCCTGCCAGAAAAATTCCGATTGCTCCAGCAAATGTCATCGTCATCACCTTACCCTACTTTTTTCTTTTTTTCGTTTGAGGATCAACATGGTGGTATTCCCGATGATTATAAAGAGAATGATCATCAGGTGGGCCCAGTTCTGGGCACTCATACCGTAAGAAGCCGTTCCGGGAGTGTCGATGAGGGTCTCGTATTCGGCAGCCCCTCTCAACCCGCCCATGAGGCCTTCCAGCTGTCCCGAGTTGTAATAGGCATAGAAAGCGGGAGCACTCACCGCTGTCACCCCGCCCCCCACCGGGACCTTGAACCGGTCTTTGGCGATCATGACCCAGTGTTTGATCCCCGGGTCGCCTGCCGACATGGAGACCACATAATCAAAATCACGGAGTGTCTTGACGTTGTCAAAGATGGGCAGATTACGGAGCGAAACCCCGTTCATATCTGTGGGAAAGGGATCTGTGATGGCCGATCCCAGACTGCTGATAACGACCATACCGCCCGTCTTATACCCGAGATTGACATAATCCACGCCGTATTGAAGATCGTATTGAGGAGCCACAGTCTCCATGATCCCCTGGGCCAGTTTCGGCCCCTGGGGCCAGAGCCCCATAAAGACCATCCTGTGCTTTTTCAGGATGCAATGTTTGATCACCGCTTCTGACATAGGCTGCAGCTCCGCCAGGGTGGAGGGGTCATAGTCGAAGGAGAGCAGGACCATGCTTCCTTCAGGCAAAGCTTCGATCCCCTCGTAGATATCCTGGACAATAGGAGACTGCACCACTTTGATGGGGACCCGGAAAAGCAGCGGGACAAAAACAGCGATCCCGATGATGAGAAAAATAATCCGGCGGTCCAGCCGGTCGAGTTTTTCAAGAAATGACATAATACCCCCCTATTCTCCACCCAGGTAGGAACGTTCGATACCCAGGATGATTTTGATGCCCGTGGCGATGAGCCCCAAAGCCGCCCCCATGAGGACCGCTCTCTGCCCTGCCATATTCATCACTTCCATGATCCAGTTGGTGATGTTGGGCAGATAGAGGAAATCCAGAGAAGTCCCCTGGGCCCAGCCGGTGACCCAGTCTCCCAGCGGGACGCGTCCCAGCATCACGATAAAAGCCGTGATGAGGAGGATGGTCGCCATGACCGACTTGGCCCGGAAGGCCCGGAAGGAGGCCGATGCCACATAAAAGGCCAGCAGCGAAAAGATCGTGGCGCTCAGCGGGATGTAGACATAATTGAAGATAAAATCGAAAGCCGGGCTGTTGATCCCGCCTTTTAAAAACCCTGCTGCAATGGTCCCGAGTAAGGCCACAATAGTCACCCAGTTATAGAACCGGTCCTCTTTGCGGCCTTTGCGGGCCTTATGCAGGCTCACAAAAAAGAGGTTCAAAAGGCCTAAAACCATGGTAAACGTGACAACAATCAAAAACCACTGCTGTAAGTTATCACGGGTACCTGCGAACCCAGGTTTGGGAATAAAATAAGCAACGATCATGACCACGGCGACAAAGGCGGTGATCATTATGGGAAATTGTCTTTTCCAAAACATATCTCTTCCTCCTGTCAGCCGATATTGCTAAAGACGTTGATGATCCAGGCTCCCACTGCCGGGGAAATAAGCGTCAGAACCGTCCCGACTATGAGAATGATCATAATAAAGAGTTTGGCCATATCCTGCCCCTTGAGGGCACCCAGCATATGGGGCTGACCGCTCAGGTAGGCAGAGGCAGCGTACAATTCTTCTCCGATGAGCGTATAGTCGCAGGCAGCAATAAAAAAGGGAAGCTGGGAGGGCATGGCCGTTCCCGCGATCTGGATGGCCCCAATGGAGTTACCTGTCTCAGCCAGGATAAGACTCTCGGCGTAAAAGGTCCCCAGCATGAAGATGGCTGCGGGCTTTTCACGGGCCATGATCCCGTCCACACCGGAGACATACCCGAACTGGTCATCGGTGAGATAGTGGATCATGTTCTCATTGAAGGCATCGGGCCGTCCGGCTTTCAGATAGGACTCTTTAACCGTCTCACGCGCCGTGGACATGACCATGGAGCGGGAGACCGGGACATTCAATGTCGCATCATAGGCTGCCGTCTTGGACGCCACCTCTCCAAGGATGATGATCCCGGCTACAGTCTGGACGTCATCGATGTCCATGATCCCCGGAACAAAGAGGATGGGTTTACCCATCTCAGTAGCCCGTCCGATGGCCTCATCCACAGATTCCAGCGCGGGGATCTTCCGGATGGGAAACTCGATCCCCCTTCGGGAGGCCCGGATATAGTGGATGATCAGGTAAAAGATGATGATAAGGGCGACTAAGACAATGGCCCTTTTCATACTGAACCAGGCTGCTCCCGGAAGGACAGGCCCCGCCGAGATCTCCTTTGCGATGGTTCCGTCTTCATTCATAACGCGCAGGACATAGGAATAGCTATCCTTATAGTTCAGATTCCGATCAGTGAAGCGCCCGGAAAGGTCTTTGCTCTGAATGATCTTCCCTTCTTCTCCATGAAAGACTCTGTAGATCTCCAGGGTCTGCGACTCCTGCAGCCCCGGCAGATTCCAGGACAGGTCCACGGACCCGCCCGAATCGTATTTCACATCCTCCACTGCAAAGATCCCTTCGCTCTCCTGTGCGGATAACGAAAAAAAGGCGGCGGAGATAAGAATGACAGTGAACAGCAGCCGTTTCATAGTACCTCCTTGACGATTAAATCATTGAAACACGTAAAAAGTATAAGGCAAAGTGCTATTCTGTCAATATATATTTAGTTTTGGAAAACGAACAAAGAGCCGGGACTTTATTTAATTATCCTCTCTTGAATATAAGTATTTTCTTATAATGTTATATTTTATTCTGGACATCCCCCTTTCTTTTTCCTATAATAGGGATCAAGGAGGACGATTATGATAGAGAT
>JAFGWL010000003.1 GCA_016937175.1 Candidatus Mcinerneyibacteriota bacterium | reverse complement strand
CTGAGAGCCGGGACGATCTCCATCATATCCCCTTCAAGAAGAGTAACCTTCTCCTCCACACCGAACTCCCTGAAATGAGCGCGGGCTCTTTGCGCCAGCTCGGGGCGTATCTCTATCGTGATGATCTCGGCTTCCGGGCAGGCCCTGGACATCATAATGGCTGACGCCCCTTCACAGGCCCCCAGCTCTAGAATACGGGCGGGTTGCGCGATGCTTGCAAGCAGAGAAAGAAAGGCCCCGGTGCGCTGTCCCACAGAAGGGTTCACCCCCTCCTCCTCTCTCTCCAGAAGCCTGTCCAGCTCCGGCACGGGAAAAGCGGAATAGGATTCGAGAAAAGCGAGGAGTTCCGGAGTATAGTAGAGATTATGCTTCATTCTCATCCAGTTGATACTCTTTGACCTTTGAATAGATAAATTTCCGGCTCACCCCGAGGATATCCGCAGCCCGGCTCTTATTCCCTTCACAAGCCCTGAGAACCCTCAGAAGATGCCGCTTTTCCACTTCTTTCAAGGGAATAAGCGCTGTCTCTCCATACCCCTCTTCCCCGGAAGGTTCTAAAAAGTAGAGATCCTCTTTTGTGATCAGGGACCCCTGGGTGAGGACACAGACCCGTTCGATAATATTCTGAAGTTCCCGCACATTCCCGGGGAATTCATAGCGAAGCAGCATCTCCAGGGCATCGGGGGCCAGTTTCTTCCTGTTGTTTCCATACTGACGGAGAAAATGATCTGCCAGGAGGGGGATGTCTTCCCGCCTTTCCCGTAACGGAGGAATATGGACCGGGATGACATTGATCCGGTAATAGAGGTCTTTCCGGAAGGAGCCCTCCTCCACCATGACGCTCATATCTTTATTGGAAGCGGCGATGATCCGGACATCGATCTTTTTGACACTGCTGCTTCCTACGGGGCGGATCTCCTGTTCCTGGATCACCCTGAGGAGTTTGACTTGAAAATTATTCGTCGTCTCGGAGATCTCATCAAGGAATATGGTCCCCTTGTTGGCCACGACAAAAAGCCCTTCCTTGTTTTTATTGGCTCCTGTAAAAGCTCCCGTTACATAGCCGAAGAGCTCGCTTTCCAGAAGGTTTTCCGGCAAAGCTCCGCAGTTGATGGCAATGAAAGGCTCCTCTTTCCGGCGGCTGTTCTTGTGGATGAAGCGGGCAAACATCTCTTTTCCCACACCGCTCTCCCCGGTGATCATGATATTGGCATCGCTCTGGGCCGCTTTGTAGGAGAGGTCGATGAGGTTCCGGATGATGCGGCTTTCCGCCACTATATTATCATAAATATTCGCCCTGTCGGCCAATTCACGGAGATAGAGGTTTTCCTCCACCAAGGTCTTTTTTTGAAAGGCGTTCCGCACCGTGTTCCGGAGCATATCGATCTTGAAGGGTTTAAGGATATAGTCATAGGCACCTATCCGGATGGCTTTGAGAGCGCTCTCAAGCGTTGCATAGGCCGTTATGATGATCACGGAACTGAAAGGGGATATCTCTTTGACGGTTGAAAGGAAGTCGATACCGTTCCCGTCTTCCAGGCGCAGATCGGAGATGATCAGGTCATAGACATTCTGCTTCACGGCGGCGGTGGCTTCTGCAATGCCGGGCACAGTGGTCACGTTGTAGCCTTCCTCTTCCAGCATCATCTGAAGCATATCGCGCATGCCCTGTTCATCGTCAAGAACCAGAATATTTCCCATGCTTCACCTCCTCTGCCACAGCTTTGAGAAAATCTTCCACCCGTGTGAACTCTTCTCTCTTCACAGCCGAAGGAAAATAGCGGTGGTACTTCAGCTGAAGTTCCAGGTCGCTTTCGGGCAGGCTCTCACATAAGACCTGGGCGGGCGGGATGACCCCTGCTGCTTTCTCCCGATAGATAAAAAAGCGGTCCACACTGACTTTTTTCACTCCCATCTCTTTCAGGAGATAGTCGAAAAGCTCTCCCATGGCCAGGACAAGACTTTTGTCTATTTTAGAGTCTTTTTTTTCTTCCTGCAACCTTTTCCGGATAAGCCGGGCTCGCTCGGTATAATCTTCGGCCCTCTCAGGATGGTACAGAGCAAGCACCTGTGCCATATTATCCACAGCCCTGCCCAGGTTATCAAAATTATAGATAATATAGGGATTCATTTCCCTGTCCGCCCCTGCCAGGACCTCGCCCATACCCAGGGTATAGTCAAAGGCCCTCTTCTCAGCCTCCTTCTGAAGGAGCCCGTTATAGAAGATGATGTCCGCCTCATCGCGTCCGGAAAGAGTGGATTCCGGCTCCAGTTCCGTGACATAGGGCGCCAGCAGGGGGTCATCGGCAAAAAAGGAGAGGATCCGGGCCTCCTCCCCCGCCGAGAAACCGATAATAAGAAAAACCAAAAGAAACATTCCGATTCCTCTTTTCATTTCTCTGCCTCCTCTTTCCCTTCCTCAATTCCCAGAGCCCGGGATGATTTCCTGTAGACCTCCAGAAATTCCCTGTCCCCCGGAAAATACCTTAGAGCCATCCGCGAGGCTGTGTAGGAATCCCCGTTATTCCCTTCTGCGACAGCCCGTCTCACAGCTCTTCTCATCTTTTCCCTCATCTCCAGGAATTCAGGAACCTTTCCGAGGATCATCCGCACGATCTCGCCGTAAGCCCTGCTCCTGGCCAGGATCCTCCCGTACTCCAAGATCATTTTTAAGGAGAAGGGGGCCAGAGAGAGGGCCTTTTTATAATATTTGCGCGCCCTGTTCAACTCCCCTTTTAAAAAGGCGATCTTCCCTTTCAGCTGCAGGAATTCCGGGATATGTTCATGTCCCGGGACCCTCCTGATGACCGCTTCGGCTCTTTTGTAATCCTTTTCCCGGTATGAGAGCCAGCAGAGGTCGATAGCGGGGGGAAGAAACGAAGGATTGAGGCTCATGGCTGCTTCATACATCCGTGTAGCTTCTTCTCTCTTGCCCGACAAGCGCAGGATATTCGCCCATTGATAGTAGCGAAGGTACATGAGGGGGATCTCCCTGAAGGCTGACATAATCCGTTCCCTGATACCCGAAGAGGGGCCCCGGGAATCGATGATATCATTAAGAGGGTAAAGCCGGCTATCCGCTGTGATCCGTGACAACCGTTCTGTAACAAGAACCAGGGGAGAAATGAGGTCAAATGCCTTTATCCTTCTCAAAGCTTCCCATATAATATCAGGGTCCTCCCCGGTAAGTACAATAATCCCGTTTGGCCGGGAAACTTCCTTCCTTTCCGGAAGGGATCTTTTGATACGGAAACTGACATCCGGATCTTTAAAAAGCCCCTTCACAAGAGAATTGACTTCTTCCAGAGGATAATAGGTGATGACTCTTGTCATAGATACAGTATAAGGAAGGGCACAAAAGAAACAAGAGGTTTCATGTCAGTCCGGGACTCACTCTTGTTTAACTTTCGGTTTCATCACAGCAATATAGACCATAATCGCCAGGGAAGAGAGTATAAAAACCGACGAAGTGGCCATGGCTGCTCCCAGCCTCCCATACCGTCTTATGAGAAAGATGTCCAAAAGAATATTCCCGGCCCCGCTGATACCGGTTAAAATCAAATTGAATCGGACATGGAGCTGGCTGGCAATAAAATTCCCCCCGGGAATCCGCACTGCACTGACAAAGTAATATCCCAGAAGAAGGACTCTGAACGCCTCGACAGAGTCGTTATATTCCCCTCCGTAAATAAATCTTACAATAATCGGGGCAAAGAGAAAAAGAGCTCCGGTGAGAAAAAACTGAAATAGAGCGATCCCCCCCTGAAGTTTGAAAAAATACCGTTTCGCTTTTTTCAGATCACCCGCCATCCGGACGAAATAGGGATAGGCGAACATGATGACTGTAGCAGATATGACGTTCAGCGCAAAGGGGATACTGGAAGAGACCCGGTAGGAGGCGATTTCAACAGAGTCTTTCAAAATGATCCCGATAAGAAGAGTATCTACGAGATACAAAGCCGAAGAGGCCGAGTTGGTCAGGGATACCGTCACACAGAATTTGAAAAAAGCCCTGTCGATCTGTCTGACAAATCCTCTCCAGGCTCTGATTCCGGGAAGACTCATCCGCAAAGAGAATCCCAGAGCCCCTAATGCAAACGCCAGTGCCAGATACTTCCCGGCAATGATCCCTGTCAGTCCCCCCCAATATCCTAAAACAGCCATCAGGATGAGATGAAGGCCTGTCTGCATCACGGCAAAAAAGGAATAGCTCCTGTTCAGGAGAAGGACTCTTTTATAGATGAGAAGGATCTGGAATAATCCCGTCAGAAGAGGAATAAAGGCCAAGGCGCGCAGGATGTCTGTACTCCCTTTCACAGGAAGAGAAAAGAGAAAGGTGCCCATAAGGATAGTCAGGCTGATAGCAAGATTGCTGACGATACCCAGAGCCAATCCCTTATGAAGAGCTTCTTCTCTCTTCAGCCCCTGGGCAGCGCTTCCGAACTGCAAAACCCCCTGTACTGCCCCAAGGCCATTGAAGAGCATGAAAAAATTCAAAATATTATTGGCATAGGCCCAGGTCCCGTATGCCTCCTTTGAAAGAAGCCTGACGACGATAATCGTCGTCAGAAAGAGAAGGGCCTTATTGAGGATGTTCGCCGACAGAAGGTGAAGGAATCCCTTGTTCACCATCCAGAGCAGGCCTTGAAACCAGGTCCCGCTCACAGAGGCCTGTCCCTCCCGGCCTGTCTCTTTGACTCCTTTCATATGATCACACATCCCTTATCTTCTTCACAAATAAGGCGGCTGTCCTGGCGGGAGAAAACATGGCTTCCCAGGTCCGTAAAGCTTCCCGGGAATAGGCCCGCCACTCCTGCTCATCCAGCCTGCTGAATTTGAGTATCCCTTCCCTGACTTCTTCAGGTCCCGGTGACGAGGTCAGCAAGAGCCCGTTTTGTTCATGGATACACTCTCCGATTCCGCCGATATCCGGAGCCATGACAGGTATCCCGGCGGAGAGAGCCTCCATAATGGTTACCGGCAGCCCTTCTGAGCGGCTGACATTGACAAAGAGGTGAAAAAACGACTCCTTATAAAAGGCTTTTAAATCCTCAGGGGGAAGATAACCGACAAACCGTACAGAGACATTAGGAAAACCGGAAAGAATCTCTTCACAGGACTTTTTTACGGTCTCATACATCGCTCCGTCGCCCACATGGATCCATTCGACCCTTCTTTGATCTACGCCTCTGAGGGCTTCAGCAATGAGCGTGAGATTCTTCAAGGGGATCACGTGGGAACAGCTCAACATACGGAAGACCTTCATGTCAAAAGCCCCTGACATCTCCATCTTCTCACTTCCCAGGTAGTCGACCCCCATCTTCTCTGAAGCACTGATCTGATGCTTTTCCATGAAATAGAGCTGCCCCTGGCGGGTGACAAAAGACATATAATCACAGGCCTTATAAAGAAAACGCCTTAAAGGGATATACTGATAAGGGCTGCGTTCAAAATAAAGGTCGCCGCCATGGGCCCGGATCACCAGCTTCACATCCTTTTTCATCTTGTTTTTCACCCTGGCTGCTGCGACGGCCATAAGCCCCGACCAGTAGGAATAGAGGGTCACCTCGGTTCCTTCCCGGAGAAGTGGAGTAATACATTTTTCGATTCCCCGGGCTTTCAGATGAGCCAGAAAGAGATAGAATATCAGGTGCTTCACTAAGGAAAAGCTGAGTTTTACCCGGTACCTGCGCTTAATATTAATGAACTCTCCGATAAAGGCGGGACGGAAAAGAGCCGTTCCATAGAAAAGCCATCTTTTCAATCTTCCCGGGAGCTCCCAGGAAAGCTCTTCCAGAGCAGCTTCCCCGGGGAAAGTCCTCCTGGCGGAAGACTTCTCCTCGGGAATGATGATCAGGCGTGAAAACCCTTGGGCTAGATACCCGGCTTCCTGATGGACGAACTCTTCTCCCCTTCCATAAGGGTACCGATGGGTTAGAAGGACGGCCACTTTTCCTTTCATTGGAGAGAGATCCCCTCTTTCTGCAACTTTTTTTTGATCATTCTTTTTTTGATCTTTCCTGCAAGCCTCATGAATGCCAGCCTTATGTGATAGGTTTTTAGCATCGCACCCCCTTTTTTGAGGATCCGGACCGGCAAGGGGCCGTAGTACCTGTGGGGCCTGGGGGAAAAGTGCCCGCTCCGTTCCAGGACCATAAGAGAATACTGGTTTGTCCACCGTGTCCCGAAAAGATCGAAAGACTCCAATGTAAAACCGATTTCTCCCAATCGCCGGATAATCCCGCCGATAGAAACAGTCTCATCAACGACCTGAAGGAGTTCCGGCTTATTCTCTTTAAGATAATCAGTATACAGAGGATAGGGAAAAGTCAGGGCCAATCGCGATGACTCATGTGTATGGCTTTCGATGACTGAGATGAGATCTTTAAGCCGGTCTTCGGGAATATGTTCGATGACATCAAAAAGAGCAATAAAGTCATAACTCTGGCCGAGGTCCAGCTTGAGGATATCCCCCTGAAGAAAGGGGCCCTTCCCGTGGATCGCCCGGGCTACTCTGATGTTTTTCCCGGAGATATCCACAGCGGTCACCCGGGTCTTCCGCTTCAGAAAAAAACCCGTCAAAACCCCTGCCCCGCATCCCAGCTCAAGGACGGATTGATGTTTATGGAAAAAGAACTCTTTTTTTAAAAACGACCTGATCTTTTGATGGCGGGGATTGACAATAATATAATCCTGGATCAGGTAATCACTGAACTCATCATAAAACTCTTCAATGCGGCTCATCAGGCCTCCCTTTTTCTTATCTCACTCATCAATCTCTTGTAATCCGATCGTTCATCCAGGTTCTTCAGAAATGAGATGACTCCGGACCTCTTTTGCTCGATCTCCGCGAGGCTCAACCGGGAGAGAAGTTTTATCAAGCTCTGTGCTGTAAAGGACTCCGCCACAAACCCGATCCCATACTCCTCTACATACCGGGCCATGGTCCTGTTCTCCTGTGTCACCAGGACAGGTAATCCCATGAAGAGATATTCAAAAAACTTATTGGAGAGGGAGTAGACATGGTTGAGATTGACCGGCGCAATGGCAGCAACCCCCAGGTCGTATGACTCCTCGAGAGAAAAGAGACGCTCAGGAGACACCATGTCAAGATAATGGAATCTGTTTCCTTCCTTAAATCGTTTCCCAAGGAGAGCGGCTCCTGCAGGATCGATTCTCAGATAACAGGAGAGGGGGCGATTTACCTTTAAAACCGCCTCCAGGATCACTTCAAGCCTTCTCCGGGGGATATACCCGCCGTGATGATAGAGCCGGACCTCTTCTCCTGCCCCTCTTCTGCCGGCTCCGGGGCCCGTCTTTCTTTGGAAAGGGATATTACGGACGACTCCGCAGCGGGGGATCCCATATATTTCTTTTAGGATCCCGGCAATATCCTCATTGACTGTTATCACATGATCGGCCCGGGAGATATATTTTTTTTCCACGGCCCTGATGATCCGCGGAAAGGTCAGCTTCCATTTGAAAGATTCCCGGTTTTGGTGGAGAGCGAACTCATGGGAATCGTAAATTACAACACCCTGTTTCGAAAGAGGGGCTCTGAAAGCCAGCGGAAGCGCATTCCAGTCGTTGGCGATAACAAGGTCGTACTCCTTTTCTTCAGGCAGGCTGTTAGTCCGGAAGATCATCTCATAAGCCTTGAGGGGCTGAAACAGAAGGTAGAAATAGAAAAGGGCCTTGTCACGGAATGATCTGTTATAGCGCTGGAATAAGAGTGAATGATCCCAGACATCCACATGATACCCCACCTCCTTTAAAAAAAGCAGATGCCGCTGTACCCTTGAATCTCTTGACAGGTCGGAATAGACCACTAAAAGGGCCCTTTTGGTCATAGATCTCCTTTCATAAAGCACACGACATCCCGGCTGATCATCTCCCAGGTCTTGTGTTTCAAAACATAGTCCCGTCCCTTCTCTCCCATTTCCCGCCTTTGCTCCGGGGAGAGAGCGGCAAACCGGTCCAGTTGGCTGAAGAAATCATCATAATCATCAGCCCGGAAATTGAAACCTCCTCCGACTCTTTCCACAATATCCATATCGGGGATATCAGAGGCCAGGATGGGAAGGCCGGCCAGCCAGTATTCGTTCAACTTCAGCGGATAGACCCCCCTCACTCTGTTCACTCTCTGGCCGGTGATGGGAAGCAGCCCGATGTCACATCCTCGCAGGCGGTCCAGGGCTTCTTCACGCGGAAGGGGGCCTGTCAGGGTGATGGAGACAGCGGGGTTCTGCCGGGTTCTTTCCTTGAGGACGTCAAAAAGCTCTCCGCCCCCGATCACCGTGAGCGAAAAGTCCCGCCTGTCTCTTGTGATCATCTCATCGACGACACGGTGGATCCCCTGCCACTTGCGCAGATTTCCCACAAAGACCAGCGAGAGTTTCGCTTCCCCTTTTCGGGAAGAGGCCGGTTCCGGTGAGGGTTCTGCCCCGTTTCCTGTGACCAGAATCCGTTCCTCTTCGATCCCGTATTTCCGGATAAAATACTCTTTCATCCGTGACGTGATGACGATGACACCCAGGGCCCGGCGCATATCCCGGATAAGCCGGGGAAGGCAATAGGCCCGTTCCAGCCGGGCATAGAGAGGATACTTCTCTTTGATCAGAGGAGCTTCCACTTCGATGATGCCGTTGGCTTCATACAGGGCCGGAAGGCCTGTCCCGGAACCGAAAAAAAGCTGCTGGCTCATGCGCAGATAGAGAAAATCATAGGGGTTTTCCCGGATCAGCCGGAAGGCTTTGCGCCGGAAGGAGACGATACGCTCCCAGGGTGTCCCCCTGCGCTGAAGGCTTACATGGTTCATTCCGGAGATTTCGGGAGACCACTCTGAAGAAAAAGAGAGAAGATCCACTTCATATCCCTGCTTGATCCACCCTTTGATGAGTCCCAGGACATGGCCGACAGGCCCGCTGCTTTCACTCAGCTGCCCCCAGTAGAGATAGAGGATCCGTTTGGCCCTTTGGTGCAGGGTTTTTGAAAAGGCTTTGTAGTTGATTTCTGCTGAAAAGAGACAGGATGCTTTTTCATAAGCCTTTCGGCCCATCTCATCCCTCTTCTCAGGATCTTTCATCAGCTGCAGCAAGGCTTCACCGATCTCTTCAGAGGTACAGGCCTCAGGCAGAAGAAACCCGCTTTCTGAATCCACGATCTCGCCGATTCCCCCTACAGCCGGAGCGATCACGGGGATCCCTGCCTGCATGGCCTCCATGATGGAAACGGGCAGCCCTTCAGTCATGCTAGCATTGACAAAGCAGTGGATCTTCCCTTCTGCATAGAAAGAGCGGATCTTTTCCCGGGAAACCCAGCCGGGAAAATTCCATTGGATTTGAGGAGATTCCTCGAGGGCAGCCTTCACCTTCTCCATCTCCTCTCCTCTCAGAGGCCCTCCGAAATGAGTCCAGTGCAGGGGGATTCCTTTGAGCCCGGCCAGTGCCCGGGCGATTGTATCCACCCTTTTGTTGGGCGTCAGGCTCGAACAGCTCACCACGTGAAAAAACCCGGGTTCCTTTTTTTCAAGCCTTTTTGTGCTCCCGACACCCAGATAGGAAAGATGATACTTTTCTTTTCCTTCCGGATAACGACTCTCAAAATACTCTTTCCCGTGCTCTGAAATAAAGAAGATACGGTCCAGACTACGGGCGACCAGGGGGCGGAAGGGGATTGAGCTTTCCGTTCTTCTCTCCTCGTAGAGGTCATACCCGTGAGCCCGGGAGACAGCTCTCAGGCCGGGATATTTTCCTTTGATCCGGGCCAGCGCCAGGGCTCCGTAATAGAGCCAATAGGAGTAGAGGGTGATCCTTTCCCGGCCCAGGCGTGCTTTCAAAAGGGCTTCCAGCTCATCGATGATCTGAGAGGAACGCCAGATATGCTTCATCGCTTCCATCCGCAGAGGAAGAGGCTTCCTTTTCATCTCCGAAAGACCGACAGAAAGCAGAAATGAAAAAGAAGATCCTAACGAAAGTCTTTTACGAAGAGGAACCGCGAAAGTATTCGCCGGGAGGGGGCGGACATTTTTTCCTTTATTTCTTGCCAGAAGGATCACCTCGTCGAAGGCCTCCGATAAAAAGGGAAGCTCCTCTTCTAAAAAAGGTTCTCCTGTCCCGTAGGGGAAATGGTCGGTGATCAGGATCAGCGTCTCTTTCATGGGAAAAGGTCTCCTGTTTTTTCATAGACCCTGTCCCAGGAGAGAAGGGGAAGTGTACGTTTCATCCGCTCCTCTTTACTCTCCTGCCTGCACACCTTTGCCAGCTCCTCCGGGCAAATATCGGGAGAGAGGATAAGCCCCGTTTCCACGAGTTCAGGGTTTTCCCGGTATCCGCACACGACAGGAAGGCCGTAAGCCAGATACTCCCTTGTCTTCAGAGGACGGGCATCCCGGATGCCGATACGGTCCAGGGCCTGCGAACTGAAGGCGAAATCGGCCGATTCATAGAGGCCGGCAAGCTCCTCCTCTGTCTGCGGGCCTGTGTAAAGAATACGCTCCCGAAGAGAAACATCCACCGTGGAGAGGAGTCCCTTCAGTTCAGGCCCGGAGCCCGCCAATATCAGGCCCACCTTGGGCCACGCCTTTAACCTTTTGATAATTCGGTCCACGCCCGACCAGGGGAAAAATGACCCGGCAAAGAGAGCTACGAGATAACCCTTTGCCCGCCATTCCCGGACTCTTCGGGCGACATCACGGTCTATCTGAGGGGTAACCGCTCTTTTCTCATATCCGTTATCGATGATCCGGACGTCTGAATCGGGAGAAAGGGAGAGGACATCCTCTTTGATCTGCGGAGAGACAACCAGGACAGCCCGGGATTGTTTTAAAAGGCTCTTTTCAAAAAGAGAGTTGAACAAGCGTTTCAGAAACCCTTTCAGTCCCCTCTCCTGTTTCAGCTCCTCTCTGTTCAGGGTATTTATCTCGATAAGATACCGCTTTTTCATCTTAGTGACCAGAAAAAGGTGGATCATCCAGTTGAGAGAAGCGTAACGGTAATAAATAAGAGAGGCCTCCCGGGCTTGTCTGACCACCCGGCATTGGGATGTCCAAAGGCGGTCCAGGACATGAGCCGGAGAAAAACAAACCGTCGCAAACCCTCCGATTTTTCGCAAAGCCTCAGCCTGCGCCCGGACCTTTCTTTCGACGCCCCTTTTCTTGTAAGCCTCACAGACTATAAAAAGCGCTCTTCCCATGACACAATACTTTCCCGTATCTTTTCGGCGGCATGGCCGTCTCCGTAGCAGGCCGGCCACTGGGCCTTATCCCTGTCCAGAGCCATGGCTTCCTCCACTTTTTCCGTCACATGAAGGGTCCCGTCCCTCTCCGCCAGACGATTCCATCCATGGGTCAGGGTCTCAGGCCACTCAGTTTCTGCCCGCACAGTGATACAGGGGACTTTGAGAAGGTAGGCCTCCTTCTGGACCCCTCCCGAATCGGTGATTATACAGCGGGCGGTACGTTCCAGGCTGATCATCTCAAGATAGCCCTGGGGCTCGATGATACGGATATTCTCCGGAAGTTCGATCTGTTCCTTCCTTAAAACCTTTTCTGTGCGGGGGTGAAGTGAGAAGACAAGGGGGAGCTGAAGCTCTCCCAGTTCGTGTATGATCTTTCTGAGGCGGCCCGGCGGGTCTGTATTTTCCGCCCGATGCAAAGTCACCAGAGCGTAACCGTCCTCCTCCAGGCCCAGGGCCAGAGCACTCCTCTTTTCAGCTGCTTTCAGGGAAAAGGAAAAGAGGGCATCTGCCATGACATCACCGCTCAAGACCACAGTCCTTTCCCTGAGATAAGAGCCTGAATACTTTTTCCCATCTTCGATACCCTCGTCGCTTAACTGAGCCATCGCTTTCTGTGTCGGGCAAAAAAGAAGTGTGGAGAGATGGTCAGTGACTATCCTGTTCTGCTCCTCGGGCATCTCAAAATTGTAGCTTCGCAGTCCGGCTTCCACATGAGCCACGGGGATCTTGAGTTTGGAAGCTGCCAGAGCACCGGCCAGGGTTGAATTCGTGTCTCCGAAGACACAGACGATAGCGGGGCGTTTTTCCTTTAAGGAATCTTCGATCCGTGCAAGCATCTCTCCCGTCTGGGCTCCATGGCTCATAGACCCTATATTCAGATTGATATCAGCCCGGGGGATATTGAGTTCCTCAAAAAAAAGACGGGACATATTGTCATCGTAATGCTGGCCGGTGTGAATGATCTGAAAAGGTATCCGGCAGCGCTGCAACTCATGGGCCAGAGGAGCCAGTTTGATAAACTGGGGCCGTGCCCCGACAATAAAAGCCCACCTCATCGCTCACCGTACAAAGAATTTTGCATCAGCTGCCGCAAAGGGTTCCCTGTCTACATAGAGAAAAGCCTTCGTGGTGATCAGCCGATGCCTCTGTGTGCAGATTTTCCCTTCGACCCGGACACGGCTCCCCACAGGTAAAGGCTTGAGGAACTTCACGGAGATCTCAGCGGTAAAAGCATCAAGTCCTGCTGCCAGACAAGCCTTGGCCATGGCCTCATCAAGGAGCGTCGCGACTATACCTCCATGGGTCACTTGGGTGTATCCCTGATAGGCCGGAGAGACGACAAGATCGGCCCGGGCCTCTCCCGCGGGATCCGTCTCAAAGACGACCTTCATCCCTTGTTCGTTCTCCTGCCCGCACACAAAACAGAGTCCGTTATCCATAAGCTCTTCCCTTCATTTTCGATTATCTTATCATACACGAACAGAGAGGGATTTCAAGAGAAAGGCCTCCGGCATTTCCCGTCCTGATCACCCTTTCCCCTTTATTTTTTCATCATCTCCCCTATACTTGTCTTATGAAGAATGTATACAGATGGTTGCCGCTCTTTCTTTTTCTTCTTATCTCTCCGGAGCTCCTTCAGGGAGGCCCCTTGTATCAGGGAGTGATGAATATCGACGGGAAAACAGTCCATATTGCCGTGTACGGCGATGATGAAAGAAAACCCGCCATGGTATGCCTCCCCTTCGGCCCCGGCTCCTCATCCCACTACCTGGAAGAGAGCCTGCCGCCTCTATTCGACAAGGTTTTAAGGCTTGTCTTCATCGACTATTACTATTCGGGCCGTTCCCTCCCTTCCGGCCGGCCCCTTATCTATGACCGGCGGCCCGTCGAGGGGATCTCACCTGGTGAACAGGCGGATCTGATCCTCTCTCTCATGACCACTCTGGGAATAGAGAAGTTCGGGATCCTGGGACACGATTTCGGAGCCTTTGTAGGAGCCCGGCTCCTTCGGAAAGCCCCCCGGAGGGTCCTCTTCTTTGCGGGGGTCAGCCCGCGCCTTGATTATCCCGGGGAACTTTCTTTTCTCACGGAGAAGCTTTACGAGACATTTGAAAGGTCCGTTGACGAAAACAGTGTCAGCGGGTTGAAAGCTCTGGAGCAAAAGACCCGGCTTTTAAGCCTTCGCGGCGCCAAAAGGCTTTCTCCCGAAGAAGCGGAGATTCTTTTTTCACTTCTGGGGAGTGTGCCGGAACTCTATTTTTATCAGCCTGTGGATAAAAAGACGCAGAAAACCGTCCGGAAACTGCTCAAGACAGGAGCTTTCCTCCCTCTCCATTCGGCAAAAGATATGCTTCCCTACCTCTATTCCTCTTCTTATTATAATTCAGATGAGACTATCCCGGGGGAAAAGAGCTCTATTCCCGTTCTTCTTCTGCAGGGAGAACACGACCCCTGGTTTACGAGTGTAGGCGACAAAAAGGAAAAAGGTTCTGCCTGCGATACTATCCCCCGCTCCGCTTTCTTTCCCATGCTGGAAAATCCCGGGGCTTTTAAGGCCGCTCTCCTTGATTTTCTGCGCCTTCATCACATCATTGACCGATGATGAGACGTCCGCCTTTGTTTCCGAATTTATTGCACTTCACCGTTGCTTTGATCTCATCCCCCTTTTTTAATCCCGGGATATAGTAGTTCAGCCGAAGTCCCTGTTTGTCTGTCTGGGCCCGGAATCTCTGGATGACCCACTCCTCCCCGTTCAATGTGAGAGTCACCTGCTGGATAAAATGCCCGGCAGGGTCATTCGTCGGATGGATGACATCCAGCGAAAGGACTTTCATCTCGGCATTATAGGTCATCTGGACTACCTGGGCGGGATGTGCATTCATTGTAAGAACCCCCATGAGCAAGGCCAGTATCAGGATCAAAACCTTTTTCATGTTCCACTCCTTTCATTCAGATAAGGCGGACAAATTCTGTCGCCGGTTTCCGGAGAGGCCTCTTCTTCTCTTCGGCCCTGTGGCGCTCCTCCAGAAGAGAATCATCTTCACTGTGCTTTCCCACGATGATCAACGCCATAAATTCCGGTTTCGGATCGATCTCCAGGATTCCGGCTACTTTGGAAGGGCTGAACCCGGCAATAGGATGGGCTACCAGCCCCATCTCAGTAGCAGCCATGATAAGGGAAAATGTAGCCATTCCAGTATCAAACGCTGCATACCTCCTTTTTTTGATGACACAATCCGACTCATCATAAGTATAGGCTGCGATGATGAGAGAGGCTCTTTTGGCCCAGTAATTTCCATCGGTCAAAGCATCATGAAGTTCCTCCCTTTTCTTATGATCGGTCACAAAGACATATCTCCATGGTTGATTGTTAAAGCAGGAAGGAGCAAGAGAAGCAGCTTCTGCAAGATCCTTCAGGTTGTCCGAGGAGATCTCAACCGGGTCAAGAGCTCTGTATGCTCGCCTTTTTTCCAATAACTCTCTGAACATCTGTCACCACCCCGTTTCTTTTCTCATATTTTATTATAAGCTAGTTTTCTGCATATGAAAAGCATAACCGGGCTTGATTTTATCTCAACAACCGATATAATTTGAATATGGGAAAAAAAGGATTCACGCTTCTTGAACTGGTCATAACCATGGTCATTCTCGGCATCTTAGTCGGGGTAGGGACTCCTGTCTATTTTTCCCATGTCAAAGAAGCCCGGATGTCTGAAGCTAAATTGAATATCGACAGGATCGTCCTCCAGCTCAAAAGTAATCTGACCCGATACGGCTATATGGGGACGGGGGAGATCAATACCGGCCCCTCCATGCAGCTCTCCTGCACCAAAGCTGACCTGGAATCGCGGCTTGGGATGACACTCCCTGTGGAGATCAAAGACCGATGGGATATCGACGTTTCAGCACAATACTACTTTACCGGCGATATTCTCAATCTTTCAGGAACTATTGTCTTTACAGGCACCTCTTCTATCCCTTTTCACGGGACGATCAAGGTGACCTTCGACCTGGATACTCTCGAGTTTACTGTTGAATGATGATCGTGCTTCGTCTCAGAGAAGAGTCGGGAACAACATTGACCTGTTTCTTTTTTATCCGGGCGATCCGGTAAGTATACTGCAAGTCCGCGGGATGGACTGAAAGCGTCTGGCCTGACCGGATATCGGCTTTATCAAAAGAGCGACGCAGTAACTCGAAGCGGACTTTATCGGCAAAGGAAGGGTGATAAAGCCCCGCGATGATCTTTTCCTCTAACTCGGGTGAATGAGGCAATCCGATCCTCCGGATCCCGATCCCCTCTTTCTCGATCACTTCCACGGCATCTGCGACCCAATCTACCGCTGTCTCAAGAGATATAAAGTTCATCCCCCCGTTCTGATACTCTTTTTCCAGAGGAGTCCCGCTGATCACCGAAAGAGGATAAAGCCGGCAATCTTCCGGCTTGAGCCTTCTGATCTCATCGATATCCTTGAAAAACATCTCTCTGTCCTGGCCGGGAAAGCCGAGCATCAGCTGGATTCCCACCCCGATCCCACTTTTTTTTACCATTTCCACAGCAGAACGGGCCGTTTGAGGGGTATATCCGCGCCGGAGGAGGTCAAGAAACTTTTTCTGAAAAGACTGGACTCCCAGCTCAATATGAGTGACAAAGCGTTCCTTATACCAGATAAGCCTCTTTTCATCCAGGGCGTCGGGGCGTGTGGAGAAACGGATCCCCCGGACTTCACCCTTTTCGATATAGGGGACAACGCTCTCCAGCAATTCCTGCTGTCTTTTTAAAGGAAGAAGCGAAAAAGTCCCTCCAAAAAAGGCTATTTCCGCTGAATACTCTTCTGAACCGTGATATTTCAGAAAAGTCTCCATGACAGAGGCCACTTCACCGGTAGGCTCTCCGGCGATCGCCTGCTGGTCACAATAGATACATCGATGAGGACACCCCTGAAAAGTGAGAAAAAAGGGAATAATGTAGTGTTTCAAAGTCCCTCTCCCTGCAGAAAAGTCAGGGCGGCTTTTGCGGCCGTCATCTCTGCAGACTTCTTGCTCCGCCCTCTCCCCCGGCCTAAAACCCTTCCGCTGACCAGGCATTCGATGAGAAACTCCTTATCGTGATCCGGCCCCGTCTCCGAGATCACCCGGTATTCCGGAAGCTCTTCTCCCCTTTTCTGAAGAAACTCCTGAAGTTCTGATTTGGAATCGGAATACTCCCCCTGAAAGATCCTCTGCAGATAAGGGGCCCATAAAGCCATCACATAATCCCGTGCTTCGTCAAGTCCCTTTTCCAGATACACAGCACCGATCACCGCTTCCAGGATATTGGCATAGAGGTTTCTCTTTTTCGTCTTCCGTGTCTCTTCGCTTTTCCCCAGATATATGAAGCGATCCAGGCCGATTTCTTTTGTGATCTCGGCCATGATCTCACGCCCCACGGCTTTTCCTTTGATCTTGGCCATCTCCCCTTCAGGGAGATCTGTTTTGGAATAGAGATATTCGGTAATGACCAGCCCTACCACGGAATCCCCGAGAAACTCCAGCCTCTCGTTGTTACCGTCATCCTCATCGCGGCAGGAACGGTGAGTCAGGGCCCTCCGGAGAAGGCCCTGGTTCTTAAATGTCATGGAGTAATGTTCCTGAAAAAGGTCCTCTTTACTCTTCATAGCGTTTGAACAGAAGGACCCCATTGTGTCCGCCGAATCCGAAAGAGTTGCTTAAGCCGTATTTAATATCCGCTTCAGCATTCTTTCCGGGAATATAGTTCAAATCGCATTCCTCATCGGGATTATCCAGGTTCAAAGTCTGATGGAAAAGGCCTTTCTGAAGCGAAAGAGCAGTGACGATCCCTTCCACAGCCCCGGCGGCACCGAGGAGATGCCCAGTCATGGATTTCGTTGAATTGATCAGAAGTTTTTTTGCATGGTCGCCGAAAAGGTTCTTGATCGCCCGGGTCTCGATGACATCATTCAACTCCGTGGATGTCCCGTGGGCATTGATATATCCCACATCTTCCGGCTGAATACCGGCATCCCTGATGGCTGCCCGCATGGCACGGACTGCACCGCTTCCGTTATCTTCCGGAGCCGTTATATGGTAAGCATCACCGGAAGCGCCGTAACCCACGATCTCACCATAGATCTTAGCTCCTCTTTTCAAGGCGTGCTCAAGCTCTTCCAGGACCAGGATCCCGGCACCTTCCCCGATAACGAAACCGTCACGGTCCCTGTCAAAGGGGCGGGACGCTCTTTGCGGTTCATCATTCCTTGTGGAGAGAGCTTTCATCGCTGTAAACCCTCCGACACCCAGGGGAATGACAGGTGCTTCAGCTCCGCCGGAGATGATGACATCCGCCTGCCCTCTTTGAATGGTCTTAAATGCCTCTCCTATGGAGTGGGTCGCAGTGGCGCATGCCGTCACTACGCAGAAGTTGGGCCCTTTGGCCCCTGTATATATGGATATCTGCCCGGCCAGGATATTGGGAATCATCATGGGTATAAAGAGGGGGGAGAGCCGGCGCGGGCCTTTTTCTACCAGGACCGCATGCTGATCACATAACGTCTGCATTCCTCCGATTCCCGAACCCACGACGACACCTACCCGATGGGCATTCGATTCATCGATGGTTAATCTGGCATCCTCAATGGCTTTACAAGAGGCGACGAGACCGTATTGTACAAATTGATCCATTCTCCGGGCATCTTTTGGATCGATATAGCCCTCAATGGAAAATTCATCGACCAGACCTGCGATCTTTGACGAAAACTCCTCTGTGTCGAAACGGTCGATGAGCCGGACACCGGATTTCCCGGCTAAAAGATTTTCCCATAGAGTCTCTATTTCATTTCCGAGCGGGGTAACAGCGCCCATGCCCGTGATTACAACTCTGTTTGCCATAGTTGACTCCTCCGATTAGAAAGTTGTAGTGGGGCACAAAGGGGCCGAAGCCCCTTTGTGCCGGGTGAGATTATTTATTTTTCTCGATATACTCGACAGCGTCTTTTACGGTCTTGATCTTCTCGGCATCTTCATCTTCGATTTTGATACCGAACTCATCTTCCAGAGCCAGAACGAGTTCCATGGTATCCAAAGAGTCAGCGCCGAGATCATCAATAAACGAAGCCGTATCGGTGATCTCACTCTGTTCTTTGCCCAACTGGCTCGCAACGATCTCTTTTACTTTTTCCAGGATTTCTGCATTCATTATCCACACCTCCTTATTGACGTTCACATAACCATGCCGCCGTCCACATGTATTACCTGTCCGGTAATATAGGACGCCAGCTCCGATGCCAAAAATAGAACGACATTGGCAACATCTTCCGGTGTTCCCATCTTTTTCATGGGAATATTTTGTAAAAATGAACTTTTAACATCATCACTTAAGACATGGGTCATCTTTGTCTCGATGAACCCCGGAGCCACAGCATTCACTGTGACATTACGTTGGCCGAACTCTTTAGCCAAACTCTTTGTCAGGCCCAGAAGGCCGGCTTTCGAGGCAGAATAATTGGCCTGGCCGGCATTGCCGATGAGCCCCACGACAGAAGAGATATTGATGATCCGTCCGTAATGGTTTTTTGCCATATCCCGGATCACAGCTTTGGATGTCAGATAGGCTCCGGTCAGGTTCACTGAAAGGACACTGTCCCACTTCTCCTTATCCAGACGCATAAAAAGCATATCCCGTGTGATTCCCGCATTATTGACGAGGATCTCTACCGGGCCTGCCTCCTTTTTGATCTGCTCCACAGCCTGGTTCACTGATTCTTCCGATGCGACATTACAAGGAATCCCCAAAACGTCATAACCCTTTTCTTTCAGGCTTCGGACAGTATTATCCACATCCTCTATATTGATATCTGAAATGACCACACGGGCTTTGGCCCGGGCCAATGATTCGGCGATAGCATACCCGATTCCCCGGGCTGAGCCGGTCACCAGGGTAATCCGTCCTTCAAGATCCATCATGCCAATACCTCCAAAGCTTTTTCGATCCCCTCTGCCGTATCCGTGGTAACGGACACAGCATCAGACGAAATCCGCCTGACCAGGGCCGACAGGACATTTTTTGGCCCGCATTCTGCAAAATGAGTCACTCCCTGCTGAAGCATAAATTCCATACTGTGCATCCATTTTACAGGAGAACTGACCTGTGCGATAAGATTTTCTTTCATCTTCTCAGGATCTTTCTCCTCTTCCCCTGTCACGTTCATGACCACAGAGATCCGGGGAGCATTGAAAGGAACGGAACGGATGACCTGAGCCAGCTCCTCACCGCTTGGTTCCATAAGTCTGGAATGGAAAGCACCGGATACATTCAAGGGGAGGACCCTTTTGGCTCCCGCTTCCTTACACTCTTCCATACTTTTTTCCACAGCAGAGATCCGTCCGGAGATCACAACCTGTTCTGCCGAGTTGAAATTAGCCATATCAGCTCCGTTTCTCCGGCAGATCTCCTCAACAGAATTAAAATCCATTCCGATGATTGCGGCCATGGTCCCGGGCTCCATCTCACCGGCCTGGGCCATGAGTGACCCGCGCCGGGCCACAATAGCCAGGGCATCTTCAAAGCGTAAGACCCCGGCAGCCGTCAAAGCGGCATATTCTCCCAGGCTGTGCCCGGCGACATAATCGAACTTCTGTCCCCGCTGAGACAGGATCTGAAAAATTCCATAATCCATGGTCAATAGAGCCACCTGAGCATTTTCTGTAGAGCGGAGAAGTTCCTCCGGGCCCTCAAACATAAGATCGGTCAGGCTTCTCCCCAGGAGTTTATCCGCCTGCAGGCAAAGATCCCGGAAGGATGGGTCAGACTCATAAAGGGAGCGGCCCATACCGACGTACTGTGACCCTTGTCCTGAAAAGAGAGCTGCTTTTTTCATATTACCACCTCACCACGACACTGCCCCAGGTCAATCCCCCTCCGAACGCCACCATAAGGATCTTATCCCCGGACTTGATCTTCCCGTCCCGGTTGGCTTCGTTCAACGCGATGGGAATCGTCGCTGACGAGGAGTTGGCATAACGGTCGATAGTGATCTGCACTTTCTCATAATCCACTTTAAGCCGGTTCGCCAGAGCGTCAATGATCCGGATATTGGCCTGATGGGGGATCACAAGGTCAAGATCCTCCTCTTTCAGGCCGGCTCGTTTCAGAGCTTCGACAGAAGCGGATTTCATCACGCGGACAGCATGTTTGAATGTCTCCTGGCCCTCCATGGTAATGTAATGCATTCCCTTGTCCAGGGTCTCATGAGTGGCCGGGTGTAATGTCCCTTCGGCCTCTTTCATAAGGAGATTACCGTAGCGTCCGTCAGCTCCGAGATAATTGGAAAGAATACGTCCACCCTCTTTATCCTCAGTGGCCTGGAGGATGGCTGCCCCGGCCCCGTCACCAAACAGGACACATGTGCTCCGGTCTTCCCAGTTTGTGATCTTTGTCAGCTCTTCCACCCCGATAACAGCAATCGTCTTGTACATCCCCGACTCAATATAGGCCCGGGCCATGGAGAGGCCGTACATAAATCCTGAACAGGCGGCTGAGACATCCACGGCAGGGATATGTGTAATATGAAGATGTTTTTGAAGCCAGCAGGCAGTTGAAGGGAACATGGTGTCCGGAGTTACCGTCGCTACGATAATATAGTCTAGTTCGCCTTTCTCCATTCCGATAGAATCCAGAGCATCAGTCAGGGCGTTGGCCGCTAAAACTGAACTCGGTTCATCTGGGGCTGATATCCTCCGCTCGCGAATGCCCGTGCGCGTCCTTATCCATTCATCGGTGGTGTCGACAAACTTCTCCAGGTCAAAATTCGTGACCAGCTTCTCCGGCAGGAAAGCGCCCGTAGCAATAATCTTTGCGTAGGGCATTTTTATTCTCCGGTGGCGACGATTTGTTTTCCTTTATATGTCCCGCATTCATCACAGACAGTGTGAGGCTTTTTGAACGCTCCGCACTGTTCACATTTGACAAGTTTGGGGGCAAAAAGCTTCCAGTGTGTTCTTCTTTTATGTTTTCTCTGTTTTGATACTTTTCTCTTTGGTACTGCCATTTCTACTCACCTCCGTATATTGCCTTTTTAATCGATTTCAAGGCGCTCCACGCCCCGCCGTCTGCCTCACGCTCACAGCTGCACTCTTTTTTATTCAGATTCTGCCCGCACTGGGGACACAATCCACGGCACTTCAGGTCACAGACCGGCTTCAAAGGCATGTTTACAACGATTTCATCCCTCAAAATTTTCCCGATATCAATGATATGGTCGTCATAAAAAAGAAGATCCAACTCATCGGCGGCCAGGTCCCTCTCCGGTTCAACGAACTCGGGACGGGGCTTCAGGATCAGTCGGACGGGTAAATGAAACGGCTGTGTAAAAGATTCCAGGCATCGGGAGCAGTTCAATCGATACATCCCGTCCAGAAACCCTGTCAGCTCATACCCGCCGGAGATTTCAATGATCTCTCCCTGAAAGGCCGTTGCACCTTCGACTTCGGGTAGTTCCGGGTCGAAAGTCTCCTCAAGGTGTTTTGCCTCTTTTTTTACGCTTCCCAGATCAATTCTCATAGGGAAAAGAGTATAGATATCCCTATCTATTGTCAAGCGAAAAGTGGGGTTTTAAATAAAAAAATGAACGTTGTTCATTTTAAT
>JAFGWL010000070.1 GCA_016937175.1 Candidatus Mcinerneyibacteriota bacterium | reverse complement strand
ATTCCGGCGCTTTTCATCGCCGGGGCCATCGCTGTCTTCTTAAACCAGCAGGCGGTGATCAAATATCTGGGCCCCAAAGCGAAACCGGTGACGGCCTACAGTGTGGCTTCTGTTTCGGGGGCGATCCTGGCTGTCTGTTCCTGCACTATTCTCCCCCTGTTCAAGGGGATCTATAAAAAGGGAGCAGGTTTAGGCCCGGCCATCGCCTTTCTCTACTCAGGGCCGGCCATCAATGTCCTGGCCATCGTCCTCACAGCCAAAGTCCTGGGGTGGAAGATCGGCCTGGCGAGAGCTGTAGGGGCGGTGCTTTTCGCTGCTCTCATCGGGCTGCTCATGCACTTCATCTTTAAAAAAAGCGATGAGGCCCGTCTCACCGATGAACGGATGTTTTCCGTTCAACCCGGAGAAGAACGGCGCTCTCTTCTTCAAAACGCACTTTACATGGCTTCCATGATCGGGATCCTTATCTTTCTCAACTGGGCGGGATCCCGGGGCTCTTCGGCTGTGTGGGATGCGATTTACAGTGTGAAGTACTACATCACCGGAGCCTTCGGGTTGGCTTTGGCACTTATGCTCTGGAAATGGTTCAAACGGGACGAACTGAAAGAATGGGGGACCGCCACGCGTGATTTCGCTTTGCAGATCATTCCCCTCCTTTTTGCCGGAGTCTTTGTGGCGGGTTTCTTCCTGGGCCGCCCGGGCCATGAAGGGATCATCCCCGGTGAATGGGTGGCCTCTCTTGTGGGAGGGAATTCGCTGGGTGCGAACTTCTTCGCATCAATATCGGGAGCGCTCATGTATTTTGCCACGTTGACGGAAGTCCCCATTCTCCAGGGGTTGATCGGTGCGGGAATGGGACAGGGGCCGGCGTTGGCCTTGCTGTTGGCTGGCCCGTCGCTCTCGCTTCCATCGATCCTTGTCATCGCAAGCGAGATCGGTTGGAAGAAGACCCTCGTCTATGTGGCACTTGTCTCGATCCTTTCTACTTTCGTGGGATATCTCTACGGACTTTATCTGGCATGATTGTCAAAGGGGGTGCTTCTTGCACTCCCTTTTTCAAACAATTCAATGAGACAATGATCAACAGACAACCCTATAGAATTGTTTTTGACTTATCTCTCCCGACATGTAGAATAGGCTCTAAACAAGAGAGGATATCCTATGCAGATCACTGAAATCTTAAGCTGGATCGGGACAGCTACAGGCATCGTTGTGAGTATTCCCCAGATCATTAAGTCCTATCGCACAAAAGACGTACAGGATGTCTCAGCCCTTACCTATATCCTGCTTCTGATCACGGGGGTCTGTTATTTTTTTCGCTCCATCTTTATTCATGAGATTCCCTTTGTCTTTTATTACTCTTTTGTGATTCTAACCAGCTGTGTTCAATTGGCCTTGATCTATAAATACCGGCCGAAAAAAAGAATATAACTTGCGAGGTGATGCATATGAAAAAAATAGCAATCATAATACCTCTTATCCTTGTCGCCGTACTCATCGGGCTTTTCTTGCTTTGGAAACCTGAAAAAGAGATGACTCACACGATACAGGGAAAAGATGACATGGAGCAGGACACCTATCCCATTCAGGAGATCTTCTTTTACTTTGAGGTGGGAAACGGAGAGCTGTTAGCCACATCCACAGGAAAACTGGGAATGCAATCAGAGCGGGCCTCTGTCTTTGTCCCTCCCGGGGGCGGAACGGAAGAAACAAGCGAGTTCACCGTCGTTGAATCGGATGATCACCATATCATCGTAACCGACGGGAGAGTGACAACCGCCTACTACCTCTACCGCTGTGAAACCGGGGAGAACGGAGATGCGTTTCTCATCAAGTATGAAGAGGGGACACTCTTTTCTCTTTACCGCTATGACAGAGAAGAGAACACTTTAAGCGAGGTTTCAAGGAGTGATTTCTTTCATGAAGCGGCAGAGGCTTTTCAGAAAGCGGAATTTGATGGAGCGGTGATTACCTTATCAGACGGCAGCAGGTATCGCTTTGACGGCTGCAAGTTTCAAAAAGAAGAATAATCGTTTAATATTCCATGAGTCAGGGGGAAACGGCATGAGGTATGAGCCGTCTCCCCTCCGTTTATTTTCAGGCTTGCTTTTCCAAAGCGGCCTTATATCGTTTCCTGTTCCAGACAAATTTCAACCGAATGGCATTGACCGGACAGACAGCCACGCATTTCCCGCAATTGACGCATTCGGAGTTGGTGACCAGTCCCTTATTGTTTTTTATATAATCCGTGATGGGAAGGCCCACCATACACTCCTTTTCACATTTCCCGCATCGTGTGCACTTTGAAAGATCAACAACCGGGATCAAACGGGAAAACTTCGCTCCCACAGAGCAGAGCGCTCCCATGAAGCAGAGGTTTTTACAGGCCCACTTTTTATCAAGAAGAAAGCCGAAAAAGAGCGCCGCTGAAATGTCCATGATCCAGACAGCCTTATAGTGGGTATTGAAATTTAACTTTAAAAAACCCGGGATGAAATCAAAACCGTGTCCCAGGCCGCGCTGTGTGTTATAGAAAAAGAAGAAGAGGGCCGAAGAGAAAAAGCCCGTCAAAACGAGGAGCCTCAGCCAGACATTGGGCTTTTTCCATTGTGTCTTGATACGGGCATGATGACCTGCCATCTCGGTGGCGATCCCGAAGAAGCAGAACCATCCGCAGCCGATTCTTCCGAAGATGGGGGACAAAAGGATGAATCCCCCCCAGATCAGCACAACGGCTGTGATGACACCCCAATAGATCGAGTGCCAGATGAATCCGATGGCGAAAAACTGAAAGAACACCGGTGTGATGAGTAAAAACAAGAACCGGGACAAAAAGTTGAGTGAATAGAGTCGTTTCATTTGTTCATCCTTTCAGGCAAAAAAACGGATATGAAGCTAATGACAATGGATCTCTTGAAGGTTGTGCACGGAAAAAGCACCGGGGCAACTACTTTCAATTACCGTAGATTCTATCATCTTGCCGATGTTTGTCTATTCTTTTATGAAGTGATTTACTTTTTTATTTTTTTTGATATGCTGAACATAAGCAAAGAAAAGGGTGTTATGAAACAGACGGTTGCTTTTGTTTTCCTTCTGATGTTTCTGGGATGCGCTCCCGGACAAGGCGAGAAAGGCTTTGAAGGGGCCTGGATCCTGAGAGACGGATCCGGCGCTGACTCTTTTACGGTTACCATCGTGGAAAAGAGTGGTCTCTACTACGGCTATTACACAGCGGTCACCCGGGACGGCTCGCGCATCGATGCTCTCACCGTAGAGGATGATCCCTCCTTT
>JAFGWL010000069.1 GCA_016937175.1 Candidatus Mcinerneyibacteriota bacterium | reverse complement strand
GTCCAGATGCGTTGGGCTCCCGGGGCTTTTTCAGAATGGCGCAGGGCACGCACGATGTCGCCTGCAGTCTTCTTAAAATCTTCCGGGTCGATGAAGGAGGCAATATCCATGGCGATGAAGAAGTGTCCCAGTTTATAGGTATCCTTTTCTCCCTTTTCATTGAACCCAGTGAGCATCTTCATATAAGCTCCGTGCTGGAGGGCTGCAGAAAGGATCTCCACCACGGCAGCATAACCGTATCCTTTATAGCCCGCGGTGATCTCCCCCTGCCCTCCCACAGGGACAAGAGCCGCGTCTCCTGTGACAAGGGCTTTCAGGATGGCTTCGGAGTCGGTCATATATTTTCCGTTTCGGTCGATGACCCACCCTTCCGGGGTAGGTTTTCCCAAACGCGCCAGGGTCTCGATCTTTCCCCGCTGGGAGACCGATGTGGCGCAGTCCAGAACAAAGGGGAACTCCTCATCGGTGGGAATCCCGAAGGTGAGGGGATTGGTCCCCATCATATTCTCCACGCCGAAGGTGGGGGCGATGGAGGGCCGGGCATTGGTCCCTGTGATGCCGATCATGTTTTCTTTGACGGCCATAAGCGAATAGTAGCCGGCGATGCCATAATGGTTGGAGTTTCGCACGGCCACCATGCCGATCCCGTAGCGGCGCGCTTTTTCAATGGCCATGGACATGGCTTTGTGGGCGATGACCTGGCCCATGCCGTTGTTGCCGTCAAGGACAGCTGTGGCCGGGGCTTCCCGAACCACGTCGATTTTGGTCACAGGGTTGATCTGTCCCGCTTTGATCCTGTCGATATAGATGGGCTTGAACCGTCCGATCCCGTGGGAATCGATCCCCCGTTTGTCGGAGGTGATGAGGATCTCCGCGCAGATCTCTGCTTCTTTTTTGGGGATACCCATGCGGGTAAAGACCTCGGCCATGAACGTTTCCAGCAGGTCAAAATCGACCCAATATATCCTTTCCATAGGCTACTCCTTTTTTGTGTAGTGTAAAATCAGTTTACATGCCTTTCAAGGATTAAGATGAAAAAGATTTAGTTGAAAGAAAAGGAAATCTGAGTATGGTAGAAGACTCAACAGGGAGGTACAGACGAGATGAAGATATCGACACTCATCGCTGAAGAGCTCAAGCTTCAGGAAAAAAAGATCCAAAGCACCATGGCGCTTCTCGACGAAGGGAACACTGTCCCCTTTATTTCACGATACAGAAAGGAAGCCACGGGGAACCTCACTGAGACAGAGGTGACGGCTGTGGCAGAAAAGTACTCCTTTTTCAAGGAGATTCTGGCCAGGAAAGAGTACATTCTTCAGACCATCGAAAAACAGGGGAAACTCACAGAGGAGCTTCAGAGCAGGATCGACTCATGCTTCAATAAAAATGAACTGGAAGACCTCTATCTCCCTTATAAACCCAAACGCCGGACAAAGGCTCAGATGGCCCGTGAGATGGGCTTTGAACCTTTAGCTGAGATCATTCTGGCCCAGAAATGTGAAGAGCAGAGCGCCGAAGAGATCATCCTCTCCTTTGCCAATGAAGAAAAAGGGGTCACCGGACGGGATGAAATTCTGGAGCAGGCCCTTTTTATCGTGGCCGAAACCGTGACCCACCATCCTGAAGTCCGAAAAAAACTCCGCGCCTTCTATATCGATACCGCTCTCATCGTCTCGTCGGTCAAAGAAGAGAACGCTGATGAAAAAGGCGTCTATATGGACTATTACGAATACAATGAGCCGCTTAAAGAGATCAAATCCCACCGCCTCCTTGCCCTGAACAGGGGGGAGAAGGAGGGGATACTTAAAATCGAGGTGGCAGTGGATGAAGACCGCTGTCTTTCGGTGATCGCCGAAGAGTTTCCCTGCTGTAGGGAGGCCACTTTCTTTGCAGCCCTCCGGGAAGGGATGGAGCTGGCTTATTTCGGATATCTTCACCCCTCCATGGCTACCGAGTGCCGGAGCCACTATACAGCCCTGGCTGAAGACGCGGCCATCGATGTCTTTGAAAAGAACCTCAAAGACCTTCTTCTGGGAAGCCCGGCCCACGGATACACCATCATGGGAATCGACCCCGGCCTCAGGACAGGTTCCAAGATCGCCGTTATCGACGAACGGGGGAAGTATCTGGGCCATGAAGTGGTCTACACCCTGGGAGAGGGGGCCGAAGAGAGGGCTTATCAAAAAATCAGAGAAGTCATCAAACGTTACGGCGTGACCCTGGCTGCCGTGGGAAACGGGAAGGGGTCAAAAGAGATCGCAGCATTGGTCAGGCGCCTGATCAAAGAATTGTCCGGAGAGGGGGCCCTGCTCCACCTGGCCATCGTCAACGAGAGCGGGGCCTCTATCTATTCGGCCTCTCCCCTGGCGGTGAAGGAGTTTCCCGGCCTGGATGTGACCATCCGGGGAGCCATCAGCATTGCAAGGCGTATTCACGATCCTTTAGCCGAGTTTGTCAAGATAGACCCCAAGTCCCTGGGCGTAGGCCAGTATCAGCATGACGTGGATCAGAAGGAACTCAAAAGGCGCCTGGACCAGGTGGTCTCGAGTGCCGTGAACAGCGTGGGGGTGGATGTCAATACGGCGTCTGTCCCTCTTCTCTCCTATGTGGCGGGGATCAGCGAAGCCAATGCAAAGGATATTGTAGCCCAGCGGGATGAGAAGGGAGGGTTCAGCAACCGGTTTGAACTCAAGAAGGTCAAAGGGATCGGAGAAAAGACCTTTGAACAGTGCATCGGGTTTTTGCGGATCAGAAACGGAGACAATATTCTGGACAGCACAGCCATCCATCCCGAACAATATCCTGTTGTTGAAAAAATATGCCGGGAGACGGGAGTGGCTCTGGAAGAACTCGTCCGGGATCCGCGGCTTCTTGACCATGTGGACAAGGAGGAGTATAGCCGGAAAGTAGGCGTCTATACCCTTGAGGACATTCTGGAAGAGTTGAAAAAACCGGGCCGTGATGTCCGGGCGGCTTTCGAGCCTGTCCCCTACAATGATGCCATCCAGTCCATCGACGATGTGGACGAGGGGATGACCCTTCCCGGGGTCATCACCAATATAACCGATTTCGGGATGTTTGTGGACCTGGGGATCGGAGTCAGCGGCCTGTGTCATATCTCCCAGGCTTCAGACCGCTTTATCAAAGACCTGAACGAACACTTCAGGGTGGGCGACCGGTTTACTTTCCGTGTTTTGAGTGTAGACCGGGCCCGTGAAAGGATCGGGCTTCAGAGGGTCACATCCTGATGGGTAAAGAGCGGAAAAAAGAAGTGAATTTTTGTTCGGGATGGGGAAAAAGAGCTCCGGAGGGAGAACCGGGGAAAATATACCATATCTGGTATGATTGATTAATATAAGGTCAAGGGGTAGCTCTGCAGATCGCCTGTCCCATTGCTGTCTGATTTCTTCTAATTCATAATAATAATAAGATTTACAAAAAAAGACTTGACAGAGCGGTTTCAACTGTTATCATTTTTGATGATTATGATCAAGGGAAAGCTGGATAAACTGTTTAACAAATATATGACTTTTATTGTTTTGCCTCATGACGAAGTGGGCGCGAAGCAAAAACGGGTCAGTTACGGGGCTTTGGCCCTGGCCCTCTTCTTTATCCTTCTGTTTGTTATTTCAGCTCTCTTTATCTTTGTCGATTATGGACAGCGCAAAGTCGCTTCCGATACCCTGAACCGTCTCGTCTATGAGAATACGGTCCTTAAGGAAAAATACAACACGCTGAAAAAAAGCACGGCTATGGTCAACGACTCCATCGTCGATATTCTCAATAAGATGGATAATCTGCTTATTATGAACAACCTTCCGCCAACATCGGACGTCATGAAAGAGATGGGCATCGGAGGTGTGGAAAGTGCTTCGCCTGATGAGAGTTTTCTGATCATGGATCCCGATTTTAAACGTCAGGTCCAGGAGATCAGCACTCTTATCGTCAGCACCGAAAAAAGGGTGGAACTGGCCAAGCAGCTCCTGGCCAAGATCTCCACTAATAAAGAGTTAAATTCCGAGATGTGGGATAATATCCCCACCACCTGGCCGGTCTATGGCTGGATCACCTCGGGGTTTGGGACACGTATCTCTCCCATGACCGGGAAACAGGAATTCCACCCCGGGCTGGATATCGCCCAGAATATAGGGGAAGAAGTCGTTGCTCCCGCTGACGGCGTCGTCGTCTATGCGGGGAACAGGACCGGTTGGGGCCGGACGGTGCTCATCAGGCACGAATACGGGATCACTACCCGTTATGCCCATCTGGATGCGATCCGGGTCTCTCTGTATCAGGAGATCAAAAAAGGGGATATCGTGGGGACAGTGGGAAATACCGGATGGTCTATCGGCCCCCATCTTCATTATGAGATCCGTGTACACGGGACACCCGTCGATCCCATGAACTATATCCTTACTCGCAAAGACTGATTCTTCTTTTTTATTTTTCTTGAACAAACAGGCAAAGAGCTTTATAGTCTCACCGGGGTAAGTCTGACACTATTCATACATCATGACCCAGAGGAGGTAAGATGAGTAACAGAGTTTCAATTTATTCGGAAATCGGGGCCCTGGAAAAGGTGATTATCCATTCTCCCGGTTTTGAAGTGGAAGAGATGACACCCAGAACGGCAGCGCAGGTCCTCTATAACGATATACTTCCCCTGCCTGTGATCGCGGAAGACCATAGAGAGTTGAAGGAGATCCTCAAGCTTGTAACAAAAGTCTTCGAAGTCCGGGATCTTCTGGAAGATGTCCTGAAGAACAATGCTGTCAAAAAGGAGTTTATCGATACGGTAACACGCCTTTTCCCTGTCCTCAAACGGAGAAGGGATGAGTTTCAGGAAATGACAGCCGGGCAGCTGGCTGCAGGGGTCATCGTCGGGGTCAAAGAGAAGAAAGATTCTCTGACCCGGTTTTTAAGTGAGAATATCTTTGCTCTCCCCCCTCTGCCCAACCTCTATTTCATGAGAGATAGCGCCATCGTCGTGGGGGACAAGGTGATCACCGGGTCCATGGCCAACAAAGTCCGCATTATGGAGGCCATCATCGCAACGTTCATCTACCGCTATCATCCCCAGTTCAAATCGGAAGGGTTCATATTCGACGGAACCGAAGAGGGGAAAGAAGGCCTGGTCACCGTGGAAGGCGGAGACCTCCTTGTGCTGAAAGATAATGTCCTGGCCATCGGGATATCGGAACGGACCACTTCTCAGAGTATAGACCTGATCATCAATAACATCTGCCGCGATATCACGGATCCGTATACGATTTTCGCTGTAGTCCTTCCGAGAGAGAGGGCGACGATCCACCTCGATATGGTCTTTACTATGATCGACAGAGACCATTGTGTGATCCATGAGCCCTATATTCTGGGAAACGGGCGTTTGCCTGTGGTCAAGATCACTTTGGAGAGTAACGGAAAGAAAAAATTTGAATACATGGAGAACCTGCTCACCGGCCTGAAGACGGTAGGGCTTGATCTGAAACCTGTTTTCTGCGGGGGGGACAATCCCCTCTACCAGGAGAGAGAGCAGTGGCTTTCGGGAACTAATTTCTTTGCCTTCGAGCCGGGCAAGTTTATCGGATATGACTGCAATATCAAGACACTGGATGCTCTGGCCAAAGAGGGATATGCTGTAAAACATGCCCGGGAGTTTTTGAACGGTGAGGCCAAGGTCGAAGAATATAAAAAGCTCGTCATCGGGATCGATGGCGCTGAGTTGGCCCGGGGCGGTGGCGGAGTCAGGTGTATGACCATGCCTGCCAAAAGAAAACCCGTTTCATGGTAAAAAGAGTTCTTTTTTTCCTTATTCTTTTGCTGGCTCTGCGTGGCGTGGCCGCGGGGCAGGCATCAGCCCCGGTGAGAGATTATTTTGAAACATTATGCCGTCTCTCACCCCGCCCTCCCGGTTCAGAGAACCACCGCCGTACCCGGGACTATCTCCGAAAGGAGCTTGCCCGGCTGGGCTGGCGGGTTCGTCTTCACACATTTACCTATGAGAATCCCTTTTCAGGAGTTCAGGAAGGGACGAATATCATCGCTGTTTTGCCTGGGAATGAAAAGAAGACGGTCGCCTTCGGCAGCCATTGGGATACGCGCCCCGTTTGCGACCGGGACCCTGACATACGGAAGAGAGAGAAAAATGTCTTCGGAGCCAACGACGGAAACTCCTCGACAGCCGTCCTTCTCGCCCTGGCTCGTGAATTGGCTTCATCCCCGCCTACGGAGCATACAGTCACCCTCTACTTTTTCGATGCCGAAGACAGTGGCCGGGATCTTTCCACCTATATTATCGGGTCCAGCCGGCTGGTTGAAGAGGAAGAGACGGGAGATATCGTCTTTGGTATCCTGGTGGATATGATAGGTGACCGGGACCTGGCCCTTCCCTACGAGGAGTATTCCTACAGGGCTGTTCCGGGACTGGCCCGAAGAGTGGGGGATTATGCCCGTGACAAAAAAGGCTTCTCCTTCTTCCGTAAAGAGACGGGCCCGGCTGTATGGGATGACCATATGCCATTTCTGAAAAAAGGGATCCCCTTTATCTGTCTCATCGATTTTACCTACCCATGGTGGCATACAGCCGGGGATACGCCGGATAAGTGTTCTGTGGAGAATATGGGCCGGATTCTGGGACTGCTTTTTGATATTGCCCGCTCTCCGGCCCTATTCTACCCCGGATTCTAGTGGGAGAGGAGATAGTCTGCTGCAGCCAGAGCCGCCCGGGCCCCCTCTCCTGCAGCGATGACGATCTGCTTGAAGGGTACGTCGGTCACATCACCGGCTGCATAAACGCCTTCCACGGAAGTGGCCCCGTGCTTATCAACAATGATCTCGCCGTATTTGTTGAGTTTTACGAACTCCTTTAGAAATTCCGTGTTAGGGATGAGCCCGATCTCAACAAAGAGGCCATCCAGAGCGATGGACTTCTCTTCTCCGGTGAGGCGGTTTTTGATCACCGCTTCTGTCAGTTTATTGTCTCCTTCACAACGGGCGACCATAGTGTTGAAGTAGATCTCCATCTTCTCCCGGTAGGGGTCGATCTTTTCCCGCACCGCCTTGTCAGCGGTGAAATCTTCAAGGAACTGGAAAACGTAGATCTTTTTGGCTATCTTACCCAGGTCGACGATGGCTTCGATGGCGGAGTTGCCTCCTCCCACCACGGCCACGGTCTTGCCTCCGTAGAGAGGAGCGTCACATGTGGCACAGTAGGCGACTCCGCGTCCTGTGAATTCTTTCTCGCCGGGAACATTCATGGGACGGGACCGTTTCCCGGTGGATATGATCACAGTCCGCGAAGTAAAGGCTTTGCCGTCATCAGTATGGATCTTGAAAAAACGGTCCTCTTTTTCGATCCTCTCCACATGGACGAATTCGTACATCTCCACATTGTAGCGGAGCATATGGCTTTTCCAGGCATCGGCCATATCCGGGCCGAGGATGGAGGGGGTCCCGATATAATTTTCGACTTCTGAGGTGTTGAGGACCTGGCCGCCGATATCGAAGGTGACGATTCCGGTCTTCAGTCCCTTTCTGGCCGCATAGAGGGCGGCATTCATCCCGGCGGGGCCGCCGCCGACGATTATCGTATCGTAGATGACTTTCTCGTCCATGGGGACAGCTGTCCCAGGGGAAGGCAGTTTAAAATCAAAGCTCATGGCTATCCTCCTTTGATGAGTTTATTGAAAAAAGCAGCAGATCCTCGAAATCGGCGTAAGCTTCCTCTTCTTCATCACTTGCTTCGGGAAGCAGGGTCATAAGTGTGAGAAGATCGTCTATATCTTCTCTCGAAAGTTGCAAAAAAACCTTATCGTCCCTGACCTTTGCTTTGGGAGTAAAATAGGCTAGACTTTCTTCAGAATAGGCGATGGCCTTTTTCCAGACCT
>JAFGWL010000068.1 GCA_016937175.1 Candidatus Mcinerneyibacteriota bacterium | reverse complement strand
TATCAGCAAAACATTTATTTGCCGGATCCGGTCGATGATCCTTGAGTTTCTGTTGGCTGTGGAAAGGAGTAAAAGTCCGCAGACGTTGATCATGACTGCAGGGGTGAGCATGGCCGCGATCAGTTCGTTCACAGATCCTCCCTGATCCCTATGTGAGCAAGAGGCCGGAACACGGCCGTCATTTCCTGCCATTCTTTGAGCCCCCACGCGGGGAAACCGGTACCTTCCCGGGGAATATACTTCTGCAGGAAATAAGGTGTCCCCTCACCGAGAGAAAAGGACCGGATGATCTCCGAGACATCCTCTGCCGTATGCATCCCCGGGACCAGAGTCGTCCTGTATTCATAAGCAGGGGCCTTTTCCCTTATGATCTCCACACTCCTGCGGATGTCGTCCAGGTCCGCTTGCACACCGCAGGCCTCAGGATACTTCTCCGGGGTATGTTTGAGATCCATGGCGACATAAGCAAGGCAGCTCCGGTCGAGGAGCTCTTCGAGGAGCCCCGGGCGAGAACCGTTGGTATCCAGCTTCACCTGATACCCGAGGCCGGCTGCCTTTTCAATAAATGGGATAAGCCCCTCTCCCCATGTGGGCTCTCCCCCTGTAATCACCAGGGCATCTGCCAGCCTTCTCATTTCCCGGAGGCGGCTGAGGACATCTTCATCGCTTTCGCCGGGCCCTGCCGTAATAAGGGAATGATTGTGACAATAGGGGCATCTGAAATTACAACCCTGAAAAAAGACCAGGGCCGCCACTCGTCCGGGATAATCGATAAGAGAGATCCCCGGAGGAGAAGCGATCCTGCCAAGGAAATTACATGACAAAGGGCACACGTTCTTTAAACTCCTCTTTTTTTCCTTTATTCCAGAGTTTTACGGGTCTGTAATATCCCACCACCCGGCTGTAGACTTCCATCTCTTTCCCGCAACGGGGGCAGGTCTCCTTTTTCCCCCTGACATATCCGTGTTCCTCGCAGACCGAGAATGTGGGTGAGATGGTAAAATAGGGGATCTTATAATTATAAGCCACCTTTTTGATGAGTTCACGCACGGCTTCATAGCCCGGGGCGGTTTCGCCGAGGAAGATATGGACCACAGTCCCTCCGTTATATTGAGCCTGGATCTCATTCTGGTTGTCCAGGACAGTAAAGACATCCGATGTATAATTGACCGGCAACTGGGAAGAGTTGGTATAATAGGGCTCTTCCTGCCCCTGGGTAATGATCTCCGGGAAACGCTCTTTGTCCATTTTTGCAAGCCTGTAAGAGGTTCCTTCGGCCGGTGTCGCCTCCAGGTTGTAAATATTGCCCGTCTGTTCCTGATAGTCAGCCAATTTATTCCTCATAAAACGGAGAATCTCCAGGGCGTCCTCACGTCCTGCAGGAGAGCCGATGTCATTCCCCGTGAAATTAAGGAGGGCTTCGTTCATTCCCACTAGCCCTATGGTGTTGAAATGGCCGTCTAATGTTCCCAGATAGCGTTTGGAATAAGGCAATAGACCGTTTTCCATATTCTTTTTTACGACTTTCCTCTTTATTTCCAGGGATTCACGAGCCAAGTCCATGAGATACTCAAGCCGCCCGAAAAACTCTGCTTTTGAACGGGAGAGATACCCTATCCTGGGCAGGTTGATAGTCACCACACCGATACTGCCCGTTTTTTCTCCACTTCCGAACAACCCCCCGGTCCTGCTCTTCAGCTCCCTGAGGTCCAGTTGAAGCCTGCAGCACATGGAGCGGACATCGGAAGGTTTCAAAGAACTGTTGACAAAATTCTGAAAGTAAGGGATCCCGTATTTTGCCGTCATCTCAAAGAGAAGCCCGGCATTCTCGCTCTCCCATTGGAAATCGCGTGTGATGTTGTAAGTAGGGATGGGGAAGGTAAAAATCCTTCCTTTGGAATCACCTTCTATCATCACTTCCAGGAAAGCCCTGTTGATCATGTCCATCTCTTTCTGGAAATCCTTATAAGGTGTATCGATGAGAGACCCGCCCCATACAGCCTGCTGGTCTTTCATGTCTTCAGGGACACTCCAGTCAAAGGTAAGATTTGTAAAGGGTGTCTGTCCGCCCCAGCGTGATGCTATATTAAGGTTAAAGACAAAGGTCTGTATGGCTTGTTTCACCTCTTCATAAGAGAGGCCGTCCCGGCGCACATAAGGGGCCAGGTAGGTGTCAAAGGAGGAAAAGGCCTGGGCCCCGGCCCATTCATTCTGCATGGTCCCGAGAAAATTGACCATCTGCATCAAGGCAGAATGTAGGTGTCGGGGAGGCCCCGATTCCACCTTGCCGGGTACACCGTTGAAACCCTCCCATAGAAGTTCTTTAATCGACCATCCGGCACAATATCCGGCAATCCCCATGGAAAGGTCATGAATATGAAAATCACCGTTGATATGGGCCTGGGCGATCTCCGACGTATAGACTTTTTTCAAAGTATAATTCGCGATGACACTTCCTGCCGTATGCATAAGAAGCCCTGAAAAAGAGTATCCCGAGTTTGAATTCTCGTTGACACGCCAATCCTTCATGCCGATATAGCCGTCGATGGTCTTCTCCACATCAATCAGGACCTTTTCGGCTTCCCGGAGGACTTCCTGCTCTTTCCGGTAGAGGATATAAGCTTTCGCTGTCCTGGCATGGCCGTTTTCAATGAGAGTTTTTTCTACGATATCTTGTATATCCTCAACCCCTGGAACGCGTCCCTCAAAGGAGTCTTCAAGAGAAGAGACCACTTTTTCCGTCAGAGACCGGGCCAACGTCCTGTTATAGCCTCCGACGGCCTTTGCAGCCTTGTAGATAGCCTCTTCTATCTTCTCCCGGTCAAAGGGAACCCTCTCCCCGTTACGTTTCACAATACGCTCTAACATAAAGCCTCCCTTGCACTTAAATCTATATATGGTATGTTGCCACATGTTTACATACAATATATAGTCCTTTTTCCAGAACGTCAAGGAGAGTTTTTTCATTTGATAAAATTTTGAGTTTCCCGTAGAATAGAAGAGGACTGAAAGGAGTTTATGAAGAAAGAACTTTCCCTCTTCAATGCGTTCAGCATCGCTGCTGGAGCTATGATAAGCTCAGGGCTTTTCGTTCTGCCCGGCCTGGCTTATTCCATGACCGGCCCATCTGTAGTCGTGGCCTATTTCCTGGCCGGCATGCTTATGATCCCGACAATTTTTGCCAAAGCAGAACTGGCCACGGCCATGCCCAAAGCCGGCGGAACCTATTTTTATATCAACCGGATCATCGGTACTCCTGCCGGGTTTGCCGCCGGGATCGCCAACTGGTTTTCCATTGCTTCTAAAAGCGCCTTCGCA
Source organism: Candidatus Mcinerneyibacteriota bacterium (assembly GCA_016937175.1). GTDB lineage: Bacteria > Macinerneyibacteriota > Macinerneyibacteria > Macinerneyibacteriales > DSCS01 > DSCS01. The sequence continues at coordinate 8,229 of JAFGWL010000068.1, read as the reverse complement.
CTGGTGGGGATCGGGACCTTCGCCCTTCTTTTCAATCCACATCTATCGGAATTTCATATCCGCCTGATCGCAGCCTTCTTTACAGTCTTTTTTACTCTTCTCAATCTCGTCAGCACAAAGCATTCCGGGAAACTGCAAAGTGTCCTTGTAGTCTTTCTGCTGGCCATTCTGGGGTTGTTTATGATCTTCGGATATCCTGCCATGAGATCCCAGCACTTCAACTTTTTCCTCAGGAAAGGATATGCTGCCCTTTTTGCTGCCACGGGCATGGTCTTCATATCCTTCGGAGGACTCACAAAGATCGCCGATATGGCTGAAGAGATAAAAGACTCAGCCAGGAACCTCCCTAAAGCCATGCTTTACGCTTTTGTCAGTGTGAACATCATCTACGTGATCGTCGTGGCCATCGTCGTCGGGGTCCTCCCCCACAACTCTCTTATCACGACGCTGACTCCGGTCTCGGACGCAGCCGGTGTCTTTTCCGGGCTTCCGGGAAGGCTTCTTCTGGCATTGGCGGCCATCTTCGCCTTTATCACCACAGCCAACGCGGGGATCATGTCCGCATCCCGTTCCCCCATGGCCATGAGCCGTGACGGCCTCCTTCCCCCGCTTATATCCAAAGTCTCCCGCCGGTTCAAGACCCCCTATATCTCTGTTCTTCTGACCGGGCTATTTATCCTTATCTCCATTCTTCTCCTCCATATTAAAGATCTGGTCAAGATCGCTTCGGCTTTTATGCTGCTTCTCTTTATTTTTGACAACCTTTCTCTCATTATCATACGTTATTCCCGGATCAGAAATTACAGACCGAGCTTCAAAGCTCCTCTCTTTCCCCTTCTTCAGCTGGCAGCCATTGCAGCCTACATCTATCTCATCATCGAGATGGGATCCAAGACGCTTTTCCTCATGGGACTCTTTCTTTTCTTTATCGGGGCTGCCTATCTTCTTTTCGCCCGGAAATGCGCCCATACACAATCAGCCCTTGTCCTTATGGCAGAACGGATCATGGATAAAAATCTGGGAGCCGACTCCTCTACACGTGAATTGGAAAAAGAGCTTCTCATGATCCTTCAAGACAGAGACGATATCACTGAAGACCGTTTTGACAAACTTATTAAAAGAAGTCTCGTCCTGGATATCGATAAGCAGATGGACCGCGAAGAGTTCTTCGGGCTTCTGGCTGAAAAACTCACTCAACGCCTGGGCCTTTCACGTGAAGAGATCATCGATCAGTTCTGTAAAAGAGAGATGGCCTCCTCCACAAATATCATTCCCGGCATCGCGATTCCGCACATCATCATTCCCGGAGAGGGGAAGTTTGAGATCGTCCTGGCCAGAAGCAGAGAAGGGATTCTGTGGGAAAAAGAAGCTCCTCCTGTCCACGCTGTATTCATTCTCCTGGGAACCGCCGACGAGAGGACCTACCATCTCAGGGCTCTTATGGCTGTAGCCCAACTCCTTCAGGAGAGTTCTTTTCTGGATCATTGGAACAAAGCACGGGACTGTGAAGACCTCCGATCCACGATTCTTCTCATGCCCCGTCAAAGAGATTGAGAGGGCTCATGAAAAACCTCTACGATTGCCATGTCCATCTCAACATGGCCCAGTTCGACCACTTCAGGGATACTCTCATCGAAGAATGCTCCCGCTCACTCGATTTCTGTATCAATGTGGGATACGATGAGAAAAGCAGCGAGGAATCGCTGCTTCTTGCCTTTAAATATCCCTTTATCCGGGCTGCTGCCGGGCTTCACCCCTCATACGCTTCTCAATCCGAGCCTCGCCTTATGGACCGGATCAGCGCTTTTCTTCTGGAAGATGAAGTCGTAGCACTGGGAGAGATCGGCTTGGATTATTACTGGATGAAAGATCCTCCCGATATCCAGAAAAAGATTTTCGCCGACCAGATGGAGATCGCTGCACACCACAAAAAACCGGTGATCATCCATGACAGAGAGAGCCACGAAGATACCATAGAGATCCTCAAAGCCTTTAAAGGACGCGTCAGAGGCGTGCTCCATTCTTTCTCGGGAGACAGAAAAATGGCCGATACGGTTCTAGATATGGGTTACTACCTCTCTTTTTCAGGGCCTGTGACTTTTCAGAACAAGAAAAATATTCCATTCAGGGAGATGATCTCCTCCCTCCCCCCTGACAAGATCCTTATCGAGACCGACTCCCCCTATCTGGCCCCTGTACCCTTTCGGGGAAAGACGAATACTCCCCTCAATGTATCTTATGTAGCCGGTGAACTCTCTTCGCTTCTAAAGATGGACCTTCAGGAATTCCTTGCTCTCAGCAGAGCAGGAGCCTGCGATCTCTTCGGTTTCTGAATTGAAGCGGGACTGTAAGCCGAATTCTGTCAGCTGCCTAAAGCAGCCGGATAGCCATTTATCTGGGACAGATGTCGCCATCTGCCTCAAGCAACCTACCCGAGGGTAAGCGACGGGCCGCCGCAATCCCTCCTATTTGGTTTTGCACCGGGTGGGGTTTACCCGGCCTTCTGCGTTACCGCAGAAGCGGTGAGCTCTTACCTCGCCTTTTCACCCTTACCTGACTCAAGCCAGGCGGTTCTTTTCTGTGGCACTTTCCAGAAGTCGCCTTCTCCGGATGTTATCCGGCACCCTGCCCTGTGGTGTTCGGACTTTCCTCACTTGTTCTCACAAGCGCGGCTATCCGTCCCGCTTCATCTGTATCATACGTTACAAATATGCATAGAATCAAGAGAAAAAACGATCTGTTCCCCGCGTGTCGATGGCTTTGTTCGCCAGACGGTCGGCTTGGGAATTTTCAGAGCGCGGGACATGAACGACACGAAGAGAATCAAATTTCTTTTTCAAAACACAAGCCTCTTCATAGAGACTGGCGAGACTCTGACTTTTGACTTTATAGACTCCGTTAAGCTGCCGGACGATGAGTTCACTGTCCATGTAGAGGACAGCCCGTTTTATACCCCGGCCTTCCAGACGGCGGAGAACCGCCAGCGCCCCGCAATATTCAGCGAAATTGTTCGTAGCTGTCCCCAGATAACCCCATCCCTCTTCAGATTCTCCTCCGGGATAGAGGATCGTATAGCCGTAACCCGCTTCCCCGGGATTCCCCCGGGAAGCCCCATCAGAATAAGCTACAGCTTCACCCTCCTGCACAAGAGGGCTATGCCTTTCTCTCTGCTCCCCCGAGCCCGTCCCTTTTTGTGAAAGCCAGCGAGCCAAAAGCAGACGCTCCCGGGAGGCCAGAGAAAGGAAAAAGGCAGCCGGCTCTTCCCCTTTAAGGATCCTCCCCTTCAGTGCATTGAGAAGACTCTCTATGTCCGGTCCCAAAAAAGTATCCTCCCGCAATAGGGACACTGTTTTACTTCACGGGCACGCCTGACTTCGGAGACTAGTTGAGGCGGGAGCTGCATTTTACAGACACCGCAAAGTCCGTTGTTGACAGGAGCCATGATAATATGCTGAAATTTCCCCGTTTTCTCCATGGTCTTCACCATCCCGGAGACGTGGGGGGGAAGTTTTTTAAGAAGGTCCGTTTTCATGCTCTTCAGGGCCTCATACTCAGGTTTCAACTCGCTGATCTTCTCTTCCACAAGGGAGCGCTCCCGCCCCAGATCCTCTTCCATGGTCTCATAAGCCTCTTTGGCCGTATTGTACTCTTCAGTCAAAGTCTCCAGTTCCTGGCCCTTCTGATGTCTTTTAGCCGTCAGTTCATCGATGATGCGTTTGACATTATAGATCTCATTATTCAATGCCGTCATCTCTTTTGCTTTTTTGACCAGGAGAACCTGATTTTCATATTTCTTCTGCAAAAGCCGGTTGGCATTCAGGTCCATATCGATTCCCGCCAACTCCTTACGCGCCTCTTCGATCCTCTTTTCCTTTTCCTCGCTCTTGACTTTCAAGCCGTTCAACTCAGTTTCCTTCTTCTTGAGTTCTTCCGGTTTTTCTTCCACGATATGGCGCATCTCTTCGCTATTAGTGATAATGTCTGCTATCTCGTGAAGAATCTCAAGATATGACTCCATAATCCCTCCTTACTTTATAAAAAAAAAGGTGCACCCTGGGTGCACCTTAAAAAAACGTACAATAAATAGCGATGTCCTTTGTCCCGACAAAATGTCATCTCCTGTCATATGGGCCCAAGTGGATTCGAACCACTGACCGACCGGTTATGAGCCGGTAGCTCTACCAACTGAGCTATGGGCCCCTTCAACGTGTCATTGATTATAAGAAGAATGCGTCGGGTGTCAACATGAAAAACAGTAAACTCGTGCCGGGTTGAGTTGACATCGGTTCACTGCTATGATATTCTTGTCGGACAACAGCGGAATTTCAAAGGAGGTTACTGTGAAGAAAGTGATGTTTGCCTTTATCATATCAGCTTTTCTCATATCCTGCGCTCAGAAGGATAAACTGGTCAAGAAGGAACCTATCGAAGATATGGGGAATATCATCACCGTCGATTCGACGACTCTTCTCTCCATGGCCCAGGACCATTACAATAAAGAGGAGTATACCCAATGCGGGGACCTTTTAGAGACGATACTTGACAGAGAACCGGAGAATTACAAAGCCAGGCTTCTCAAGGGGAGGCTGCTGACTTCCCTGGGGGACTACGAGTCCGCGCTCTCTCTTCTTCACGGGCTGGAAAAAGAGTATCCCCGAAAGTATGATGTCCACTATTATCTCGGCCGCGTCTATGAGGCCCAGAAGTTCAATACAGCCGCTCTCAAATACTATATGAATTCCTATGAACTGGGAAACACCAACTCCTATCTGGTGGAAAAGATCGCGATCCTCTTTATGCGTGAACAGAAGTTTTCCGAAGCGATCTCCTTTTTCCACAATTACCTTGTCCGGCATGACAAACACCACTATATCCGCTATCAGCTTGCCATGGCTTACTTTTATACGAACAATTACAACTATGCCATCGATCAGCTGAAGCTTCTTCAACGTTACGACGCTGGATATTCTCTTTCATACTACGGGCTGGGGTATATCTACTTTGAGATCTATGAGAGGTCTCAAAACCCCAGTTATAAGCGCCTTTCCCATGAGAACCTCAAGCACTATCTGACGCTGGAACCGGGAGAAGGATACTATTCCAGAAGAGCCCGGTCCATGATGAGCCGCATGGAGTAGCCTTCATGGATAATACCTGGGTCGAAGTCTCCAAGTCTGCTCTCCTGAACAATCTCAAGGGGCTGAAAGGCCTTCTCTCCCCCGGCACAGCCCTGATGTTTGTCGTCAAGGCCAACGGATATGGACATGGCCTGAGCCAGGTAGCCGGGATCGCCGAGACAGAAAACTCTCCCGTGGACACTTACGGGGTCCATCTGCCCGAAGACGGCATCTTCCTGCGCCGGAAGGGAATCACAAAAGATATTTATGTTCTGGGATATGCCAATGGGAGTCAGCTCGAAGCTTTGATCCGCCATGACCTCTGTCCTGTAGTGACTAACACGGAGCTGATCCCGCTTCTTGAACAGGAAGCTTCAAGACAAAAAAAGCAAGTCAGAATAACCTTGAAATGCGAGACAGGCACCCATCGCCAGGGTATTCTCCCCGAAGAGGTCCCTGAAGCCGCATCTCTACTGAAGAAAGCCCCGTCGGTGACCCTTGAGGGGCTTTCGACCCATTTTGCCAATATCGAAGACACCAGCGACCATTCTTACGCTCAAGGGCAGATCCATTCGTTCAAAGAGTTTATCCGAAAGTTCGAAGCCTTCGGATTTATTCTCAGGAGAAATCATATCGCCTGTTCAGCAGCTACGATCCTTCTACCCGAGACACATTACCAGATGGTCCGTACAGGGATCTCCTCGTACGGTTACTGGTCTTCAAAAGAGACCTATCTCTCTTTTCGCTCCGGTGATTCCCGGGAGCTCCGCCTCGAACCCGTGCTGGCCTGGAAGACACGAATCGGCCAGATCAAGGATGTGGGGCCGGATGTCTCTATAGGTTACGGCTGCACCTATAAGACCAACCAGCCTACGCGCCTGGCTATTCTTCCTGTAGGTTATTACGACGGATATGATAGAAAACTATCTAATTCAGGATATGTCCTGATCCATGGGAAAAGGGCTCCGATACGGGGACGTGTCTGCATGAACATGATCATTGTCGATATCACCCACATCCCCGGATGCCGCCTTAACGATGAGGCTGTCCTCTTGGGATATTCAGGAGAAGAAGTCGTAACAGCCGATGAGATCGCTGCCCTTGCCGGGACCATCAGCTATGAGGTCCTCTCCAGGATCAATCCTCTCATCCCCCGCAGGATCGTCCCTTAAACGGTCGCTTTCAGCTTTTTCAAAACATCTTCCATATCCGGGAAAAGCGGCGCTGTAAGGGAGATCTCTTTACCTGTCACAGGATGAATGAATTCGAGCTCCCTGGCGTGAAGCATCTGCCGTTCTACTTTCTGAAAAGGTTCCACCCCCGACATACCCCCGTAGAGCCTGTCGCCGAGGATGGGATGACGCATATAGGACGCATGGACACGGATCTGATGGGTCCGTCCTGTAAAAAGCCTGAACCGAACCAGCGAGAATCCCGTAAACTCTTCAAGGGTCTCCCAGGAAGTCACAGCATGTTTACCCTTTGAGACTACAGCCATTTTCACCCTGTTGCCGGGATCACGTCCTAATTCTGTCTCGATGCGCCCCCTGACTTCTTCAAAACTGCCGATGACAATCCCCCAGTAGAGCCTTGTGACTTGCTTTTCAGCGATCATCTCGGCCAGTTTCCAATGGGTATGATTGTCCTTCGCCGTGATGAGCAGTCCGGATGTGTCCTTGTCCAGCCTGTGAACGATCCCCGGCCGCAGGGTATCTATCGTAGAAAGATTCTGAAAATAATAGAGGAGACCGTTGGCCAGAGTCCCTGCGGGATTCCCCGCTCCGGGATGGACCACTAACCCCGGCCTTTTATTCACCACAGCGAGGTAATCATCCTCATAGACAATATCAAGAGGGATCTCTTCCGGAATGACCTCGGAAGGTTCTGAAGGGGGGATAGTCAAAGAGAGCTCTTCCCCCGGGAAGACTTTTTTCCCCGGTTTCGTACACAGCTTTCCCCTGAGACGAACACATCCCTCCCTGATCCACTTCTGGACTGTACTTCGGCTAGCCCACTCCAACTCCTCAGCCAGATAGACATCCACTCTCATGGGTTCTTCTATATCGGCCTTCAACTCAACCTTATCCATAGAGTTCCCTCATCGTCTCTATATAGAGGGCAAGGTCCTTGGGGTTTTTTCTGGTTTCTACCCCCAGCCCTCTTTTTATCTTTGTGCTGGATCCCACACCGAAACCCGCGATGTTGCATAACTCTCCTATCATGGCTACATTATAAAAGCTCTCTTTCCCCTCTTTGGAATATCCTATATTTTCAAGGTTGCCGGCAATATGGCGTTGTTTATAGAGATAATAGGGAGAAAAACCATGCCGGTTCAGGGCCCAATAGGCATAATCAAAGGATCTTTCCAGAGACCGTCTCTTCTCTGTGCCATGAAACCCCATCTCTGATCCCCGTTTGGGAGCCAAAGCGTGTATGGTGATATTATTGATCCCTTCCAGGTCTAATAATGCTTTCAGAGTCGCTTTATGATGAGAGAATTTCTCCCCCGGGAGCCCGAAGATAATATCGGCATTAATGATCTCAAAGCCTGTCTCAAATGCTTTCTCATAAGCCCTTATGAAATCATCCCGGGTGGCCAGCCGCCCGATCCTCTCCAGGGTTGAAGGATGGATGGTCTGAGGGTTGACTGCGATCCGGTTGACTCCGAATTTTTTCAACAGCTCACATTTCTCTTTTGTAAATAACTCCGGCCGTCCCGCTTCCACTGTGAATTCCAGAAGTGAGGAGGCCCCGGCCTTTCGGGTGGCCACCCCGAGAACTCTCTCCATATCCCGGTCTTCCAGAGTAAAAGGAGTCCCTCCTCCCATATAGATCATGGAGACAGGCTGTTCTAAAAGGGGGATCCGCTCTTCCATCTCTCTGCAGAGAGCCTCCACAAAGGGCTTATAATATCTGCTGTATTTTTCTTTTGAGTAAGAGGTAAATGAGCAGTAGGCACATCGTGACGGGCAAAAAGGTATCCCGATATAGAGAGCTGTCGTCCCCTCTACTCGGGGCAGGATCTTCTCCTCTGTCCGGTAGACCTGCTCGAGAAGCCTGACCTTGTCTTTTCTCACGCGGAAAAGCTCCCGTAAGGGCCCAAAAGCCTCTT
>JAFGWL010000015.1 GCA_016937175.1 Candidatus Mcinerneyibacteriota bacterium | reverse complement strand
GACGGACAGCTTCCCAGCTTCCTCCTGAATCGAGTTTTTCCCCGGTCTGAAAATTGACGATTTTCATAAACCCTCCTGTTAGTTATAGCTTACTAACCTTTAATAGTATTATTATACTTACATTAATATCACTGTCAACTCTTTTCCTTATTTCTTCCCGGTCTATTTTTATGAAGGGAATAGAGTATGAGCCTCGATCCAGCTACCATGGGCCTCTATTCTAAACTTTTCGATTTAAAGAGAGGGCCCCTATGAGTAAGGGGCCCCTATTTCATTTCTTTAAAATGAGATCCAGTAGTCCCGCGGATAGATCCTGATGATCCCGGGGGCTCCGGCATTCTTTCTGAGATAGTCTTCATACCGTTCTATCTGGTCATCATTGGCTATAAGATAGACGGTCCCGCCGAATGGGGTCTCAGGGCGAAGGCCCGGCACGACCAGGGCGGCCCAGTCATTGATATAGCTGAAGGTTTTCTCCCGGAAGTCATCTCTGCCCGAGAGGTCCAGCACCCGTTTTCTGAATTTTCTGTAGAGTCCCGGTGTCGAACCGTCTACGAGAAGGCCTGCCATGGTCTGTGCCCTCTCCACGAACCCCCCTGCCTCGATTGTGTAGAAGAAGGAAGGAAGTACTCCTTTGAGCAATTCGGGGTCCCGGGGAGTCTCCGACAACGTATCCCGGACGAAAGCCATGGTCTGGGAGAGGTCGGGGCACCGTTCTGCATAATAGTTGACCACCCCTGCTTCCAGAGAAGCATTAAACCCGTTGGAATAGGCCAGCCCGGCACGCCAGGTCTGCATGAAGAGGCTTCGGGGGCCGCTTCCGCCCAGGAGTTTGGACGCCAGTGTCCTGTAGATATCCTCATCTGTAAAAGTGTGGATATTATGGATCTTCGCCCGGTTCATATGAACTCCCGTAGTGCTGTCGGGGTTGACAAGAGCAACGAACCGCCTTTCTTCCACCGGCCCCAGACGGCGTTCGATATTGGACCAGACGAGGGGAGCCGAATCACGAGCCTTCATCTTTATCTTTTTGGTGTCATAACGGTCCAGGAGATCCAGCACCGCTTCAGAAGACTCCCTGACACTTCCGGTATGGCCGGCTACAACGGCCCGTACAGTATGTCTGTTCCTTAATCCGTTCATCAACTCCTTCAGATCTCTTACGGCTTTTTCCGGCGAAACGGAGAGCTCCTCCCCGATGGTCGCGATAAGCATCTCTGAATCCTTTCGCCAGGAATCCGGCGGCAGAGACGGGATCAGAGCCAGCAGGTCGTCGGCAGCCTCTGAAAAGTCGCTTTCGCCCTGTTCTGCCTTCATCATCTGCAGCTTCTTGAGAAACTCCTCGCGGCCCATTTTGCTCAAAGCTTTTCGGGCCTCGTCCATCTCACTGAAAAAGGAATCCTTTTCATCTCGGAAATCTTTCAACCTCCATTTCAGCCTCAGAAGGTTGAATTGACGGGTCAGAGTGCTGTGGCAGGCAAGATAGAGACGATTTTCCTGTGTATGGAAAGCTGTGGAGGGGTCATTAACCCACATCTCTTCCTTGGGTTGTCTCATGAGGTCGAGGGCTCCGGAGAGGCTTCTGGAGATAACGTCGGCAAGGCGGGGAGCATTCTTTACTGAGAGCCAGGTATCCTCTGTAATCTGCCTGATCCACTTCACTGAACGCAGAACTTCCTCCCCTTTCCGCCCGGAGGCGGAGACTTTAAGTTCCACACGCCCGGTCCGTGAATTTCCTGAAAAATCGACGTCCAGAGAGAGGACTTCTTTTTTCAGCCTTTTTTCGATCTCTTCGTAGGGATATTCTTTCCCATTGATGGATAGCCCCGCATAATAGAGGATTTCAGGTAACCCCGAAAGATAGAGGTAATCTTCTTCGGAAACGGTTTTGAGGTCGAAATAGAGGGCTGTAGTCACGCTCTCCATCTGGTCGAAGTAAGCGGTGAAGAGCCGCCCTCCTCCGGGAAGCCTTTTGTCGTCATAGCGCAGTGAGCGGTCCAGCTCAAGTGGCGGCTCAGAAAGAAAAGCGGGCATCTTGATCTTCTTCTCAGCCTCCTCGATCTCGGCTGTCTTTCGATCGTATTCATCCCGGTAGTCTTTCAGGGCCTTCTGAAGATCCTCGGTCCCGTAGTGCTTCTTTAAATCCTCTTCATATTTTCTGATACGCTTCTTCTTCTCCTCTTCCATTCTGGCTGTATAGCCGGGATCCGGAACCGTGCGGACGGCAAAGGGACGCTGTGCCATCAGGCCCCATTTTCTGAGGGCGTCCTGAAAGAGAGCCGGGTCGGCTGAGAGCCTCTCTTCAATACGGTTTAACAGGGATTCCATGCTCAGCTCACGCTTAAATCCCCCGTTACGGTGCAGCAGGGAAAGATGATTCATCCAGCCGGACCCTATGGCCCGGTAACCGAAGCGCGGAGGATTTTCAAGGATCGCCTTCCCGTTTTTTATCTGCTCCTGGATGAGGACCCTTATAAGATTGTTGAATTCCTGAAGTCCTGCGCTCCCCTTTTCCAGGGCGGCGAATTCTTCCCAGTCTCCGGCCAGGATCCTATAGAGAGACTCCATTCCCTTTTCGGGTTCGTAGTCGGCACGGACATTATTGATCATGAAATAACAGGTCCTGGTCACCGGGTCATACCAGCCGCCGACCCAGTTCGCTCCGGTATCCGCTTCTCTCTTCTCAGGGTCGATGAACCGTTTCCACATCCTGGAATTCTCCCCTGAAAACATCCCGCTCATGAAAAGGTCGACCATGATCTCCTCTTCAGCGCTCTTCACCGGCACCCGCCAGGCATAGATCACGATTCCGGGGGTATTGACATTGACCGCGGGATAGGGCACCTTCTCCCATATCGGTTCCCATTCCCTGTCGATCTCTGCCAGGGGGCTGAGCCGCTCTTCAGGATGGATATCAGAAACCGGGCTGAGAGAGTTTTTTTTCAGAATGGCATCTGTCTTGCTCAGGGCTTCTCCCAGAGATACCTCCGAGGGCATAACCAGGATAAGCCCCATATTGTCCGTTCTGTAATACTTTTTCTGAAAACTTATGATATCATCGGGAACGGCTTTTCTGATAGCCGGGGGATATCCCCCCGAAGAACGGCCTCTGGGGTCATCCTGTCCGAAGAGGTTCCGGGTCAACCTGAAAAAGGCCAGGCTGTTTGGTTTTTCGAAGGCACTGGACATCTCCGCATAGATGGTCCCCTTCTCTTCAACAGCCAATGTCCCGTCGGGATTCTCTTTGACGCCGATGTTCATCACCTCCCGCCGCAGCTCCTCCCGGTTGTAATCGGGAAAGATGAGAGAATCGATCTTGACTTCCAGAAGGCGGTAAAAAACATCGACTCCCGCTGAAGTGTTCATCGAATAAGAAGTCCGGAACTGCTGGGTAAAAGCGCTGCTCATTCCCAGTGACATCTCTTCAAGGGCTGCAGCATATTTACCTTTGTTACCTTTGCTTAAGACCACATGTTCCAGAGTATGGGGCTCACCGCCGTCACTCTCCGGCGGCGTGTTAAACCAGATATAGGCCTGGGGGACAGTCTGGATCCGGAAATAGTCCATTACAGCCCCGGTCTCGTGACGGAACCGGGCTCCTACGGGGATATTGTCCCCATTCAGGTAGAGAGCTTCTGTAGTAAACCCGCCCAGGGTATCTCCCTTTTCCAATTTCCCCAACAAAATATCACCCCTGGCCAGGGAGACAAGGGCCGACAAAAAGACAGCGAACAGAAGTAAACGTTTTTTCATCATAAGATCCTCCTCAAGATTGCTTTCCTAATTAGAATAAACAGAGAGCCTTTTTGTTTCTTAAAACGAAATTTTTTATCGAAAGACCTCCCCTTTTCGGCTCTTAGGGCTCCTTCTTTCTGAAACAGGCCTCAACCAACCTCATAGCTCCCTTGCAGATATGTTCAGGCCAGGGGAGGCCGTAAGAACAAAAGACTTTTCGTCCTGCCTTTGAAAAAAGATCCATGGAGTGATAAAGGGCTTTCTGGATCTCTTCATACCCGTAAGAGGCGAAAATCTCCCTGAACATAAGCTTCAGTTCATCGGGCGCCCACAGTTCTACAAAGCGGGCAGAATGCCAGGTCTCCTTTTCAGGGCCGGTGTAGAGACGTATCATCTCAAGTAAAAGTCCCTTCATATGCCCGTCACAGCAGATCAAGGCTTCCCATAACTCTCCGCGGCTGACTTTTTTGGCTGTCCAGACCGCATGAAAATAGAAATCGTTCACAAGCTGCAACAGCCCCTCTTTTGTCACGGGCTTTTCCATGGAAATGTTTACCACAACATCCGGGAAATCAAAGAGCCTTTCTTTATCTACAAGAACAGAATAACCCCTGACAAAGAGAGAAAGGACATCTCTATTTTTCTTAAGGTTGAGAAATTCTTCCGGTGACAGGCAGGCAAAATCCACATCCACCCCGTTTTCATAGAGGACACGCCTTTCCCGCCCCCCCAGGGGTGTTTTCTCGATAAAAGTCATAAGGGGAGGGCCGAAACGGATGATCCACTCCTCTCTCTCCAGAAGAAGGCCGGGGTCTTTAGCGCAGATGATCAGATCAAGGTCAGACCACTTATCGGCTCTCTTCTCTTTTCTGGCCCGGGAGCCAATGACGGCTGCACCTCTTATATTTTCATCATTTTGTGCCCATAAGGCGACCCGTTCCATGACAAGGCTGTGGGTTAGTTCCCTTTCTTTGCAGCCGTTCTTCTTATCCACCTCTCCCTCACTCTCCTGTCACAGCTGCCGGGGGAGTGTGATGTCGGGTGACCTGCTCATAGCCATAGGCGGCTTTCAGAAGGAGTCCCTCTTCTCCTGCTGAAGCCACAAAAGTCACGCCTATGGGCTCTCCGCCGGATTTATATCCTGCGGGGACACACAATGCCGGATATCCGGCAGCAGCGTAGACATAGGACATGTGGTTGGAGAGGCTGAAGAGGATATCCGCCCGGTGTTCTTTAAGTAACTTATCGATACATTCCCCTGCGAAACGGGCATTGGACCTCACCGTCTCCAGGATCTTGTCAGCCGTATGGGAATTATCCTGAGCGGCTATGAGAAGTTCCTGCCCCAAAGGCATCCTCTCAGAGGGCTTTTCAGCATTGAAGGCAATGATCTCAGCCAAAGTCCGTGGCCCCTCTCCTGAAGCCCACTTATCCAGATACTCATTGACCCCTTCTTTGAACTGGTATTGAAAGACCGTACTGACATCCAATTTCTCGTAAATAGCTTCATCCATCTCGATAAAGACGACCTCAGCCCCTGCCCGGGCCAGTTCGCCTGCAATTCTGAGTTGGATGGCCCCTTCATCGCCTCTGTAATAGTAGCGGCGCATGGCCCGGTTACTCACCAGGCCGAATCGCAATCCTTCCAGGGGCCTCTCCTTTTCTGAAAAGAGCCCTTC
>JAFGWL010000002.1 GCA_016937175.1 Candidatus Mcinerneyibacteriota bacterium | reverse complement strand
CGCTCAGGACGAGGGTGTCTATACCGAGTATCAAAAGGGCCAGGAACTCCTCAACGATGGCTTTTCCCGTGCGTTATATGAAGATCCCCAGAGCCTCTATTCCCTAAGTGAACAAGCGTTCGAAAGAAAAATCGAGACGTGGCGACAGAAGTATCTGGATCTCTTGCAAGACGTGTCTCAGAAACACCCTGAGGCGGATGCTCTCTTCCTGACAATTGAGGAGACGGATATCCACTATTATTTTGAGAAGATATATATCGATTATGCCTTTTATCATGAACAGCTCACCGGGGAAAGAATCTCTTTAGCCAAGCGTGTGGGAAAAAACCGGAAGGACTTCAATAATCCACTTCTTTTGAAAAGCGAAAGCTTCCTGAGTTATATCAGGGCCTTATGGAATATTTTGAGTATCCGTGATATGTATGACGGGAAACTTGACGGGCAGGATAATCAACTGCTCCGGGCGACCATCAGCCATATCAAGCAGGATATCACAAATGCCGAGGTCTATGATTATGTGATGTTTGACACCCTCATGGATTACATCGAGAACTACGGGATCAACAATATCGACGACCTCGTGGATGACTATATGAGCCGGGCTGAAACGGACTCTTACAAAGAAAGGCTTCAGATTTTTTTCGACCAGGAAAAAGAAAAGAGGCAGGGGCATGTGATCAAGGTCTATAAAGAGGCCGGCCCCTATAAGCTGGAGATACACATCTTTACTCCGCGGGAAGGGATGACCGGCCCCTTGCGGCCTGCGGCCCTTTTTGTCCATGGGGGAAGCTGGTCAGAAGGGAAGCCTGATTGGGATTTTCCCACGTGCGACTTCTTTGCAAGCCGCGGATGGGTGGGGATCGCCATCGAATATAGGATCGCCGACCGCCACGGATCGCTTCCTTTTGATTCCCTCAAGGACGTGAAATCTGCTATCCGATGGATCAGGCAGCATGCAGGCGATTATCATATCGATCCGGACAAGATCCTGGTAACGGGGAAAAGCGCCGGAGCTCATCTGGCCCTGGCAACAGCTCTCGTGGACGGATGGAATGAAGAGAGCGATGATCCTTCCATAAGTGCCAGGCCCGATGCCCTCATGCTGATCTCCGGGGTGTATGACCTCACCGACGGCAACTGGATCCGCCGCGCACTGAAAAGGCGGGGTGAAGATGAGGTTCTTGTGGAAGAGATCTCTCCCAATCAATTACCGCTGAAAGAGATGCCTCCCGTTTTGGTGATCCACGGCACTGAGGACAAGAATGTTCCCTTTGAGACCGCCCAAACCTTTGTGGAGAGGATGAAGGAAGCCAACCAGCCTTGTGAGTTTCACCCCATCGAAGGCGCCGGGCACTTCATGTGGTACGGACAGTACGGAAAACTCGTCTGGGATCTTCAAAAAGATTTTATCAACAGACTGGGGTATGGGTTGCCGTTGTAAGGCGGAGTTCTTGGAGAAGTCAGACTCAGGGGTGAGAGTGGCTATCTCCAAGATGACACTATAGAATGAGTATAGGTGTTAATTATTTAAGCCATTAACCGAAGCACGGTCTTGAAGGAGCATTGATGTCAACAACTGGTAAACCTAAAAAACATTGCGCGTATCTCTATCTTCTCTTCGGATTTTTCTTCCTCTTATTTTCCAATGGACGGTGGACGGTTCCCCTAGCTGCCTTCCTGGCGCCAATCTTTCTTGTCAGGTTCTTACGGTATAACAGGCCCTTCAAAGGTTTTCTTTTTTTGATTTTGACCGGGTTTGTTTCCAATATTCTCGTCTGGAAAGGACTCATGCCGGTTACCGGACTCTTATATTATATCATGACCTTTATGATGGCGCTGTTTTCAGCTCTTGTCTATCTAATCGACAGGATCTCTTCTCAGCGCCTTAAGGGTTTTCTGTCCACATTGGTTCTTCCTTCTGCTTTTGTGGCCATGGATTATATCTCTGTTATAACAAATCCCGGTGGATCTTTTGGTGCCATTGCAACGACACAAAATTCATTGCCGTTGTTACAGCTGCTTTCATTGACGGGGATGTGGGGGATCACCTTTGTCATTTACTGGACAGCTTCTGTCGTCAACTGGATTTTGGACAGGAATTTGGCGAAAGAATCATTGCGAAAAGCTTTTTTTGCTTGTCTTATCCCTCTTGTGTTTCTCATCTTCTACGGACAAATTTTACTCTCTCAGAATAATGGAAAAGAGACGGTAAAGATCGCTTCGGTCAATATTGGAAGAGAGAATATCCGCAATGTTTTCAGTGGATATCCTGATCAAGCGAATGAAGAGATCAATGATAATTTCCTAGAAAATTGCCGGATTGCGTCCAGATCTCAGGCTAAAATCGTATTCGGAAATGAAATGATGCTGAATGTTAGTTCGGAAAATGAAGAGAATTTCCTTGAAAAAGCCAAAGCTGTAGCCATTCAAAATAGTCTCTATATTGGACTCCCTTTGCTTGTCTATCCTGAAGAACAAGCTGGGACATACCCTGTGAATAAGATTACTTGGATTTCACCTGACGGAGAGATCGTGCTCAGCACCAATAAGGCAAAGCCCACTCCCGGCGAGGGTGATTATGGGGACGCAATCATAAGAGTCTTTGAATCTCCGTATGGAAACATCAGCTCAGTCATCTGTTTTGATATGGATTTCCCAGTTTTGATGAAACAGGCGGGGCGCTTAGGCGTCGACATCATGCTTGTTCCCGGGAACGATTGGAAAGCCATCACACCCTACCATACCTTTGTTTCTTCTTTCAGAGGCATGGAGCAGGGGTTCAATCTTGTCCGGTCTGCATCACGGGGCCTATCGGCTGCATTTGATGCTAAGGGAAGGCTTCTAGCCAGTCAAAACTACTTTCAAACAGATGATTCTCTCTT
>JAFGWL010000067.1 GCA_016937175.1 Candidatus Mcinerneyibacteriota bacterium | reverse complement strand
TTCCCGTGGATGCTGTAAGGGACGAAGAGACCCGCCGTTATATCCTCGGGGTAGACCTGACTCCTGAAATCAGGACCAAACTGGTCCGGTATAACGTCTTCGCAGCTGTGGGACAGGCTTTCAAAAAACTTTTCGGCATGATCGCCCAACTCTTTGTGATCCTCAAGCTCCTCCTGACAGGAGACCTGCCGGCACGCTCCATGGGCGGAGCCATCGGCATCGTCCAGATGACAGCGCAGGTGGCCCAGTTCGGGTTTGTGGCTGTACTGGAGTTTATCGCCTTTATTTCCGTGAACCTGGGGATCGTCAACCTGCTGCCCATTCCCATCGCCGACGGGGGGCAGATCGTCTTTCTGGGTATTGAAAAGGCTACAGGCCGTCCCTTAAGCAAAAAGACCATGGGGGTCATTATGAATATCGGCCTCTACCTGGTCATCGCTCTTTTGGTGCTTACTACGTATAACGATATTATGAGGATTATCAAAGGAGTCTTTTAGTGCGTAAAACCGTCTACCTGGGCCCGGTCCCCGTGGGCGGGGGCCACAAGATCGTGGTCCAGTCCATGACCAATACAAAGACGGAGGATGTGGAAGCCACAGCGGCCCAGATAGCCCGCCTGGAAAAAAGCGGCTGTGAAGTAGCCCGGGTGGCGGTCCCCCATGAAGAAGCTGCCCGGGCGCTCAAAGCTCTTCTGGAACGCACAACCATTCCCCTGGTGGCGGATATCCATTTTGACTGGAGGTTGGCTGAAGCGGCTTTGAAGGCAGGAGTCCACGGGCTTCGTCTGAACCCGGGAAACATGAAAGATCCCGACGGGATCAGAAAAGTCGTAGAAGAGGCGGGAAAAAGGGATGTCCCTATCCGGGTAGGGGTCAATGCCGGTTCTGTGGACCGCAAAAGATTTCCGCGCATCACCCCTGAAGCCATGGTGGAGAGCGCTCTTTTTCATATCCGGATTCTGGAAGAAACAGGGTTTGACAAGATCAAGGTCTCTCTCAAGTCCCATGATATTCCCCTGACTCTGGAGAGCTACCGCCTCTTTGCCTCTTTGCGTGATTATCCCCTTCATGCGGGGATCACAGAAGCGGGGTTCGGGCCTTCGGGACTTATCCGCTCTGCAGCTGGACTGAGCCTGCTTTTGAATGAGAACCTGGCCGATACCGTCCGGATCTCTCTGACAGGGGACCCGGTTCAGGAAGTTGAGGCCGCCTATGCTCTTCTGGATGCCCTGGGACTGCGTCGCCGGGGCATTACCCTGATCTCCTGCCCTACTTGCGGGCGGACCGAGATAGACCTCGAGTCCATGGCCCGGAGCGTGAAAGAAGAGTTGTCCGAGGTCACAGAACCTCTCACCGTTGCTGTCATGGGATGCGCGGTCAACGGCCCCGGAGAAGCCGCCGACGCTGATTTCGGTATCGCCGGCGGAAAACAGGAGGGGCTTCTTTTCGCCCGCGGGAAGATCATCGGGAAATACCCCGAAGAGGAACTTGTCAAACGCCTTAAAGATGTCATAATGGAAGAGTTGAGGAGGAAACGGTGAATACCAGGACAACGCCCCTTCAGGAACATGAGATGGCTCTTTTTGTGGGCCGTCGTAAAGAGAAGGGGCATATTCTCACTCTTATTGAAAACGGCTTGAACTGTGCTGTCTCGGGGAATCCCGGGGTCGGGAAGACGACATTTCTCAATGCCATTTCCCATGAGATGAAAGCGAAGTATCCCGTCGTGCGCATCTCCATGCCGGTAGTGGATACCGCCTATTTTTACAAAAAGATCCTCTACGGCCTCACCGAGCTCATTCCGGGGGGCGAAGAGGAGATAAGGGAAAAACTGGCCTATACCCAGGAAGTCGAGACTTTGATCCGGTTTCTCTTCAAAGGAGAGACCCTCTCTTCCCTTGAAGAGGAACAGATGCTTTCTCTTCTGGGGACACTGCTGAAACGCCAGGAACTCTGGCGCCACCGCCTTTTTTCTCTGGAAGAGATGCGGAAGGCCTCTGTAAAGCTCATCGAAGCCCTGGGGAAAAAGGTCGTCTTCCTGGTGGACGACCTGGATAAAGCTCTGGGAGACGATGTTCCCAAAGGAACCGTCCCGGAGCGGCTGTTGGCCTTTTTTCTGGAAAATTACGAAGTATTGAATGCCGGGAAAGGCGTATGGGCCTTCTCCCTTTCCCGGGAGTTTTATGAAGACATGCAGGGACTTCTCAATGCCGAGACGAAAAAGAGCCTGCTGGCCATGGTCAATGATATTATCCCCCTTCCGGCCTTTACGGAAGAGGAGTTCAGAGAGCTTCTCTACAGCAGGCTCGACGGGCGCCCGGAGGAGATGTTCGCTGAAGATGCCCTGCGTCTTCTATTCGGACTGGCCAAAGGGAATCCCAGGACCCTGATGTTTCTTCTGACCCGCTCTCTCAGGGCCGCCCTCGACCAGGAAAGTGGACGGATCTCCGCCGGAGAGATCCTGTCCCTCATGTCGGACGCCCTTGCCCTGGATGAAAAATCCCTGGCTATCCTGAGGCGGGCTTCGGAAGACCCCTATGTCATCGCAGGGGACAACCGCCTGAAAGAGGCGACGGCCCTTGACACGGTAAGCCTCTCCATGCGCATGGCCGACCTGGCGTCTAAACGGCTGCTGGTGCCTGATTATATCGATAAGCAGAAAGTCTACAGGCTCCCCTATATTCACGGGGGATCCATAACAGAAGGAGGAAAGCGTGAGAAGTAAAGTCCTTATCATGATACTGCTGAGCCTTGTCTTTGCAGCTCCCGGCCTCCTGGCTCAGCCCCGGGTCCGCCTTGAGACCAGTGAGGGAGATATCGTCATCAAACTCTATAGCGACGATGCCCCGCAGACCTGTGCCAACTTCCTGCGTTACGTCCGGGAAGGCCGCTTTGACGGGACTGTCTTTCACCGTGTAGTGAAGGGGTTTGTCATCCAGGGCGGAGGCTATACAATCGAAGAGGGGACAGTCACAGCCATAGAGACCCTGGGAACAGTCGTGAGCGAAGCCGACAACGGCCTCTACAATGTGAAGGGGACTCTGGCCATGGCCCGGGTGGGAGAGGATGCCGATTCGGCGACCTCTCAATTTTTTATCAATCTCCAGTCTAATACACATCTCAACTATCAGGGCGAAGGGAGCCTGGGCCGGTCCTATACCGTCTTCGGAAAGGTGGTCTCCGGATGGGATACAATCGAAAAGATAGCACAGATGCCTGTAACGGCCCTGGGGCCTTTCACACATTGGCCCTCGACTCCTGTGGTTCTGGAAAAAGCGCTTCTCATAGAAAAAGAGGAAAATGAGAGATAGACAGGAAGTCAGAAACGAAATCTTTGAGATCATCAACGACTACGGACTGAATGTCAGGGCCGGAGAGAGCCGCCCTGTGCCTCTTTCTGTCGAAGATTTCTTCAAAGTCTTCTATCAGAGCAGGATCAGACATCTCCTGACGCAAAAAAGAGTCGGAGACCGTATTCTTCTTTACAAGATCCCCTATCACTTCGCCGGCGATATTATTTTCCGCTACCCGGTGCACCACTATACCTACCTTCATTCCGCCTACAAGGAGCTGGAACTTTTCACAAGGGAATATCGCCTCTCTGTCCCGGCCCAGAAGATCACCCTTTTCAGTACCGGGGAGAATATTCCGGCTCAATACGGCCCTTTTTCCCTGGTGATCGCCTTTGATGAGGATTTCCGGGAGAACGAAGCTGTTGCTAAAACCCTCTCCAGACGGATCAAGGCCGGGGGACAAGTACTCCATTTTGCGGAAGGAGAGAAGAACCTGCTTGAGGTCAAAGAGCTTTTGACCCCCTTTCGACAACCCCGGGAGACACGGGGGCGGAAACCGAAAGCTAAAAAAAAGTACTCACCGGAAACTTATTTTGAACATGTCCGCCGTGAACCGTGGATGAACGAGGTCAAGTTCCCGGGATTGAGCGGGTTCCTTCTCTTTCTTTTTCAATACCTGTCGTCACAGGGGGTGGCAATCCAGGATCATATCGACTATTTCGCCGACAAGGTATCGGCATTGAGGAGTGAAAACGGTTTTGTTTTTCACAGTCATTATGTACTGGATGTCTATAATCCAAAAAAGGAGGTTTCCTATGCGGCTGATCAGGCGGATCTTTGAACGGAAAAGACAGTTTATCGACAAAGTCCAGGATAAGCATGTGATCTATTTTCTAAACAGCATTACCAACGCCCTGGTGAACTCTTTCTCAAGTTTTAACGATACCGTTCACTACATCAACAGCTCTCTTATCAGCCTCCTTCATGTGGAGCGCTCCTTCGTCTTTCTCTTCAATGAGCCCAAGACGAAGCTTCGGCTCTTCTCCTGTACGGGCATGCTGGGGATGGATGTCAAGAACGGGACAGAACTCTCAGTGGCCAATTTTTTTGTAAAAGACCTTTTGGAAAACGGAGATTATATCATTACCGATGTCTCGGGAGACAGCCGTATCCCGGATCTTTTCAGAAAAGTGGGATCCACCTATCTCCTGTTTGCTCCGCTGATGTTCCGCAAAGACTCCCTGGGGATCCTCGTCCTGGATACCAAACGTGACAAAACGCCCTTCGGAGAAGGGGATATAACCTATCTGGAACAGTTTGTGGGGACGCTTTCCATTGTCATCCAGAATGCCCGGATCATGGAGCGGATGCGCCATAAGGAAGCAAAGCTGGAGACAGTCTACAAGATCGCCAACGAGATGAACTCCATGAACGACCTGGACGCTTTGCTGAACATGATCCTTGAAGAGGGGCTTTCCCTGGTGGATGGACGTACCGGTGCTCTCATGCTTCTTAACGAAGAGACCCAGACTCTTGATATCCGATGCGCCCGGGGGATCGGGGAGGATTTTATCCGGTCGATCCACCTTCATATGGGAGAGGGAATCACCGGATGGGCCGCTAAGACCGGGAAAGTACAAAGGGTGGATGATGTGCGTAACGACCCCCGGTATGTGAAGACCAATGAAGAGGTCCGCTCAGAGCTGGCGGCTCCCCTGCTCGTCGACCGGAAAGTCATCGGCGTCATCGCCGTGGACAGTGACGAGATCCATCAGTTCAATGATAAAGATGAAGAGCTGTTGGCGATCCTGGCTTCCCAGGCTGCCATCGCCATCAACCATCAGTCCATGAAAAAAGAGATAGAAGAACTGAAAAGGAGGTGATCATTCTATGCCCACCTATGTCTACCGTTGCCGGGGCTGTCGGCACGAATTTGAAGTAAAACAGCGCATTACCGAGGAGCCCCTGAAATCCTGTCCCCGGTGTGACGCTCCTGTGGAGCGTGTTATTTTCGGGAACGGGGTGATCTTCAAAGGGGACGGATACTACACCACAGATTATCTGCGTTCTCAGAAAACAGAATCAGCAAAAGAGACTGCTGAAAAATGAATATCCTGAACAATATTGATATCGTCCTTGTCAATCCCCTCTATGCAGGGAATATCGGACAGGCGGCCCGGGCCATGAAAAATATGGGGCTGAGCCGCCTGGTTCTTGTCGCTCCGGCCGAAGACCCCTTGTCTGTCGAGGCCAGGAAAATGGCCGTAAGCGCTTTTGATGTCATAGAGAAAGCTCCGGTTTTTTCTTCTCTTCAGGAGGCGCTGAAGCCGTATCATTATATTGCAGCGACCACGACAAGAAAACGCAAAGGGCATCCCCGCCGGTACACAGCTCGGGGCCTGGCTCCCCGGATCCTGGAAGAGGCCCGGAGCGGAAGGACGGCCATTCTCTTCGGCCGGGAAGATAAAGGCCTTTTTAACGAAGAGATCCTTATGGCGGCTGATATCGTCACCAT
The DNA here is from genome assembly GCA_016937175.1 of Candidatus Mcinerneyibacteriota bacterium. Classification (GTDB taxonomy): domain Bacteria; phylum Macinerneyibacteriota; class Macinerneyibacteria; order Macinerneyibacteriales; family DSCS01; genus DSCS01. The sequence continues at coordinate 24,889 of JAFGWL010000067.1, read as the reverse complement.
CCCGACGTCCAAACGTCTCTCGTCCATCAATCTCTCCCAGGCGGTCCTCCTGGTCTCTTACGAGATCTTTCAGGAGTACGACCCGGACCGCATCCCGGCAGAGCCACTTTATCAGGCTGCCGACCTGGATGCCCGCATGGCCTATTTGAACCATCTTGAAGAGAACCTGGCCCGTATCGGTTTTTTCCACTCTTCCAGCCGGGGCCATATCATGGCCTCCCTGAAAGACCTTCTGGACCGTTCCCGGCCCTCTGACCGGGATATCCGCATTCTCAGAGGGATGCTGCGTCAGCTGGAATGGTATGAATCAGAACTTTCAGGCGGGAAGGGACCTCATGATTAAGCGCGACCGTCTCTGGAACGAAAACGCGATTCCCGTCTACCCTGTCAGGGAATATTTCAATACTCCCACCGAGGAGGAAAAAGAGACTTTGACCCGTCTGTTTGTGGAAAACCGTTTTATGCGTTTTTTCCCGGCGGTGAACCGGCAGATCGGGCTGGAACTCTTTTTCGGGGCCTGGAAGCCGCCGGAAGCCGTCGAGGAGATCATTGGAAATATTCTTATCTCCTTTTACCGAAATGAGGCTGTCCATTTTACCGTCAACCTCTTCTCCCCGTCCGGCTCCCTTCTGGAAGAGAAGCGGTTCGTCCTGGCTTTTGGCCGACGGGCATCGGAAGAGGACCTTCCCTACCTGGCTGCCCTGATCAAGACAGGGAAGCTGGCCATCAACCTTTTCAGCCCCACAGATGAGGGGGTAGATATCTTGGCCCGGTATAATCTTTCTATGGACAGGGAGAGCCTGGAAGAACTCTACGCCATCGTGACCGGGGATCCCGGCCCCGATACTTCCGCACTGCAGGGAGAACTTTTGTATGCATCGGACCTTCTAGAATCGGCTCCCTTTCCTGAGACGGTCCCGGCCTATGAGATCCCTCCCGGGAAGAGCGTCAAGCCTGCAGACCTTGTCGCCGGAGGGGCCCAAAAATGCCAAAGCGGGATGATCTTCTCAGGAGTACATGAGGGGAAAAACTATATCATGACGGACCTTCCCCTGCCTCCGGGACTGGAAGATATCATTCCTTCACGGAAGCTTCCCCTGAAATCCTTTATCTATAACCTCGATTATCTTATCCGGGAAGGGCGCCTCTACAGGGTCTATAATGATGCTAAGTTCATGACTCTTCATAAATACAGCCGGTATCAGGAGGGAGACAGCGAGACCGCCGAGATGCTGGATGTGATCCAGAGTGTCAATATCGCCCATGAAAACAACAAAATGGATTATCAGATCATGAAGGAGGCTTTCCTCACCGAAGAGGAGAAGATGAAAAAAGTCTTTTTTGCCGTGGACCTTATGCTTTTTCCCTTTTTCCGGGATATGGGCCCGGTCATGGATTTTCTTCTCTCTGTCTCCCTGGATGATTACTTCTTAAAAAAGATCGCCCGGCGGGCAGCCGGAGGATATCAGGAGATCTTCAACCATTATGCTGAAGGGTTTCATCCGGGAGAGCCCCGGAGGGCTTACCGCCTGGAAAAGATCGTCCGCTATCTCCTTCTCTTTCAGACGGTGGAAAAGCTCTTTTGGTTGGCCGGGGAGCCTGAAGAGGGGGGGCGTCCTTCTCTGGAGGATGCAGCCACATCAGCTCTGGTCGAATATCATTCAGACTTTTTAGAAGAGCTCTTCAACGGCGAAGAAGAGGCGGCAGAAGCGGTCATGGGCCTGATTACTCCGCAATCGTATCGGAAACTCTTCAGAGAACTGAGGGAATCGGATAAAATGGGCCCGGCAGAAGCTGAGCTCAAAGCCATGGACGTTAAAGAAGCCCTGACACGGGGGTTGAAAGAGGCTCCTTCGGAAGGAATCCGTCAATCCCTCTTTCAGCTGCTCCGGGACCTCTTTTACGAAGATGAAGAACCGTAAGGAAAGGGAGTATGGACGGGATCATTCTGAAACAGCTTATCGAAGAGGCTTCAGGGGAACTCACCGGAAAGATGGTCCAGAGTGTCTCTTTCTACGGGAAGTCCCTGGTCTTTTCCACAGAAGAGGGTGACCTTGCCTTTCATCTGGGCGGACAGGACCCCTGGATCCAGGTCGCTCCTTCGGCAGGATATAAGGAGAAGAACTCCTCCTACCCTTTTTTCTCCTTTATTAAGAAGAATATGGGAAAGGGCCGTATCAAGGAACTTGCTTTAAAGGGGGAAGACCGGGTCGTTTTTCTGACACTTCTCTCTCTTCAGGCCCTGGGGATGACCGAGATGACTCTGGTGGCGGAGATGATCACGGGGAAGGTCAACGCCTTTATCGTATCAGAAAGTGAAGTTCAGCAGATGTGGAAGCCTGACAGGACCAGCCGGGCTTTGGAGCCCGGTGATGTCTATCTTCTGCCTCGCGAGGCTTCTGACGGGCAGGAGCCGGAAGCCCGGTATCCGGGGTCTTTTCTTGTTCCCACCCATCTGAGGGATGAGATGGCGCGTCAGGGGGTCTCTCCCAAAGAAGAGGGCGCCTTTGTGGCCCGCCTTCTTGATAAGCCCCGTTTCTATATCATTAGGAGCGGGGGACGCCTTCTCCTTACCCTGCTCCCCTATACGGGAAGCGAGGTCTTGGAAGAGTTTGAACGGGTCACACAAGCGGTGAATGCCTTTTACGGACATTACCTTCAGGCAGAGACCCTGGACAGAGCCCGTAAAGAGGTCACAAAATATATTAAAAAGGAGATCAAAAAGACGCTGCATACACTGGACAAAGTGGAAGAGGAAGAGAGAGAGCACGGAGAGTATGAAGCCTACAGGAAGAGGGGAGAGCTTCTTCTGATCTATGCTTCCCGGATCAAGGGGTATCACAAAAAAGTGACATTGACCGATCCTGAGAGTGAAGAGGATGTGGAGATCATCATCGATCCGGCTCTTACGCCTTCTGAGAATGCTCAGAAGTATTTCAAACGTTATACTCGGGGAAAACGGGCCGTGGAGAGGGTCAAAAAGAGAAAAGAGGCTCTTCTCCAAAAAGAGCGTTACCTCCGGGAGTCCCTCTTCTACGCACGTGAAGCTGAAGACAAGCAATCACTTGCGGAACTGGGAGAAGAGCTGGATATCCCGGCTTACCGAAAACCGAAAAAGCAGCAGCAGAAAAAGAGGCCAACGGCGGGTCACCGCCGCATCGAAATCGCCGGCGGGTCCATCCTCTATGGGAAAAGCGGACGGGCCAATGAGCAGCTCTCTCTCAAGACAGCATCTCCCGACGACCTTTGGCTCCATGTACGTAATATTCCCGGGGCTCATGTCATCGTTAAAAAAGACGGGGAGGGCGAGGTATCTGATGAGCTTCTTCACGCTGCTGCCCAGATCGCCGTCTGGTTCAGCCAGTCCCGGGGAGGGGGGAAGGTCCCTGTAGACGTGACTTTGGCCCGGCATGTCCGTAAACCTAAAGGGACACCGGCAGGTTTTGTCCTCTATGACCATTTCAAGACCCTTATCATCGACCAGGACGCCGATTTGGTGCGGAAACTTCTCGAGGCTTCTCCCGACAGGGATTGATGGTGCAATGGATTGGAGAAAATGTCGCTCTTTTCAGGAGGCAAAGGCCCGTGAACTCATCCTGAAAGAAGCTCCCTCTTTTCATCCGCGCTTTTTTCTGGCCCTGGATGTCTCCTACGCCAGGGGATATGCTTTTACGGCTGCTCTACTCTATGATGCCCTCACCGGAAAAGAGGTGGAGAAAAAAGACGCTGTATCCCGTGTAAATATTCCTTACGTCCCCACCTATCTCTCTTTTCGGGAGATTCCCCCTATTCTGAGGCTTCTTTCTTCGTGGGATGTCTCGTGGGACTGTCTCCTCTGTGACGGCCAGGGCGTGATGCATCCCCGCCGGTTCGGCCTGGCCTCTCATCTGGGATGGCTTCTGAAAAAACCTTCGGTGGGAATCGCCAAAAGCGCTCTCTGCGGTTCCTTTTCCCCGCCCGGGCCTGAAAAAGGAGATCACTCTCCGGTCACCGATAAGGAAGGGAGCCTTCTGGGGTATGTCTGGCGTAACCGGGCCTGCACAAAACCGGTCTTTGTCTCTCCGGGGAACTTGATTTCTTTTGAAAAATCACTGGATGTGGTTAGAATGGTATCCGGGAGGTACAGGGTGCCTCTCCCTCTTCACAGGGCGGACAAAATGACAAAAGAGTCGAGAAAGGGGGCTCAGGTTTAGATGATCGAAAAAGAGCTCAAATATCTGCTGGCCCCGTCTGATTATCATCTCCTGAAAAGGGAGCTTCTGAAACGGGGCCTTTCTCTTAAAGGGAAAAAATTAACCAATTATTATTTCGATACTCCTGCTTTTGATCTTCTACTTTCAGGAGTGGCCCTGCGCCTGCGCAACCGGGAAAACCAGTGGGAGCTCACCTACAAGTGCCGGATCAAAGGAAAGCTCTTTGCGCAACGGCGCCCCGGGGTGCTAATCTCTGAAGAGCTGAATGTTCCTCTTCATGCTGGAGAAGCTCAGGAACTTGTCCGGGGTGAAAAGAGACTTTTCTCCCTGGATATCCCCTTTTTGAACCGCCTGAAAAAGGAGCTCGAAGGGGAAGCAGGTTGGTGGGAGAGGGTCCGGTGTCTGGGGCATATGGAAGTCAAACGTGAAAAGACTCTCCTTCCCCCTTACCGGGTCCCCCTGGAACTGGATGAGGTCCGCTATGAAGACGGTTTCACGGAATATGAGCTGGAGTCGGAGACGGATCAGCTGGAGATGGCGGAATCCGTGATCGGAGCCCTGTTCAGGCGATTGGATATTCCTCCTGTTCCTTCGCCTTACCCGAAGATCGTCCGGTTTTTCCTTCGCAAGGATAAAAAGTGCCCTTTAAAGCGGGAGTGGGAAGAGTGATTCTCATTGAAAAATGGAGAAGGAGACGGTACACTTGACACGAACGGAGGAGCGATGAAGTCTCTGGATGAAAAAAGATTACAAAAAAGCAGGATTTTGATCATCGGCGACTTGATGCTGGATAAACATCTCTGGGGTGAAGTGGAACGCATTTCCCCGGAAGCCCCGGTTCCTGTCGTGGATGTGATACGGGAGACCATGGTTCCCGGCGGGGCCTCCAATGTCGCCAACAATGTGGTGGGCCTGGGAGCCCGGGCCGTCGTCTGCGGAGTCATCGGCCGGGACAGCGACGGAGCTCTTCTGACGTCTCTCCTTCAGGAGAAGGGGATCGAGACTGAGGGACTTGTGGAAGACGCCTCACGCCCGACTACTGTCAAGACACGGGTCATCGCCCATAACCAGCATGTGGTCCGGATCGATAAAGAGAAGCGCTCACCTCTATCCGGGGAGGTTACCACAGCTTTATGGGAGCGGATCAGGGCAGTCAGAGACCATATCAGCGGAGTGATCATAGAGGATTACGGGAAAGGTGTCGTTACACCCGGCCTCATCAAAGATATTATCTCACTTTTTCAGGGCGTTCCCATCGCCGTGGATCCCAAAGAAGCTCATTATCTTATGTATAAAGGGGCAACAGTGATGACGCCCAACCACCATGAAGCAGGGCGTATGTACGGAAAAAGAATCGAAACACGGGAGGATCTGCTCACCGTGGGAGACGGGATTATGAACGACCTCTCCCTTCAGGCGCTGATCATTACCCTGGGAAAAGACGGCATGAGTCTATTCCTCCGCAACGGGGAGGTCTTTTTGATCCCCACCGTCGCGCGGGAGGAGTTCGATGTGACAGGGGCCGGGGATACCGTGATCGCCGTCCTCAGCACCATGCTGGCTGCAGGATTCGATTTCGGGCAGGCATCGGCCATAAGCAACGTAGCTGCGGGGATCGTCGTGGAGCAGCCCGGAGTGGTTCCCATCGGACTCGGACAGCTTAAAGAAAGATTGAAGGATGAGAGGATTATTATCGAAAAAGTGCGCGGCTGATCTGGGCCGCTCTTTTTTGGAAGAGGGAAAGAAGCTGACCTTTACGAACGGCTGCTTTGATATCCTTCATATCGGGCATATCCGTTATCTGAAAGAAGCGGCTTCCCTCGGGGATGCCCTTCTGGTGGGATTGAATTCCGACGCTTCTGTGAAGAGGCTCAAGGGCCCCGGGCGCCCGGTCAACAACGAAGAAGAGCGTGCAGAGATGCTTCTGGCTCTCCGGTCTGTGGATTATGTTGTGATCTTTGATGAAGAGACCCCCCTGGACCTCATCCGGGCGGTAAAGCCCTATTACCTTGTCAAGGGAGGAGACTGGCCTCCTGAGTCCATTGTCGGGAGCCGGGATGTCCTCGCACGCGGGGGAAAGGTCATGAGCCTGCCTTTTGTCCCGGGGAAATCGACCACAAGCCTGATAGAAAAGATGAGAAAACATGAGGAGAAGAAATGAAGAAGACCCTGGTTGTGATCCCCGCCCGTATGGCATCGACCCGGCTTCCCGGGAAACCCCTGCACCCCGTCTGCGGAAAACCTCTGATCCGTTGGGTCTATGAAGGAGTGGCCCAGGCGTCTCTCATCGAGGAGATCATCGTCGCTACAGACGATGAGCGTATTGTGGAAACAGTCTCTTCGTTCGGGGGAAAAGCGGTCCTCACCGGGACCCATCATCAGACAGGGACAGACCGGATCTGTGAAGTAGTGAGAAAGTTCGGAAAGGATTACGATATCATCGTCAATGTCCAGGGGGACGAACCTCTGATCAGAGGTGAATCCGTCGATCAGGTGATCTGGCCCGTGGCTGGGGGTAAGGCTCCTGTGGCGACCCCTGTCATACCCCTCGAAGAGGGGGAGGCAGACGATCCCAATAGTGTAAAAGTCGTGATGGATGCCGAAGGGTATGCCCTCTACTTCTCCCGCTCTCCCATTCCTTATGTGAGAGGGGAAAAACCTAATTTTTTTAAGCATGTAGGCCTCTATGTCTTTGAAAAGGAGTTTCTTCTGGAGTTTTCCTCCTGGAAACAGACTCCTCTGGAAAAGAGCGAGATGCTGGAACAGTTGCGCATTTTGGAAATGGGATATAAAATCAAAACAGTGGAATGGGATGAGCGGCTTCACGGAGTCGATACTCCGGAAGATGTGAAGGTCGTGGAAGGGATTTTGAAAGGAGCCCGACAATGAAGTATATTTTTGTCACCGGAGGAGTCTTGTCGTCATTGGGGAAGGGGATCGCTGCAGCGTCCATCGGACGGATCCTGGAGTCTTACGGATACCGGATCTTTATGAAAAAACTGGACCCCTATATCAATGTCGATCCCGGCACTATGAGCCCCTTTCAGCACGGGGAGGTCTATGTGACCGATGACGGGGCCGAGACTGACCTCGATCTGGGCCACTATTACCGTTTTACCAACACTCCCCTCTCCCAGGCTAACAATGCTACCACAGGCTGCATCTATGAGAGTGTCCTGAAAAAAGAACGGAGAGGAGATTATCTGGGAAAGACCGTCCAGGTCATCCCCCATATTACCAATGAGATCAAAGCCCGTATCGACGATATCGGTTCAGCCGACCCCGACATAATGATCGTGGAGATCGGAGGGACCGTGGGCGATATCGAATCGCTTCCCTTTCTTGAGGCTATCCGGCAGATGAAGCTGGATAAAGGACGGGACAATACCCTTTACATCCACCTGACTTTCATTCCCTACGTCAAAGCGGCTGCAGAGCTAAAGACCAAACCTACCCAGCACAGTGTCAGTGAACTCCGTTCCATCGGTATTCAGCCCGACATCCTCATGTGCCGCACGGAGATGTCCCTGAATGATGAGCTTAAGTCCAAAATTTCCCTCTTCTGTAATGTGGAAAAAGAGGCCGTCATCGAAGCCATCGATGTGGAAAATATCTATGAGTGCCCCCTGGTCTATTTTCAGCAGGGGATCGGAGACCAGATCATTGAAAAACTGCATCTGAAAAAGAATAAGTCTGACCTCATGAAGAGCTGGAAGCCTGTGGTGGATATAGCCAAAATGAAGAAAGAGAAGGCTGTGGATATAGGCGTGGTGGGGAAGTATGTCGATTTACGGGATGCCTACAAAAGCATCATCGAATCCTTCAACCATGCCGCCATCGCCAATAAGTGCGATGTCCGGCTCCATTGGCTTGAAGCCCACGATCTGGATAATAAAAACTACCGGGAGAGTCTCAAGGGACTCCACGGGATCCTGGTTCCCGGAGGATTCGGGGAGCGGGGGATCGAGGGGAAGATCAGGGCTGCCATGTACGCGAGGGAAAACAAGATCCCCTATTTTGGGATCTGCCTGGGGATGCAGATCGCGACCATTGAGTTTGCCCGACACGTCCTCGGCCTGGAAGGGGCTCATTCAACGGAGTTCGATCCCCAGACACCTTATCCTGTCATTGATTTCATCCCTGAACAGCGTACCATAACGGAAAAAGGGGGGACCATGCGGCTGGGAGCCTATCCCTGTCATCTGGACAAGAAGGGAAAGGCTTTTCAGGCCTACGGGAAAGAGGAGATCTCCGAGCGTCACCGGCACCGGTATGAGTTCAACAACGATTATATGAAGGCCTTTACAGACAAGGGTGCGCTCATTTCAGGGATCAACAAGGAGAACGAGCTCGTGGAAGTCCTGGAGATCACCGACCATCCTTGGTTTGTGGGAGTCCAGTTTCACCCTGAGTTTAAATCAAAACCAACAGAACCGCATCCGCTCTTCCGGGACTTTATCAAGGCTGCCCTGAAAAATTACCCGGCCCGTTAGTTTTTTCCCTTGCGGAAAATTAAAAGAGGTTTTATTATTTCTTAAACCGAAATATATAGGAGGATAAGCCGTGGATTTCAAAGAGTATATTGCTTTTCTGTCGACCAATGCTTTGCTGGGCCTGGGCCTGGTGGAAAACCCCGTGACGGGAAAGAAGGAGAAAAACGCCAGCCTGGTCAGGTTTACCATCGAGATCCTGGATATGCTGAAAGAGAAGACCAAGGGCAACCTGGATGATGAAGAGAAGAAGATGCTGGATGCAACGACGGCGAATCTCAAGTTTCAGTTTTTGGAGATGCAAAAGGAACCCGGGATGGAAACATCCCAGGGTGATGAGAAGAGAGACGGGGAGAAGACGACCTAAATGTGGAAATATATCAAAAAGTATAAACTTCTCTTTTTCATCTCCCTTCTGGCCCTTCTGCTGGTCGATTTTTCCCAGCTTCTTATTCCCCGTATTATAGGACAGATCTACGATACCCTGGGCGAAGAGGGGAGCTTTCGCTTCTTTCTCATATCGGGGCTGAAGATCGCCGGCCTTGGTCTCTCTGTCTTTGCTTTCCGCTTTTTCTGGCGGATCTTCCTGATCCGGATGTCCAGAAAAGTGGAACGGGATATCAGGGAAAACCTCTTTTACAGGCTTCTCACCTTTTCCCAGCACTTTTTCGGTAAATGGAATACAGGGGACCTTATGGCCCGGGCCATCAATGATATCAACCACATCCAGCGGATGTTTTCCTTCGGGATCGTCTCCATCTTCGATGCCGTGGTCATGGGGCTCATGACGTTAGGCTTTATGCTCAGTTATGATGTCAAATTCACCCTTATCGCCGTCTCTCCCCTGTCGCTTCTGACCTTTGTCGTCCTCTATTTCGAAAAGAGGATCCACCGGCTCTCTCTTTTGGTCCAGAACCGCTTTTCACGCCTTTCCACCTTTGTCCAGGAGGATTTTTCGGGGAATTTTGTCTTAAAATCGCTGAACAGAGAAGAAGAGGAGAAGAACCGTTTTGCTTCTGTCAGCCGGGACTATCTGGATAAAAATGTCCGTCTGGGGCGTATCCAGGCTCTCCTGCATGCCTCTATCACTTTTATCATCGCCATCAGCAATGTCCTGGTGATCTATGTGGGAGGGAAGAATGTCATCAACGGGATCACCTCCAAAGGAGACCTCATCGCCTTCCTCTCCTACCTCAATATGATGGTCTGGCCCATGATCGCCATCGGATTCGCCATCAATATCCATCAGCGGGGGCGGGCTTCGCTGGAAAGGGTGGAGGAGCTTACCGGGTATAAACCTGTGATCACCGATCCTCCCAACCCCTTTCTTCCTGAAAAGAAGCCTGAGACTCTCTCTGTAGAGGTCCGTGACCTGACCTTTTCTTTCGGTGAGGGGGCTCCCATTCTGGAGAATGTCTCCCTTTCCATCGCTCCGGGAGAGACTGTAGGGCTGATCGGGCGTATCGGGAGCGGGAAATCGACTCTGGTCAAACTCCTCTCCCGGCTTCTTAAGACCGGGGATGATACGATCTTTTTCAACGGCGTGGATATCAACCGGTATAAGCTCAACGACCTCAGAGCCCTCATCTCCTATGTCCCCCAGGAGCCCTTCCTCTTTTCCACCACGATCCGGGAAAACGTGGCCTATTATGACACCTCCCTGGATGATGAGGCGGTCATGGAGGCTCTCCGCAAGGCAGACCTCTCAGGAACCATCGAAGAGATGCCCGCAGGCCTGGATACATCCCTGGGAGAACGCGGGGTCAACCTGTCTGGTGGGCAGAAGCAGCGGATGACCATAGCCCGGGCTATTTTGAAGGACGCTCCCTTCTTTATCTTTGACGACTCTTTTTCCAGCATCGATACGGATACAGAGGAGCGTATTCTCACTTCACTCGCCCCTTTGTTTGAGAACAAAAGCGTCCTGATCATTGCCCACCGTATCTCTACATTGCGCTATGCTGACCGGATCGTGGTCCTGGATGAGGGGCGTATTGTGGAAGAGGGCACTCATCAGGAGCTGCTCGAGGCCCGCGGGGCCTACTATGATATCTTTAACAGACAGAAACTTGAAGAAAAGTTAGGCAGGGAGTAGAGCGTGAGACGTTTTGCAGGATCTTTTGACGAAAAGAAAAGAAAATTTGATATCAAACTCGTCTTCTGGCTTCTTAGTTATGTGAAGGAGATGAAGCTGCTCATGGGAGTGGCAGTCATCTTCCTTCTCCTGGGAGCCATGCTTCCCATAGCGCTCCCCGAGGTCATCCAGAGAGCCTTTGACATCTATATTCCCCAGGGGGATATACACGGGCTTTTTGTCATCGCCGGGATCCTTTTGGGGATCAATGCCGCGCTCTTCTTCATCCAGTATCTCCAGGTCTATATCATGACCTTCCTGGGGCAGCGGATCATGTATAATCTCCGCCTCGATATTTTCTCTCACATCATGCGCCTTCCCAAGCGCTTTTTCGACAAGAATCCCATCGGACGGATCATGACCCGGGTGACATCCGACGTGGAAGCCCTGGCAGAACTCCTCCAGTCGGGCCTTGTCCTGATCATTTCCGAATCCATCATGCTTGTGGGTATCCTTGTCTTCCTCCTCTTTAAAAACTGGGTCCTTACCCTGGTGACTCTGCTGGGGACGATCCCTCTGCTCCTACTCGGCATGACAGTCTTCCGCAAAAAAATCACAGTCATCTACAGGGAGATGCGTTCTCTTGTGGCCCGGATCAACGCCTTCCTCCAGGAGAGTATCGTAGGCATGGATATCATCCAGCTCTTCAACAGGCAGAAGAGGGATATGAAACGCTTTCAAAGCCTGAATGAGAGCTATTACAAAACGACCATCAGAGCGCTGATCGTCAACGGAACCTTCTTTCCCTTTATCAGTTTTCTCTCTATCTTCGCCAAAGCCTTTATCATCTGGTTCGGCGGAGTCCAGATCCTCAAGATGCAGCTGACCACAGGGCAGCTGGCGGCGTTTCTTATCTTCATCGAGATGTTTTTCAAACCGCTGAGGGAACTCAGCCAGAGTTACAATATCTTCCAGGCGGCTATGGCCGCTTCAGAGAAGATCACTTCGATCATGGATGAGCCCGAATCTGTAGTCTACAGCGTCCGAAACGGGTTCACCGGCCCCCTGGACGGAACCATTGAATTCTGTAATGTCTGGTTTGCCTATGACGAGGAGAACTGGGTGTTGAAAGATGTCTCATTTAAGATCGAAAAGGGAGAGACCGTTGCCATCGTGGGGCAGACCGGCTCGGGAAAGACCACCATCATCAATCTTATCGGGCGGTTTTACGATATTCAGAAGGGAAAGATCCTTGTAGACGGAGTGGACATCAAAGAGTGGGACATCAGCGCATTACGGCGTAAGATGGGAATCGTCCTGCAGGATGTCTTCCTCTTTTCCGGCAATGTCAGGGAGAATATCTCGCTCTATAATGAGGAGATCTCCCTGGATGAGATCCGTGAGATCGTCCGTTTTGTGAATGCGGATAAATTTATCGACAAACTTCCTGAAAAGTATGAGACCCTCATCATGGAGCGGGGGAAAGCCCTTTCTGTGGGACAGCGCCAGCTCCTCTCCTTTGCCCGGACCCTGACCTACCGGCCTGCCGTCCTGATCCTGGATGAAGCGACAGCTAATATCGATTCGGAGACAGAGAAGTATATTCAGGAGGCCACACTGCGGATGACCGAAGGAAGGACCGCCATCATCATCGCCCACCGGCTGGCCACTATCAAGCATGCTCACCGCATCATGGTGATTCACAGGGGAGAGCTCCGTGAAGCAGGGACACACGATGAGCTCATCCGCCGGAAAGGGATCTACTACGACCTCTACCAGCTTCAGTACAAGGATCAGGAATCTCCCGGAGCCTGAAAGAAACCCTTGAGAGTCCCCGGCATTTTTTTCGGGTGAACTCTGTTGTAAATTTTAAAATTTGTGATAATATCAGAGTATGAGCATAGATCGTCTTTTTCAAGATCCGAAGCCTGTCCTTATTGAATCGATCCATCCTTCAGTCATCCTCGCCTTCCTTCAGGAAGCGCGAGATGTGGAAAACGAGACCTGCTTTTTATCCGGGGGGACACAATCCCGGCCTCTCCTTGCACTGAAGCGGCTTATCATCGCCACTCTCTATGAAGAGAATATCAGCCTGGAGGAGTGGGGGAAGCATTTTGATTCAGGGGAGAACGCGGAAGAGTTCATTCGTTTCTGCCGGGAAGAGTTGGGAATCGAATCCTCTTCCGGAGCCTATTATGTCACAGGGCCCGGGGTCCTGAAAAAGAGCGACTGGGAGCTGCTCTTCGATCAACTCCGGTATCTCTTTGAACGAAAACGTCTGCTGGTCATCCTTGACTGGGCCCGTCTCGACTCTCTGACCCGTTATTTTATTACGACTTATGCTACTGAGATCCCGTTGACCATGGTCATCTTTTCCCATGAGCCCCTCTATTTCGAACATCTGACCTATATGCCGGAAGTGAAGGCGGCAGAAACTGTTTCCACAGGCTCGTATCTCTATGATTATTTCGGGGCGTCTCTTCCAGAAGCGATATTCGGGGATCTGCCTCAGGCGGCTTCCGGGTTGAAATACGGCCCTTACCTCCTCTTTCTGGAACCGGGAAAGGAGACAAGCAGAGAAGAGCAGTTTCATCTCCTTCACACAGTCGAGGAGGAAAAAAAAGGTTATTTTGACTGGGTCGACCGTTACGTCCTGGAGCGAGCCTCTATGAGTCGTGACGACGAGATCCGTTTTCTGGAAGAAAAGAAAAAAAGACTTTCCGGAAGTATGAATATCAGCGCTGCGATTTATGTAAACGAGACTCTGACAGGGCTTCTTCCTGAAGGCCTGTCCCGGCTACGGCTCTATCTGGATGATCTCTTTCCCCTTTATGATGCTGTCCAGTACTGGGAGAAGGGAGAGTCCATAGCCGCCTCTTTTTCTGCAGAGTCTCTTCCGGAGAGGGAAAAGACACATCTTCGTTATTATAAGACCCTGTTTTCTGTCAAGGGAGGAGACGGGTCCGAGGCTTCCGGGCTGGAAGAACTTTGCCGGATCGCCCGGGACAGGAAGTGGCCCAGGGAGTATTATGATATCCTGAGCCTGCTCTGTTACCGCGCCTACATGGCTTCCGATTATGAAGAGGCTGAAGAGCAATCGAGCAGGCTTCTCGGATCCACACTCTTGCCCCGGATTCCAGAAAGGGATATCGAAGCGCTGAATATCCTGGGCTTTATCCGTGAGAACAAGAGTGAATGGGAGAAGGCCTATGAGTACCTGAAGAAGGCGTTAGACCTTGCAGCGGAGAAACGTCTTCCGTTGAAAGAAGTGATGATGAACGCCAATATCGGGCTTTTCCATACCTATACGAAAGATTATTCCCGGGCCGTGGAGGTCCTTGAGGAGGCTCTCTACGGAGCCCTCCGCGCTGATGTCAAAATGATCGTGGGCAACGTTTACGGAAACCTCGGGATCGTTTATGCAGACCAGGGCCAAATGGGCCGTTCTCTTGTCTGTTACGAAAAGGCCTTACGCATCTTCAGAGAGATCGGCTACCGACGGGGGATCTATATCGCCCAGGAATACATGGCCCTGAACTATTATAAGATGAAAGACGAGAAGAGTGCCCTCCTCTATTATGCCACTCTGGAGAAGATGCTCCGTGAGTGGGGAGAAAAGAGGCTTCTGGCCCGAAGCCAGGCTAACTTCGGACGGGTCTACCTCCATTTGAAGGGAAACGGAGAAAGGGCGGCTTTTTATCTGACTCAATCCATCCGAACCGAACAGGAAATGGGCGTCCAGGAGTGGCAATGGGATGTTCCCGTTCTCATCGATGCCTTCCTCCGGGAGGGCGATACGGAAAAAGCCCGGGAGGCCTTCGGGGAACTGGAGCTTCAATTTAAAAAAAAGAAGATTCCGGAAAAGCTCTGGAAAGAGATGGACCTCCGTAAGATGGAGATCGAAGGGCGGGAAGGGATACCCGGCGCTAAGGAGCACCTTCTGGACTCTCTTAAGGGGGCGGACAGGGAAGACCCCTTTTTCTGGGAAATCCAGTTTTTACTGGAGGATCTCTTTCAATCAGCCACGGTCTCCCGGGAAGAGCTGCTCTCCTGGTATCAGGCCCAATCTTCTCCGGAAGCCTTCTACAGACTCTCTCTTTTGCAAAAGTAATTATCGGATCAAGGCTCTTGCCTCAGCTGCGCAGCGAGCTATGGGTCGTTACCACGGTATTTTTCCCCATTTTTTTAGCCTGAAGAAGGCATTGGTCGGCTTTCTGGATCAATTCTTCCAGAAGGCGGGAATCGGTGGGATAGTGGGAAAGGCCTATGCTTACGGTGATTTTCCGAATAAGCCCCATGATCTGAGCCTTTTCGATCCGGTCTCGGATACGGTTGGCGATGAGACGTCCTGAAGCGGGCGTGGTGTTGGGAAGGGCCAGGATGAATTCATCACCGCCGTATCGCCCGGCCAGGTCATAGCCGCGTATGGCTTTCCCCAGGATAGCGGCGATGTCCCGAAGGACCGTGTCACCTCTCTGGTGCCCGAAAATATCATTGATTTCCTTATAATTATCCACATCGATCATAAGCAGGGAGATAGGAAGTGGTTGGCGCTCTCCTCCTGTGAAGACAAGATCGCTGAGTTTGCGCAGGAAGACTTCCCGGAAATAGAGATTTGTCAGAGAATCCCGCATATATTTGTCTTCTGAAAGACGGTTATGCCAGTATTCATTAAGGAAGAGAAGGAGAATTTTGAGAGCATCCTGATTATATCTGACCCGGGCGCCATGGTTCTGGTCAAGGTAGATAAAGGCTTCGATATAGTTCATATGGGTGAGGGATGTGGACCGCTTGTAGCGGCTGTCTTCCCGTGCCCGCATCCAGACCTTTCTGTCGATCAAGGGCAGGATGAGGACTCTTTTGATTTCCGGATGGTTTTTGACTGTCATGGAGAAGGGGGTATCTTTAAGGCGGGGAAGATATTCTTCATAGGACGGGTTGGCCCGGGGAGAGAAGACCTGGGGCCTCATTTCAAAATGCATGGACTCTTCCAGGCGGCCGAAGCTGTTACGGACAAAGAGGGCTCGGTCAAAGTGCAGGGTACGCGCCATGAGGGGGAGGAGAGAAGTGAAAAAATCATGCTGCTCCAGATTTTTATCAGCGAGGGATTTCAATTCTGCGATCAGGGGAGAAAAATCTGTAACACGGATCATGGGATCTTTTCCTTTGGTGACCAGGGTTTCGAATTCTGCGGGGAATTCCTTCCGGAAAATCGATATCAGGGAGTTTTCCCGGTGATAGAGGGAGCAATCGTGGGAGAAGATCTCTGCTGTCCTTGATAATTCACAGAGGTAAGAGGGGTCGTCAAGCTTTTTCAGAGCCCGGGCCAGATGGAGAGAGACAGAACCGCAGATAAAGGAGTAGGAGGATTTACGGTAATAAAGACGGATATAACGGGCGCATTTCCGGGGATCTTTTCTGAGGACCGGGTCACTCTCCAGGCGTATCCATACCAAGATATCACCGATGCTCTGCCGCATCTCGTTTTGCTCATGCCAGGCAGCCAGGGAAGAGGCAGCCTCCAGAAGCTCCTTTGGAGAAAGGATACAGGCAGCTGTCTCAAAGAGAAAGCTCTTAAAGGAATTGATGGTCTCTCCGGTGGCATGTTTGAGAAGAGAAGGGAAATCCTTTAAGATATCTGATCTTTCTCCCGTTATGACTTTTATCTTTTTCAAAAGGAGTTCCCGGAGGGTCCGGGCATCTGTGGCGTAGGGATTGGTGATTTCTGTATCTGTGATAAGGGAAGCCAGGTTTAGGAGTTCATCCTCTTTTCCCAAAGTAAAAAGGACATCGGTAAGTGAAAAATAGAGCAGTCCGCGATAAAGGGCGATAAAGGCGTCGTCACTGCTCTGCTCCAGGATGAAGTCTTTATGCTTTTCATAGAGTCTGTAGCCTTCTTCGGGAGGAATGGTGTCGATGAGGTTATAGAGGATCAGGATCTTGTTCTTACTGTCTTCTGTGAATTCCGTATATTTGAGAGCCTGATAGAGGTCCTGAACGAGTTTTTCCGGGTCAGGCTCATTGACAGCCAGGTTGTTGTAAGCCTGCATGAGGTAGTAGAAATCCTGCATGGCTTCAGCCTGCCGGGCGGCAAGCTGAAAATGGTGGTGGCTCTGTTCTCTGTTTCCCAGGAGGTAATAGTGCATCCCGTAATTGGTATGGGCGATATAGAGGTAGCGGGGGTCATTGAGGCGGCGCGCCTTTGTAAGAAAAATATCCAAAAGGATCTTGTGTTTTTTCATCTGTCCCTGGTGGCGGTAGTAGAGGGAGTAGTAGCTGATCAGGTCCATGCCCCGGTGTTCACTTACCTCTGCAGAAACCTTGTTTAACTTCAGGGCCAGTTCACGGCAGAGGCGGATCATGGTCTCCAGGTCGCGGATGGAATAGTAGTATTGGATCTCAGCTCTGTAGGCGGTGTAGGCCAGGTCAAAGGGGACCCGGGGAATAAGTTCTTTGATGATTTTGATGACACCCTTCATCTTCTCTGTGCGGCTTAGGACATAGAGCTTGCGGGCCATATCCGTGTAGAGGACCATTCGGATATCGGCATCCAGAGAGACAGATCTGTCCAGCTTCTGCAGGGCGCTGATGGTCTTCTCGGGAGTGGCGTCGGGAGCTAAAGCATGGTAGGCGATATGAAGGATCTGAAGCGACCTGGGAGAAAAAGCCTCCGGGTCTTTTTTCATCTTCTCATAGAGTTTTTCGATATACCAGTAGAGATTGCTCTTCAACAGTGATTCTGTAGCTTCGGACCGTACAAAAAAGTGGCTGAAAAGATATTCCATGGCCTTGTCATGAAATCCTGCCCGGCTGATGGTGATACACAGGACGATCTTTTCCTGGGGAGAGAGGTCCTCTTCATGCCTTTCATACAGAGCCATGACTTTTTCTGCAAGTCTTTTCTGCTGTTCCTCAGGCAGTGCTCGGATCTCTTTTCCCAGACGGGTGAAAAGGTCCGGGTCTGCAAAATAGACTGTCTGCTCGGCTCCCGGAAGAAGGACACTTTCGACGATCAGCTGTTGAAAAAGGCGCTGAAATTTCGGCCCGGCCAGTTCCGAGAGGAAAACGGTACGGGAAGGGTTGTCCATAAAATAGAGCTCATAGAGGAAAAGACGGAGATCTGGATCACCCAGCAGAGAGTCATAAAAGAGAGCCTTATCACGCCTGGGGTCGAAGGAAGCGATAAGGTTTTTGATATCGGGATAAGGGCGTCCGGGATCCAGGTAAGTAAGAAAACGCATGGCTTCCAGGAGATCGACCTGTTTCATAGAGCAGAGGTGGGTAAAGGAGAGGCCGGTCAGGTTGTTTATGAGGAAGGAATCCAGGATACGGCAATAAAAAGAGCGGAATTCAGGTCCGGTCGGATTGGTAAAATCCTCCTCGATAAGCCAGTTCTGACCTGCTGCTTTGTAATAGGACTCCCGCCCGATATTGTCGTTGATAAAGAGAACAAGGTTTTTCCCGGTATGCTCATGAAGAATATCCCGGATGATCTCTTTGCTGTAGGGATCCGCCGTTCGGACATTCCTGATGATTATGGCCGTCTTTCCTGAAGCATGAAGGCCTTCCAGGATCCTCTCTATAAGGAAACGGGCATAGGTCTTATGGATGTTGGAGAAGGACTCGTAAGTAAGGCTTTTAAGGCTGTCTTTTAATGAGGGTTCCGAGGAAAAGATCTCTTTAAGGCGCGGATCATGGAGAAGGCTGAAATAGAGCTCCCTGATAAAGGAGTAGGGGTCTTCGTTGACAAGGATCTCTTTGGTGATAAAACCGTTCATGACCAGAAGGGGTTTAGCCGATTGCATGGCCAAAGTGAAATAGTCTTCAGTAAAATTGACCAGGTTGAAGAGCGTCAGGGGGATGTCTCTGTTTTTCATGTCCCTGACGGTAAGATGTAGTTTTTCCAGGGCAGGCTCGATAAGAGCCGGAGAGAAACCGTGGCGCCGGGCAATACTCCTGAGGAGGGAAGATGAGACCTTCTGGCCTGAAACGGAGTCCCAGAACTTGTCCACGGAAAAACCGAAGGATTCATTCATAAGACTCTTAAAGTTTTCTTCTTCTTCCCGGATATGGCCGTGGGGAAAAAAGTCGATAAAAACGATATCCTTGTTAAAAGAGATGATGATGTTCTCCGGGGAGAGGTCCCCGTGCCAGAAACCGTTGGCATGAAGCCAGCGGACCTTGATGGCGATGCGCTCCAGAATCTCCTTCTTCTCTTCTTTGTCGATAAATAGATAGTCGGCCAGGGTTAGGCCATCTACATACTCCATGGTGTAGTAATAGTAATTTCCGTGGAAAGGGCTTTCATCAATGGCATAGACCCGGTTGAATTCGAAGACCTTGACCGAGCAGGTGGCTGTCACCGAGCGGGTGTACCAATACTCTTCGAAAAAGGGAAGGGGGTCTTTACCGTGTTTGTCTGAGTCAAAAAGTTTCAGAGCCTTGACCGGTACCGCTTTGTCTTCGTTATCGCGGACCTGATAAATGATGCCGTATTCTCCGGCTCCTATCTCTTTGATGATCTCATAGCGGTCATTGATCTTCTTCATGCTTCATCTATTTTACTCTCTTTGGGAGTGATATCAAGACGGAATAATTTCGCTTACCTAAATTAATGTTGACCTCGCGTTTTGTTCCCTTATACTCGGGAGGTGAAAACTATAGAAAACAGACATGAAATGGACCTGACCCAGGGGCCGATCCTCAAGACGCTTATCTCACTCTCTCTCCCCATCATGCTGTCAAATTTCATGCAGACTCTTTACAATCTTACGGATATGTTCTGGCTGGGCAAGCTCGGAGAGTCGGCCCGGGATGCCGTGGCTGTGGTGGGAATGACCTTTCCCCTGATCTTTTTCTTTTCCTCCTTCGGCATCGGGTTCGCCGTGGCGGGGACAGCCCTCATAGCCCGCTTCAAAGGAGGTGACGAAGTCCCCAGGATCAGGCGCGTTGTGGCCCATCTGGTCTGGATCGTGGGGTTTTTCTCGCTTCTTTTTATCCTCATGGGAACCTTTTTTTTGGAAGATATTCTGAAAGTCCTGTCGACTCCTCCGGAGATCATGGGATTGGCCCGTCAATATATCAGTGTAATCCTCATGGGGCTCCCCTTTATGTATCTTGTCGTCTTTTTCCAGAGCATCGCCCATGGCCTGGGAGATACGATCCACCCCATGAAAGTCCAGATCATCTCTGTTATGATCAATGTGGTCATAGACCCTCTCTTTATCTTCGGCTGGGGGTTTTTCCCTGCCGGAGGGACACTGGGTGCGGCTTACGCCACTTTTCTGGCCCGTTTTGTAGGGGCTTTCATGGCTCTTTTCTATATGGTACGTGTCCACCGGCGACACCTTCCGGGTAAACATGAGATGTTTCCCGAAAAGAGGCTTATGGGACAGATCCTCAAGATCAGTATCCCTGCCTCCCTGGCCCAGTCCATGACCAGTTTCGGATTCCTCTTTCTGCAGGGTTTTGTCAACTCCTTCGGAACAGTGGTCATCAGCATCCATTCCATCGGGAACCGGATGACGGGTTTTTTCATGATGCCGGCCATGGGGATCAGCAATGCGCTGACCGCCATGGTGGGACAGAACCTCGGGGCGGGAAACACCCGGAGAGCGATCAAAAGTTTTCACCGCGCCACGGTGCTGGTCATGGGGATCATGGGCGCCGGGGCCTTGATCATCTTTAATTTCGGAGCCTATCTTACCCGTTTTTTCATCGATGATCCCGCTGTGGTGGATATCGGTGTCAGGATGTTCAAGATCACCTCTGTTGCATCCTTTATCTTCGGAGCTGTCTTCATGTTTATCGGGCTTTTTAACGGAGCCGGAAAGACAGGAGCTGTCTTTCTCTTTAATGTCTCACGGCTATGGCTTTTCCGGATCCCCTTCGTCTATCTCCTTTCAGGCCGTATCAGCGGGCCTGAGACGGGCTGGATAGCGGCCCTTCTCGATTTTTTAGCCCGCCCTCTGGCCAGTCACCCGTATGATGCCCTCTGGTGGTCCATGATCATCAGCAACTTCCTGGCCGCTTTGTGGGCCTTTATCCTTTATAAGAAAGGGAGCTGGAAACATGTCCGGTTCTGACACTCTATACTTTGCCTTGTAAAAGCGTCCCGCTTTGATATAATGGACATATGAAACTATTCACGGTCCCCGTCACCTGTCCTGTCTGCGGCACATCCTTTAAAGGGCACGTCTTGGCGGAATATCATGTGGAGGGATACACCCTTGACTTTAAGCCGCTTTTTGAAAACGGGGAAAAACTCCTCAAATATTTCATCTGGTTCTGCCCCGCTTGCCACTATGCAGGGTATGACAACCGCTTCTCTTTCGGAAAGAACAGTGTCTCCCTGGAGCCCGCCTTTATCGAAGCGGTGATGAAACTTCCGAAAAAGAGCCCGGCTCCTCTCCCTTATCGCTTTTACCGGGCCGGTGAGATCGGAGAGCTTATGGGGGAAAAGGGAGTCGCCCTCATGGATTATTTTCTGAAATCGTATTGGGCCGCCAAGGATATGAAGAAAAAGGAGTGGGTGAAAAAAAGCTCCCAACGTATCCTGGAGCTGGCTGAGCAGATCTATGAGGAGGCCGGTGAGTCGGAGGACCTCTTTATTGCCCTTTATCTTGCCGGGACCATCTACTACGAGCAGGGCAACATGGAGGAAGCTGCCTTTCAGTTTTCACGGATGATGCGGATAAAGACGATCCCCACGCAATATGAAAAGCAGATCAAATTCGCCCTGGATTTCCTCAAGGGGCATAAAAACGAAGGATAGGGAGATGTCATGAGCCTCTACAGAAAACACCTCTATCCCCCGGACAAAGGAGATTATATCAGAAAGCGGAGGTCCGTAAAGGCTCGGGAGGAGAAGTGCATCCTG
The DNA here is from genome assembly GCA_016937175.1 of Candidatus Mcinerneyibacteriota bacterium. GTDB lineage: Bacteria > Macinerneyibacteriota > Macinerneyibacteria > Macinerneyibacteriales > DSCS01 > DSCS01. The sequence continues at coordinate 3,253 of JAFGWL010000067.1, read as the reverse complement.
TGTGCCGTGCGCGATGGAGACCCTGACGTAGCCAAGCTTGATGTCTACCGCGAAAACGGCTTTATCGTAACGGTAAACCTCTATCCGTATAACCCCGGCCATATTATGATCTTTCCCGAACGGCATATCACCGATCTGCGGGAACTCACGCCGGAAGAGGAGGTTGCCTTTATCCGGATCCGTAATAAGAGCCTTGATATCATAGAAGGCCTTTACCATTGCGAAGGGTTCAATATCGGTTTTAATATCGGAAAAGCCAGCGGGGCCAGCATCGAACACCTGCATCTGCATGTGGTTCCCCGTGACAGGGGGGAGCTGGGCTTCATGGACATTATCGGCGGAGCTAAAATATATATTGAAAACCCCGCAGAGACTGTCAAAAAATTGAGAAAGGCTTTTCACGCCTAAACAAGGAGGTTTTGTCATGGCACTTGTGACAAGTCAGGAGATGTTCCGGGACGCCTACGAGAAGGGTTATGCCGTCGGGGCGTTCAATGTCAACAACATGGAGATCATCCAGGGGATCTGTGAAGCGGCATCTGAGATGCGCTCTCCTCTGATCCTCCAGGTCTCAAAAGGGGCCCGTAAATATGCACGGCATGAATATCTGGTCCACCTGGTCCAGGCGGCCCTGGAGATCAATAAGGACCTTCCCATCGTCCTGCATCTGGACCATGGGGATTCGTTTGAACTATGCCAGAGCTGTATCGACGGGGGGTTCACGTCGGTGATGATCGACGGGTCTCATCTTCCCTTTGAGGAGAATGTCGCACTGACCAGAAAGGTCGTAGAGTATGCCCATCCCCGCGGTGTCGTTGTTGAAGCAGAGCTGGGAAGGCTTGCAGGAGTGGAGGAGCATGTCCGTGTCTCTGAGAAGGAATCAAGCTACACGGATCCGGACCAGGCTGTGGAGTTTGTGGAAAAGACGGAGGTCGATTCTCTGGCCATCGCCATCGGGACTTCCCACGGAGCCTATAAATTCAAAGGAGAACCTTCTCTGGATTTTCAACGCCTTGAGGTCATTACAGAAAAACTGAAAGGATTTCCCCTGGTCCTCCACGGGGCTTCCACAGTCATTCCCGAGTTTGTGGAGCTTTGCAACCGCTACGGGGGGGCTTTGCCCGGTGCCCGGGGAGTGCCTGAGGAGATGATATCCAGAGCTGTGAAATACGGGGTCTGTAAAGTGAACATCGACACTGACCTCCGCCTGGCCATGACCGGAGTGATCCGGAAAGAACTCACAGAAGACCCCGAAAACTTCGACCCCAGAAAGTACCTGGGGCCGGCCCGGGATGCCATCAAAGAGATGGTCAGGCGGAAGATCGCTATACTGGGCAGTGACGGGAAGATTTAAAAGGAGGAATTGAGTATGAAAAAAGCGATTATGATTTTAGCTCTTTTTCTGAGCATGAGCCTTTCGGCCCTGGCCCTGGGGCCTTCACTGGGCATGCAGCTTGAAGTCCGTGCCGGAGGCTATATGACCGTTTCCCCCGAAGAGGCCCGGAATATGTTCGGGAATGGTTTTCTCATCGGAGGGTCGTTGAGAAAAGCTGTCTTCCCCATGGTGAAAGTGGGTCTGAGTATAGACCGGATCAGCTTGAGTGATAACGAAGCGGTCCAGTTCGCAGACCTCTCCGGAGAGCTTCAGGATGAGATAACAGCCGCAGCTGAGGATCTTGACATCGAGTTTTCCACGACACCTGTCTGCCTGGAGATCATGCTGGACCCGCCGCTTCTGCCTCTCTACGGCCATGCCGGCTACGGCCTTTATAAAAGCAAAGTGACTGTCAGGGAAGAGGGGGGCGGGACTCTCCTTTATGATGAGTCAAAATCACGCTGGGGAGGCTTTCTCGGGGCAGGAGTGAAGATGGGATTGCCCATGCTTCCTCTCTCCTTCCGGGTGGGGGCCAAGTACCATATGCTGAAAGTCGATGATTCGACCATGGAAAAGGGGATCAAAGCTATTTCCGTGGATGCCGGAGTTCGGTTGAATTTCTGATTTACATCTTTTCTCAGCCTTAAGAGGGGGTATCGCCCCCTCTTTTTTTTAATTTTTCTGAAACATAATATGAATTAAAATTGTCTTTTATATTGACATTATTAATATTAGTATTCATAATATTAATGAAAGGAGAGAGTATGATAAATAAGTGTCCCATTTGCGGTGAAAATCTTTTTGTGACGGCCCTCCATTGTGAAGGCTGCGGGACTTCCCTGACAGGACGTTTTGTCCCTGATACGGGGTGTGCCGTTTCAGCGGATATTATGGAGTTCATCAAGGTCTTTATTTATGCCGAAGGCAATATCAAGCAAGTCGAACGGCTTATGAACTGCTCCTATCCCAAAGTGAAGAATCTTTTGAAGCAGGCGAAGGAGGAGCTCCGAGTCGGCCAGGGGAGCAGCCGGGTCTCTCCCGAAGAGAAAACGGCTGTCCTGGAACAGCTCGACAAAGGTAAGATTACCTTCGAGGAAGCCATGAAAAAGCTTGAGGAATAGGAGAGATCATGGAATATGAAGTCAAGGGAGCATGTATTAATCTGGATATCTTTCTTTTTGCGGGAGATATCGTAGTGAAAAAAGGTAAAGGGAAGACTCTTTCTGTAGAGTTTCCCGATCTGCGGAAAGGAGCCCTGGAAGCCTTTATCGATGTAGATTACTCCGAAGATGAAGGGTTAAAGATCCGGGAGAGGAAAAGCGGGCTTACCCTGGGAACCAGGGGCGCCAGTGACCTGATCCTTACTCTGCCCGATCTTCCCGTGAAGGGGACGATCCAGCTGGACAAGGGGGATTGCATCGTCGAGGAATCTTTGGCCTTTACCGGAAAGACTGAGATCAGAATGGGAGACCTGGCCTTCCGCAAGACTCTGGATGGAGACCTTTCCGCACGTGTGGTCAAAGGGGATCTTGTCATCAACGAGATGAACGGAGCTATGTCGGCTGTGACGGTAAACGGAGATATCATCGTCAGAAACGGACGCCTGACAGCTATGAACTGTAAGACGGTGGCCGGCGATATTTCGGTCACGGGTGATTTCGCTCCGGAACAGCCCATGCGCGCTGTCTCTGTATCAGGGGATATTCATCTCAAGGCCCTTCACTACGAGGGGGATCAAATGGTGACAGCGACCTCTGTGAGCGGAGACGTGGCCATCGAAGGGGCTGTTCCAGAAGAGAAAAAGAAGACCGCCCGGGTGGAGAACGCCATGGGTGGGAAAGGGGTCTTCTCAGTCCTGAAGCTTGTCAAAAACCTCTC